>JBDHSK010000008.1:0-151705 GCA_039808025.1 Sphingomonadaceae bacterium | reverse complement strand
ACGGAGAAGAAGATCATGACGTAGCAGTATGAAGCCCGGATACCCTCTACCGTGGGGGCAGCAGCTAGAGACTTTAGCCCGGAAGCCTGTTGCATACGTCACAGGCTCCCCGACCAAGTGGTCAAGGATGGCGGCGCCGTCACGGCCGGCGCCCAACCGAATATTCAGGGGTTTCCACGCCCCAGGCCGCCGCGTAGCGGCCCGCGTCTTGCATAGGGCGAAGCGATGATTTTGGCTACTGTCATCCGCGAGCGGGGCCGTGCCCGGTGAGCGCACGCAATACGGCCGCGCGGCCCCGTGGGACGCGCGGCGGCCGCCGATCCGGGCAGACTGGCGGCGGCGCCAGACGATACTGGGAAATCGTCCTATCGGCCGGGAAAGGGTGCCAGCGCGCGCCATTGTGCCCGCGGGTCAGTCCGCCGGTAGGTCAGGCGCCGACAGCGGAATGTGTTCCAAGTGTAAATCAAAGGCTCGACACCGTGCCACCAGTCGGCGTCAATGTCGCCGCACCGGCCTTCAAAGCAAAGAGAGCCGGTCGCGTCGTAAAGCCGGAACTCCATTGGCAGGCTGTCGCCTTCTTTCGGATCGGCACGGGTCGGGATGCCTTCGGCGTTTTCGCCCATCCCCAGGCAGCCGCCGTGATGATCGAACGTGATTATCCAGCGCATGACAGGATTCCTTGTGATGGTGGCGCCCGCCACGGGGACGGGCGCGGATATTGCGGAAGGGCGGCGGCCTATGCGGCCGCCCGGTGATGCGCCTGCGCGGCAAGCCGCTGGCTGGCGGTGTGATAATGGCCGTTGTCCAGTTCGATGCCGGTCCAGTCGCGGCCGAGCTGCTGGGCTGCCGCCAATGTCGAGCCGCTGCCGCTGAACGGGTCCAGCACAAGCTCGCCCGGCTGCGTGAAAGCCTCGATCAACGGAGTCAGCGCCTCAACCGGCTTTTGCGTGGGGTGCAGACGGTTGCCCGAATAGGGGAAGTCCAGCACATCGGGGATAGGCCGTGCGGGCCGGGCCGGATTGCCCTTTGCGAGCAAATAGGCTTGCTCATGTTCATAGCGAAGGAAACGGGCAGACGACGCATAACGCTTGCGAAACACAAGATGGCCGACGACGCGGAAACCCGCCGCCTTCCATGCGTCCATGAACAAATCGACCTTGTTCCAGCCATAAAAGGAAATCGCGAAACCGCCATCCTTCAGGACGCGGTGCATCTCGCGGAAAGCCGGACGCAGCCAGCGGCCGTTATCGTCATTCGCCACCTTGCGGCCCTGACGGTCCCGGTAGCGGGTCACATAGGGCGGATCGGTCAGGATGAAATCCACCGCGCCGGTATCGAAAGCCCGCATCACGTCGATGCAATCCCCGTTGAAGATCACATTGCGGGGAGCCTGTGCCTTGCTGGTCATGTCTCAAATCCTTTGGGTCTGAAGTTCAGCGAAGCGGAACGCCGCGCCTGAACTTCTGCCCGTCGGCGAGACCAGGGTAGCAACGGGACAAGGGCGTCCGGGGTGGAGGGGGTTCGCCCGATCTGCACAAGCGAAGCGCGGAAGATTGGGGATACCGCCCCGGCCGGTTCCACTTCCCTTGCCCGGCGCGAGGGCAGCGCCATTAGCCACGATCGCGCGGCCGTCCGGCCGCGCGGGACAAAGCGCCGGCCATGCCGGCACCAGATATATTCAGGAGATGGTTTTCAGGCCGCCAGTCGTGCGGCGGGTATACTCACCGTGCGGACCAGCAGGATTTGCAGGGACCGCACCGCGACGTGGAGCGAGAGCGCAAGTCCACCCTTGCGCGGAAGAGTGTCGGTTCCTTCAAGCAGCCCGATCAGTCGATGCTCGTCCTCGGACAGATCGGGACCGCTGCCCACCGCGATCTGCTTGCCGGATACCGCTTCGGCCAGCGTCATGAGACTGTCGAACACCGGCGCCAGCATATCGTGACCATGTCGCGAAAGCAGGGCGAACAGGCTGGGCTGGACCGCCTTCCCGCTATCACGCGCTTCCCGCCAGCACCGCGCCGCTTCGATCAGCAGCGCGGACATCGCGGTTGCTTCTCGTGCTGGCGGCGAAAAATGGCGGGTCATGGTCGGTCCTTTCGTTCAGCCCTCACTCTCTTTTTGAGAATTGTTCTCAACAATAGCGGCGCGCGATGACAATCACAAGACAGCGCTGTAAAATACGACGCTGCCCGCGACCGTCCTGACGACAACGAAAGATGCGCCCCGCCATCGCTGGCGGGGCGCGTGTGGCGGTCACCGGGACCAGAGCAGGACGTATTCGCCGGGGCGCTCGTTGCTCTCGACCAGGCTGGCGAAGAGCGGCGTCGGTAGCCAAGGATCGTCGATCTTGACCGAGAGATAGTCGCGCTCGTTGCGGCTGGTCCTGATCCAGGCGGCGCCTACCTCGACGTCGATGTGATCCGCGTTGGCGAAGGTGAGCCGGTAGTCGGGCGCCTTGGAGGCGTCTTTTTCTACGGGCGTGAACACCGCGCGGGTGTTGAGCGCGAGGGTGACGACCTTGCCTTCGATGATGCCGTCCCTGCCCCTGGTGAAAGTGCCGATGGTGCTCATGATGATACTCCGTTTGCTTGTCCGGGCCGCGCCCATCGCGGCCTCGTGGCGTGTCGGAGATCGGGGACGTTCGGCGGCGCACCGCTGCTCGGGGTTCCTGTCGCGCTCGCGCGACGGGGTGGGCTTGCGGCCCATGGACGGCCGAAGGGCTGCTTTTTTGTTTCGCGATGCAAAGCGCGCCCGCGCGGCGGAAAAAAGCTGCCCGGCGCCGTTGCGCCGACAGGTGGAACCGATCAGATCGGCCACGAGGAGGCCGTGAGGGTCGGCCAGGCAGGCAGGACGAGAGACAATGCCGTTCCCGGCATCCAGTATCAGGAAACGGGAATCCCGCGAATGGCGGGCGTCATACCCTTCGACCGCTGCGGTGGAGTCAACTGCGTGCGAACAGTTCCCGGAACAGGCGCTCGGCTTCCCGGCGTCCTTCGGGCGTCATCTCGATGGAGCGGGCCTTGCCGACCGGATCGGAGATCAACCCGCGTTCGTGCAGCCGGTCCATCGTGATCCAGTCGAAGCCCTTCCAGGCCGTGCCGGTGGCGCTGAAGTTGAGCCACAACAAGGCGAGTACCGCCTCGTCGATTCTGTCTGTGTCGATCTCTCTCGGCGAGTCCATGAGCGGGAGAATAGCAAACCAGCCTACACGCGGCATCCGGGAACCCGCCGTGAGCACTTATCTGCCGCCGCCTCTGCTACGCCACACTTCGCTGCTTTCGCCGTGTGCCGTCACACGCCGAATCCCGCCGCCACGGCTACGCTGCGGCATGCGTCGCACCGGTGACGATTTTACTGGATTCCAGCGCGTGGGACGGCAGCTTTGTCCGTATGGCACTCTCTCGCAAACGTCGCTTTCGCGCACCTCGCCGCTGGTCGGAAGGTCTCGAAGACCTGCACGATTACATGCAGCCGCAACCGACGCGCGCGTCGGCGCGCGCCAGCGTCGCCAGCGCGCCGATCGTCGTCACCGACGACTGGCCCCAACAGGTTCCCATCGGCGATGCCGAGTTGCGCGTCATCGAGGGCGCTTTTCGCAAGGAACTGGATGCCTTGTTCGGGCCGCTGTCATGATGGATGGCGGCGGCTCCGCCCTGTGCTTCCGCGATCGGATGATGCGGCTGGCGCGCTTCAGCAAAGTTGACCGGCACGGCATTATGCCGTACATTGAAGGTCAAAGGAGATCGGGCATGTCGGCCATCCAAAAAACCCGGAAACCGGAGCGCGAGGTCAAACGCGAGCGGATCGAACTGCGCGTCAGCGCCTCAGCCAAGGATCTGATTCAACAGGCGAGCGCGGTCACTGGCCTGACCGCTGGCGATCTGGCCTATGAAGGCGCGCGGCGCGTGCTGGACGAGCATCAACGCCTGGTGCTGACCGGCTCAGATCGGGATGCCTTTTTCGAGGCGTTGATGAACCCGCCGGAGCCCTCCGAACGGCTGATCGCCGCCATGCGCCGTCACCGCGATCTCGTGGGCTGAAGATTGGCGATCGCTTTCGAAGCTCTCGGCAAGCATCATGATCGGTCGCGCTTTTCCTGCGGGCAGACCGATCTGGATGGCTGGTTCCGGCGACGCGCCGGTCAGGATGACCGCCGCGATGTCGCGCGCGTTTTCGTCGCCACGGATTCGGAGTTGGGTGTCGTCGGCTTCTACAGCCTGAGCGCCTTCAAGCTGGAACTGGGCGAATTGCCGGAGGAAATCGCGCGCAAGCTGCCGCGCTATGAAAGCGGCTATCCGGCCGCGCTGATCGGGCGCCTCGCGCGTGACGTTCGGATGCGCGGCAAGGGCTTCGGCGAAGTGCTGGCGGTGGATGCGATTAGACGCGTTCTCGGCGCCGCCGAGACGCTGGCGGTGTTGGCCATCATCGTCGACGCCAAGGATGATCACGCGGCGGCATTCTACGAGGGACTTGGTTTTTCACCTTTCCCGCGGCGACCGAACCGGCTGTTCCTGCTGGCGTCGTCGGCGGTGCGGGGATTGGAGAAGATGTAGTCGCGGTCGCTGTCCATGGCCGTAGGTTGATGAAAGGATGTTGTGATGGCGACCGTCGCCCATGCCGAAACTGGAACGCCACCCGTAGTAGCGACGGCCCGCGCTGCGCTCTACCTGCGCGTCTCCACGCCGCGCCAGGCGGACCATGACCTGTCGATCCCCGATCAGCGACGCCAGCTTGAGGGCTATTGCCAGTCGAAAGGCTGGGAGGTCGCGGCCGAGTTTATCGAGCCAGGCGTCTCGGGCACCGATGATCGCCGACCCGCTTTCCAGGATATGATCGACGCGGCGTCGGAAAAACCGCCCGCGTTCGACGTGGTGGTCGTCCACAGCTTCTCGCGCTTCTTCCGTGATCAGTTTCAGTTCGAGTTCTACGTCCGCAAGCTGGCGAAGAATGGCGTGCAGCTTGTTTCCATCACGCAGGTGCTCGGTGATGATCCGGCAAGCGAGATGATGCGCAAGATCATGACGCTATTCGACGAATATCAGTCGAAGGAAACCGCCAAGCACACCCTGCGCGCCATGAACGAAAATGCGCGGCAAGGCTTCTGGAACGGCGCTCGCCCGCCGATCGGCTACCGCGTGGTCGAGGCCGAACAGCGGGGCACGAAGATCAAGAAGAAGCTGGAGGTCGACCCGATCCATGCCGAGACGGTGCGCCGGATATTCCGGCTGGCGCTGGAGGGCGCCGATGGCCGCGGGCCGATCGGCGTCATGGCGATTGCGTGCTGGCTCAACGAGAATAATATCCGCACCCGCTATGGCGGGCGCTGGGGCAAGGGCATGGTGCATCAGGTGCTCACGCGGACGACCTATATCGGCCAGCATCGCTTCAATACCTATGACGCGAAGAAAGGGCGCCGGAAGCCTGAAGCCGAGCACGCCATCATGGAAGTGCCGCCCATCATCTCGGTGGCGGAGTTCGAGGCGGTGCAGCGATCATTGAAGGCGCGCAGCCCCAAGATGATGCCGCCGCGCGCGGTAGGCGGCTCGACGCTCCTGACGGGTATCTGCTTCTGTGCCTGCTGCGGTGGGGCGATGACGCTGCGCACCGGCACCAGCCGGAGCGGTCAGGAGTATCGCTATTACACCTGCGCGACCAAGGCCACGAAGGGGAAAACGGGCTGCCCCGGCGTCTCGCTCCCGATGGATCGGCTGAACGAGGCGGTGATCGAGCATCTGGAGAAGCGGCTGCTCGATCCCGCGCGGCTTGAAGTGCTGATGGACCAACTCATCGCCCGGCGCGAAGACTGGGTGACCGAGCGCCGCCAGCACGTCGCCGAGATGGAACGGCGGGCGACGGAGGCGGACACCAAACTCTCCAGGCTCTATGAGGCGATCGAGAACGGACTGGTCGATATGGGCGATCCGTCGCTCAAGGCGCGGATCGCGGAACTGACCACCCTCCGCGACCAGGCCAGAGGCGATGCCGAGCGCGCGGTCGCGCACATCGAAAAGATCAGCCCGGAGATCACGGTCGAGAGCCTTCACGCCTTCGCATTGGCCGCCAAACGCAAGCTTCGTCATGATGATGGCACCTATGCGCGCAATCATGTGCGCGCCGTGGCGCAGCGGGTCGAGGTCCATAGCAAGACGGATGTGCGAATCCTCGGCACGCGCACCGAGTTGCTGCGCACCCTCACCGCCGTCTCTGGCGTAGAGGCGGCGGTGCTAGGGACTCGGGCTTTTGGACCGAAATGGTGCCCAGGAGAGGACTCGAACCTCCACGGCCTTTCGGCCACAGGTACCTGAAACCTGCGCGTCTACCAATTCCGCCACCTGGGCACAGGGGCTTCTTGAGGCGCGGCTGTTATGGGGCGCAGCAAAGATTGTCAACAGCCCCGAAGCGCGGCTACAGCGAAATCATGCATAACACAGCGTCCCTTCCGCCCTTCAGCCCGCCGCTGGTCACCATCATTGGTGGCGCCGGCTTCATCGGAACCGCCCTTGTCGAGGCTTTCGCCCGCAGTGGCTGGCGCGTCCTCGTTACCTCTCGCACCGTGCAGCGGGCCCGTCATCTGCGGCCGCTGGGGGATGTCGGCCAGATCGATGTCATCTTGGCCGATGTGATGGTACCGGAAAGCCTGCGACGCGCGGTTGCGGCAGCCGATGTCGTCGTCAACCTGGCAGGCATCCTTCAGGAAGGCCCACAGCGATTCGCCGATGTGCATGTAACGGGCGCCGGCCATGTGGCACAGGCAGCCGCTGCCGCCGGAGCGCGCGGGCTTGTCCACCTGTCGGCGATCGGCGCCGATTCGGCCAGCCCATCAGCTTATGGGCGCACCAAGGCGGCCGGAGAGGCGGCAGTTGCTGCGGCGTTCCCGGCGGCCGCCATCATTCGTCCCAGCCTGGTGTTCGGAGCCGACGACCAGTTCACCAACCGCTTTGCGGGCATGATGGTTGGCGCGCCGGTCATGCCGGTGGTGGCTGGCGATACCCGCTGGCAGCCGGTGTATGTGGCGGATGTGGCCGACGCCATCGTGACGCTTGCCGGGCGCATGCGGGCCGAAGCGACGGGCGGGGTTTTCGAACTGGGCGGGCCGGAAGTGCTGACGATGCGCGCCCTGCTGGAACAGATCGCTGCCTATAGCGAGCGTCCGGTGCGGTTCGTCGATGTGCCGGCCGCGGGCGCCCGCCTGCTCAGCCGGCTGCCCGGCACCCCCCTCACCAGAGACCAGCTGCAGATGCTGCAACACGATAATGTGGTGTCAGGCCGCTTCCCGGGCCTCGCCGAGCTTGCGGTGCCGGCAACGCCGCTGGCGGCGGTTGCCCCCAACTGGCTGGGGCGGTATCGGCCGGGTGGCCGGTTCGCGGCCTGAGGCTTTCCGTTTCCAACCCATTGTCGGGAATCGAGTTCATTCATGCAACATGATGTCTGGCAGGCTGCCCTGCTCGGGGTGGTCGAGGGACTGACCGAATTTCTGCCGGTTTCCTCGACGGGGCACCTGATCCTGTTGTCAGAGGTGCTGGGATTTACCGGCGAAGGGTCTATCGCCTTCAAGATCGCCATCCAGCTGGGGGCAATTCTGGCGGTGCTGGTTGCCTATCGCCAGCTGTTCACCCGCATGGCGTCAGGGCTCCTGCACCGCGATCCGCAGGCGGTGGCCTTCACCCGCAACATCGTCATCGGCTTTTTGCCAGCGATGGTTATCGGGGTGTTTGCCTATTCGGCCATCCGCCGGTTGCTGCAAAGCCCGATGACGGTTGCCATTGCGCTGGTGGTGGGGGGCGTGTTCATCATCGTCATTGAAAAGCTGGTGACTGCGCGGCCGGCCACCAGCGTTGCCGGCATGGGGTGGCGGTCGGCAGTCGGTGTGGGGGCGATGCAGTGCCTGGCGATGGTGCCAGGTGTGTCGCGATCGGGTGCGACGATCATGGGCGGCCTGCTGATGGGGCTGGATCGCAAGACCGCTGCCGAGTTCAGTTTCTTTCTGGCAGTGCCGACCATGGCCGGAGCAACCGCCTATTCGCTCTACAAGGAACGCGCCCTTCTCAGCCTCGATGATCTGGGGCTGATTGCCATCGGCTTTGTCACGGCGTTCCTGTGTGCCCTGCTGGTGGTGAAATGGCTGGTCGGCTTCGTGGGGCGGCGGGGGTTCGCGCCGTTCGGCTGGTATCGCATTGCCCTTGGGCTGATTACCATCGCCCTGCTGCTGCAAAATTAGTCTCACTATAAGACCAATTTTCAGTTTTTGCGGGTGACCATGAATTTGTCAGATTGGTAACAGAAAAATAAGGTCAGTAATACTGCCATAACACCTTTTCCGGCTGTGCCTTGCCTGTTACCACCGGCTGGTCGTCGCCACACGCGGGGGATGGCCGCAAGGGTGGCGGATGGGCCGTCGCCCGCTGGAAAGGGTGGGACATGGGCAGCCGCATGCAGGGCTTTACCGTCAAGGCGCAGCAATATCCGCAAAAGCGCCCGGCAAGCGAGCGAATCAATGATTTCGAGGAAATCTCGCCCGAGCTGCTCGCCGCCAAGGCCGAGGAGCAGGCCTCGCGCTGTGCCCAGTGCGGCGTGCCGTTCTGCCAGGTGCATTGCCCGCTGCACAACCACATTCCCGACTGGCTGAAGCTGGCGGCCGAGGGACGGATGCGCGAAGCCTATGAACTGTCGTCAGCGACATCGACGATGCCGGAAATCTGTGGCCGCATCTGCCCGCAGGATCGCCTGTGCGAAGGCAATTGCGTGATCGAATCCGCCGGGCATGGCGCCGTCACCATTGGCGCCGTCGAAAAATACATCACCGATACCGCCTGGGAGGAAGGCTGGGTGGAACCGGTCACGCCAGTCGCCAACCGCGAGGATCAGTCGGCCGGGATCATCGGCGCCGGTCCGGCGGGGCTGGCAGCGGCTGAACTGCTGCGGCGGCGCGGCTATGCCGTGCATGTCTATGATCGGCACGATCGTGCGGGCGGACTGATGACCTATGGCATTCCCGGCTTCAAGCTCGACAAGGCGGTGGTGATGCGGCGCATCCGCCGGCTGGAAGAGGGTGGGATCCAGTTCCATCTCGGAGTCGAGATCGGGCGCGACCTGCCGTTTGCCGCGCTGCGCCAGCGCCACGACGTGCTGTTGATCGCCACCGGCGTTTACCAGCCACGCCCGCTGGGGCTGCCGGCGGTGGGCGCCCGCACCATTAAGGCCCTCGATTATCTGATCGCCTCGAACCGCAAGGGGTTTGGCGATGCCGTGCCTGCCTTCGACAGTGGCGAGCTGAATGCCGCCGGTCGCCGGGTGGTGGTGATTGGTGGCGGCGATACCGCCATGGATTGCGTGCGCACCGCCATTCGCCAGGGTGCGGTGGAAACCGTCTGCCTCTATCGGCGGGACCGCGCCAACATGCCGGGGTCGGCGCGCGAAGTGGCCAACGCCGAAGAAGAAGGTGTGCGCTTCGAGTGGCTGGCGGCCCCCAGGGCCATCGACGAGCAGGGCATCGTCGCCGTGCGCATGCGCCTTGGTTCGCCCGATGTCAGTGGCCGCCGCAACCCCGAACCGGTGCCCGACAGCGATTTTCGCATCAGGGCCGACCTGGTGATCGAGGCGCTGGGGTTCGACCCCGAACCCCTGCCCGAGCTGTTCGCGGCGCCGGATCTCGCCACAACCCGCTGGGGCACGGTGCGCGCCCGATTGCCGGCCCTTGCCACCAGCCTTCCGGGCGTGTTTGCTGCTGGCGACATTGTGCGCGGAGCCAGCCTTGTCGTCTGGGCGCTGCGCGAGGGTCGTGACGTGGCCGATGCCATGCATGACTGGCTCGTCAGCAACAAGTCCGCGGCACGTCAGGGAAAGGCTGCCTGAAAATGAAATCATCGATGTTCGTTCCGGCCATCGTCGCCGCCGTCACTGTTGCCACCCCGGCTGTTGCCCAGGATTCGGCGGCGCTCGCCACCCGGCTGGTCGACATGATGACTCCGGCAAACCAGACCCGGGCCGCAGTGACCCAGCAGGTGAAGATGATTCGCGAAGGTGCTGCCATTCGGGCGATGCTGAGCCAGAACCCCGGCGCCCGCGCCGAGCTCGCCAAGAACAACCCGGCCATCAATGCCGGTCTGGCACGTATAGGCACCATGCAGGCCGACAGCATCGGACCGATCATGCTGGAAGCGCAGGCCTCGGCCCGCAAGGAGGCGATCACCCGCTACGCCGCCACCTTCACTGCGGCCGAGCTGAAGCAGCTGGTCGACTTCTACGGTTCGCCTCTGGGGGTGAAGCTGCGCAAGGCCGAGCCCGAGATCGGCCGCCAGATAGCCGCTGCCCAGCAGAAGCGATACGCCCCCCGTCTGGAAGCTGCCAACAAGGCGCTGGCGCCGAAAATCGAGGCGGAGCTAAAGAAGCTGTTCCCGCAGGCGGGCGCCCGGAAATAATCACTTGGCGGCCTGAAGGCCGTGCCGGATAACGACAAGGATATGCAATGATGGCCGACGCAGACCGGTTTGTTCCGGAAACCCCCGGCGAGGAAGAACGGGCGCGGATTGCCGCCACCGGCATGTATCGCCCCGAGTTTGAAAGCGATGCCTGTGGTGTCGGGCTGGTGGCGGCGATCGACGGCAAGCCGTCGCGACGGGTGGTGGAAGCCGCCATCGAGGCACTGAAATCGGTCTGGCACCGTGGGGCCGTTGATGCCGATGGCAAGACCGGTGACGGCGCCGGCATTCATGTCGACCTGCCGGTTTCCTTCTTTGCCGACTGCATCGACGCCGCCGGCCATCAGCCGCGTCCCAACCTGCTGGCGGTCGGCATGGTGTTTCTTCCGCGCACCGATCTTGCCGCGCAGGAAACCTGCCGCACCATCGTCGAATCCGAGATCATCGCCTTCGGGCATTTCATCTACGGCTGGCGGCAGGTGCCCGTCGATGTCAGCGTGATCGGCGTCAAGGCCGCCAGTCTGCGCCCCGAGATCGAGCAGATCATGATCGCCGGGCCGGCCGACACTTCGGCCGCCGCGCAGGAGGCGTTCGAGAAGGAGCTTTATATCCTGCGGCGGCGCATCGAGAAAAAGGTGATCGCAGCGCAGATCCAGGGGTTCTACATCTGCTCGCTGTCGTGCCGGTCGATCATCTACAAGGGGTTGTTCCTGGCCGAGAGCCTGTCGGCCTTCTATCCGGATCTGCTCGACCCGCGCTTCGAAAGCCGCTTTGCCATCTATCACCAGCGCTATTCCACCAATACCTTCCCGCAATGGTGGCTGGCCCAGCCGTTCCGCTGCATTGCCCACAACGGCGAGATCAACACCATCCGCGGCAATGGCAACTGGATGAAGAGCCACGAGATCAAGATGGCGGCCACGGCCTTTGGCGACCGCTCGGAGGATATCAAGCCGCTGATTCCCGCCGGCTCGTCGGATACGGCGGCCCTTGATGCCGTGTTCGAGGCCATCGTGCGCTCGGGGCGCGACGCCCCCACCACCAAGACCATGCTGGTGCCGCAGAGCTGGCAGAACGACCGCGACATGCCGCCCGAGCACAAGGCAATGTATGCCTATTTCGCAAGCGTCATGGAGCCATGGGACGGCCCCGCGGCTCTCGCCATGACCGATGGCCGCTGGGTGGTGGCCGGCGTTGACCGCAACGCCTTGCGGCCGATGCGCACCACCCGCACCACCGATGGCCTGCTGATCTGCGGATCTGAGGCCGGCATGGTGGCGCTTCCCGAAGAGAGCATTGCCGCCAAAGGGCGGCTGGGGCCGGGCGAGATGGTTGCCGTCGATCTGGTTGAGGGGCGCTTCTACAGCGACCGCGACCTGAAGGACAAGGTGGCGGCCAGCCAGCCGTTTTCCGAGCGGACCGGAACCTTCACCACCATGGCCGACCTGCCCGCCGGTCCGCCGGTTGCCTATCCCGCCGGCGAGACATTGCGCCGCCTGCAACTGTCGGCGGGGCTGACGCTTGAAGACATGGAGCTGATCCTGTCGCCGATGGTCGAAGATGCCAAGGAGGCGATCGGCTCGATGGGGGATGACACGCCGCTGGCGGTGATTTCCGCCAACGCCCGGCCGATGTCGCATTTCTTCCGCCAGAACTTCTCGCAGGTCACCAACCCGCCCATCGATTCGCTGCGCGAACGCCGGGTGATGAGCCTGAACACCCGCTTCGGCAATCACGGCAACATCCTCGATCACGACGAAGCGCAGGCCGGGGTCATGGTGCTCGACAGCCCGGTGCTGTTGTCGGCGGACTGGCAGCGCCTGCTCAGCCATTATGCCGATACGGTGGCGCTGATCGATTGCAGCTTTGATTTTGCCGATGGTGTCGAGGGGCTTAAAGCGGCGATCGCCCGCATCCGCGCCGAGGCCGAGGCCGCAGTCCGCGAGGGCAAGAGCCAGCTGTTCCTCACCGACGAGAACCAGTCGGCCTCGCGCTGCCCGGTGACCATGATTCTGGCGGCAGCCGGCGTGCACACCCATCTGGTGCGCAAGGGGCTTCGCACCTTTGCGTCGATCAATGTGCGGTCGGCCGAGTGTTTCGATACCCATACGGTTGCCGTGCTGGTGGGTGTGGGGGCGACAACCGTGAACCCGTGGCTGGCCGAGGCGACGATCGCCGACCGTCAGGCCCGCGGGCTGTTCGGTGATCGCCCGCTGGCTGATTGTCTGGCCCGCTTCCGCACCGCCATCGACGAGGGGCTTTTGAAGATCCTCTCGAAGATGGGGATCTCGGTGATCTCGTCGTATCGCGGCGGCTATAATTTCGAGGCAGTGGGCCTGTCGCGGGCGCTTGTCGCTGATTTCTTTCCCGGAATGCCGGCCAAGATTTCCGGCGAGGGCTATGCCAGCCTGTTCGAGGCGGCCCGCCAGCGGCACAGCCGTGCCTTCGACGAGTTGGCAAAGGCGCTGCCGGCGGGTGGCTATTACCGCAACCGCACCGGCGGCGAGCCCCATGCCTGGGAGGCCGAGCTCATCCACATGCTGCAGGAAGCCGTCACCAACGACAGCTACAGCCTCTATCGCCGCTTCTCCGAGGGCACGCGCGAGCTTCCGCCCATCTATCTTCGCGACCTTCTTGAGTTCAACGAGGCCGCCGAGCCGCTGCCGATCGACGAGGTGGAATCGATTTCCGAGATCCGCAAGCGCTTCGTCACGCCGGGCATGTCGCTGGGCGCCCTGTCGCCCGAGGCCCATGAAACGTTGGCGATCGCCATGAACCGCATCGGCGCCAAGGCGGTCTCGGGCGAGGGTGGCGAGGACTCCATCCGTTACAAACCCTATGCCAACGGCGACAACGCCAACTCGGCGATCAAGCAGATCGCTTCCGGGCGGTTCGGAGTGACGGCGGAATATTTGAACGCCTGCACCGAGATCGAAATCAAGGTGGCACAGGGCGCCAAGCCTGGCGAGGGTGGCCAGCTTCCCGGCTTCAAGGTGACCGACATGATCGCCCGTCTGCGCCATGCGACGCCGGGCGTGACCCTGATCTCGCCGCCGCCCCATCACGATATCTATTCGATCGAGGATCTCGCCCAGCTGATTTACGACCTGAAGCAGATCAACCCGGTGGCCCGTGTTGGTGTGAAGCTGGTGTCGTCGGCGGGGATCGGCACGGTGGCGGCCGGGGTCGCCAAGGCCCATGCCGACACCATTCTGGTGTCGGGCCATGTGGGCGGCACCGGGGCCAGCCCGCAGACCAGCATCAAGTTTGCCGGGACGCCCTGGGAAATGGGCCTCAGTGAAGTGAACCAGGTGCTTACCCTGAACGGCTTGCGCCACAAGGTGAAGCTGCGCACCGATGGTGGCCTGAAGACCGGGCGTGACATCGTGATTGCGGCGATTCTGGGCGCCGAGGAGTTCGGGATCGGCACCCTGAGCCTGGTGGCGATGGGCTGCATCATGGTGCGCCAGTGCCATTCCAACACCTGCCCGGTGGGAGTTTGCACCCAGGACGAGGCGCTGCGCCAGCGGTTCACCGGATCACCGCAGAAGGTGATCAACCTGATGAGCTTCATTGCCGAGGAAACCCGCGAGATCATGGCGCGGCTGGGGGTGCGCACCATCGACGAGCTGGTCGGCCGCACGGAACTGCTGCGGCAGGTGAGCCGCGGCGCCGAGCATCTCGATGATCTCGACCTCAACCCGGTGCTCGCCAAGGTTGATGCGCCCGACCATATGCGCCGGTCGGCAGCCGGCGGGCGCAATGAAGTGCCCGACAGCCTCGACGCCGAGATCCTGCGCGATGCCACACCAGTGTTCGAACGCGGCGAGAAGATGCAGCTGACCTATTCGGTGCGCAACACCCACCGGGCGGTCGGCACCCGGCTGTCAGCGATGATCACCCGCCGCTTCGGCATGAACGCCCTGGCACCTGGGCATGTGCATGTGCGGTTGCGCGGGTCGGCCGGGCAGTCTCTGGGGGCTTTTGCCGTGCAGGGCGTACGGCTGGAAGTGTTCGGCGACGCCAATGACTATGTCGGCAAGGGGCTGTCGGGTGCCTCGATCGTGGTGCGGCCGCTGGTATCGTCGCGACTGCCGTCGAACGAAAACAGCATCATCGGCAATACCTGCCTTTATGGGGCAACGGCCGGAGAGCTGTTTGCCGCCGGGCAGGCCGGGGAACGCTTTGCCGTGCGCAATTCCGGCGCCGATACCGTGGTGGAAGGCTGCGGGGCCAATGGCTGTGAATATATGACGGGGGGAACCGCTGTCATTCTTGGGCCTGTGGGAGACAATTTCGGTGCCGGGATGACGGGCGGCATGGCCTTCGTCTATGATGCCGATGGCCGGTTCGAGCGGCGGGTCAACCCCGATACGCTGGTGTGGCAGCGTCTTGCCAGTTCGCATTGGGAAGAGCGGCTGCGCGACCTGATCGAGCGCCATGTGGCAGCCACGCACAGCCGCCATGCTGCCGACCTGCTGGCGGCGTGGGATCGCGTGCGCGGGCAGTTCTGGCAGGTCTGCCCCAAGGAGATGGTGTCACGCCTCGAAGTGCCGCTGTCCGAGCCGTTGCCGGCCGTCGCCGAATAGCGGGGCGGCGCTCTCAGAACCCTCAGCGAGGGTGGTGCGGCTGGCGTTTCGCCCCCCAGGGGCCGGATATGTCGTCGAGGCTGATGTCGATCACTTCGCTTTTCAGGCGCAGCGCCGCACCGCCTGAAAAGCTGATCCGCAGCCAGCCATCGGCCTCGGCGACCACGGCCAGCAATGCCAGCACGGTATCGGCAGCAGCCGGCCAGCCCGACCGCTGCACCTGCTCGACATGGTCGAAGCGCAGGGTGCTGCGGATGCGGGTGGGGGGTCTGGCCTCCCAGCGGTAGCGGTTGCCTATCAGCAGCAGCCGGCGGGCCGCGGAATCGCGGCCGATGTCGGCGGCCTTCACGGCCATGTCCTGCACCAGCGCCGACAGGGCCGCGATGTCGCCTTCGTCTTCGGCGCGCAGGTGCAGCCGCTCAGTCACCGCTCACCCGCTCGATCTCGGCGCCGGCCGCCTGCAGTTTTTCCTCCAGCCGTTCATAGCCGCGATCGAGGTGGTAGATACGGCGGACGATGGTTTCGCCCTGTGCGGCAAGACCGGCGATCACCAGTGACATCGAGGCCCTGAGGTCGGTGGCCATCACCGGGGCGGCAGTCAGATGATCGACTCCGCGCACGATGGCCGAGGTGCCGCGCACCGTGATGTCGGCCCCCATGCGTGCCAGTTCGGGCACGTGCATGTAGCGGTTTTCAAAGATGGTTTCGGTCAGCACCGATGCGCCCTCTGCCACCGTCATCAGCGCCATCAGCTGTGCCTGCATGTCGGTCGCGAACCCCGGCCACGGCGCCGTCTGCACGGTGACACCGGCAAGCCCGTTGGGGCGGCTGACCCGCAGGCCATCGGGTTGATCGTCGAAGCGCACCCCGGCTTCCTCAAGTGCCGGCAGGGTGGAACCGAGCAGGGCGCGGCTGGCGCCCGCCAGCACCACGTCGCCGCCGGTGATGGCTGCCGCGCAGGCATAGCTTCCGGCTTCGATGCGGTCGGGCATCACGGCATAGGTGGCACCGTGCAGGCGCGATACCCCGTCGATCACCAGCCGTTCGCTGCTGATACCCGAAATGCGCGCCCCCATGGCGACAAGGCAGTTGGCGAGATCGACGATCTCGGGCTCGCGCGCGGCGTTGTCGATGATGGTCTGCCCGCGCGCCAGCACCGCCGCCATCAGCACATTTTCGGTAGCCCCCACCGAAATGACCGGGAAGGTGACATGGCCGCCCTGCAGGCCACCTTTGGGGGCCGTCGCGCGCACATAGCCCGAGGTCAGCTCGATCTCGGCGCCAAGAGCCTCGAGGCCCTTCAGGTGCAGGTCTATCGGGCGGTTGCCGATGGCGCAGCCACCGGGCTGGGAGACGGTCGCCACCCCCTCGCGCGCCAGCAGCGGCCCCAGCACCAGAATCGAGGCGCGCATCTTGCGGACGATGTCGTAAGGGGCGGTGGTAGATGTCATGCGGCTGGCGGCGATGGTCATCACCCGGCCGAAATCCTGCGGATGGGCGCCCTGCACCTGCGTCGAGGCACCCAGCTGGTTGAGTAGGTGGCCGAAGGTATCGACATCGGCGAGGCGCGGCAGGTTCCTGAGAGTCAGCGGTTCGTCAGTGAGCAGTGCTGCCGGCAGCAGGGTGAGCGCCGCATTCTTGGCCCCGGAAACCGGAATCCGCCCCTTGAGCGGCCGGCCGCCGACAATTCGTATCTGATCCATGCATGGCTGATAGCGGCGCCTTGGCCGCCCGACAATTCCCAAACGTGCCCTCAGGAACCCAGCAGCCGCCCCTGCGCTGACGGCAGGGGTGCCGCGACCCCGACGATGCTGGCGGCCAGCTGCTCAGCCAATAACGGCGCCAGAGCGAAGCCGTGGCCGCCAAGGCCGGTTAGCGCATGGATGCCGCGTGCGATACGCCCGGCGACCGGCTGGTTGTGGAAGGTGCCGGCCCGCACGCCGGCCACCCCCTGCACCGGCCCCAGCCGGGCGGCCAGATCCGGAAACTGGCTGGAAAGCGCCGCGACATTGCGGTCATTGTCGGTTGTCCGCACCTCCCAGCTATTATCATCGCGGTCGTGGGTGGCGCCGATGATCAGCCCGTGGCGGGTAGGGGCCACATAGGCGCCCCAGCTGGTGGGCGGCCGTTCGGGGGCGATGGCCGCCAGCGTCACCTGCCCGCGCACCGGCCGCAACCGCACATCGGCAAGGGCGGTGCTGGCAATTCCGGCCGCCACCACCACGGCATCGACAGAGGCGACGACTTCGCCTGCGGCATCGTGGAGCAGGGTCTGGCGCCGTTCTCTTGTCAGCCGGGCAATCGCCCGGGGGGTAACGTCGGGAAGCCAGGAAGCACGGATGACGGCGGGGTCCACCACCAGAGCGTCGAAGAGGTGCAGGGTGCGCTGGTCAAGGAGCAGGGCATCGGGGTTGAACAGGCCCGACCGGCAGGTGGCGCGGGCGCGCGGCAGGTCGTCGTCGCGGCACAGCAACCGCTCGACTCCGGTGGCGATCACCGCGCGGGGCAGGCCCTGATACAGCTGCACGGCATGACGGAAGCAGGCGGCATGGAGGGCGGCGGCATCGGCGCTGGCGGCCGCCAGGCGCGGGGTGACCAAGGCCGCCGGGTTGGCCGAGGCCATCGGCCCGCAGGCAAAAACGCGGGCCTCGATGCCAAGGGCGCTGAAGGCGCGGGCGAGCGATGCCCCGGCGATCCCGGCGCCGATGATGGCAACGGTTGGCAGCGGCGGGTCGGTGGCGGTGCCCGGCATCCGCGCTTCGAGGCGCTGGCGCTTGCCGCCGAAGCCGGGCCGCCGTTCCACGGCAAAGCCGGCGGCGCCAAGGGCACGGCGCACATGGCCGGCAACGCTGTAGGTGGCGGCGCGGCCGCCGGGCGCGGTTTTACGGGCGACATCGGCCAGCAGCGCCGCGCTCCACATCGCCGGGTTCTTCGCCGGGGCAAAGCCGTCGAGGAACCAGGCGTCGGCCTTGCCCTGCCACCCGGCCACTGCTGGCGCGGCATCGGCGATCATCAGGTCGAGCGTGGCGCCGATGGCGGGGAAGGCGATGCGATGCAGGCCGCGCGCGCCCCGGGGCCAGTGGGCAAGCAGATGGGCAGAATATGCGGGGTTCACTCCGTCGATCGCCTGGTGGGCGGCGGCGGCATCGGCAGCTGACAGCGGAAACGCCTCGATGGAGAACAGGTGGAGGTGGCCACCCGCCGGGCGATACCGCCCCCACAGATCGAGAAGCGCCAGCATGTTGAGCCCGGTTCCGAAGCCCAGTTCGGCAACGGTGAAATGGCGCCGCCCTGTCCAGGCGTCGGGCAGGCCGCAGCCGGCCAGAAACACGGCGCGCGTCTCGTCGAGGCCGCCGGCGCGCGAGAAATAGACATCGTGAAACCGCCGCGAGACCAGATGGCCGTCCTGCCATCCGGTCTCCGCCGTGGTCCCGGTGGCGGGCTCGCCCGTGTCCGGCCCGAGGGCCGGCCCTATTGCTGGATCGCTGTCAGTTGGCGCGCCGCACACTGCGGATCTTGACCGGCTGGGCGATCATCTGCCCCTTCATCGCCCCGACCCCTTCGGTGGCCGATACCGGGGCGGCCAGAATCTTCTTCACCACGTCCATGCCCTCGGTCACATGGCCGAACACGGCATAGCCCTGATTGTCGCCTTCGGCCTTGGGGTCGGCGTCGAGCCCGGGAAGCCCGCCCAGGATGATGAAGAAATCAGCCGTGGCTGTTCCCGGTGCGCCGCGCGCCATCGAGATGGCGGCGTTGTCGTGGCTGAGCCCGGTGGTGGTGGTCGGCTCGTGGGGGATGGGGGGCAGGATACGCTTGGGGTCGGATTTGGCGCCGCCCTGCACCAGCCCCAGATCGGGACGGCCGGGGAAGTTCATGGCCCGATAGAAAGTGGTGCCGTCATAGCGCTTCTGATCGACATATTTCAGGAAATTGGCAGACGTGATCGGCGCCCGTTCGGTTTCAAGGGCAACGGTTATGGGGCCAAGATCGGTGTCGATCACCACCGGAACGGTTTTCCACTGCCGGGCCGGAGGCGGCGTATCCGCGGGCGGCGCGGCCGGTACGGCAGCCGGCGCGGCCGGGTCGGCCACCGGGGTGGTTTCCTGGGCGATGGCTGGCGCGGAAACCAGCAGGAGCGAGATCAGCAGGGTGCGCAGCATGGCCCATGGATAGCGCCGTGCGATATTCCCCGGCAAGGTGAAACATGGCATGGTGCCGCAATGGAACCGCTTCCGCCTCCCGGCGCCGCTGCCGACTGGACAATCGATCAGAACTGGGGCCATTACACGCCTGAGGAACATGCCCTGTGGGACCGGCTGTTCGACCGGCAGATGAAGCTGCTGCCGGGGCGCGCCCACCCCGCCTTCCTGAAAGGGCTCGCTGTTCTGGGTGATGGCGGAGTCCCTGATTTCGAGCGCCTGTCGGACCGGCTGGAAAAGCTGACGGGATGGCGGGTGGTGGCAGTTCCGGGGCTGGTACCCGATGCGGTGTTTCACCACCATCTCGCCAACCGGCGATTCGTTGCCGGCAATTTCCTGCGCCGCCCCGACCAGATCGAGTATCTGCAGGAGCCTGACGTCTTTCACGATGTGTTCGGCCATGTGCCGCTGCTCAGTGACCCGGTATTTGCCGATTACATGCAGGCCTATGGGCAGGGGGGGATGCGCTCGGTGGGGTTCGGCTCGCTCGACCGGCTGGCGCGGCTTTACTGGTACACGGTCGAGTTCGGGCTGATTGTCACCGACGAGGGCCTGCGCATCTATGGGGCCGGGATCGTGTCGTCGTCGGCGGAAAGCCATTTTTCGCTGGAAAGCCCTTCACCCAACCGTATCGGCTTTGACCTGATGCGGGTGATGCGCACCCGCTATCGCATCGATGATTTCCAGCAGAGCTATTTCGTCATTCCCTCGTTTGAAAAGCTGCTCCACGATACCCTGGAAACGGATTTCGCGCCGCTTTACGCAACGCTCGACACCCTTCCCGAACTGGCGCCCGCAGACGTTCTGCCCGACGACGATGTGATGCAGCGCGGCACCCAGGACCATGCCGCCGGCTGAGCTCAGCGGCGGGGTTCCAGAAGCTCGGCCGACAGGCCGGTGTCGGTGTGGCAGAGCTTGTCCCACCAGCGGAAATAGAGGCCGTAATTGCTGCGGTAATGCACATGGTGGACATCGTGGTGCGACGCGGTAATCAGGTGGCGGCCCAGCCAGCCCTGCACGAGGCGGCGGGGGAAGATCTCCCAGCCCATGTGGTTGGTGACTCCGAAGAAGGTCATGATGGCAAGCATCAGCCCCAGCACCGCCACATGGATGGGGATGACGAAAGTGAGCGCCGGAATCAGCCATGCGGCCGATAGTGCCTCCCACGGGTGGAAGGCCATGGCCGCCCAGGCGGTGGGCGGGCGGCTTTGATGGTGCACGGCATGCGCAGTGCGGAACAGCCACGGCCAATGATGCATGGCGCGATGGGTCCAGTAGAACCAGGCGTCGTGGATCAGCAGATAGAGGGCCAGCGACACGGGCAGCCACCACAGTGGCAAGGCGCCTGCATCGGTATAGATCAGGGTGAGGCCATGGTTCAGCCACAGATGGGCGACCAGGCCCGCCGGGATACCGTAGATGATGGCCGACAGCAGCGACCAGCCGATCTCGGCGCGGATCTGGCGGGCAAGACGCCGGGCCTTCACCGGGTCGGCGGGGCGATAGACGGCCGGGCGCACCAGCCGCGCGCTCCAGGCGCAGAGCGCCGAGGTGGCGAGATAGCGCAGGGCCACGATCGCGCACATGGCGACGATGGTGGCGATGGCGAGGCTGCCTGGCGGGCTGGTCATCCCCATGTTTCTAGACCGCAGCCGCCGCGGCGGCTAGGGGCGCCTCCATGACGTCCGCCACCTTCGACATCGTGATCGCCGGCGGCGGACTCGCTGGCAGCCTTGCGGCGCTGGCAACAAGGCAAAGGCGACCCGACCGGCAGGTGGCGCTGATAGAGGCGGGCGATACCTTCGGGGGCAACCACATCTGGTCGAGCTTCGAGAGCGACCTCTCGCCAGAAGGGGCTGCGCTGGTAGCGCCGCTGATCGCCCATCGCTGGCCGGGCTACAGCGTGCGCTTCCCCGCCTATCAGCGCCGGCTGGCTTCGCCTTATCAATCGGCCACCTCGGCCCGGCTGCACGACGCACTGGTGGCGGCTTTGCCCGAACAGGCCCGGTTTCTGGCGGCCCCGATCACCGAGGTGCGACCTGACGGGGTGCGGCTGGCCGACGGGCGCGACCTGCGGGCGAAGGTTGTGCTCGATGCCCGCGGGTTCAGGGAGGCGCCGCATCTCGATCTCGGGTTCCAGAAGTTTGTCGGCCATGAAGTGGAACTGGAGCAGCCGCACCATCTTGCCGAACCGCTGATCATGGACGCAACGGTGGCCCAGGAAGACGGCTATCGCTTCATCTATGTGCTGCCGCTGGGGGAAAGGCGACTGCTGATTGAAGATACCTGCTATGCCGACGGGCCGCTGCTGCCGGCGGCCGCCATTGCCGCGCGCATCAGCGCCTATGCCGCCGCCCAGGGCTGGCGTGTCGCACAGACGCTGCGCGTGGAAGACGGGGTATTGCCGATCGCCATGGGGGGCGACATCAGTGCCCATCTGGCCGCCACACCGGCAGGTATTGCACCCATCGGCATGCAGGCGGCACTGTTCCATCCCCTTACCGGCTACAGCTTTGCCGATGCCGTGGCGCTGGCGCTGAAGATCGCTGCCCACGATGATCTGTCGACGCTGGAAGCGATGGTGCGAGCCCATGCCGCCCGGCTGTGGCGCCACCGCCGCTATTACCGGATGCTGACGAAGATGCTGTTCCGCGCGGCCCGGCCTGCGGAACGGCGGCGGGTACTTCAACATTTCTACCGAAAAGACGCCGGGCTTGTGGCGCGCTTTTATGGCGGCCATAGCAGCGGCTATGATAAGCTGCGCATTCTGGCCGGCAAGCCTCCGGTGCCTGTCTGGCGGGCGCTGGCGGCCATCGTGAAGGACTGAACGGTTGGATAGAACGGCAGCGGTGATCGGCAGCGGGTTCGGCGGGCTGGCTCTGGCCATCCGCCTGCAATCGGCCGGAGTTCGCACCACCCTGTTCGAGGCGCGCGACAAGGCGGGCGGGCGCGCCTATGTGTGGCACGATTCCGGCTTCACCTTCGACGCAGGACCGACGGTGATCACCGACCCGACCTGCATTGAAGAACTGTTCGCTCTTTCGGGCCGCCGCCTTGACGATTATGTCACCATGCAACCGGTCAACCCCTTTTACCGCCTGCTGTGGGAAGACGGAGTAAAGCTGGAATACGGGAACGACGACGCAGCGATGCTTGCGGCCATCGCCGCCATCGAGCCAGCCGATGTCGAGGGCTACCGGCGGTTTCAGCATTACTGCGCCGGCGTGTTCCACGAAGGCTATGAAAAGCGCGGGCATCAGGCGTTTCTCGATTTCGGCTCGATGGTGAAGGCGGGCCCCGCTCTCGCCCGCCATCAGGCGTGGCGGTCGGTCTATTCCATGGTGTCGCGCTTCATCCGCAACGATCATCTGCGTCAGGCGTTCAGCTTTCATACCCTGCTGGTGGGCGGCAACCCATTTTCCACCTCGGCCATTTACGCGCTCATCCACGCGCTGGAACGCAAATGGGGGGTGTGGTTCCCCAAGGGCGGCACCCATGCGCTGGTCGATGCCATGGTGGCGCTGTTCCGCGATCTTGGTGGCGAGCTGCGCCTTGCCACACCGGTTCGCCGCATCGAGGCGGGGTTCGGCCATGTGCGGGGGGTCACTCTGGCCGACGGCACCATCCGCCGCTTCGACGCCGTCGCCTCCAACGGCGACATCATGCACAGCTACCGCGATCTCCTTGGCCATCACCGCCGTGGCGTCGCCATGGCGCAGCGGCTGGAACGGCGGCGCTTCTCGCCATCGCTGTTCGTGGTGCATTTCGGTCTGAAGGGCAGCTATCCGCACATTGCCCACCACAGCATCCTGTTCGGGCCACGCTACCGCGAGCTGCTGCACGACATTTATGAAACCGGGGTTCTGGCCGAGGATTTCTCACTCTATCTCCATCACCCCAGCGCCTCCGACAGCAGTGTCGCCCCGCCGGGCTGCTCCAGCTTTTATGCACTGGCTCCGGTTCCGCATCTCGGCAAACTGCCTGTCAACTGGGCCGAGGTTGGCCCTGTCTATGCGGCGCGCATCCTCCGGCACCTCGAACAGCGGCTCATCCCCGGGTTGGCCAGCAATCTGGTGGTGCAGCGCCTGTTCACCCCTGATGATTTTCGCAGCCAGTTGTCGGCACATCTCGGGTCGGCGTTCAGTCTCGAACCATTGCTGACGCAATCGGCATGGTTTCGCACCCATAACCGCGACGATGTGCTGACGAACCTCTATTTCGTGGGGGCGGGCACCCATCCCGGCGCCGGCATTCCCGGAGTGATCGGCTCGGCAAAGGCAACGGCGGGCCTGATGCTCGATGATCTGGGGGAAGTGCAACCGGCATGGCCATCGAATGGCGGCCCGCCGTTACCGTCATGAGCAGGCCCGACCCCACGCTGCTGGCAGCCCATGAGGCGATCCGTCAGGGGTCGCGCAGCTTTGCGCTGGCAAGCCGGCTGTTCGATGGCCCCACCCGCGACCGCGCCACCCTGCTGTATGCCTGGTGTCGCCACTGCGACGATGTGATCGACAACCAATGGCTGGGCGAGGGCCACCACGACTGGGGCGGAGCGGACGACGCCGGAGGCTATGGCGACACGCCGGTGGAACGCCTGGAACGGTTGCGCGCGTTCAGCGACCGCGCGCTGGCCGGAGACCCGACGGGCGGCCCGCCGTTCGCAGCGCTGGCACGGGTGGCCTCGGAAGTGGCGTTGCCGGCCGGCTATGTGCACGATCTGCTCGATGGCTTTGCCATGGATGTCGACTGGCGCCCGATTGCCGACGAAGGCCAGTTGCTCCGCTACTGCTATCATGTGGCGGGTTGCGTGGGGGTGATGATGGCGATCGTCATGGGGGTTCCCGCCGACGACGACCCCACCCTTTTGCGCGCGTCCGATCTCGGGCTCAGCTTTCAGCTCAACAATATCGCCCGCGATATCGCCGAAGATGCCGGGCGCGGCCGCTGCTACCTTCCTGCCGACTGGCTGGCCGAGGCGGGGCTGACCATCGAAAGCCATGCCGACGACCACAACCGCGACCGTCTGCACCAAGTGGCAAGCCGGCTGGTCGATCTGGCCGAGTGTTACGAACATTCCGCGATCGGCGGGGTGACGCATCTGCGCAACCGCCAGGCCTGGGCCGTGCTGTCGGCCGCGCAGATCTATGGTGGCATCGGCCGCAAGGTGCGCAGCCATGGCCCCGAGGCGCTGGCCGGCCGGGTGCGCACCCGCCGCCGCGACAAGCTGTTTGCCGTGGCCGCTGCTGCTCCGGCGGCCCTGTTGCGCCGCATGCTCTATTCCGGGAACGTCGCAGATCGCCACGGTTTGTGGACTCCGGTTCTGCATCACCCAACTGTGGCCTTCGTGCAACAGCCGTGATGTAAGTTGCCATGGTTGGTGAACCTCAGCTTTACAAAGCCTGCCAATTGCGGCGTTATCCCCTCCAAGCCGTCAGACAACCGGGCGAATTGCGTCTGTTCAACAGCAGATGTGCGCCACTGAAACGGTCATCTGGCGGACGAATCAGATTCGGAAGCGCGGGGGGATAGCCGGAATGCCTCCGGCCCGTGCAAGCCGAGGCAAGGAAGGACTGATCCACGTGACCAAGACCAACTGGCAAACCCGCGCCGCCCTTCGTGGCTCTGCGGCGAGCTTCGCGCTCTCCATCGCCCTGATCGCTGGCGCCGCCCAGGCGCAGACAGCTGCGGCCGAGGCCGACGCCGACACCATCATCGTGACCGGCACCCTGATCGCCAACCCGGCGCTCGAGCGCGCCACTCCGGTGACGGTCACCAACGCTGCGGAAATGGAGCTGAAGGCGTCCAACACCGCCGAGCAGGTGCTGCGTGAAATCCCGGGTATCGTCCCGTCGATCGGTTCGGCTGTGAACAACGGCAACGGCGGTTCGTCCTACGTCAACCTGCGCGGCCTCGGTTCCAACCGCAACATCGTCCTCCTCGACGGTGACCGCCTGACCCCGGCCGACCTCAATGGCCGCTTCGACTTGAACAACGTGCCGCTCGCCCTTGTCGAGCGCGTCGAAGTGCTGACCGGCGGTGCATCGACCACCTACGGCGCCGACGCCGTTTCGGGTGTCGTCAACTTCATCACCAAGCGCGATTTCGCAGGCGTTGAGGCGACGCTGAACAGCCAGATCACCGAGCGTGGCGACGGCTTCAGCTTCCGTGCCGACGTCGTTACCGGCGCCAACTTCGATGATGGCCGCGGCAACGTCGTGCTGGGCATCGGCTATCAGCACGTCGACCCGGTCTATCAGGGTGACCGCGGCTTCTCGGCTGGCGTGATCGACGGCTTCGCCGGTGTCACCTACGGTTCCGGCACCTCTTCGCCGGCCCGTTTCAGCAACACCAACCCGACGGGTGGCAACTGGATCCAGAACTTTGCTGATCCGAACCTGCCGCAGGTCTGCAACACGAACGGCTACCCGGAAGTTCCGGGCCTGCCCAACTGCTCCAACTTCCAGGCGGGCTCCCGCCAGATCACTGCTGACGGCACCGCTTTCCGGCCGACCGCGGCATTCGATCCGTACAACTTCAACCCGTGGAACATCTTCCAGACGCCGTTCAAGCGGTTCAACATCTATGCTGCCGGCCGCTACGAGATTTCCGATGCGGTTGAAATCTACAGCCGCGCCATCTTCTCGAAGAACGTGGTTTCCACCATCATCGCCCCGTCGGGTGCCTTCACCATCCCGGTGGTCATCAACCTCAACAACCCCTATCTGACGGTCGCGCAGCGCAATGCTTTCTGCGCCTACGACCTGGATCAGACGGCGGCCTACCAGCCGCGCTTCTCACCGGAAGAGTGCGCCGCCGCCGCCGCGGCTACCGGGCCGGATGACCCCAACTACCGCACGGTGAACTCGACCATCAACCGTCGCGCCACCGAATTCGGCCCGCGCGTCTCTGACTTCACCACCACCTACTTCGATTATCAGGTGGGTGCGCGCGGTGGCATCACCGATACCATCAACTGGGATATCAGCGCCTCGTATGGTGAGTCCGAGAACAACCAGGTCCAGCAGGGCTACTGGCTGAACTCGCGGGTCCGTCAGGCACTGCTGGCGAACAACAAGGAAACCTGCATCGACTCCAGCAACGGCTGCGTTCCGCTGAACCTGTTCGGCGCTGACGGAACCATCACGCCGCAGATGAACCAGTTCCTCTCCGCCAACAGCCAGGTGAACACCAAGGTCACCATGACCCAGGTGAAGGGCCTCATCAACGGTGACTTCGGCTGGCAGATCCCGATGGCTTCGAACCCGATCGCCTTTGCTATCGGCGGCGAATATCGTTCCTATACTGCCATGCAGCAGTCCGACCTGCTGTCGCAATCGGGTGACCTTGGCGGCGCCGGTGGTGCTTCGCCGAACGTCTCGGGCGGCTTCAAATCTTACGAAGCGGTTGGCGAAATCGTCGTTCCGCTGCTGCAGGATCGTCCGTTCTTCGAAGACCTGACTCTGGAAGCCGGCGTCCGCTATTCGAAGTATAATGTCGAAGCGCCAAACAAGCCCAGCTTTGAAACCTGGACCTGGAAGGCGGGCGGCAGCTGGTCACCGGGTGCGGGCCTGAAAATTCGCGGCAACTACTCCCGCGCTGTTCGTGCCCCGAACATCTCCGAGCTGTTCTATCCGGTGGTGACCGCGCTCACCAACCTCAGCGATGACCCGTGCGCCAGCAACGATCCGCAAGGTTCGCTGGGCCGTCCGGTGCCGAGCGGCGAACTGCTGGCCATCTGCCTGGCGCAAGGTGCGCCACCGTCGCAGATCGGGTCGATCATGCAGCCGGATTCCGGTCAGGTGAACTACACAGGTGGTGGGAACCTGTTCCTGAAGCCGGAAACCTCGAAGAGCTGGACGGTCGGGGCGGTATTCCAGCCCGATTTCGCACCGCGTCTGTCGATCTCGGTCGATTACTACAACATCAAGGTGCACGGCGCGATCACCACGCCGACACCGGGTGACGTGATCGCCGCCTGCTTCGGCCCGAACCCGCTCAGCCCGCCAGCTGGCGCTGCCTCGACCGAAGCCTGCACAGGCATCCGCCGGAACGGCATCACTGGCGCGCTCTCGGGCGATTATGCCACGACGCCGGGCCTGCCGTTGGCTCTCTCCAACCTCGGGTATCTGGCCACCGACGGGATCGACTTCCAGTTGAACTATCGTCATGATTTCAACAATATCGGGTGGGCGCTCGCCGTTGTTGGTAACTGGACCAACAAGTCGGTGTTCCAGTCATCGCCGACCGGTGAGCCTCGCGATTGCGTCGGCCTCTATTCGGTTGATTGCGGATCGATCCAGCCGTCGTGGCAATGGCAGGTGCGCAACACCCTGATGTTCGGTGACATCGATGTCTCGCTGCTGTGGCGCTATATCTCCCGCGTGGAGTATGAATATGGCGATGCCTTCGTCGGCAAGATCAATGCCCCGGGCACCTCGGTCGATGGTCAGGAAGCTGACTTCAACTTCATCCCGGCCTACCACATGTTTGACCTGACCGCTCGTGCAGCGATCGGAGAGAACCTGACGCTCACATTCGGCATTCAGAACCTGTTCGACAGGCAGCCGAAGGTCGTCGGTATGGATGTCGGTCCGACGTCTTACAACAGCGGTAACGTCTATCCGTCGACCTACGACGCTCTGGGTCGCCGTTACTCGGTTACGGCGCGGCTCCGCTTCTGATCGGGCTGTTCCGCTAACGAAAATGGATGGGCGGGCCGCAAGGCCCGCCCATTTTTTATGCACTGGCCACACCACAGAAAAAGGCCGGGTCGCCCCGGCCTTTATTGCATCTGTCAGCTGGTGTGGGCTTCGGATATCAGCCTGGTAATCGCCGGCCGAAGCAGCTCTTGATTACAGCGAAAAGCCCGGTGGCAACGGCATGCCCGCTGTCACCCGCTGCATTTCGGCATGAGCGGCCTGATCGGCGCGCTGGCGGGTATCATTGAGGGCGGCCACGATCAGGTCCTCGGTCATTTCCTTGGAATCCGGGGTCAGCAGCGACGGGTCGATCTCCACCCGGATGATCCGTCCCTTGGCGCTGGCCCGCACCTTCACCAGCCCGCCACCCGAAGCACCTTCCACTTCCAGCTTGTCGAGCCCTTCCTGCGCCTTGGCCAGTTCCGCCTGGACACTGTTGGCCATCTGCAAAATATCTTCTAGGTTTTTCATGCGCTTCTCCTGATTGTTGTTGCGGCCATCGGGCCGGTGTCACCGGTATGGCCGGCCAGTAACTGGCTGCCAGGAAAGACCTGCTGGAAGGCTTTCACCAGCGGGTCTTCGGCTGCTCGTTCGCGGGCCAGGGTGGCGGCCGCCACTTCCTGGTCGCGCAGGGTTGGGGTCGTATCATCAGTTGTCAGGCTGACACGCCATGGCTCTCCCGTCCAGTCGTGCAGGCAACGGCTGATGTCATCGACAAATCGGGGGGGGAGCCGTCGGCAGCTGCCAAGCCGCAACTGGTAATCCCCCACTTCCAGAATGGCGACATCATCATGGAGATGGCGGGCAAGCTCCGGCTCGCGGCCGGAAAACAGCGACAGCAGCGCCTGTGCATCACATATCTGCCCAACAGTGTTCGTTGGTGTGGTTGCAACCGGTCGCGCGGGTAGGGGCGGGCTTGGGGTTTGCGGTGCCAGCCCCTCGGCTGAGTCCGCTGGTCTTGGCCGAAGCAGGTCTTCGGGGGCGGGAAGTCCGGCGCCGTGCACACACCGCAGAATGGCCATCTCGGCCGCCTGCTGCGGGTTGGGGGCCACCCGCACATCGCCATGGCCTTTCAGAAGCAATTGCCACAACCGGTGCAAAGCCGGGAAAGACACCCCTGCAACCCAGCGGGCGATGCGTGCTGTTTCTTCCTCGCCGCGTGTTGAACTGGGGTGGCCGGCAAGGCGGGCGCGGGTCAGGCTGTGCACCAGGTCCAGCAGCCCCTGCAGGATCGCCTCTGGGTCGGTGCCGCCATCGTGGGCCGCCGTGCAATGGGCAAGGGCCGTCTCGGCATCAGCGGTTAGAATGGCATCCATCAGGGCCATCAGCAACCGCTGGTCTGCCAGCCCCAGCATGTCGCGTACGGCGCTGGCCGTTACCGGCCCGGTTCCCGCCAGCGAGATGGCCTGATCGAGGATCGACAGCCCATCGCGGACGCTGCCATCGGCCGCCAGCGCCACCAGCTTCAGGGCGTCGGGCTCAACCTCTACCCCTTCCTGTTCGGCAATGGTGGCAAAATGCCGCGCCAGCATCTCGGTGGGGATGCGCTTAAGGTCGAAGCGCTGGCAGCGCGACAATATGGTGGCGGGCAGCTTGTTCACTTCGGTGGTGGCGAAGATGAATTTCACATGGGCTGGCGGCTCTTCCAGCGTTTTCAGCAACGCATTGAAGGCGTTTTTCGACAGCATGTGCACTTCGTCGATGATATGGATCTTGTAGCGCGCCGACACGCTGGCGTAGCGCACCCCCTCGATGATTTCGCGGATGTCGTCGACGCCGGTGTTCGAGGCAGCGTCCATCTCGATCACGTCGAGATGCTGGCCAGCACTTATGGCCGTGCAGTTGGCGCACACTTCGCAGGGATTGACGGTTGGCCCGCCCGCGCCATCGGGGCCAATGCAGTTCAGCGCCTTGGCGATGATCCGCGCCGTCGATGTCTTGCCGACCCCCCGCACCCCGGTCAGCAGCCATGCCTGCGCCAGGCGATTGGCAGCGATGGAATTGCCAAGCGTGGTGACAAGGGCCTCCTGGCCGATCAGCCCGGCAAATGTGGCAGGACGGTATTTGCGCGCCAGCACGCGATAGGGGGCAGCTTCGGGAAACAGGCTCATGAGCGACAGGTGGCTTGGGTGGGCCGGAAACGCAAGGGTGCGCACGCCAGTGTGTGCAGCTGAGGGGCCATGGTGCCTTGATTGATACCTTGATCGGGGCCGGAGTTCGCGGCATAGGTTGCCGCGGAAGCCGGCATGGACGTGTCGCTCGCCAACCCGGTCAGGTCCGGAAGGAAGCAGCCGCAACGAATCCGATGCGGGTCGTGCCGGTTTCCACCCTGCTTTATCAGTGCGGCCAATTCATCAGTGCGGCAAACAAAGCCCGGGTTGGCGATTGCCCGACCGGTGATGGCCTGAAGGCGGTGATTGGCAGTTGCGCTTTCCGGTCATTCTTTCCTATGGGGCAGTGCAGCATTGTCCTGAAACCCATCTCCGGATCAGTCGAAAGGTTTGTTCATGAAGGTCCATGACGTCCGCACCTACAAGTCAGCCGAGCATCTGGCGCGCGAAGACCAGCTGGCATGGAAGATAGCCGCTGTGGCCACCGACCCGGTTGCTGTCGACTCCGACGTGATCGAGATGATCGGCAATCGCATCATCGATAATGCATCAGTCGCGGCGGCCTCGGTGGCGCGTGGGCCGATTCGGTCCGCACGGGCTCAGGCCGTTGCCCACAAGGCCGCCAGGGGCGGCACGATCTTCGGGCTGGCGAATGATGTGCGCGTCAGCCCGGAATGGGCGGCCTGGGCCAATGGCGTTGCCGTTCGGGAACTGGATTTTCACGACACATTTCTGGCCGCCGAGTATTCCCACCCCGGCGACAACATCCCCCCCATTCTGGCGGTGGCGCAAGCCATGGGCAAGGATGGCGCGGCGCTGGTGCGCGGCCTTGCCACCGGCTATGAAATCCAGGTCGATCTGGTGAAGGGCATCTGCCTGCACGAGCACAAGATCGACCATATCGCCCACCTTGGGCCGTCAGCTGCCGCCGGAATCGGCACGCTTCTTGGCCTTTCCACCGAAATCACCTTCCAGGCAGTGCAGCAGGCGCTGCACACCACCACCACCACCCGGCAATCGCGCAAGGGCGAAATTTCCACCTGGAAAGCCTTTGCTCCGGCCTTTGCCGGCAAGATGGCGGTGGAAGCCGTCGACCGCGCCATGCGCGGCGAAGGGGCGCCGTCGCCAGCCTATGAAGGCGAAGACGGCTTCATTGCCTGGCTGCTCTCGGGCCCGGCCCACGTCTATCATGTGCCGCTGCCTACACCCGGCGAGGCCAAGCGCGCCATATTGGAAACCTACACCAAGGAATATTCCGCTGAATACCAAAGCCAGGCGCTGATCGACCTTGCCAAGCGCATGGGCCCCAAGGTGGGCGATTTCAGCCGCGTCAAGGATATCCTCATCCAGACCAGCCATCACACCCATTATGTGATCGGCACCGGCGCCAACGACCCGCAGAAGATGGACCCCAACGCCAGCCGCGAGACGCTTGATCACTCGATCATGTATATCTTTGCCGTGGCGTTGCAGGATGGCGGCTGGCACCATGTGAAGAGCTATGCGCCCGAACGTGCCCGGCGCCCTGATACCGTGGCGCTGTGGCACAAGATCCGCACCGAGGAAGACCCCAAGTGGACGGCGCGCTATCACGCGCCGGGCGCCGACAAGGCCTTTGGTGGCAAGGTCATCATCACTATGGATGACGGCAGCCAGATCATCGACGAGCTGGCGATTGCCGACGCCCACCCGCAAGGTGCGCGGCCGTTTGCCCGCCCGCAATATGTGGAAAAGTTCCGCACGCTGGCGGATGGCATCATCGAGAAAGCCGAGCAGGATCGCTTCCTCGCCCTTGTCGACCGGCTGCCAACCCTGACGGCAGCGGAAGTGCTGCAACTGAACTTCGTGGTTCCGGCCGATCGTCTGGGCGCGCCGGCAGCGGCAGGCATTTTCGGCTGAGGAGGTAGATTGATGGCAACTGACAGCACAACTCCGGCCGCCGGCTTCAAGCCCAAGAAATCCGTCGCCCTTTCGGGGGTGACGGCCGGCAACACCGCGCTCTGCACCGTCGGGCGCACCGGCAACGACCTGCACTATCGCGGCTATGATATTCTCGAGTTCGCAGAAGCCGCCGAGTTCGAGGAGATCGCCCATCTGCTGGTGCATGGCACTTTGCCCACCCAGTCGCAGCTGCGCGCCTACAAGGCCAAGCTGAAGGCGATGCGCGGCCTGCCGGCCGCCGTCATGGATGCACTGGAAGCCCTTCCCGCCAGCGCCAACGCCATGGACGTGATGCGCACCGGCGTTTCCGTGCTGGGCTGCACGGTGCCCGAAGCGCACGACCACAACCTGCCTGGCGCGCGCGACATCGCCGACAAGCTGATGGCGTCGATGGGGTCGATGCTGCTGTACTGGTACCACTTTGCCCACAACGGCAAGCGTATCGACGTGGAAACCGACGATGATTCGATCGGTGGTCACTTCCTGCACCTGCTGCACGGCACGCCGCCGCCGGCAAGCTGGGTGCGTGCCATGCACACCTCGCTCATCCTCTATGCCGAGCATGAGTTCAACGCCTCGACCTTTACCGCCCGGGTCATCGCCGGTACCGGGTCCGACATGTATTCGGCTGTTACCGGTGCAATTGGCGCTCTGCGCGGCCCCAAGCATGGCGGCGCCAACGAAGTGGCCTATGAAATCCAGCGGCGCTACGCGACCGAGGCGGAAGCCGAGGCCGATATCCGCCGGCGGGTGGAGGCCAAGGAAGTGATCATCGGCTTTGGCCACCCCGTTTACACCGTGTCTGACCCGCGCAACGTGGTGATCAAGCGGGTGGCGGAACATCTGGCCGCGGAAGCCGGCGCCATGACCCAGTTCAAGGTGGCGGCCCGCATCGAAAGCGTGATGTGGGACGTGAAGAAGATGTTCCCCAACCTCGACTGGTTCTCGGCGGTTTCCTACAACCTGATGCAGGTACCGACGGCGATGTTCACACCGCTGTTCGTGATTTCGCGCACCAGTGGCTGGGCGGCCCATGTGATCGAGCAGCGCCAGGACAACAAGATCATCCGTCCCAGCGCCAACTATACCGGCCCCGAAGACCTGAAGTTCGTGCCGCTCAAAGACCGCAAGGAGGCCTGAATGCCCTATCTGGTCGCCAATGATCTGCCGACGGAACCGGCAGGCAAACGCTTTCGCGCCCTTCTGAACCAGCCCGGCATCCTGCAACTGCCGGGCGCCCACAATGGCCAGGCGGCCATTCAGGCCAGGCAGGCAGGGTTTTCCGGGCTTTATCTTTCCGGTGCGGCGATGACCGCCAGCATGGGTCTGCCCGACCTTGGCATCATCACCGTCGATGAAGTGGCTTTCTTCATCCGCCAGATCGCCCGCTCGTCGGGCCTGCCGCTGCTGGTTGATGGCGATACCGGCTATGGCGAGGCGCTGAACGTGATGCACATGGTGCGCACCTTCGAGGAAGCCGGCGCCGGCGCTGTTCATCTGGAAGACCAGTTGCTGCCCAAGAAGTGCGGCCACCTGAACGACAAGAAGCTGGCGAACGCCCATGATATGGCAGCCAAGGTGGCAGCGGCGCGCAAGGCGGCGCGCGACATCGTAATCATTGCCCGGACAGACGCCGCAGCAAGCGAAGGGCTGGATGGCGCGGTAGCGCGCGCCAAACTCTATATGGAAGCCGGTGCCGACGCCATCTTCCCCGAGGCGCTGAACACCGCCGAGATGTTCACGGCCTTTGCCAAGGCGATGCCTGGCGTCAAGCTGCTTGCCAACATGACCGAGTTCGGCAAGACGCCGTTCTTCACCGCTGCCGAGTTCGAGGCGATGGGCTACGCCATGGTGATCTGGCCGGTGTCGTCGCTGCGGGTTGCCAACAAGGCGCAGGCGGATCTCTATGCGGCGATCAGGCGCGACGGTGGCACCCACAACATGGTCGAGCGCATGCAGACGCGGGCTGAACTGTACGATGTGATCGGCCTGCATGCCTATGAGGCACTTGATGCCTCGATCGTTCAGACCATCGTGCCCGAGGCTGCCCCCAGCCGCTAAACCTGTTCCTCCGGTTCCAGCGGGATTCTGCCGGACCGGGGGGATGGCTTCCTCTGACACCCGAGGAAAACTGCCATTCTCTGGGTTGCTTGTGGCTTTGGGTCGGCGCAAATCTCTGCTATCGCACGGGGTATGAGCGAATATCAACGACCGCTGCTGGTGCCGCCAGGCGGCGCGCAGAAAGTGCTGCTGCATAGCTGCTGCGCCCCCTGCTCGGGCGAGGTGATGGAAGCGATGACCGCAAGCGGGATCGACTACACCATCTTCTTTTATAACCCCAACATCCACCCCAAAGAAGAATATATTCTGCGCAAAGAGGAAAACATCCGCTTTGCCGAACAGAATGGCGTGCCGTTCATCGACGCCGATTACGATACCGCCAACTGGTTCAGGCGTGCCCGCGGCATGGAGTGGGAGCCCGAGCGCGGCAAGCGCTGCACCATGTGTTTCGACATGCGTTTCGAGCGCACCGCCCTTTACGCCCACGAGAACGGCTTTCCCGTCATCACTTCGTCGCTTGGTATCTCGCGCTGGAAGAATATGGCGCAGATCAATGATTGCGGCGAGCGCGCCGCCAGCCACTACCCCGGCCTCAGCTACTGGACCTTCAACTGGCGCAAAGGCGGCGGGTCGAACCGCATGATCGAAATCTCGAAGCGCGAGCATTTCTATCAGCAGGAATATTGCGGCTGCGTCTATTCCTTGCGCGACACCAACGCGCACCGGGTGGCGCAAGGCCGCCCCGAGATCGAGATCGGCAAGCTGTATTACGGTGATGAACCGGCCTGAAGGGGGAAGTATGGAACTGGATTTTCAGCTGGGCGAGATGGCCGACACCATCCGTGAAACCACGGCCCGTTTCGCCCGCGACCGCATCGCACCATTGGCCGCCGAGATCGACCGTGACGATCGCTTCCCGGTCGAAATCTGGCCGGAAATGGGGGCGCTTGGCCTGCACGGCATCACCGTTGAAGAAGATTATGGCGGGCTGGGGCTTGGCTATCTGGAACATGTGGTGGCCTGCGAGGAAGTGGCGCGGGCCTCGGCCTCGGTCGGCCTTTCTTACGGCGCCCATTCCAACCTGTGCGTCAACCAGATCCGCCGCTGGGGCACCCCGGAGCAGAAGGCCATCTATCTTCCCAAGCTGGTGTCGGGCGAACATGTCGGCTCGCTTGCCATGTCGGAAGCGGGGGCAGGTTCCGATGTCGTTTCGATGAAGCTGAAGGCCGACCATGTGGCGGGCGGCTACCGGCTGAACGGCACCAAGTTCTGGATCACCAATGCCGCCTATGCCGATACGCTGGTGGTGTATGCCAAGACCGGCGAGGGATCGCGCGGGATCACCGCCTTTCTGATCGAGAAGGGGTTCGAGGGCTTTTCCATCGGCCAGAAGATCGACAAGATGGGGATGCGCGGCAGCCCGACGTCTGAACTGGTATTCAACGACTGCTTCGTTCCCGCCGACAATGTGATGGGGCCTGTGAACGGCGGCGTTGGTGTGCTGATGTCGGGCCTCGATTACGAGCGGGTGGTGCTGTCGGGCATACAGCTGGGGATCATGCAGGCCTGTCTCGATACCGTGCTGCCCTATGTGCGGGAGCGCAAGCAGTTCGGCAAGGCGATCGGCAGCTTCCAGCTGATGCAGGCCAAGGTGGCTGACATGTATGTCGCCCTGAATTCCGCGCGCAGCTATTGTTACCAGGTGGCGAAAGCCTGCGATGCCGGGCGGACGACGCGCTTTGATGCGGCAGGCGCCATCCTGCTGGCCAGCGAAAACGCCGTGCGGGTGGCCAACGAGGCGGTGCAGGCACTGGGGGGTGCCGGATACACCAGGGACTGGCCGGTGGAACGCTATCTGCGTGACGCCAAGTTGCTGGATATCGGTGCCGGAACCAACGAAATTCGCCGCATGCTGATCGGCCGTGAGCTGGTGGGGGCTGGCTGAGCTTGCCTTTTGCTCGCCCTTGCGATTGCTGAGAATTTCTGATGACCCCTGCAGGCGATCCAGACAATCCCCGCTGGCATCTTTTGCGCCCGCCGAGAGACTCCCGGGTCGGTCGCTGACGGCCGGGTATGGTGGTGCGGGCGCCGGTGGCTGCAGAAATTCCGGTGATAGCACCGCCCTGGCCAGGGTGGCGGGTGTTGCGATCAGGTGCTGCGGTAAGACAATGCGATGAGGCGCTGCGGTCAATAGCGGCGCAACAGCCCCGACAACCGTCCCTGCACATGCACCCGCCCCGGTTGATAGCGTTGCGGCTGGTGCGCCGGGTTGGCGGGGTCGAGCCGGATCATCCGCCCTTCCCGGTGGAAATATTTGAGGGTGGCGTCCTGTTCGTCGATCAGGGCGACGACGATATCTCCCTCGCGGGCCTCCTCGGTCTTGCGCACCAGTGCAAAGTCGCCCTCCAGTATGCCGGCGTCGATCATCGAATCGCCAACCACTTCCAGCGCATAATGTTCGCCGGGGCCCAGAAGAGCGGCCGGAACCGCCAGTTGCTCGTGGCCTTCAATCGCTTCGATCGGCAGGCCGGCGGCGATCCGCCCGACCAGCGGGATCGACAGGGCCGGGGTCGTTGCCTGCGGGTGCAGCCGGGCCGAGCGGGCCTTGCGCGCTGCTGCCAGATCGCTGACGCTGGCAACCGTTGGAACAGGTGCAGCACCGGGCGCCGGAACAGCCTCGCCGGGTAGTCGCATCACTTCCAGCGCGCGGGCGCGGTGGGGCAGGCGGCGCAGGAACTGGCGTTCTTCCAGTGCCCCGATCAGCCGGTGCACTCCGGATTTCGATTTCAGAGCCAGCGCCTCTTTCATTTCCTCGAACGAGGGGGAGACGCCGGTGGTCGCCAGCCGATCATGGATGAACAACAACAGTTCGTGTTGCTTCGCTGTCAGCATATCGCCCTCCGCCAACGGAACATCACTGGAACGTTAGGCGAACTGTTGGCGGAACGTCAAGCAGAAATCGGCGCCTGGCAGGCGGAAGCCTTGTGGTGATACCGGATCATTGACCGGTCAGCAGCCGTCGCGTTGCCGCCTCTACATCTGCTTCACGCATCAGCGATTCACCTATCAGATAGGTGGTGATGCCCGATTGCTGCAGCCGCAACACGTCTTCGTGGCTGGCAATTCCGGATTCCCCCACCACCAGCCGGTCGGCGGGCACTTTGGCGGCCAGGGTCTCGCAGGTGGCAAGATCGACTGCCATGGTTTTGAGGTTGCGGTTGTTGATGCCGATGAGTGGCGATTTCAGCCGCAGAGCACGGTCAAGTTCCGGTTCGTCATGCACTTCGATCAGTACATCAAGCCCGAGGTCGAGCGCGCGCTGTTCAAAATCCGTGAGGTGCTGGTCGCTTAGGGCGGCGACGATCAGCAGAATCGCATCGGCTCCGATCGCCAGCGATTCGAGTATCTGGTAGGGGTCAATGATGAATTCCTTGCGCAGGATAGGCAGCGCCGCAGCCGAGCGCGCCTGGGCGACAAAGGCATCATTGCCCTGAAAATAGGGTTCGTCGGTGAGCACCGACAGGCAGGAGGCGCCGGCAACCGCATAGGCGCGGGCGTGGGCGGCGGGGTTGAAATCAGCGCGGATCAACCCCTTTGATGGACTGGCTTTCTTGATTTCGGCGATCAGACCATATTCGCCCGCTTCGCGCCTGGCCTTGAGGGCGGCAGTGAAGCCACGACGGGGGGCAAAGGCGTTGGGGTTCAGGCTTTCTGTCGGGCGCACGGCCTTGCGGGCAGCCACCGAGGCGCGCTTGTTGTCGAGGATGGGTTGCAGTCGGTCGATCATCGGCTTTCTCTAGGGGGGATTGGCGCCGGGTGAAAGAGCGGGCGCCGGCATTGGCGCTTGCGCGGGTGACTTTCGAGGCCGATGGAGGCAGGGCAATGACGACCGGAGTGGGCAACAGCGGCCTAGGTGGCTGGCGGGCGCTGAAGGCGGCCCTTGCCGACCTGTCGCCTGCAAGTTTTGGCCTGGTTATGGCGACCGGGATCATCGCCATGGCTGCTTTCCAGCTTGGCTGGAAGCGGCTGGCGCATGGGCTGCTGCTTCTCAACCTTTGCCAATATGGTCTGCTGTGGCTGCTCTATGGCTTGCGGGCCTGCTGGCACCCGCGGCGCTGTGCTGACGATCTGATCACGCATGCGACTGCACCGGGATATTTCACCATCGTGGCTGCATCCGGCATTGTGGCCAGCCAGTGCATCGTGCAGCTTGGTGACGTGTCAGCGGCACTGGGGGTGTGGCTGCTGACCTGCCTGACCTGGCTGGTGCTGACATACGGCATCTTCGGCGCCCTGATGGTGAACCATGTGAAACCTACCTTGCGGCGCGGGATCAACGGCGCCTGGCTGCTGGCAGTTGTGGCGACACAGGCGGTCGTCGTCTCCACCAACCTGCTGGCCCTCCATACCGCCCGGCCGGTTCCGCTGCTGGCGCTGGCTCTGGCGCTGTGGCTGTGCGGCGGCATGCTGTATATCTGGCTGATGACACTGATTTTCTATCGGCATGTCTTCTTTCGTCTCAACCCCGAGGAACTTTCTCCGCCGTTCTGGATCAGCATGGGGGCGATGGCGATTTCCACCCTCGCCGGGGCGCAGCTGATCAGCCATTCTGCGGTATCGCCGCTGCTGACGGCGCTGCTGCCATTCGTGCAGGGGATGACGCTGCTGTTCTGGGCCAGCGGCAGCTGGTGGATCCCGATGCTGCTGCTGCTGGGGGTATGGCGACACGGGGTGAAACGCTATCCGTTACGGTACGACCCCTTGTATTGGGGCATCGTCTTTCCGCTGGGTATGTATGCCGTTGGCACCCGGGAAATGGCGACGGTGCTTGCCATGCCATTTCTCGATGATGTCGTTGGCCTGTTTTATGCGGCAGGACTGCTGGCGTGGGGGGTTACCTTTTCCGGCATGGTCCACCGGCTGTGGTCTCTGCTGCACCGCTGATGGCGGTGGGAGGGCAGGTGCAGGGAGGGCCGGGAACAGCCAACAAAAAGGCGGGCCGGATTGCTCCGGCCCGCCATTTGTGTGTTGATCGCAGGAGCCGATCAGGCGGCCGTTTGCGCGATCCCGCGACGGCGACGGGCAACACCCACCAGGCCGAAGCCGGCAATCAGCAGCGCCCAGGTGGCGGGCTCAGGCACGATGCCGAAGGTGATGTTGTCGATGCCATAGGCATCAGAGAAGCCCGGCTTGTTGGCTTGTTGCAGATAGACTTCGGTGAAGCCGACCGAATCGGTGATGCCGAAGAAGGTAACACCGCCGTTGGTGTTCAGCGGCAGGTTGAAGGTCGACATCGAGCCGTCAACCAGCTTCAGGGTGATCTGCGAAGTCTGGATGTCCTGCACGCCCGTCAGGTAGAAGCCGAAGCTGTGCGACACATTGTCGAGCTTGAAGGTGGCGGCCGAGTTGAGGAAGTCAGGGAAGCCGAGCCAGTGGGTGCCACCGGGGGTGACGTTGAAGCCGTAAAGCGGCCCGCCGATTTGGGTGTTGTTGACGCCCGACAGGCCGGCGCCGAAGTTGGCGGTGCTGTAGGTGACGGTCAGCCCATTGAGAACCAGCGGCGAGTAGAAGCCGACGGCAGCCGATTCGAAGGTTTCGGTGTTGAGAGAGCCACCGAATGCACCGGCGCCAGCAAGAAAGGCCGCTTCCGCTGCATTGGAGTTGGTGAAGGCGCCACCGGGGCCAACGCCATCATCCTGGCCGTAGTAGACGGTGGTGACAGCAGCAGCCGGCTGAACAGCGGCAAACGCTACCAATGCGCCGAAAAGAATAGACTTCATGGTCTTCGTATTCCCTGTTCTTTGGCGCCAAGGCGCCGTTGGAAAAGAATGCCCGAACGGGCGACAAGCACCCGGCCGAGCCTGCCCGATACCCTTACAACAGCATGGGGCGCTGACTGCCTGGACACGGTTTACACGAAAGTGACACGCACAATGGCCCGCGAACTCAGGGCCAGAGAAATGCGAATCACTCATAGAGGCTTGGCAGGGTGCACTGCAACAGAAATCTTTGATGAAAGTTAACCTCACAAGAAAAAACCCGCTGACTTCACCGGCCTGAACCGGGATGTCAGCGGGCTTTGTGACGGATTTGAAAGAAATCCGCCGCGGTTGATTATGGCAGCATCAGGCGAGCCGCGTGCCACGCACCTTGTGGCGATTGCGCCGGCGAGCGGTGGCGCCCACCAGTCCGAAGCCGGAAATCAGCATCGCCCATACCGCCGGTTCGGGAACCGGAGCGAAGCCGTAGCTCAGGTCATCGATTCCGAACGCATCGGCATAGCCGGGGTTGTTCAACTGGTGGAAGATAACCTTGGTGAACGCCACATCACTGACGATACCGAAAAACTGGGCGCCACCATTGGTGTTCAGCGGCAGCGAGAACGACTGGGTGCCGCCGCCTACCAGCTCCAGAGTCACTTCAGAAGTGAAGAGCGTCTGGATGCCGGAGATCCAGGTGCCGACGCTGATGAGTGGCTGGTTGAACGTAAGCGTGGCGTTGGTGGCGACGAAATCAGGGAAGCCATACCATTGACTGCCGCCCGCCGTGACGTTGAAGCCGTAAAGCGTTCCGAGCGTGGTGTTGTTGATCCCCGAGAGGCCTGCGCCGTAATTGGCCGCACCCGTCGTGATCGTGAAATCATTGAGCACGACCGGCGAGAAATCACCGACGGTGGCTGCCTCGAATGTTTCGGTCGCAACAGATGTGCTGACCGGAACCGAGGCAGCGAGGAAGGCGGCTTCCGCTGCCCAGCTGTTGACGAACGCCCCGCCGGGGCCAACGCCATCGTCTTGTCCACTGAAAATCTGAACAGCCGCAGATGCCGGGCTCGTTCCCGTCATCGCCAAGGCTGCCAACCCGGTAATCAGATAGTATCGCATCACTCGACCCCCACTTCACAGTTCGATGACTGAAACACACCGCCTGGAGATTGCGCAGCCCTAAACTCCGGGCGAATCGGTCTGGTGGCAGTTAATCATCGGGGGCCATGCTAACCCAATTCGGAATCCAACGCAATTTTAATTGCCCATCAACTGGTTCGAGATTGTAATTTTGTTTGCCCTCCGGCTGGCGAGCGCCAGTTCGCGGCTTTGTGTCACGGCCCGAAGTCTGTCGATGCACGAAAGGCAAGCGCAAGAGGTGTGCCGGCGTGCGAGGAGGCTTGCCGCCAGACGCCGGTGGGCCTAGAGACGCGCCATGTCAGAAGTTCCCGATATCATCGGCGTGGGGCGGGAGTATCTCCCGATCCTGCTGTTCTTTGCAGTGGCGATTTTTTTCGCTGTGGCCTTTTCCGGGCTTCCGGTGCTGTTGTCGAAGGCGACCGGCACCGCCAAGCCCTATGGCGACAAGCTGACCGAGTATGAAAGCGGCTTTCCGGCTTTTTCGTCGGCGCGCGGACGATTCGACGTGCGTTTCTACCTCGTCTGCATTCTGTTCATCATTTTCGACCTCGAGGTGGCCTTCCTGTTTCCCTGGGCGGTCAGCCTGAAACTGATGGGTCCCGACCTCTATTTTGCCTGGGGGTCGATGATGATCTTCCTTGGTATCCTGACCATCGGCTTTATCTATGAATGGAAGAAGGGGGCGCTGGAGTGGGAGTGACCATGACCTCTGCTGTCGGACCCGATGTGACAGGCGCCAATGGCTCGCTTCCCGGTCAGCCACTGTCGCGCGATCTTCCGGCCCAGGACCGGTTCTTCGCCGATCTCGAATCGGAGATGAGCAACAAGGGCTTCCTGACCGCCAGCCTCGAAGACCTGACCATCTGGGCGCGCACCGGCTCTTTGTGGTGGATGACGTTCGGGCTTGCCTGCTGTGCCGTCGAGATGATGCACAGCTCGATGCCCGATTACGACATGGAGCGATTCGGTGCGGCACCGCGGGCGTCGCCGCGCCAGTCGGACGTGATGATCGTGGCCGGCACCTTGTGCAACAAGATGGCGCCGGCCTTGCGCCGCGTCTACGACCAGATGCCCGAGCCGCGCTACGTGATCTCGATGGGCAGCTGCGCCAATGGCGGCGGCTATTATCATTACAGCTATTCGGTGGTGCGCGGCTGCGACCGTATCGTGCCCGTTGATATCTATGTGCCCGGCTGCCCGCCGACCGCCGAGGCGCTGATCTACGGAATCATGGCGCTGCAACGCAAGATCCGCCGTTCGGGAACCTTTGAACGATGAGCCAACTTCCCCAGCTTGCCGGCAATGACGGCGTGGCCGAGCGCGCGCGGGCGCTGCTGGGCGAGCATCTGTTGGAAGTCCGCGAAGCCGTGGGCGAACTGACTCTGCTGGTGCCCTGCGCCTCGCTGGCCTTCGTGTTGCGCGAATTGCGCGATGCCCCTGATCTGGCGTTCGATCAGCTGGTCGACATCTGCGGAGCTGATTACCCCGAACGGGCGGAGCGCTTCGATGTGAACTATCACCTGCTGTCGATGCGTCACAACCGGCGGTTGCGCGTGAAGGTGCAGACTGACGAGCAGCAGCCGGTGCCGACCGCCACCGAACTGTTCCCCTGCGCCGTCTGGCTGGAGCGGGAAACCTGGGATTGCTATGGCGTGTGGTTCGACGGCAACCCCGATCTGCGCCGCATCCTTACCGACTACGGGTTCGAGGGCCACCCCTTCCGCAAGGATTTCCCGCTAACCGGCCATGTCGAGTTGCGTTATTCGGAAGAGCAGGGGCGTGTCGTCTATGAGCCGGTGAAGCTGAAGCAGGATTTCCGCGACTTCGACTTCCTGTCGCCGTGGGAAGGGGAATGGAAACTTCCCGGAGACGAAAAGGCCGGGCCGCAGAGCGGCGACAAGGCCGGGGAAGGGCAGGCATAATGGCGGACCTGATCGATATCGACGGCTTCCCCGTCGACCCGACGCTGGTGTCGGCGGATACCAGCATCCAGAACTACATGATCAACTTCGGGCCGCAGCACCCGGCGGCCCACGGCGTGTTGCGCCTGGTGATGGAGCTGGACGGCGAGCTGGTGGAACGCTGTGACCCGCATGTCGGCCTGCTGCACCGCGGCACGGAAAAGCTCTGCGAATACAAGACCTATCTGCAGGCGCTCCCCTATATGGATCGCATCGACTATTGTTCGCCGATGTCGATGGAGCACAGCTATGTGCTGGCGATCGAAAAGCTGCTGGGTCTTGAGGTGCCGCGCCGTGGTCAGATCCTGCGAGTTTTGTGGGCGGAACTGATGCGGATTTCCAACCACCTGATGAACACCGGCGCCCACGCCATGGACGTTGGGGCGCTGACTCCGATTCTGTGGATGTTCGCCGAGCGCGAGAAGATCTACCGCTTTTCTGAACGGGTGTCGGGCGCGCGCATGCATGCCGCCTATTTCCGCCCCGGTGGTGTTCACCAGGACATGCCCGACGGCCTTGCCGAAGACATCCGCACCTTTGTGAACGGCATACCCAAGATGCTGCACGAGGTGTTCGTTCTGGTGATCGACAATCGCATCTTCAAGCAGCGCAATGTCGATATCGGGGTGATTTCCGCCAGCGAGGCGATTGCCCGGGGCTTTACCGGCCCGTGCATCCGTGCCTCGGGGCTGCCATGGGATCTGCGCAAACAGCAGCCCTATGAAATCTACGCCGAACTCGATTTCGAAGTGCCGGTGGGCCAGAACGGCGATTCCTATGATCGCTATCTGGTGCGCATCGAGGAAATGCGCCAGTCGTGCCGGATCATCCACCAGTGCCTCGACCTGCTGGAAACCTGCAAGGGCGAACCGGTGCTGGCGGAAAGCCCGCAGATCGTTCCGCCGCGCCGTGCCGAGATGAAGCGCTCGATGGAGGCGCTCATCAATCACTTCAAGCTTTATACCGAGGGTTTCAAGGTGCCGGCCGGTGAGGTCTATGTGGCGACAGAAAGCCCCAAGGGCGAGTTTGGGGTCTATCTGGTTTCGGATGGCACCAACAAGCCCTACCGCTGCCACCTGCGGGCCACCGGCATGAGCCACCTGCAGGCAATGGATTATCTGATGAAGGGGCACATGCTGGCCGATGCTCCGGCCGTGCTCGGTAGCCTTGACATCGTGTTCGGAGAGGTCGACCGGTGACGGACGCCAGCCACGACAGCCAGAACCGCGATTATCGCGATTTCCGCTTCACGCCTGAAAACGAGCGCGAGCTCGAACGGATCATCGGCCGCTACCCCAAGGGCCGCGAGCATTCGGCGATCATGCCACTGCTGTGGCTGGCGCAATACCAGATGCAAGAGCAGACCGGGGTGGCCTGGCTGCCGCAGGCGGTGCTGGAATATGTCGCTGACCGGGTGGGGATGCCGTACATCCGCGCCTGGGAGGTGGCGACCTTCTATACCATGTACAACCTGCAGCCGGTGGGGCGCTTTCATGTGCAGGTGTGCGGCACCACGCCGTGCATGCTGCGCGGTTCCGACGATATTCTGAAGGCCTGCGCCGATCAGGGGCTGGCCAAGGGGCAGGTGACGGCCGACGGGCTGTTCTCGCTGGCCGAGGTGGAGTGCATCGGCTGCTGCGCCAATGCCCCCGTCGTGCAGATCAACGACGACAACTATGAAGACCTGACCTACGACAGCATGAAAGCCATCCTTGCCGATCTGGCCGCCGGCCGCACCCCGAAGGTGGGCAGCCAGACCGGGCGCACCGCCAGCTGCCCGGAAGGCGGGCCAACCACCTGCAAGGACATGGTGACCGCGGAGAGCGCCGATGCTCGCTGATTCCGACCGCATTTTCCGCAACGTCTACGGGTTCCAGCCCTGGACCATCGAGCACGCGATGAAGCGCGGCGACTGGGTGGACACCAAGGCGCTGCTGGCCATGGGGCCGGACGCCATCATCCAGACCATCAAGGATTCGGGGCTGCGCGGCCGCGGTGGCGCCGGCTTCCCCACGGGCATGAAGTGGAGCTTCATGCCCAAGGAGCCGAAGGATGGCCGCCCGAGTTTCCTGGTGATCAACGGCGACGAATCCGAGCCGGGGAGCTGCAAGGACCGCGAGATCATTCGTCACGAACCCCACAAGCTGATCGAGGGGGCGCTGGTGGCCGGGTTCGCCATGCGGGCGCGCGCCGCCTACATCTATATCCGTGGTGAGTTCATTGCCGAGGCCAAGGTGTTGTTCGCGGCCGTCGAGGAAGCCTATGCCAAGGGGTTCATCGGCAAGAACGCCTGCGGATCGGGCTATGATTTCGATGTGTTCGTGCACCGGGGTGCTGGCGCCTATATCTGCGGCGAGGAAACCGCGATGCTGGAAAGCCTCGAGGGCAAGAAAGGCCAGCCGCGCCTGAAGCCGCCGTTCCCGGCTGGCGCCGGCCTCTATGGCTGCCCCACCACCGTCAACAATGTCGAATCGATTGCGGTGTCGCCCACCATCCTGCGGCGCGGCGCAGACTGGTTTGCCGGAATCGGCCGCGAGAACAACCGCGGCACCAAATTGTTCCAGATCTCGGGCCATGTGAACCGCCCGTGCGTGGTTGAAGAAGCGATGTCGGTGCCTTTCCGCGAACTGATCGAGACCCATTGCGGCGGCATTCGCGGCGGCTGGGACAATCTGCTGGCGGTGATTCCCGGCGGATCGTCGGTGCCCCTGGTACCCGCGCACGAGATCATCGATTCGCCGATGGATTTCGATGCTCTGAAGGCGCTGAAATCCGGCCTGGGAACGGCCGGGGTGATCGTCATGGACAAGTCGACCGACGTGATCCGCGCCATTGCCCGCCTGTCCTACTTCTACAAGCATGAAAGCTGCGGCCAGTGCACGCCATGCCGCGAAGGTACCGGCTGGATGTGGCGGGTGATGGAGCGGCTGGTGAAGGGCGACGCCGAACCGCACGAGATCGACACCCTTCTGGAAGTGACGACGCAGGTGGAAGGTCACACCATCTGCGCGCTTGGCGACGCCGCCGCCTGGCCCATTCAGGGGCTGATTCGCCATTTCCGCCCGGAAATCGAGGCGCGCATTGCCAAGCGGCGTGGCTTCGTGGCGGTTCCGCAGGCATTGGCTGCAGAATAGCGGCGCCGGAAATGTCCATGGGTGCAAGGAACTGGCCGGCGGGATGCCGTGACGGCTGCCTGACGGGTTTACCGAAGTGCAGGTGAGTTTATGAGAATCGCTCGCAACAACAAAGACTTCCTGTGTCGCGCGGTCACGCGGGCGCTTCCCATCTGTGAATGGAGGGGCTAAGGCACCGCCATGCCCAAGGTAACCGTCGATGGAATAGAGGTGGAGGTGCCGGCCGGCGCCACGGTGATGCAGGCCTGCGAGGCAGCCGGCAAGGAGATTCCGCGCTTCTGCTATCACGAACGGCTGTCGATTGCCGGCAACTGCCGGATGTGTCTGGTGGAAGTGGCACCCGGCCCGCCCAAGCCGCAGGCCAGCTGCGCTTTGCCGGCGGCCGATGGCCAGACCATCCGCACGGATTCGCCGATGGTGAAGAAGGCGCGGCAGGGGGTGATGGAGTTTCTGCTCATCAACCACCCGCTGGATTGCCCGATCTGCGACCAGGGCGGCGAGTGCGACCTGCAGGATCAGGCGATTGCCTATGGCCGCGGTTACTCGCGCTTTGAGGAAAACAAGCGGGCGGTCACCGAAAAATACATGGGGCCGCTGATCAAGACGGTGATGACGCGCTGCATCCACTGCACGCGTTGCATCCGCTTTGCCACCGAGGTGGGCGGTGTTGAGGAAATCGGCGCGCTCTATCGCGGCGAGGACATGCAGATCACTTCGTACCTCGAACAGGCCGTCACTTCGGAACTCTCGGGTAATGTGATCGATCTGTGTCCGGTCGGGGCATTGACCGCCAAGCCCTATGCCTTCGAGGCGCGCCCGTGGGAGCTGAAGCGCACCGACGGCATCGACGTGATGGACGCCGTGGGCTCGAACATCACGGTTGGCGCCCGTTCAGGGGCGGTGGTGCGGGTGACTCCGCGCGTCAACGACGATGTCAACGAAGAATGGATTTCCGACGTGTCGCGCTTCGGGGCCGATGGCCTGAAGGAGCGCCGGCTCGACCGGCCATGGGTGAAGCGCAACGGCCAGCTGACGGCAGCGACCTGGCCCGAGGCCTTCCAGGCGGTCAGGGCGGCACTTACCGGCGTGGAGGGCAGCGACATCGCGGCGATTGCCGGGGAATTGTGCGCGCTCGAGGAAATGGTGGCCGCCAAGGATCTGCTGACCGGCCTTGGCTCCGCCCGGCTGGAGTGCCGCACCGACGGCGCCGAATATGTGGACGACGACTGGCGGCTGAAAACCACCATCGCCGGAATCGAGAAGGCCGATCTGGTGCTGATCGCCGGCTCTGACCCGCGCCTCGATGCGCCACTGGTGAACAGCCGCATCCGGAAAGCCGTGCGCAAGGGCGGGGCCAAGGTGTTCCGCATTGGCGAAGGGCTTGACCCTTCCTACCCGCTCACCCTGCTGGGCGACGATATGGGCCTGCTTGCCAACCCGCCGGCCGTGCTGACCGAGGCACTGGCCAAGGCGCAACGGCCAGTGATCCTGATCGGAAGCCGCAATGCCAGTGCGTCCGTGCTGCAGGCGGCGCAAGCGCTGGGGTTCGTGCGCGACGGATGGAACGGCTTCAACGTGCTTCCGGTCGCAGCCTCGCTGGGCGGCGCCATGACCACCGGCTGGGCCGGCGAGGGGATGGCGGCGCTGGCGGCGCGGCCGCCCAGGCTGCTGTTGCTTCTGGGGGTAGATGAAATCGATCTGGCGCCGTTTGCCGGCTCCACCATCGTTTATATCGGCTCACACGGTGACCGTGGGGCTGCGGCGGCCGACATCATCCTGCCGGGCGGTGCCTGGTCGGAAAAGCCCGGCACCTATGTGAACATGGAAGGGCGGGTGCAGCGGTCGCTGCGTTCCACCTTCCCGCCCGGTGATGCCCGCGAAGACTGGACGGTGCTGCGCGCCCTCGCCGAGGTGCTCGAGGTGACGCTTGGCTATGATTCGCTCGACCAGTTGCGCCAGCGCATCGGCTCCGAATGGCCGGCACTGGTGCGCGAAGGGATGCTGCCGGCCGGCGCTTCCGGCCAGTATGCGGCGTCGGCGGCACCCGCCGGCCCGGCCCGCAAGCGGCGGCACAGCTTCTATCTGTCGAACCCGATATTGCGCGCCAGCCCCACCATGCGCGACTGCGTGGTCGAGATTCTGGAAGGGCGCAAGCCCTCGTTTGCGGAGGCCGCGGAATGACCGCCTGGTTTCAGAGCTGGGCCGGAGAAATTCCCGGCTATCTGCTTGCGCATCTGGCGCTGATCCTCATCATTGCCCTGCCGCTGATGCTGGCGATGGCGATGTCAACCTGGGTGGACCGCAAGGTATGGGCGGCGATGCAGATGCGGCGCGGCCCCAATGTGGTGGGGCCCGTGGGGTTGCTTCAGCCCTTTGCCGACGGCATCAAGCTGTTCCTCAAGGAAACCATCGTTCCAACAGGCGCCAACAAGGGCGTGTTCTTTCTGGCGCCGGTCATCACCTTCGTGCTGGCGCTGGTGGCATGGGCGGTCATCCCCTTCGATCATGGCTGGGTGCTGTCGGATATCGATGTCGGCGTGCTGTTCCTGTTCGCCATCTCGTCGATGGGGGTTTACGGAATCATCATGTCGGGCTGGGCCTCCAACTCGAAATACCCGTTTCTGGGGGGCATGCGCTCGGCCGCGCAGATGGTGAGTTATGAAGTGTCGATCGGGCTGGTGATCATCACCGTCGTCCTCTACGCTTCCAGCTTCAACCTGACGACCATCGTTGAGAGCCAGCGCGGCAATGTGCTGGGCTTCCTGAACGGCAACATGTTCAACCCGCTGCTGTTCCCCATGGGGGTCGTCTTCCTGATCTCGGCGCTCGCGGAAACCAACCGGCCGCCCTTCGATCTTCCCGAAGCCGAAGCCGAACTGGTGGCCGGGTATCAGGTCGAATATTCGTCGATGACCTTCGCGCTGTTCTTCCTTGGGGAATACATCAACGTGCTGCTGATGTGCGCGATGATGTCGATCCTGTTCCTGGGGGGCTATCTGCCACCGTTCGACTGGGCGCCCCTGTATCTGGTGCCGGGCATTCTGTGGCTGTTCGCCAAGATCCTGTTCATGTTCTTCGTGTTCGCCTGGGTGAAGGCGACGGTGCCAAGGTATCGCTACGACCAGCTGATGCGACTGGGCTGGAAGATCTTCCTGCCGTTGTCGCTGTTCTGGGTGGCCCTGGTGTCGGGCTGGCTGGTGTTCACCGGTCATTTCGCGGGAGGTGCGGCATGAGACTTGCGGAATCCGCCACTTCGCTGCTGCTCGTCGAGTTCGTGAAGGCGCACTGGCTGACCCTGAAATATGTGTTCCGCCCCAAGAGCACGGTGAACTTCCCCTATGAAAAGGGGCCGATCTCGCCGCGATTTCGTGGCGAACACGCGCTGCGCCGCTATCCCAACGGCGAGGAACGCTGCATCGCCTGCAAATTGTGTGAGGCCGTCTGCCCGGCGCAGGCGATCACCATCGAGGCCGAACCGCGCGCCGACGGCAGCCGCCGCACCACGCGCTACGACATCGACATGACCAAGTGCATATACTGCGGGTTCTGTCAGGAGGCCTGCCCGGTCGACGCCATCGTCGAGGGGCCGAACTTCGAATTCTCGACGGAAACCCGCGAGGAACTGATGTACGACAAACAGAAGCTGCTGGCCAACGGCGAGCGCTGGGAGCGGGCGCTGGCGGCAAACATTGCCGCTGACGCCAAGTGGCGCTAAGCGGGCGGGAACGCAGAACCATGATTTTCAGGGGCGACGGCATCCGGTGATTCAGGCAGCCATCTTCTATATGTTCGCCGGCATCGTCCTGCTCTCAGGGCTGATGGTGATTCTGGCGCGCAATCCGGTTCACTCGGTCTTGTGGCTGATTCTGGCGTTTTTCAACGCCGCCGGCCTGTTCCTGGTGATCGGGGCCGAGTTCATCGCCGTCATCCTGGTGATCGTCTATGTCGGGGCCGTCGCCGTATTGTTCCTGTTCGTGGTGATGATGCTGGACATCGATTTCACCGAACTGCGGGCCGGGTTCGCCCAGTATCTGCCCTTTGGTCTGCTGATCGGTCTGGTCATCGCCTCGGAGCTGGCCGCGATCGGCATGGGCTGGACGTTCGGCGACACGGTCATGGCCACGCGCGCTGCCCCCGTGCGGCCCGAGCTCACCAATACCCAGTCGCTGGGCGTCCTGCTGTACACGGATTATGTGCTGATCTTCGAGATGGCCGGCATGATCCTGCTGACCGCCATGATCGGAGCGATCGTGCTGACCATGCGCCACCGGCCGGGCGTGAAACGGCAGAACTTCAGCCGTCAGCGGCGGCGCGATGTCTCGGAAACCATCCGCAACGAACGTCCGGCCGTGGGTGTGGGGATCGATACCTCGGCCGGGGTGCGCATCGAAGAGGACGTGGAATGATCGGGATCGGGCATTATCTGGTCGTCAGCGCCCTGTTGTTCACCATCGGCGTGCTCGGAATCTTCATCAACCGCAAGAACATCATCGTCATCCTGATGTCGATCGAGCTGATCCTGCTGGCGGTGAACATCAACCTGGTCGCCTTTTCCGTGTTCCTTGGTGACATGGTCGGGCAGATCTTCACCATGTTCGTGCTGACGGTGGCCGCCGGCGAGGCGGCGATCGGGCTTGCCATACTTGTCGTCTATTTCCGGAACCGCGGAACCATCGCCGTCGACGATGCCCGCCAGATGCAGGGCTGAAATGATCCAGCTAATCGTCTTTTTGCCGCTGCTGGCTTTTCTGATCGCCGGGCTTGGCAACCGCACCATTGGCAATACCGCAGCCAAGCTGGTGACAACGGGCGCGCTGGTCGTATCGTGCGCGCTGTCGTGGGTGGTGTTTCTCGGCCTGATGGGGGGCGCGCCCGCCAGCGACCATGTGGTGATGCAGTGGATCAGCAGCGGCCGTTTCCATGTCGACTGGACCTTGCGCGTCGACATGCTGACAGGTGTGATGCTGGTCGTCATCACCTCGGTCTCGGCGCTGGTCCATCTCTATAGCTGGGGCTACATGGCGGAAGACCCCGATCAGCCGCGGTTTTTCGCCTATCTGTCGCTGTTCACCTTCGCCATGCTGGCGCTGGTGACCGCCGACAACCTTGTGCAGCTGTTCTTCGGCTGGGAAGGGGTGGGCCTCGCCTCATATCTGCTGATCGGCTTCTGGTATGAAAAGCGTTCGGCGTGGACGGCCGGAATCAAGGCCTTCGTGATGAACCGGGTGGGTGATTTCGGGTTCCTGCTGGGGGTGTTCACCCTGTTCGTGCTGTTCGGAACCACCGATATCGATACCATTCTCGCCGGGGTTCCGGCGATGAAGGGCACGACTTTCACCTTCCTTGGCATGTCGGTCGATGCGCTCACCACGGCAGGGTTGCTGCTGTTCGTGGGGGCGATGGCCAAATCGGCGCAGGTGCCGTTGCACACCTGGCTTCCCGACGCGATGGAGGGGCCGACTCCGGTTTCCGCCCTCATCCATGCTGCCACCATGGTGACGGCCGGGGTGTTCCTGGTATGCCGCATGTCGCCCCTTTATGAAGCCTCGGTCACCGCCTCTACTGTCGTCACCTATGTTGGTGCCTTCACGGCCGTGTTCGCGGCCACGGTTGCCACCACCCAGAACGACATCAAGCGGGTGATCGCCTACTCCACCTGTTCGCAGCTGGGCTACATGTTCTTTGCAGCCGGTGTCGGGGCCTATGGCGCCGCCATGTTCCACCTGTTCACCCATGCCTTTTTCAAGGCGCTGCTGTTCCTGGGGGCGGGTTCGGTGATCAACGCCATGCACCACGAGCAGGACATGCGTTTTTATGGCGGGCTGCGCAAAGCCATTCCACTGACCTTTGCAGTGATGGTGATCGGCACCGTCGCCATCACCGGCCTCAATTATACATCGGGCTATTTTTCGAAGGATGCCGTGCTGTTCGCTGCCTTCATGAAGGGCAATGAATCCGGACAGGTGGCGTTCTGGGCGGGTATTTTTGCCGCCACGCTCACCAGTTTCTACAGCTGGCGGCTGATCTTCCTGACCTTCTTCCAGAAACCGCGGTGGGAACAGTCGGAACATATTCAGCACGCGGTTCATGGAAACCATGGTCACGACAGCCACGGCTCTCATGATGCGCACGCCCACCAGGTAACAGCCGCGCACGAAGAAAGTGATGGCACGGCGGGCTATCAGCCGCATGAAAGCAGCTGGGTGATGACGGTGCCGCTGGTGCTGCTGTCGATCGGGGCGCTGGTCGCTGGTTTGATCTTCAACGATTATTTCGTCGGCGATAAACAATTCTGGGCGGGGACACTGTCGTTCAACCACGCGTTGATGGAATCGCTGCATCATGTGCCGGGCTGGGTGCATTGGGCGCCATTTGCAGCCATGGCCATCGGCCTGCTGATCGCCTTCCTTGTCTATATCCGCAGCCGGGACTTTGCCGATCGCTTTGTGGCGCAGTTCCGCGACCTCCACCGGTTCCTGCAGAACAAATGGTATTTCGACGAGCTTTACGATCTGCTGGTCATCCGTCCCGCCAACTGGCTGGGACGGCTGTTCTGGCGCGCCGACAAGAAGCTGATCGACGGCTTCGGCGCCGACGGCTGGGCCGAGCTGGTATCGGTTGGCTCGTCGACGGCCCATCGGCTGCAGACCGGTTTTCTCTATAGCTACGCCTTCGTGATGCTGATCGGTGTGGCTGCCTTCATCACTTGGTTCATGGTCGGGTAAATGCTGAGCGCGATGATCATACTGCCACTGATCGTGGCACTGGCGGTGCTTGTGGCGCCCGGAGACGACCCGTCGCGCGCCCGCACGGCGCGCTGGCTGGGCCTGGTGACGACGTTGGTCCTGTTTGCCATGGGCCTTTATCTGTGGGCCGGCTTCGACAACAGCACGGCGGCGTTCCAGTTCACCGAACGGCAGGAGCTGTTTGGCGGTGTCATGAGCTGGTACCTCGGAATTGACGGTATCAGCCTGGTGCTGATCCTGCTGTCGGTGTTCCTGATGCCACTCAGCATCCTTGCAGGGTGGGACAGCATCAAGGTTCGGGTGCCCGAATATATTGCCGCCTTCCTGCTGATGGAATCGCTGATGATCGGCGTTTTCGCCAGTCTCGACCTGTTTCTGTTCTATGTGTTCTTCGAAGGCGGCCTGATCCCGATGTACCTGATCATCGGGGTGTGGGGCGGCAAGGACCGGGTATACGCCTCGTACAAGTTCTTCCTGTACACGTTCCTTGGCTCGGTGCTGATGCTGGTGGCGATGATGTGGATGGCGATGACCGCTGGAACCACCGATATCCCGGCACTTATGGCAACCGATTTCCCCAAACAGGCGCAGCTTTGGCTGTGGATCGCCTTCTTCGCCAGCTTTGCCGTGAAGCTGCCGATGTGGCCGGTGCACACCTGGCTTCCCGATGCCCACGTGCAGGCGCCGACCGCCGGGTCGATGATTCTGGCCGGTGTTCTGCTGAAGATGGGGGGCTATGGCTTCGTGCGCTTCTCGCTGCCGATGTTCCCGGAAGCCTCGGTGCAGTTGATGGATGTGATGTTCTTCCTGTCGATGGCGGCGCTGGTGATCACGGCGCTGACGGCGCTGGTGCAGACCGACATGAAAAAGCTGGTGGCCTATTCGTCGGTGGCGCACATGGCGTTCGTGACGGCAGGCCTCTTCGCCTTCAATCGCCAGGGGGTGGAAGGCGCCGTGATGGTGATGCTGGCGCATGGCGTGGTGTCGGCAGCCTGCTTCTTTTGCGTGGGTGTCGTCTATGACCGGCTGCATAGCCGCGACATCGTCAGGTACAGTGGTGTAGCTACCAACATGCCTCGCTATGCCATGTTCTTCATGATCTTCACCATGGGGTCGGTGGCGCTGCCGGGGACGGCCAACTTCGTGGGCGAATTCCTGTCGCTGATGGGGATGTTCCAGGCCAACACGCTGGTGGGTGTGGTGATGGCGACCGGGGTTATCCTGTCGTCGGCCTATATGCTGTGGCTGTTCGGCCGGGTGCTGTTCGGGGCGCAGACCCATGAGGATTCGGCCGCCATGCCAGATCTCAATCCCCGCGAATGGGCGATCATGGTGCCGTTGGCTGTGGTTACCTTGTGGATCGGCCTTTACCCGGCACCCTTCCTTGCGCCGTTGCGGGCACCGGTGGAAAGCCTGATGGCGAGGGTTGAACGGGCAGGGCCGCCCCGCACTGCCGATACGGTGAAACCGGTGGCAAAACCCGCCATCACCCCCGCCACTTCAGCAACCGGAAGTGTAGACGCATGAACCTCGAGGCCTCTCTTTCGATCGGCGCCCCGGAAGTGGTGCTGGCCATTGGCACGCTGGTATTGCTGATGCTGGGCGTGTTCCGTGGTGACCGCTCGCTGCGCGGCCTCTCGTGGGGGGCGGTGCTGCTGTTTGCCATGGCGGCGGTCGCCCTTCTCGACAAGGCGCCCGACCGCGCTCTGGCGTGGAACGACCTCTATGTGGCTGATGCATTCTCGCACTTCCTGAAAGCACTGCTGCTGGTGGCGGCGGCCGCAGCCGTTCTGCTGGCCATTCCCTATCTGGAACGTGTGCGTGCCGCCCGGTTCGAGTATCCGGTGCTGATCGTGCTGGGAACGCTCGGCATGTTCATCATGGTGTCGGCCAACAATCTGCTGACCCTTTACGTCGGGCTCGAGCTGATGAGCCTGTCGAGCTATGTGCTGGCGTCGTTTCATCGCACCGACGAGCGATCGACCGAGGCAGGCCTGAAATATTTCGTGCTGGGGTCGCTGGCATCGGGCTTGCTGCTCTATGGCGTGAGCCTGGTGTACGGGTTCGTCGGATCGATCGGCTTTGATGTCATCGCCGCCCATCTGTCGTCGAAGACCGCAGGCATCGGCGGGATCATCGGCATGGTATTCGTGATCTGCGGGCTCGGCTTCAAGCTGTCGTCGGTGCCGTTCCACATGTGGACGCCCGACGTCTATGAAGGGGCGCCAACGCCGGTCACCACCTATTTCGCCTCGGCGCCCAAGGTCGCGGCCATGGGGTTGCTGCTGCGGCTGACGATGGGGGCGTTCGGCGGCATGGTTGCCGAATGGCAGCAGCTGATCATCGCCATGTCGGTGCTGTCGATGTATGTGGGGGCAGTCGGCGCCATCGGCCAGCGCAACATCAAGCGCCTGCTGGCCTATTCCTCGATCAACAATGTCGGCGTCATGTTCGTGGGTTTTGCCGCCGCCACCCAGAACGGCGTCAGCTCGGTGCTGCTGTATCTGCTGATCTATATCGTGATGATGATCGGCGCATTCCTGTGTGTGCTGCTGATGACTGATGCCGATGGCCGCCCCGTTGAAACGCTCGATGATATGGCAGGGTTGGCACGCCACCGCCCGTGGCTGGCAGCGGCAATGGCTGTCTTCATGTTCTCGCTGGCCGGAGTGCCACCGCTGTTCGGCTTCATGGGCAAGCTGGCGGTGTTCATGGCGGCCGTCGAAGCCAACCTGATCGTGCTGGCCGTGCTGGGGGTGATCGCCAGTGTGATTGCCGCCTATTATTACCTGAGCGTTGTGAAGGTGATGTTCCTTGATCGATCCGCCGATGTGGTGGAGCCGGTTGGCGGTAGCGGGGTGGTCGTGAACGGCAGCATGATCACCGCTGCAGCGCTGTTCTGTTCGCCGCTTGGCTTCCTGCTGCTGGGCCCGATAACCGACGCAACCCAGCGGGCGGCTGCGGCCCTGGTTGCCGGTTGATCATTCATCTCGAGGAAGTCGGCTCGACCAACGACTGGCTGCGTGAACATGCGGCCCAACTGAGCGACGGGCAATGGCTGCGCGCCGACCGGCAGACCGCCGGACGCGGCAGGCGCAACCGCCGGTGGGAGGGGCATGCCGGCAATTTGGCGGCCTCGTGTCTGGTGCGGCTGCAACCCGGAGAGGAACGGGCGTCCGACCTGGGGTTCGTGATGGCGGTTGCCTTGCACCAGTGCGTCGAGCGCCTGGTCGATTCCGGGCGGTTGGCAATGAAATGGCCCAACGACCTGCTGCTTGACGGAGCGAAACTGTCGGGGATTCTGCTGGAGCGTTCCGGTAACGAGGTGATCATCGGGGTGGGGGTGAATCTGGCCGAGGCGCCGTCGGTCGCCGGCCGCCAGACCGCCAGTCTGGATGGCCTGATGGCGCCCGCCGAGTTCTGTGAGATGCTGGCGGCGGCGTTTCAGACGTGGCGGCAGCAATGGTGCCGGGAAGGGTTTGCGGCTGTCCGTGCGCAATGGCTGCAGATCGCCCATCCGGCGGGAACCCACCTTCGGGTGGAATCGGGTGGCGTGGTCACCGAGGGAGCGTTTGCCGGCCTTGCCGACGATGGCGCCCTGCTGTTGCGGGTAGACGACGGCCGGGTGCTGACGTTTCACGCCGGCGACGTGTGGGAGGGTTGAACCATGCTTCTGGCCATCGATGTTGGGAACACCAATATAACTTTTGCTGTGTGCAAGGGTGAGAAGATCCGCTGGCGCTGGCGGATCGCCACCGACCAGCGGCGCACCGCCGACGAATATGCGGTGTGGTTGCACCAGTTGATGGAGATGGAGGGCGTGGACCGCGAATCCATCCGCGATGTGGTTATCGCGAGCGTGGTGCCGCAGACATTGTTCAACCTGCGGTCGCTGGCCCGCCATTATGTGGGGGTCGAGCCGATGGTCGCTGGAACGCCGGGGATCGACTATGGCCTGCCCGTCGACCTGCCCAACCCGGCGGAAGTGGGGGCTGACCGGGTGGTGAATGCCGTTGCCGCCCATCAGCAATGGCCCGGAGACCTCATCATTATCGATTTCGGCACCGCCACCACCTTCGACGTGGTGACGACCGATGGGCGCTATGTGGGCGGGGTGATCGCGCCGGGGATCAATCTGTCGATGGATGCGTTGTATCGGGCGGCGGCCAAGCTGCCCCGCATTGCCGTCGAGCCGCCCCCAGCCGGCCAGGGGGTGATTGGCCGCAACACCGTTCACGCCATGCAATCGGGGGTGTTCTGGGGGTATATCGGCCTGATCGAGGGTATGGTGGCACGAATCCGTGACGAGCTGGGCAGTGCGGCCACGGTGATCGCCACTGGCGGTCTGGCGCCGCTGTTCAGCCGGCATTGCCCGGTGATCGCCCATGTCGACCCTGACCTGATGGTGAAAGGCCTGATACGTCTTTATGCCCGGAACCGGAACGGATGAGTGTGTGAAGCCAGGCGATGAACTGATTTTTCTGCCGCTGGGCGGCTCGGGCGAGATCGGCATGAACGCCAATCTCTATGGCTGTCGCGGCAAGTGGATATTGTGCGATCTGGGGCTGACCTTTGCCGACCCCGGCCTCCCCGGTGTCGAGCTGGTTCTGCCCGACATGCAGTTCATCGAGGAGCGGCGCCGCGATCTGCTGGGCGTGCTGCTGACCCACGGCCACGAAGACCACATCGGCGCCATTCCCTATCTGGCCGCTGACCTTGGTGTGCCGCTTTATGCCACGCCGTTCACTGCCGGCCTGATCCGCCGCAAGCTTGATGAGGAGGGGCTGAGCAGCGAGGTGAAGCTGCACGTGGTGCCGATGGGCGGGCAGGTCGATCTGGGGCCATTCAGCGCCCGCTGGGTGGCGCTTGCCCATTCCATCCCCGAGGCCAATGCGCTGGTGATCGATACCCCTTTCGGCCGGGTATTCCACACAGGGGACTGGAAGCTCGATGACGGGCCGCTGCTGGGAAGCCCGGCCACCGCTGCGCAGTTGCAGGCGATAGGCGACAACGATGGGGCAGGCACGCTGGCGCTGATCGGTGATTCCACCAATGTCTTCAACGCCGAGGCCTCGGGTTCGGAAACCGACGTTCTGAACGGGCTGATGCAGGTGGTAAAGGCGCGGCGCAAGGGCCGGGTGGTGGTAACGACCTTTGCCTCGAACGCGGCGCGGCTGCATACTCTTGGCGAGGTTGCCAAGGCCAGCGGCCGCAAGCTGGTGCTGGCCGGGCGCTCGCTGGAGCGGATCGTGCAGGTGGCGAAAGCCAGTGGCTATCTTTCCGGTTTCCCCGAACCTCTCAGCTGGGATGCCGCCGCCGAGGCGCGGCCGGAAAGCCTGCTGATCGTGGTGACCGGCACCCAGGGCGAACCGCAGGCGGCCTTGGCGCGCATCGCCGATGGCAATCATCCGCTGAAGCTGACGGCGGGCGATCTGGTGATCTATTCGTCGAAGCAGATTCCCGGCAACGAGATCGCCATCGGCCGGGTGCAGAATGCGCTCGCCGCAAGTGGAATTGAGATCATCGGCAGCCGTCAGGCCTATGTGCATGTTTCGGGGCACCCGGGGCGGCCGGAACTGCAGGCGATGTATGGCTGGATCCGGCCGCGTATCGCCGTGCCGGTGCATGGCGAACGGCGGCACCTGGAAGAACATGCGCGGTTGGCCCGTTCCTGCGGCGTTGCAAAGGCCATGGTGCCAACCAATGGCGACGTGATCCGGCTGGCGCCCGAGGGGCCGGTGCGGCTGGGACACGAACCGGCGGGACGGCTGGTGCTGGATGGCGATGTGATACTGCCGGCCGAAGGCGCCACCATCGCCAGCCGCCGCAAGCTCGCCTACAATGGCCTGCTGGTGGTGACACTGGTGATCGGCACCGGTGACCGGCTGGCAGCCGATCCGCTGGTGCTTGCCAAAGGGGTGCCGGTCGAGGACGAGGAAGACGCATTTCTTCAGGCGGCATCGGCAGCGTCGGCAGCCTGTTTCGCAAGCGTTGGCGGCAATGATGAGCGCCGGCTGGCTGATGAGGTGAAGGTGGCGGTCAGGCGGGTGGCCCGCCAATGGACCGGCAAGAAACCGCCAACCGAGGTGCAGATCGTGCGGATATAGGGGCCGGGCCGGCTGCCAATGGTTGAATGGCGGCGGCGGCCAGCGTAACGCAGACCCATGCGCTGGTATTCCGTTCTTGCCATTTACCTGCTGTTCTGGGTGGTCACCCTGTTTGCCGTGCTGCCCTATGGCGTGCGCACACCCGATGAACTGGGGCACACCAAGGTGCCGGGGCAGGCCGACAGTGCGCCGGGCAATGTGTCGATGCCGCGCAAGTTCTTCTGGACCACGGTGATTTCGGCAGCGCTGTTCTTTCTGTTCTACCTGAACTGGCAGATGGGCTGGGTGACCCGTGAAGACCTGGTGAACCTGCTGCCGGCCGATATCAGGGGCTGACCGCCGGCTGATCGTCTGGCCCTTCAGCGCCAAGCCAGGGGGGCCTGAGCACGCTTGCCGGCTCGCCGCCTACCGTCAGTGGCTGGTCGAGAACATCGGTGCGCAGCAGGGCCATGCGCCACGGCCCGTGCTGCTGGCCCCGCAAGGTGCCGACTTCACGCTGCCCGGCCATGACCGGTCCTTCGGCGGTGGTGACAAGTGGCAGCAGCCGTTTGCGCAGCTTGTCGCGGTGATGCATGCGCGCCGTGTTTTCCTGCCCGGTATAGCAGCCCTTGGTAAAGCTTACGCCGTTCAGCTCGCGGGCATTGGTTTCCAGCCACAGCAGGTCGTCACTGCCGATTTCATCGCTCGCCGGAAGGCCAAGTGCCAGCCGCACACTGTGCCAGTCGTCGAGGCTGGAGTCGGGCTTTGGCCAGTTGCCACTGGTGGTGAAGCGGTCGCCGGCCGCTGCTAGCCGCGGGTCGTTGCCCGGGCTGTTATCCTCGTCTCCCCAGTGCTGGAACACCGCGACCTTGGGGTCGAGGCTGATCTCGACCTTGCGGCGCAGCCGGAACATCAGCAGCCGCTTGACGAGCGACTCGGCGCGGTCGCCATCGACATCGAGCAGGATGTCGTCGCCTTCGGCAAACAGGAACAGATCGAACAGTGCCTTGCCCTGCGGCGAAAGCAGCCCGGCATAGAGCGGCTTCCCCGCCGACAGTAGGGTGACGTCGTTGGTGAGCAGGCCCTGCAGCAGAGCTGCTGTATCGGGGCCGGATAGGCGCACGACTTTGCGGTCGCTGAGATGGCATAACGGCATGGCAGTTGCTACATAGAGCCGATGGAACCCGATACAAGTTTCGACAGCCTGTGGGCCAATGCGCAAGTGTGGCTTCCGGGCGGGCTCAATCAGGTGAATATCGGTGTGTCGGCAGGGCGAATCTGCGCCATTTTGCCCCACGGGGCCGGCAGTGCGGCCACCGTGCACGACTGTTCGGGCCTCACCATCCTTCCCGGCCTGATCGACACGCAGGTGCACTTCCGCGAGCCGGGGCTTGAGCACAAGGAAGACCTCGAGTCGGGGTCGCGCTCGGCGGTGATGGGCGGTGTTACGGCGCTGTTCGAGATGCCCAACACCAAGCCGCTGACCGATACCGCCGAGGCCATTGCCGACAAGGTGGCCAGAGCCCGCGGCCGGATGTGGACCGACCATGGCTTTTACGTGGGGGCAACGGCTGCCAATGCCGAGCTGCTTGCGGAGCTGGAACGGTTGCCCGGCTGTTGTGGGGTGAAGATCTTCATGGGGGCATCTACGGGCGACCTTCTTGTCTCTGACGACCCGACCTTGCTGAAGGTGCTGCAATCGGGGCGGCGGCGGGTCGCCATTCATGCCGAGGACGAAGCCCGCATGCAGGCGCGGCTGGGGGAACGGGTGGAGGGTGACCCGGCGAGCCACCCGGTATGGCGCGACGATGAAAGCGCGATGTTGGCGACCCGGCGGGTAGTGGCGCTGGCCCGGCAGGCCGGGCGGCGCATCCATGTGCTGCACGTCACCACTCCGCAGGAGTTGGCGTTCCTGCGCGACCACAAGGATATCGCCTCGTGCGAGGTGACGCCCCAGCACCTGACACTGGCCGCTGAAGACGCCTATCCGCGCCTTGGCACGCTGGCGCAGATGAACCCGCCGATCCGCTCAGGCTGGCATCGCGATGGCCTGTGGCACTGGCTGGGGCAGGGCGTTCCCGATGTGCTTGGCTCTGATCATGCCCCGCACACGCTGGCCGAAAAGGGCGGGGTCTATCCGGCAACGCCCTCGGGGATGCCGGGGGTGCAGACCATCGTGCCGCTAATGTTGAACCATGTGCTTGAGGGGCGCCTGTCGCTGGGGCGACTGGTCGACATGATGGCGACCGGCCCGCAGCGATTGTTCGGGTTGATCGGCAAGGGGCGAATCGCGGCGGGCTATGATGCCGATTTCACCATTGTCGACCTGTTGGGCCAGTTCACCATCCGCGAGGACTGGCTGCTGAGCCGCTGCGGCTGGTCGCCGTTTACCGGCATGGATCTGAAAGGCCGGGTGGTAGGCACCGTTCTGCGCGGACAGGCCGCCATGTGGGAAGAACAGCTGGCGCCCGCCCCCTTTGGGGCGCCCCTTGCGTTTGAAGAAACCATTCGGCCAATACCCTGATCGTGCCCCTTCACCATTCCGATTACCTGACTGAGGAGAGCTTCCATGACGACCATTGAATTTGCAACGTCTGTCGACCTGGGGGCGGTGGGAGCGCTTCTGGTATTTGTTGGCGAGGATCTGGTTCTGACGGCTGGGGCCGAGGCTGTGGAGAAGGCCGGGGGCGGCCAGCTGGGCCGGGCGATGAAAGCGGCAGGCTTCACCGGCAAGAAGGGCAAGCTGCTGGAAGTGCTGGCGCCGGCCGGGCTGGGGGCCTCACGTTTGCTGGTGGCGGGGCTGGGCGATGCGGCCAAGGCCGATGCCCGGCTGTTTGAGGATCTGGGTGGGTCGGCCGCGGCAAAGGTGCAGACCACCGATGCGGTGCTGACGGCTGATTTTTCCGGAATGGGTGGGCTTGCAGTGACGCCCGATGCGGCGGCGGCCCATTTCGGCCATGGTGCGGAACTGCGCAACTGGCGGCTCGATACCTATCGCACCAAACTGAAGGAAGAACAGAAGGCCAAGCTGGCGACCGTGGTGCTGGCGGGCGCCCCCGACAGCACGAAAGCGCTTTCTGATCGCTTGGCGAAAGTGGCGGCGGGTGCCGCCTTCACCAAGGAACTGGTCACCGAGCCGGGCAACGTGATCTATCCGGAATCGTTCGTGGCGCGCGCCCGCAAGGCGGTGGAACCGCTGGGTGTGAAGGTGACGGTACTTGATGAAAAACAGCTGGCGGAACTGGGGGCCGGATCCCTGCTGGCAGTGGCACAGGGCAGCGTGCGCAAGCCGCGGCTTCTGGCGATGGAATGGAACGGCACCGGCAACCCCGATGCCCCGGTGCTGGCACTGGTTGGCAAGGGGGTGACGTTCGATTCCGGCGGAATTTCCCTGAAGCCGGGGCCGGGCATGGAAGACATGAAGTGGGACATGGGCGGTGCCGGGGCGGTGACGGGCGCCATGGTGGCGCTGGCCGGTCGCAAGGCGAAGGCCCGGGTGGTTGCGGTGTGCGGGCTGGTGGAGAACATGCCCGATGGCAATGCCCAGCGGCCCGGCGATATCGTCACATCGCTGTCGGGGCAGACGGTCGAGGTGCTGAATACCGATGCCGAGGGCCGGCTGGTGCTGAGCGACTGCCTGACCTGGGTGCAGCAGACCTACAAGCCGAAAACCATACTGGATTTCGCCACCCTGACCGGGGCCATCATCATAAGTCTTGCCCATCGGTATGCCGGGGTCTTCAGCAATTCCGATGCCCTGTGGGAAAAGCTGGACAAGGCCGGAAAGCAGGTGAACGATCTGGTGTGGCGGCAGCCGCTTTCAGAGGTGGGCGGCCATTATGACCAGATGCTCGATTCGACCATTGCCGACATGAAGAACATCGGCCCGCGCGAAGGCGGATCGATCACGGCAGCCCAGTTCCTGCAACGCTATGTCGAAGAGGGCGTCGAATGGGCGCACATCGACATCGCCGGGGCGGTGTGGCGGCCCAAGGCCGGCAACCTGCACGACAAGGGGGCGACAGGCTTTGGCGTGCGGCTGATCGATACACTGGTGGCAAGCTGTTTCGAGGGCTGAGCGACAGGCGATACCCCGATGGTGACCGAGGTTGGCTTTTATCACTGCACCCGCATGCCTGTCGTTACGGTGGGTGTGCGGCTGCTGGGCCGGGCCTATGCTGGTGGATTGCGCGCATTGGTGACGGGCGATCCTGGGCTTCTCGATGCACTCGATCTTGCCTTGTGGGCCGATACCGCCGAATCGTTCCTGCCGCATGCCCTTGCCGGAACCGCCGAAGATTCCGAGCAGCCGATCCTGCTATCCCCCGTGGCCGAGGACGCAGCCAATGGCGCGACGTTGCTGCTGTCGCTGGCTGCCGGGGTGCCGCCAACCTTCACGAACTTTGCCCGGGTGCTGAACCTGTTCGAGGATGGAAGCGATGCCCACAAGCGGGCCCGCAACGACTGGAAGGCGCTTGCGGATCGCTCCGATGTTGCGCGGACCTACTGGCAGCAGAAGGAGGGAGGCGGCTGGGAGCGCAAGGCCTGAATGCGGCAATCAGGCCCTTTGTGGCGTTACGAGCGGGCCATGTTATGGCGGATGGAGCGCCAGGCGTCGGCGATGGCGCGGATGGACGTTTCAGCTTCGCCAAGAGCCGTTGCCGTGCCGGCCAGCATACGGTCTGACAACAGCTGGTAGACCTGGTGCAGGCTGGCGGCGACGTCACCTCCGCGACGATCATCGAGGGTGGCGTCAAGCCCGTCGATGATGGTGATGGCATGAGCAGTGGCCTTCAGCCTCCCGGCAGTATTGCCGGCCAGTCCGGCTTGTCTGGCCTCGCGGATGTGCTGGAGCAGGCGATCATAGAGCATCTGCACCAGGGCATGGGGCGAGGCTCCTTCGATACGGGCGGCCAGCGAGGCGCTGCCATAGGCGCTGAGAGCAGCCGACGGGCGTGTCGGGGTGGAAGAGCGGGCGAGTGCGAGAGCGTGCATGATGGAGCGCCTTGTGTTGCTGGTCAGGGAATCACTTGGATTTGGTCCACAAGTCGATCTGCTGTTGCATGAAACTCATCAGATCCTTGTACTGACTGACCCGGCTGTCGACGCGGGCGAACTGTCGGGTATAGCTCTGGGTCAGTCGCTCGATGCGGTCGTCGAGCTTCTGCTGGTCAGCAGCAATGCGAGCCTTTTCCTGTTGCAGGGCGGTAGGATGGCCGCCTGACCCCTGAACAGCCATGGCAAAGCGTGCGGAAATCTGTTTCAGCGGTCCGTCCGGGCTGCCACCGCTGCCGCTGGCATTGATGGCGGTCACCAGCTTCTCGATGGCCTCGGGGTGCGCCGCGATGGCAGTGTTCAGACGCGCACTGTCGACGATGAATGTCCCGTAGCGGTCAAGCGTGAGACCGATGTCGCTGAGGCGGGTCGGCGCGCCGCTGCTGTCGGCCAGCAGGTCTTTCGAGACCAGCTGCTTCAGGTCGCTGAGGGTGCGGCGGGTGTTGCTGTCGGCTGCTAGCGCGCCTGCTGACGCCGTGGCTGACCCCGCCGAAGACAGGGACTTGCCGATCGAGACCAGCTCGTTGAGGGCGGACGCCATGTCGGAGACGACCTGTTGCAGTTCGGAGTCGCTGCGTTCGGCCTCGATGATGACGGGGGTTCCGGGCGTCGCCTTGTAGAGGGTGAGGGTGGCGTTTTCGACCAGATCGGTGATGATATTGGAGGGGCGCCGCAATTCCACGCCATCGATGGCGATGCGGGCGTCTGCAGCCACCTGGGTGCGGCTGAGCCCGCCGGTGCCGTCGCCACGAAAGGCGAAGGCCTCGAGATCGGTTTCGACGAGAAAACCCGATTCCTCACCCATCTGGCCGCGCAGCATAAGCCGGCTGCCGTTGGTATCGGTAACAATCACGGCCTGCACCGGGGCCTTGGCGACAGCCGCGGCGTCGTTGATGGCGTTGCGCAGGCCCGAGAGGCTGTTGTTGTCGGGGCCGATGGTGACGGAAAGGTCCGCAAGCGCTCCGGGCGTGAATCCGGTGGCGGCCGCGGTTCCGGCAACGGCTCCGAACCGGATGGTGAAGGTGCCTTCGCCGATGGGTGCATCGGCATCGGCCACCGGACCGGACGCCAGGGTCTGGCCACCCGCCAGCTGGCGAATCTCCAGCGATTGCCGGGCCACGGTGCCGCCCCGGGGCAGGCTGAGGCCAAGGACCGAGGTGTCGGAGACAGCGGGGATGCCCGACAGCGAGCCGCTGCTGATGCGGGATGACAGCGCCGACGACAGGGCATCGATGGCCGAGCGGAAGGTCGAGAGGGCGGAGATCTTCGCCTCCACCTTCTGCAGGCGTTGATCGAGGACCGCCTGGCGGGCGGTCTTTTCGGCGCTGACCAGCTCGCTCACCAGCTTTTTGGTATCTATACCGGAGCCGGCGTTGAGGGCTGTCAGCAGGTTGGCGCTGGTCGTGGTCATCTCGGGCCTGTTTACGGCTGATTGCGGCTGGGTTTCAGTGCTACTTGCCGGAAGGGGCAACTGGTGCTAGCGCTCGGGTATGGGCGGTTCTCCGCCGCAAGCTGCCAGACCGGGACCGCGTGGGATCGCAGACCGGGATATCGGCACCCGGCTTGCCGCCCGCCTGCATGCCGCCACACCCGGCGGTGCGCAGAGAGAATGGATTGCCGGGGTGGAATGAACGTCAGGCTGTGTGAATCCGGAAACCGTCTGCTGGTGGCGCACCGTTGCCACCAGCCGATCGTTGTGGTGATGCCGACGAACCGCCCCGTTTCAGACCTTTCAGATTCCAGCCAAATTTTCAGCTCGCAGCCGGCTGGGGCAGCGCGATCCCGCGTGCGCCGCAGCCTGGACGCTGCCACCATTCGCGCATGGCGCGACAGGAGATTCCACCATGACCACCAGAATGCTGATCGACGGCCGCCACCCGGAGGAAACCCGGGTGGCTGTCGTCAAGGGAAGCAGGATCGAGGAATTTGATTTCGAGGCCGCCGCCCGCAAGCAGATCAAGGGAAATATCTATCTCGCCAAGGTAACCCGGGTAGAACCGTCGTTGCAGGCGGCCTTCATCGATTATGGCGGCAACCGCCACGGGTTTCTGGCCTTCAGTGAAATCCATCCCGATTATTACCAGATCCCCCGCGAAGACCGCGAGGCGCTTCTGCGCGAAGAGCAGCGGCTGGCCGAGGAAAGCAGCCATGCCGCAGATGAACACGGCGGCGACCCGCTGGCCGAAGAGGTGGCCGCGGATGAGCATGGCGAAGGCGATAACGGCGACCAGCCGGCAGGGCCCGAAGAGCATGGCAATACCGAGGAGGCAGGCGCCGAGGCGCTGCGGCGGCGGCGCATGGCGCTGCGGCGGCGCTACAAGATCCAGGAAGTCATCCGCCGTCGACAGGTGATGCTGGTGCAGGTGGTGAAGGAGGAACGCGGCAACAAGGGCGCGGCGCTAACCACCTATATTTCGCTGGCCGGGCGCTATTCGGTGCTGATGCCCAACACCGCACAGGGCGGCGGAATCAGCCGCAAGATTGCCAATGCCGCCGACCGCAAGCGGCTGAAGGCGATCATGTCCGAACTCGACCTGCCGCCAACGATGGGCGCCATTGTGCGCACCGCCGGCCTTGAGCGAACCAAGACCGAGATCCGCCGCGACTTCGACTATCTGACGCGGCTGTGGGACGGGATACGGGAAACCACGCTGCAATCGACGGCGCCATCGCTGATCTATGAAGACAGCGATCTGGTGAAGCGGGCGATCCGCGACATCTATAACCGCGAAATCGACGAAGTGCTGGTGGATGGCGAAGACAGCTACCGTCAGGCCAAGGATTTCATGAAGCTGCTGATGCCGAGCCACGCGCGACGGGTGCAGCTCTATAACGACCCGGTGCCGTTGTTCCACCGCGCCGGCGTGGAATCGCAGCTTTCGGCGCTGATGAACCCGGTGGTCAACCTGAAGTCGGGGGGCTATCTGGTGATCAACCCCACCGAGGCGCTGGTGGCCGTCGATGTCAACTCGGGGCGCTCTACCCGTGAGCACAACATCGAGGAAACGGCGCTCAAGACCAACATCGAGGCTGCCGAGGAAGTGGCCCGGCAGCTGCGGCTGCGCGACATGGCGGGCCTGGTGGTCGTCGATTTCATCGACATGGAATCGCACGGCAACAATCGCCGGGTGGAGCGGGCGCTGAAGGAAGCGCTGCGAGCCGACCGTGCCCGCATTCAGGTGGGGCGCATCTCATCGTTCGGGCTTCTGGAGATGAGCCGTCAGCGGCTGCGCACCGGGGTGCTGGAAGCGTCGACTCAGGTCTGCCACATGTGCGAAGGCACCGGGCTGGTGCGCACCGATGGCTCGGCGGCGCTGGCGGCGTTGCGGCTGCTGGAAGAAGAAGCCGTGCGCGGTCGGGCAAGCATCTTCCGCCTGCGGGCCGACCGTTCGGTGGCTATCTACATGCTGAACCGCAAACGGGTCGAGCTGACGGAGCTGGAAGCCCGCTATGACATCAGCATCGAGGTTCTGCCCGATGACACGCTGATCGGCGGCCGGGTGCAGATCGATTCCAGCGGTCCGCCGCCGGCGCAGGCCCCGCGCCCGCAGCTTCCGGCACTGCCCAGGGCCGCCGCCGCAGACGAGCCTGACATCGACGAGGCGGATGCAGCCGACGAGGATGGCGGCGACGAGCAGGCGCGCGACGCCGAGGGTGGACGCAACGAGCGCCGTAAACGCCGGTCGCGCAGGCGGCGGCGTGGTGGCCGGGACCGCACCTCCGAGGAAGCCTATGCCGACAGCGCCGACCCCGGCGCACCACTGGCAACTGCCGAGAGTGCCGAACCGGTTGTGGAAGACACCGAAGATGCAGCCGACGACACCGGACGCGCAATGGGTGTGGAAGGGCCGGAGACGGCAGCGACAGCCGGAGAGCCACGGCGCCGGTCGCGGCGGCGGCGGCGCAACGGACGCCGGGACGAGGTGGCAGCAGAAACTGCCGATGACGCCGCACCCTCGCTGGAAGACGTAGCGGACATCGCCGAACCAGCCGAGCCGGCCGAGTCGGCCGATCCGGCCGGGGGGCTGGCTGAAGACGCAGCCGAGGCCGTGGCTGCGGATGGTGCCGATGCAGCGCCAATGGCGGCCAGCGAAGAGGTGAGGTCAGCAGACGAAGGCGCCGGGGATACGCCGAGGCCGCGTCGCACGCGTCGCAAGAAAGCAGATGCCGACAAGACAGAGGCCAATTCCGCCGTTGCGGCAGAAGCATCAGCCGAGCCCGCCCCAACGACAGCCACTATGGCAGCGGAAAAGCCGGCAAAGCCCACCCGGCGGCGCAAGTCGGCGGCTGCCGCTGCGGCTGATGCGACCGGGGTGCCCGAGGTGGCCGGAGCCGGCGAACCAGCGTCCCCCAAACCCCGCCGCACCCGCAAGGCCAAAGTGACGGAGACCCCGGAAGAACAACCGGTTGCAGCTGATTCGGCAGCTGGTGGGGCGACATCTGCTGACGTGCCCCCTGCTGAAGAACCGGCTGCTGATACGTCAACGGAATCAGCCGGCGTCGGTGACGCCACGACAGCGGCCGAACCGGCGGAACCGGTGCGCAAGGGCTGGTGGAACCGCACCTTCGGCAATCGCTGAGGGTGCGGGCAGCGTCCGCCTGAAACAGGGATGTGGAACCGGGTTGTCAGGCAGGGGCCCGACACCCCGGTCCATCAGGAAGGGAGAGCGGAAATGGCGGCATCATCGTGGCTGGGAGTGATCCTGATCGGCTTCTTTGCCGGTCTGCTGGCACGCGTGCTGGCGGGCAACCCCAAAGACCCGCAGGGTTGCCTGATGACCACCTTTCTGGGCGTGCTGGGGGCGGTGCTGTTCAGCTGGATCGGCCAGGCGACCGGCATGTATGCCGAGGGCGAGAGCGCCGGGTTCGTTGGTGCCGTGATTGGCGCCCTGCTGCTGCTAGGGCTGTGGCGGATGTTCTCGCGGCGCTAGCGCAAGGCGCGCCAGACCGTATCAGTCGATCAGCGGCAGCCAGTCGGCATAGCCCTCGGCCGCCATGTTCTCAGCGGGGATGAAGCGCAGTGACGCCGAGTTGATGCAGTAACGCAGGCCGCCACGATCAGCCGGGCCATCGTTGAACACATGGCCAAGATGGCTGTCGGCGTGGGTCGAGCGCACCTCGGTGCGGATCATGCCATGCGAGGTGTCGCGGCGTTCCTGCACGAACGCCGCATCGATGGGGCGGGTGAAGCTGGGCCAGCCGCAATGCGATTCGAACTTGTCGGACGACGCGAACAGTGGTTCGCCCGAGACGATATCGACATAGAGGCCGCGGCGATGTTCATGCAGCAGCGCCCCGGTGCCCGGCCGCTCGGTGCCGCTGTGCTGCGTGACATGGAACTGTTCGGGTGTAAGCTGCGCCAGAGCTTCCGGAGATTTGTGCCAGACCATCAGCTGTATATGGCGCAGCCCTCGCCTGGTTTCCAGCGGTGGACAGCGGTTACTGGTTCATCGAGGCGAAGAAATCGGCGTTCGACTTCGAGTCCTTCATCTTGTCGAGCAGGAACTCCATGGCGTCGACGGTACCCATCTGCATGAGAATGCGGCGCAGAACCCACATCTTGGCAAGGGTCGCCTTGTCGACCAGAAGCTCTTCCTTGCGGGTGCCCGATTTGCCGACATCCATCGCCGGGAAGATGCGCTTGTCGGCGACCTTCCTGTCGAGCACGATTTCCGAGTTGCCGGTTCCCTTGAACTCTTCGAAGATCAGCTCGTCCATGCGGCTGCCGGTATCGATGAGGGCGGTGGCGATGATCGACAAGGATCCGCCTTCCTCAATGTTGCGCGCCGCCCCGAAGAAGCGCTTGGGGCGCTGCAGGGCGTTGGCGTCGACGCCGCCCGACAGCACCTTGCCCGACGAAGGCACCACCGAATTGTAGGCGCGCGCCAGCCGGGTGATCGAATCGAGAAGGATCACCACGTCGCGCTTGTGCTCGACCAGGCGCTTGGCCTTTTCGATGACCATTTCTGCCACCTGCACGTGGCGTGCCGCCGGTTCGTCGAAGGTCGAGGAGATCACTTCGCCCTGCACCGAGCGCTGCATGTCGGTCACTTCCTCGGGCCGCTCGTCGATCAGCAGCACGATCAGATAAACCTCGGGGTGGTTGGCGGAAATCGCCTTGGCGATGTTCTGCAACAGCACGGTTTTACCGACGCGCGGCGGGGCTACGATCAGCGCCCGCTGGCCCTTGCCCTGCGGGCTGATGATGTCGATGACGCGCGCCGATTTGTCCTTGCTGGTGGGGTCGGCATTGTCGAGGTTGAGCTTTTCGTTGGGGTAAAGCGGCGTAAGATTGTCGAAGTTGACACGGTGCCGCAGGATCTCGGGGTCGTCGAAGTTGATGCGGTTCAGCTTTACCAGGCTGAAATAGCGTTCGCCGTCCTTGGGGGCGCGAATCTCGCCCTCGATGGTGTCGCCGGTGCGGATGCCGAAACGCCGCACCATGGCGGGCGGCACATAGATGTCGTCGGGCCCGGCCAGATAATTGGCCTCGGCCGATCGCAGGAAGCCAAAGCCGTCTGACAGCACTTCGATGGTGCCTGAGCCGATGATTTCCTCGTTGTTTTCGGCCATCACCTTGAGGATTCCGAACAGCAGGTCCTGCTTGCGCAGGGTGGACGCCTGTTCGACTCCCAGTTCCTCGGCGAGGGCGACCAGATCGGCGGGGGTTTTCTTTTTCAGTTCGAAAAGATGCATGTCTGCTTTCTTGGGAATATTCGTGCAATGGGCTGCCGGCACGGACGTGGACAGCCAGAAAGGGATAGCCGCGCCACCGGACGGGGCGCCTGCATGGCGCGGTAGGCGCGCCGGGCTTTGTGGTCAAGTAGGGATGTTGGCAGCCGGGCGCAAGGGCGGGGCGGTTCAGTCCCAGCGGGCCTCGGGCGGCAGGCTCATGAGGATGGCGTCAGTGTTGCCGCCAGTCTTGAGGCCGAAGGTGGTGCCGCGGTCATAGATGAGATTGAACTCGGCATAGAGGCCGCGATAGCGCAGCAGCGCCAGGCGCTCGTCGGGCGTCCAGGGCTTTGCCATGTTGGCGCGCACCAGTTGCGGGAAGGTGGCGAGGAAAGTCTCGCCGACATCGCGGGTGAAGGCGAAATGCTTGTCGAAGGCGGCGGCGCTGTCGTGCTCGAGATAATCGTAGAAGATGCCACCGATGCCGCGCGCCCGCTTGCGGTGCGGAAGGTAGAAATATTCGTCGCACCAGCGCGAATAGTCGGGCCAGTAAGCCGGGTCGTGGCGGTCGCAGGCGGCGCGGAACGCCGCGAGAAACGCCTCGCTGTCGGGGGCATGGGGCAGGGCGGGGTTCAAATCGGCCCCGCCGCCGAACCAGCGTTTGGTGGTGCACAAGAAGCGGGTGTTCATGTGCACGGCCGGCACATGGGGGTTGGCCATGTGGGCGACCAGGCTGATTCCGGTGGCGAAGAACTGCGGCTGATCGGCAGCGCCGGGGATGGCCTTGGCGAATTCCGGGCTGAATTCGCCATAGGTGGTGGAAATATTCACTCCGACTTTCTCGAAGATGCGGCCTTTCATCACCCCCATGGTGCCGCCGCCGCCCGGTGCGCCACGGTGATCGTCGCGCTGCCACGGCGTATAGACGAAGCGGCCCGGTTCCGCCGGGGCGTTGGCAAGTGCGGGCAGAGCCGCGCCCTCGGTCTCGATCTGCTCGAAGGTGGCGGTGATGCGGTCGCGCAGAGAGCGGAACCAGGCTTCGGCGGCCTGTTGCTGATCGTCTTGTTGGTGGTCGGTGGTCATCAGAGCAGCCTGTAATCTTTCAGTGCCTGTTCAAGGGTTGGGGCGTCGTGGAACTGGTGGGCGTGCCAGCCGCAATCGATGGCAGCGGCGACATTGGCGGCATTGTCGTCAATGAACAGGGCAGTGCCGGGGCCAAGCCCGAAGCGGCGCATGGCGAGCGCGAAGATGGCGGGGTCGGGTTTGACCAGCCGCTCGGTTCCCGAGACGATGATGTCGTTGAACAGGTCGAAGATGGGGGCGGTGGGCCGGAAACGTTCCCAGAACTCGTGTGAGAAATTGGTGATGGCGAACAGCGGCACATCAGCTTTCGCAAGCCGTGACACCAGGTCGAGCATGCCGGGGACGGGGCCGGGGATGGTTTCGAGCCAGCGCGGCGCATAGGCTTCGATGAGAGCCCGTTCGCCGGGAAAGGCGGCGATCAGCTCGGCAGTGGTTTCCGAGCTGGGGCGCCCGGCATCGTGCTGGAAGTGCCATTGGCGCGTGACGACGTTCGCCAGGAACCAGTCGAGGCGCGCAGGGTCGGGGATCAGACGGGCGTAGAGGTAGCGCGGGTCCCAGTCGTAAAGGACATGGCCGACATCGAAGACAACGGCCTGTGGTGGTGTCCGGCTCGGCTTCACGGGCGCGTAAGGCCCGCAGATCAGCCCTGGCGGGCCTTGAAGCGGCGGTTGGTCTTGTTGATGATGTAGGTGCGACCGCGGCGACGGATCACGCGATTGTCACGGTGCCGCCCTTTGAGCGACTTGATGCTGTTACGGATCTTCATGGCAGGAACCCCGGGGGAAACTTGAGAATCTGTGAGTGGCGGCGCTTACCGGCGGGCTGCAAAAATGTCAATTGCGCCAGCGTTGCCTTGGCGGGGTTTCAACCGTAAGCGTTTCATCCATGGCCATTCACATCAGCTCTGCCTTTGATTCGGGCAATATCCGGGTGGTTGGGCAACCGGCCCCTCACCATTTCACCCTGGCGATCAACATCGATGCCGGTGGCGAGTTTTTCCAGTGGTTCCACTTCCGGGTCAGTGGCGCAAAAGGGGTGCCGCTGGTTCTGGATATCACCGGGCTGGAAAAATCCGCCTATCCGGGCGGCTGGCCCGATTACAAGGCGCGGGTCTCGAGCGACCGGCAGCTGTGGGTGCAGGCCGAATCGAGCTATAACGCCGGCGAGGCCGACGGCACGCTCACCATTCGTGTGACTCCCAATTCCGACCATCTGTGGGTGGCCTATTTCGCCCCCTATTCCAACGAACGACACCTCGACCTCATCGCCCGCACCGCCGCCGAGCCGGGGGTTTCGAGCCGGGTGCTGGGGCAATCGCTGGATGGACGGCCGATCGACTGCATCGAGTTGGGGGAAGGCCCGGTGCAGATTTGGCTCTATGCCCGCCAGCATCCCGGTGAAACCATGGCCGAGTGGTGGATGGAGGGCTGCCTCGAGGAACTGACCGACCCGGCCTCGCCGCTGGCCCGCCACCTGCTGTCGCGGGTGCGCTTTCACATCGTTCCCAACATGAACCCCGATGGCGCCTTTCGCGGTCACCTGCGCACCAACGCCGCCGGCGCCAATCTGAACCGGGAGTGGGCCGAGCCCACGGCCGCCCGTTCGCCCGAGGTGCTGTGCGTGCGCAACGCCATGGACGAAACCGGCGTGGATTATGCGCTCGACGTGCATGGCGACGAGGCCCTGCCGCATGTGTTCATCGCCGGGTTCGAGGGCATTCCGTCGATCACCGAGGCGCAGCTTGCCGGACTTGCGAAACTGAAAGAGCGGCTTCTGGTGCACAGCCGCGATTTCCAGACGCGGATCGGCTATGCCGTCTCGAAGCCCGGCGAGGCCAACCTCACCATGTCTACCAATCAGCTGGCCGAACGCTATGGGGCGGTTTCGGCAACGCTCGAGATGCCGTTCAAGGATGCCGACGATCTGGCCGAACCCGTCGAGGGCTGGTCGCCCGATCGTTCAAGGCGGCTGGCCGTGGCCTGCCTGGCGGCCCTTGCCGACCTGGTGGGCTGAGCACCGCCGCAAGCCGCCACCGAAACCCGAGAGAAAGCAGCAACGTGTCGCAACTGGTATTGATTCGTCATGGCCAATCGGCCTGGAACCTCGAGAACCGTTTTACCGGCTGGTGGGACGTGGACATCACCGACAAGGGCGCCGCCGAGGCGCGGGCGGCCGGCCGGGCCCTGCAGGCGGCCGGTTATGATTTCGACTGCTGCTTCACCTCGGTGCAGACGCGCGCCATCAAGACCCTGAACCTCGTGCTTGAGGAAATGGGCCGCCTGTGGCTTCCGGTCACCAAGGACTGGCGGCTGAACGAGCGCCATTATGGCGGGCTTACCGGGCTCGACAAGGCCGAGACGGCAGCGCAGCATGGCGATGCCCAGGTGAAGATCTGGCGGCGCAGCTTCGATGTGCCGCCGCCGCCGCAGGAGCGCGGCAGTGCCTATGATGTGTCTTCTGATCGCCGCTATGCCGGGGTGGCTGTGCCGGCTACCGAAAGCCTGAAGGACACGATCGCCCGGGCGCTGCCCGCCTATGAGGAACTGGTGGTGCCGCAGCTGAAGGCGGGCAGACGGGTGCTGATCGCTGCCCATGGCAACTCGCTGCGGGCGCTGGTCAAGCATCTGTCGGCCATTTCCGACGACGATATCGTGCATTTCGAGATCCCGACCGGGGTGCCGATCGTCTATACCCTGTCTGATGATCTGAAGGCCTTGCGGCGGGACTTCCTGCCGGTGTGAGCCGGTGGCCGGGGTTGCGCATTGCCCCGGCGCTGGTTAGGGCGCCATTTCACGGCGAAAGGTGACTATGCAACCGCTGGTGGGCATTATCATGGGCAGCACTTCCGATTGGGAGACCATGCGCCATGCCGCCGAAACGCTGACGACCCTCGACATCGCCCATGAAGTGAAGGTGGTGTCGGCCCATCGCACGCCACGCCGCATGGTTTCCTATGCGGAAACGGCCGCCGGGCGGGGATTGCGCGCCATCATTGCCGGAGCGGGGGGCGCTGCCCATCTGCCGGGGATGGTGGCCAGCCTCACGGCGCTTCCGGTGCTGGGGGTTCCGGTGCAGTCGGCGGCGTTGTCCGGCATGGATTCGCTGCTGTCGATCGTGCAGATGCCGGCGGGGATACCGGTGGGCACTCTGGCGATCGGCCGGGCGGGCGCCGTCAATGCGGCACTGCTGGCGGCGGCGATGCTGGCGACCACCGATGCAGCGCTGGCGGGGCGGCTGGCGGCCTTTCGCGCGGCGCAGACCGAAGGTGTCGCCGATGCGCCGGACATGGGCGGGTGATCCGGCCGGGCGCGACCATCGGCATATTGGGTGGCGGGCAGCTGGCGCGGATGCTGGCGCTCGCGGCGGCGCCTCTTGGCTATCGCTGCCATGTCTATGCGCCCAATGCCGAGCTGGTGGCTGCCGATGTGGCAAAGGTGACCCGCGCCGCCTATGACGACGCGGCGGCCTTACAGGCATTTGCTGCTGCCGTTGATGTGATCACCTACGAGTTCGAGAATGTGCCGGCATCGACCGTGGCGTTGCTCGAGGCGCTGAAGCCGGTGTTGCCCGATCATCGCGCGCTCGATGTCGCGCAGGATCGCCTGAGCGAGAAGGATTTCGTGGTGCGGCTGGGCGGACGGACGGCCCCCTATCGCACCGTCGACAGCCCTGAAGACCTGCATGCGGCGCTGGCAACGATCGGCACGCCGGGCATTCTGAAGACGCGGCGCCAGGGGTATGACGGCAAGGGCCAGGCACGGATCACCGCCCCCGAACAGGCTGCCGGGGCGCTGGCGTCGCTGGGCGGGCGTGATCTTATCTTCGAGGGGTTCGTTGAATTCTCGAGCGAATTCTCGATCATCGTGGCGCGTGGTTCTGATGGTGGCGCCACCTGCTACCCGCCGTGTCAGAACCGGCATGTGAACGGCATTCTCGCCCGCACGCAGGTGCCGGCCGAGGGGCTGCCTCCGGCTTTTGCCGAACAGGCGCAGGCTTTGGCACTGCGCATTGCCAAGGCTCTGGATTATGTGGGGGTGCTGGCCTGCGAATTTTTCGCGGCATCCGACGGCCCGGTCTTCAACGAGATGGCGCCCCGGGTGCATAATTCCGGCCACTGGACCATCGAGGGGGCCGAAACCTCACAGTTCGAGCAGCATATCCGGGCCGTCTGCGGGCTGCCTCTGGGGGTGGTGTCGATGACGGCAGCACGAGCCGAGATGCACAACCTGATCGGCGCGGAACGCGATGGCTGGCCGGCCGTGCTGGCCGACCCGGGGGCGCACCTGCACCTCTATGGCAAGACGGCAGCGACCCCCGGACGCAAGATGGGCCACGTTACGAAATTGTTCCGCGCCCACTGAATTTGTGGTATCCAGCCAGGCGTGGGAGGAGCCAGTGATGCGCAAACTCATTCTGATGCTTGCAGCGGCGACGGGCCTCGCAATTCCGGCGCAGGCGAGCGTGTCGATCGTTGGGTCCGGACTTGGCAGAGACTGTTTTCTGGCAGCCGAATTCCGGCGCGATACCCGGACCAGCCTCGAACTCTGTGACCGGGCGCTGGATGAGGGCCAGCTGGACCGTCATGACCGGGCGGCAACCTATGTCAACCGCGGGATCATCTATATCTATGCCCGCAACATGACGATGGCGCTGCGCGATTTCGATCAGGCGATCGCTCTGGAGCCGGACCTTGCCGAAGCACATGTGAATCGCGGCATAGCCCTGCTGCGCAAGGGTGGGGCCGATCAGGAAGCCATTGCGGCCTTGTCGCGCGGGCTGGAGATGAACCCGTCAAAGCCGGAAGTCGCCTATTACACACGCGCTGTTGCCTACGAGATCGTCGGCAACCTGCAAGGAGCCTATGAGGATTACATGGCGGCCGTTGCTGCCAACCCCAACTGGGCCGACCCGCAGGAGCAACTGAAGCGGTTCGTCGTCGAGCGTCGCAAGACCGCGCAGGGCTGACCGGCCAGCCTTAGCAGCCGCGGCTGCTGAGTCCCGTCACGCCCCTGTCACCCTTCCTTGTGGCTGGGTGAAACTGTGGCTGGGTGAAACTGTGGCTGGGTGAAATGCCGTCACTGTCCGGCCGGTTGGGGATGGCCGTGGTTATTCCGCCGGTTCGCCATCCTTTGCTGCTTCACCGTCTGCCCGTGGCGCCGGAAGCGCCGCCTGCTTGCGGCGGCGTTTGGCTTTGGGGGCCGCCGGGATGATCTCGAAGGCCGGCTTGTTGTCGCGGATATGCACCCGCACTTCGCCCCCATGCACCAGCTTGCCGAACAGCAGCTCCTCGGCCAATGGCCGCTTGATCGTCTCCTGGATCAGGCGGCCCAGCGGTCGCGCCCCATAGAGCCGGTCATAACCGTTCCGGATCAGCCAGTTCTTGGCGTCGTCTTCCAGAGCGATATGCACATCGCGTTCGGCAAGCTGCATTTCCAGCTGGAGGATGAACTTGTCGATGACGCGGGCGACGATCTCGGGCGGGAGATAGTCGAACGGCACCACGGCATCGAGGCGGTTGCGGAACTCCGGCGTGAACATGCGGCGGATGGCATCTTCGTCTTCGCCGACGCGCGGCCCGGCGCCAAAACCGATTCCCTCGCGGGCCATGTCGGCGGCACCGGCGTTGGTGGTCATGATGAGGATGACGTTGCGGAAATCGACCGTCTTGCCGTGGTGGTCGGTGAGCTTGCCGTTATCCATCACCTGCAGCAGGATATTGAACAGATCGGGGTGGGCTTTCTCGATCTCGTCGAGCAGCAGCACCGAATGCGGATTCTGGTCGACGGCATCGGTCAGCAGGCCGCCCTGGTCGAAGCCGACATAGCCGGGCGGGGCGCCGATCAGCCGGCTGACCGAGTGGCGTTCCATATATTCCGACATGTCGAACCGGGTGAGCGGAATACCGAGCGTATGGGCAAGCTGGCGCGCCACTTCGGTTTTCCCGACGCCGGTGGGGCCGGAAAACAGGTAGTTGCCAATCGGTTTGTCGGGCTCGCGCAGGCCAGCGCGGCTGAGCTTGATGGCCGAGGCCAGAAGGTCGATCGCCTTGTCCTGCCCGAACACCACCCGCTTCAGATCTTCGGCCAGGGTTTCCAGCACCCGCTTGTCGTCGGTCGAGACTGATTTGGGGGGAATGCGGGCCATGGTTGCCACCACCGCCTCGATGTCTTTCACCCCGATCACCTTTTTCCGTCGTACCTCGGGCAGCAGCATCTGCGCCGAGCCCGATTCATCGATCACGTCGATGGCCTTGTCGGGCAGCTTGCGGTCATTGATGTAGCGCGCAGACAGCTCCACTGCCGAACGTATGGCATCAGGGGTGTAGCGCACCTTGTGGTGCTGTTCGAAAGCCGGCTTCAGCCCGTTGAGGATCTTCACGGTATCTTCGACGGAGGGCTCGTGCACGTCGATCTTCTGGAAGCGACGCAGCAGGGCCCGGTCCTTTTCGAAATGGTTGCGGAATTCCTTGTAGGTGGTCGAGCCGATGCAGCGGATGGTGCCGCTGGAGAGCGCCGGTTTCAGCAGGTTCGAGGCATCCATCGCCCCGCCCGAGGTGGCGCCCGCGCCGATCACCGTATGGATCTCGTCGATGAAGAGGATGGCATCGGGCAGCTTTTCCAGCTCGCTCACCACATTTTTCAGCCGTTCCTCGAAGTCGCCGCGATAACGGGTGCCGGCAAGCAGCGCCCCCATGTCGAGTGCGTAGATGGTGGCAGGCTTCAGCACGTCGGGCACATTGCCCTCGATGATCTTGCGAGCCAGCCCCTCGGCAATGGCGGTTTTGCCGACGCCGGGGTCTCCGACATAAAGCGGATTGTTCTTCGAGCGCCGGCACAGGATCTGGATTGTGCGATCGACCTCGGCTTCGCGGCCGATCAGGATGTCGATCTTGCCGGCGCGGGCCTTTTCATTGAGGTTTACCGTGAACTGCTTCAGAGCCGATTCCGGCGGTTTCGGACGGTTGTCGCGCTTTTCCTCGCGGCTCTCCTGCTCGTCCTGGCCCTGGGGCGGGCGCGATTCCCCCATGCCGGGCGTCTTGGCGATGCCGTGACTGATATAGGAAACGGCGTCGAGCCGGGTCATGTCCTGCTGCTGGAGGAAATAGACGGCATGGCTTTCCCGTTCCGAGAACAGGGCAACCAGAACGTTGGCGCCGGTTACGTCTTCACGGCCAGAGGACTGCACATGCAGGATGGCGCGCTGCACCACCCGCTGGAACCCGGCGGTCGGAGACGGGTCGATCGACGAATCGGCCTTCAGGCTGCCCAGCTCATTGTCGAGATAGCGCGTCACCTGCGCCGACAGTTCATCGAGATCCACGCCGCAGGCCCGCATCACTGTCGAGGCCTGCGCATCGCCGATCAGCGCCAGCAGCAGGTGTTCAAGCGTTGCGTATTCGTGGCGGCGGCGGCTCGCCTCGGCGAGCGCGTTATGCAAGGTCGATTCGAGTTCACGGGAAAAGGATGGCATCTGGTCTTCCTGTGTCGCCGGGATTGCAACCGGCTACGACATAATGTCAGCATGCTTCAGCAAAAGTGCAACCCTTATTGATCAATCTGTGGTGAAGGGTGGCACCCGCACCTTCAGTTCACACTGGCGGGTTCGCCGTCGCCGCCTGAAAGGTGCTGCCATTCCTGCTCGGAGAGCACCCTGACCCCCAGTGCCTGCGCCTTGGCCAGCTTGGACCCGGCGTCGGCGCCCGCCACCACATAATCGGTTTTCACCGAGACACTGCCCGTCACCCGCGCCCCCAGCCGTTCGGCCCGCGCCTTGGCTTCATCCCGGCTGAGCGTGGCAAGCGTGCCGGTGAACACCAGAGTCTTGCCCGAGAAGGGCGACGGTGCGGTTTCGGTTGTCACGGCCGTCGGGGTGATCTCGGCCAGCAGCTGGTGCACCAGCGTGCGATTATGGGGTTCGGCCCAGAAATCACGCAGCGCCGCTGCCACTTCCGGGCCAACCCCTGCCACCCCCACCATCTGCGCCAGATCGGCGTTGGTTCGCTGCGCCAGCTTTTCCGGTGATTCGCCGAGCGCTGCCTCCGGACGGTGGCTGACCAGTTGCGTCAGCAGGGCCTCAAGGTCGCGCCACGCCGGATAGCTGCGGGCGAGATCGCGGGCCGTCACCTCGCCGATGTGGCGGATGCCCAGTGCATGAAGGAAGCGATCGAACGACGGCTGACGGCTGGCTTCGACAGCTGTCAGCAGGTTGCTAACCGATTTGTCCTTCCAGCCTTCGCGCTGGCGCAGGGCATCGGCGTGACGGGCCAGATGGTAGAGGTCGGCCGGAGTCTCGACCCAGCCCAGGCTGATGAACTCCTGCAGCCGTTCGGGGCCAAGTCCGTCGATGTCGAGGGCGCGGCGCGACACGAAGTGGCGCAGACGTTCGAGGCGTTGCGCCGGGCAGACCAGCCCGCCGGTGCAGCGGCGCGCCACTTCGCCATCCTCGCGTGTGGCAAGGCTGCCGCATTCCGGACAGTAGTCGGGGAAGAGGAAAGCTGCGCGGGCGGCATGGGCGGCGCGCTCGGCATCGGTGTCGCCCACCCAGCCGAGTATCTGCGGAATCACGTCGCCGGCGCGCTGCACTTCAACGGTATCGCCCACCCGCACATCGCGACGGGCGATTTCGTCTTCGTTGTGTAAGGTGGCGTTGGTGACCACCACCCCGCCCACCGTGACCGGGCGCAGCCGCGCCACCGGGGTGAGCACGCCGGTCCGCCCCACCTGGATGTCGATGGCCAGCAGTTCCGTCAGCGCCCGCTCGGCCGGGAATTTCATGGCGAGCGCCCAGCGCGGCGCCCGCGCCACCTGCCCCAGCCGCTGCTGCAGCGCGATCGAGTCCACCTTCAGAACCATGCCGTCGATGTCGAACCCCAGGGTGGGCCTGAGGGTGATGAGCTGCTGATAGAAGGCCATGGCTTCGTCGGCGGTTCCGATGCGGTGCAGCGTGTCGGAAACCGGGAAGCCAAAGCTGCGCAGCTTCTGCATGACGGTGAACTGGCTGTCGCCGAGGGGTTCAGAGACTTCCCCCCAGCCGTGGGCAAGAAAGCGAAGCGGCCGCCCTGCCGTCACCGAGGCCCTGATCTGCCGCAATGAGCCGGCGGCGGCATTGCGCGGGTTGGCGAATGGCTTGAGTCCGGCCTGTTGCTGTGCGGCGTTCAATGCGGTGAAATCTTCCCATCCCAGATAGATCTCGCCGCGTACCTCGGCGATGGCCGGGGCGTCAGCGGGCAGGGTGTGGGGAATGTCGGCCACGGTCAGGGCATTGGCGGTCACATCTTCGCCAATCTGCCCGTCACCGCGGGTGGCGGCGCTGACCAGCCGGTGCTGTTCATAGCGCAACGACAGCGACAGGCCATCGATCTTCACCTCCGCAGTCAGCGTCAGGGGTTGCTGATCGTCCAGCGACAGGAACCGCCGCACCCGCGCCACGAACTCTGCGGCGTCGGCGGCGGTGAAGCCGTTCTCCAGGCTGAGCATCGGCTGGGCATGGGTGATTTTGGCAAAACCCGAGGCAACCGGCGCCCCAACCAGCGTCGAGGGCGAATCGGCACGCACCAGCTGGGGGAAGCGGGCCTCGATGGCGGCATTTTCCGCGACAAGCGCGTCATAGTCGGCATCAGATGCCGCCGGATCATCGTCTTGATAATAGCGCCGCGCCAGCAGGGCGATCTGCTCGGCCAGTTCGGCAAGCCGCACCCGTGCTTCGTCTTCGGTCATTCCACCATCACGCCTGTCCATCGTGGCGTTCCTAGCAGGCTTGGCACCATGCCGGGAAGTGCTGCCGGCGACCATGGGCGGTCACCGGCGCGATCAGCGACGCTGAGGCTGCGGCGCAGGCCGCTGGTGATGGCGATGGCGCCGCTCGATGTCAGCGACACCCGGTCGATCCGCTGCCAGCGCGGCCGGCACGCCGATGGCAGGCTTGCCGGGGCAATCACCACATCGACGGCAGCGCACACCGCGGGCGGTGGCGCCGGGGCGTCATCGCTATCGTCACTAAGGGCGAGGATGCGCAGGCCCGACACCTGAAAGAGGCACCCGTTGGCCGAGCAGCGGGCGCCGGGCAGGTCGTGCAGGCGGCGGTCGGCGGTAGAGGCGCTGCGCTCGGCCCAGTTGTTCACGACATAGCCGCCGCGATGCTGGCGCAGCAGGTGCAGCCGGCCATCGTGCACCACGCCTACCTGCCGGCCATCGGCCGACACATAGACATCCGGCCGGGGCAGGGTTACCGCCATGATGAGGGCAGCGGCAACCAGAGGCAAGCCGGCGAGGCGGGCGTATCCGGTCAACAGGGCCGCCATCAGCCCGCCGGCAGCCAGCAGTGCCCCGGTTGCGGGCGCCAGCGGCGGAACCACCAGCGATGACCCGGGCAGCCCCGCCGTGAAGGTGGCGATGGCTGCCAGAGCGTTGATCGCCGGCACCAGCGCCCAGCCGACCAGCCCGCCCAGCCCTGCGGCCGATGCCACCAGCCAGGCGCCCAGCAGCGGCATGATGACAAAGCCGGTGAGCGGGATGGCCAGCAGGTTGGCAAGCGCACCATAGACGCCGGTGCGGCCGAAATGGGCGATGGCGATGGGCATCAGCGCCAGCTCGATGGCAAGGCTGGTGATCAGCATCAGGGCCAGCGCGCGCGGCAGCCGCAGCAGCAGGCCATGGTGGCGCTGGTCGGCCAGCCGCTGTGCCAGCGGCAACCCGGATACCAGCACCAGCGCCAGCACCGCCGTGAAGCTGAGCTGAAAGCTTGCCCCCAGCAGCGCCTCGGGCCGCGCCAGCAGGATGACGAAGGCGGCGAAGGCGAGCAGCCTGAGCGACACGGGGTTGCGCCCCAGCGCCAGCGCCCCCAGGGCAATCCACGCCACGATCGCTGCCCGCACCGCCGGAACCTCGGCGCCCGAGACGATGGCATAAAAGGTGCCGGCCACACCGGCCGCGAGGGCGGCCAGCCGCAGTCCCGGCACCCTGAGCGCCAGCCACGGCCACAGGCTGATCAGCCGGCGGGTCAGCGCATAGATCCCGGCGACGACCACGGCGATGTGGAAGCCCGAGACGGTGAGGATGTGGGCGAGGCCGGACAGGCGGAAGGTATCGGTCAGCTGCGGGTCCATGCGCCCTTGTTCACCGACGGTGAGGGCAACGGCGATGGCTCCGGCATGGCCGCCGCCCACCCCGGAGGCGATGTGGTCGGCCCAGCTGATGCGCACCCGGTCGAGCCCGCCCGGTGTGGCCCTTTCCAGCAGGAACGGCGGTGCGACGACCCGCCCGGATGCTGCCACCCTTTCGAACCAGGCGCGGCGCGCCGGGTCGGTGGAATCGGGGATTGTGGGGCCCGGCACCGGCCCCAGCGGAGCGGTCACCGTGACGCGGGCGCCGGGAACCAGCCCCGGCGGCGGCAGGCCGGGCAGTGACAGGCGCAGCCGCACCACCGGGTCGATATCGGTGGCATCGCGATCGAGAAGCAGGCGGGTGCGGTCGCCCCCCGAGAGTATCGCCACCGAAGCGACGGTACCCGGCATCTCGAGCGCGGTGAGCCGGTGATGCAGCCGGGGGGATGCGGTGGCATGCATGCGCAGTTCTGCCGACAGCAGCCCCAGCGCCAGTAACAGCCCGGTCGCGACCACCAGCCGTCGCGGCAGCCCGTCAAGCGCAAAGCCGCTCGCCGCCAGCGCCAGTGCCAGCGCCAGCGCTGCCTGCCGGTCAGGGTTCCACGGCAGCCAGAACCAGCCGACGATTCCGCAGCCAAGCACAACAGGCGCGAACAGCACCCATTGCGCCCGCTGCCTGTCAAGCATATCAGCCACACGGGAAGCGAGGCGTGGACATGCAGACGTTTTTTGATCGGCGACGACGAAACTGCTAGCCACCCGACACCATTGGCCGGATCGCACCGGCCCGCTTTCATCGACCCACGGCCTTTTTCGGATTGTTTCATGTTGACTGCAAGCGATTTTACCCAGTTGAAGCCGCCGGTTGTGCGGTTTGCGCCATCGCCCACCGGCTATCTGCACATCGGTGGCGCCCGCACGGCACTGTTCAACTTCCTGTTTGCCCGTCACCACGGCGGCACTTTTCTGCTGCGCATCGAGGATACCGACCGCGCCCGCTCGACCGATGACGCCATCGCCAAGATACTCGACGGGCTGGCGTGGCTGGGGCTCGACCCCGATCAGCCACCGGTGTTCCAGTTCGCCCGGTCGCCACGTCATGCCGAGGTGGCGCAGCAACTGCTGGAAAGCGGCCATGCCTATCGCTGCTATGCAACACCCGCCGAACTGGAAGCCATGCGCGCCGAACAGGAAGCCAGGGGACTGCCGCGCCGATACGACGGCCGCTGGCGCGACCGTACCGACTGGCCCGAAAACCAGCCCTATGTGGTGCGGTTGAAAGCGCCGCAGGAAGGGGAAACGACAATCACCGACGCCGTGCAGGGGATGGTGCGTCAGGCCAACAGCGAACTCGATGATTTCGTGCTTCTGCGCTCTGACGGCACGCCAACCTACATGCTTGCGGTGGTGGTTGACGACCACGACATGGGGATCACGCACGTCATTCGCGGCGACGATCACCTCACCAACAGCTTTCGCCAGCTGGCCCTTATCCGGGCGCTGGGCTGGCCGGAGCCGGCCTATGCCCATGTGCCGATGATCCACGGCCCCGATGGCGCCAAGCTTTCGAAGCGGCACGGCGCGCTGGGGGTGGAGGCCTATCGCGACGACATGGGGATTCTGCCCGAGGCGCTTGCCAATTACCTGTTGCGGCTGGGCTGGAGCCATGGCGACACCGAGTTGCTCACCCGCGACGAAGCCATCGCCCTCTTCGATCTCGATGGCATCGGCCGCTCGCCGGCACGGTTCGACCTGAAAAAGCTGGAAAGTGTCAACGCCCATTATCTGAAGCAGGCCGACAATGCCCGCCTTGTCGATCTGGTGATGGCGCGGCTGCCGGCGTTGCTTGCGGCCCCGATTCCCGCTGAAGGCCGCAATATTCTGCTTCGCAGCATGGAGGAGCTGAAATTAAGAGCGAAAAATATCAATGAGTTAGCAAATCATACCTTGTTTCTTGTTCGCTCCCGCCCACTTATGATGGACGAAGGCGCGGCAAAATTGCTAGATGCGCAAGGATTGATATACCTGCACGAAGTGCGGCAGGCGCTGGCAGCGGTTGATGACTGGAAGCGCGAGCAACTGGAGGCCGTTGCCAAGGCGGTCGCCGATAGCAGGGGTGTTGGTCTTGGCAAGGTGGCGGGCCCATTGCGGGCGGCACTTTCCGGGCAGGCGCACAGCCCCAGCGTTTTTGCCGTGATGGCGGCGCTGGGCCGCGACGAGAGCATCGGGCGTATCGACGATGTGTTGCCGGATGCCGAAAGACAGTAGTGAGGATGGCAGTGGTGAAAAGTGCGGCGGTTGAAAGGGTAGACATGAGCGACGTGGCAAGCCTGAAGCTCGATAGCGGTGAAACGGTCACCATGCCGGTGCGGCATGGCTCCATTGGGCCGGATGTCGTCGACATCCGCAAGCTCTATGGAGAAACCGGCGTCTTTACTTTCGACCCCGGCTTTACCTCGACGGCCTCGTGCGAGTCGGGCATCACCTATATCGATGGCGAAAAGGGCATGCTGCTGCATCGCGGCTATGCGATCGAGGATCTGGCCGAACACTGCAGCTTCATGGAAGTTGCCTATCTGCTGACCGAAGGCGAGTTGCCGAACCACGAGGAACTCGAGAACTTCACCCGCATCATCAGCCGCCACACCATGGTGCATGAACAGCTGTTGCAGTTTTACAATGGCTTCCGTCGCGATGCCCACCCGATGGCGGTGATGTGCGGGGTGGTTGGCGCCCTGTCGGCCTTCTACCACGATTCGACCGATATCGAGGATCCGCGCCAGCGGATGATCGCCTGCCATCGTCTCATCTCGAAGATGCCGACGATTGCCGCCATGGCCTATAAATATTCCACCGGTCAGCCCTTCATGTATCCGGACAACGCCCTGAGCTATACCGGCAATTTCCTGCGGATGACCTTCGGTGTTCCGGCCGAACCCTATGAAGTGAACCCGATCGTCGAGCGGGCGCTTGATCGCATCTTCATCCTGCATGCCGACCATGAACAGAACGCCTCCACATCGACGGTGCGGCTGGCCGGGTCTTCCGGCGCCAACCCGTTTGCCTGCATTGCCGCCGGCATTGCCTGCCTGTGGGGGCCGTCACATGGCGGCGCCAACGAGGCGGCCCTCAATATGTTGCGCGAAATCGGCCGGCCCGAACGGATTCCCGAGTATATCGCCCGTGCCAAGGACAAGGACGATCCCTTCCGCCTGATGGGATTCGGGCACCGTGTTTACAAGAATTATGATCCACGCGCCACGGTCATGCAAAAGACGGTGCGCGAAGTATTCCGGGAAATGAAAGTAACTGACCCGGTTTTTGAAGTGGCGCTGCAACTGGAAGAAATGGCGCTGAACGACGATTATTTCAAAGAAAAGAAACTGTTCCCCAACGTCGATTTCTATTCCGGTATCATCCTGTCGGCGATGGGCTTCCCCACCACCATGTTCACGGTGCTGTTCGCTCTGGCCCGTACCGTGGGGTGGATCGCCCAGTGGAACGAGATGATCGGCGACCCCGATCAGAAGATCGGCCGCCCGCGCCAGCTGTATACCGGCCACCCGCAGCGAGACTTTCTGCCGATGATAAAGCGCTGATTGGCGGCCGCCCGGTCTGACGGATTCAGATCAGGCGGCTGACCCAACATCGGCTGCGCCGCCTTTCCCTGCAGCAGCGGTGTTACAGGCCGCCGATCCGCACCGGGTGGTCGCGGCGCACGTCGAACGTCATCACCCGGCCAGCGGGCCGTTCGCGCTGCTGGAATGCGGGGTGGTGAAAGGTGGCGTCGACATCATCGACGCCCTGCTGCCAGTGGTCGAGCATCGAGGCGCGGGAAAACTCATAGTCCTTGGTGTCGTTTTCGCTCTGCGACGCCCGGCGGATCAGCTGGACGATGGTGATCGCCTGCTTGCGGATATGCTTTGACAGCAGTTTTGCCTCGGGGCTGGCGGCCAGATCGGGCGGCAACCGCGACAGCAGCCCGGCCGCGGCCTGTTGCAGTTCGGCCAGTCGCCGGGCGGCGTCGGTGCTGTAACGGGTGCGGCTGGAATAGCGGATATCCTTCTCGCGGGCGGCGGCGTCGCGGGCGGTTCTGGGAACGGGCCCCGATGCCGAGAACAGATCAATCTGGAAGATCAGCAGATCCTGCGACTGGATGTGGCGGTCGAGCACATATTGCAGCGGCGTGTTGGAGACGAGGCCACCATCCCAGTAAAGGCGGCCATCGATGGCAACGGGGGGAAAACCTGGAGGCAGGGCGCCGCTAGCCATCACATGCTCGGGCCCGATGGGGGCGCGGCTGTTGTCGAACCACACGCTGTTGCCGCTCTCGATATCGACGGCGCCCAGGCTGAGACGTACATCTCCCTTGTTGATGAGATCGAAATCGATGTGCTCGATCAGGGTCTGCCGCAACGGCCTGGTGTCATAGACGCTGAGAGGCGGGTCGTCGAACGGCAGGAGCGGCAGATGGCGCGGCTCGAAGAATCCGGGAATGCCGAAGGTCATGACCGCCATGGCAGCCGTATCGTTGAACAGGCTGCGCAACGGCGAATCGGCAGGAGGCGCCGGGCTTTGCAGGGTTGATGATACCTGCTCCCAGAAACTGCGCAGCCGCTCGATCCGCCGTCCCGGAACATTGCCGGCAATGATGGCGGCGTTGATCGCCCCGATCGAAACACCAGCGATCCAGTCGGGCTGCACGCCGAACTGGTCAAGCTGCTGGAACGCCCCGCCCTGATAGGCGCCCAGCGCTCCACCCCCCTGCAACACCAGCACACAGCGTTCCGGCAGCTGCTTCTGCACAGGCTCGACCATCGTCAAACCATGATGTTGTAAGAGGCTGCGGTTTCCCAGCCGCCGCGGGTGAAATCGGGAACGTCCTGCGGGGCGCTGCGATTGGTGACCGAGCGCTGGCACAGATCGAACAGCGACGACCAGGAAGCGCCATCGTAAACGGGCTGATCGACCGGCCAGCCATGGCGCAGGCAGGTGATGATCCGCCACAGCATGACAAAATCCATGCCGCCGTGGCCGCCGCGTTCGGTCGCCAGCGTTGCCAGCTTCTTCCACAACGGATGGTCGTAGCGCTCGAACCAGCGGGTCATGTCGGTATCCCACTTGTGGAACGAACTGGTGCCGTCGTCGATGGCGATGCGCGCCGGATAGCCGCCGAACGCCCCACGGGTGCCCTGAATATAGTTTAGCCGGTCGTAGGGGCGCGGGGTGTTGACATCATGCTGCACCAATATGGTTCGTCCGCGCACGGTTTTTACCAGCGTCGAGTTCATGTCGCCGGCGATGAAGGTCCAGCCGCGCTGCGGATCACCGGCTGGCAGGTTCCGGCGGGCGAAATCGGCCATTACCAGCGCCGGCGAATCCATCGATACCAGATAATCAAACCGGTCACCGCGGTTGATGTTCATATATTGCGCCACCGGCCCCAGCCCGTGGGTGGGATAGAGGTTGCCGCGCTGATGGGTCTGCCAGCGCGGCCGCCACACGCCCTCGCCGCGCTGGGTGCGCAGCATCTGGTCGCGCAGGGTATGGATATAGGCTCCGGCGCCATGGGTCAGCTCGCCGAACAGGCCCTGACGCACCATGTTGAGAAGCATCAGTTCCTCGCGGCCATAGCTGCAGTTTTCCATCATCATGCAGTGACGGCGGGTTTTTTCGCTGGTCTCGACCAGCTGCCACATCTCGTCGATGGTGACTCCGATCGGCACCTCGACAAAGGCGTGCTTGCCGGCCTGCATGGCCGCCAGCGCCATGGGGGCATGCCACTGCCACGGCGTGAAAATGAAAACTGCATCGAGATCATCGGCATCGGTAAGCTGGCGAAAGGCGGTTTCGCTTCCGGTGATGCGCCGGGGCGCCCGGCCCTGCGTGTCGCGCACCTTGGCGATGGCGCGATCAAGCACCACCGGATCGGTATCGCAGATGGCGCGGATATCGACACCATCGAGCGTGAGCAGCAGGTTGGTCATCGGCGTGCCGCGCTCACCAACGCCAATGATGCCCACCCGCACGTTGTCCAGCGGCGGTGCGGCAAAGGCCATCATCGCCCCGCCCCGTGTCGCTGGCGCCTGTCCTGACGGCGGTTGGCTGGCGCTCGGTTGGGCGGTCGCTGCCGTTGCCACGGAGGCGGCAGCGGCAGTTGCGCCCACCCCGGCGAACAGGTCACGTCTGCTGAGATTGGTCATGCGCGCACCTCCTTGTCCTGCCCCTGCTTACGCCCGCCGATGGCAGGCGACAACCGGGGAGGGGCCGGGCAGGGCACGCCGCCCGGAGTCAGCCCTGAGTGTATCCGCCCTGATGGCGCGGCGGGTGCCTGGTGCCCTGACGGCGTCGGTTGCCGCCGGGTTTGCGCCCACCGGGCTTCTGGTCACCGGGCCGGTGCGCCAAGGGGCGGCCGCGATGGCCGCGTGCGGCGTCGCCCGCCGGTTTCACGGCATGGGCATGGGTGCCGACTTCACCCTTGCGGGCATACTCCTCGCGGTCGCGTCCGGCGCGCACCGGCACCGGCTTCGGCAGTTTTGCTGCTTCTGCGACGAAATTGGGCGGCAGCGGCAGCGGCTCCACCTGCAGGCGGATCAGCTTTTCGATATCTTTCAGATAAGGCTTTTCATCGGGTGCGCAAAAGCTGACGGCAATGCCATCGAGCCCGGCGCGCGCCGTGCGTCCGATGCGGTGGACATATTGCTCGGGCACATTGGGAAGCTCGAAGTTGATGACGTGCGACACCGCGTCGATGTCGATGCCGCGCGCCGCGATGTCAGTCGCCACCAGCACACCGATGGCGCCGTTGCGGAACTGGTCGAGCGCGCGTTCGCGCTGCGGCTGGCTCTTGTTGCCGTGAATGGCGGCAGCGGGAATGCCGGCACCCGCCAGATGCCGCACCACCCGGTCGGCGCCGTGCTTGGTGCGGGTGAACACCAGGCACTTGGCGAATTCGGGCTTGCGCAGGGTGAGGGTGAGCAACGCCTGCTTTTCAGCCTGGTTGAGGAAGGTGACATACTGGCGGACGCGTTCGGCCGTCGTTGCCACCGGGGCAACCGCCACCTTCACCGGGTTGCTGAGGAAGCGCCCCGCCAGTTCGGCGATAGCCGGCGGCATGGTGGCGGAAAAGAACAGGCTCTGGCGCTGGCGCGGCACGATCTGGGCGATCCGTCGCAGCGCGTGGATGAAGCCGAGGTCGAGCATCTGGTCGGCTTCGTCGAGCACCAGAATTTCAACCTGGTCGAGGAACAGGGCACGGCGATCGACGAGGTCGAGCAGGCGGCCGGGTGTGGCCACCAGCACATCAACGCCCGATGACAGCTGCTTTTGCTGGCGCGGGATCGGCACGCCACCGAACACTGTCAGCACGGAAAGCTTCAGGTAGCGGGCGTAATCGCGGAAGCTGTCGGCGATCTGCGAGGCGAGTTCCCGGGTGGGGGCAAGCACCAGAACACGCGCCGCCATCTTGCGGCGCGGGGCGCGATTGGCCTCGAGGTAGTGGAGGATCGGCAGGGCAAAGGCAGCGGTCTTGCCGGTGCCGGTCTGGGCGATTCCCAACAGATCGTGCCCGGAAAGTGCCGGCGGAATCGCCTGCGTCTGAATGGGGGTGGGGGTGGCATAGCCCTGCTCGTCGAGGGCGAGCAGCAAAGGCTGGGCAAGGCCCAGGGACTGAAAACTGGTCACATCATCGTCTTTCGTCTGGCCCTGCGACAACAGCGCAAAACCGGCCAGACATCCCGCGTGGCAGGAATGTCAGTAAAGGGGTGCAGCGGCTAACCCGAAGTCGGTTCGGAGGAATCCCCCGCATCGATCACGCGCTTCGGCGAGTGAGAACGTCGCACGCACCCGGAAGGTGCTGCCTCATCGCTGCGCCGCACCATATGGGGGAACAACGGGCGGCCGTCAATATGCCGGCCAATCGGCAGCTGCCGGACCGTGACGGGCGGGCGGGCGGTGCCGCCGTCACGGCGCTTGGGCTCAATCAGGCGTCCTTGCCGCCCGGGGTCGGCGCACCCGGCATGGGGGGCACGGGCTGCGGAGGCACATCGCGTTGGGTTTCCGGCACCTCGACGATGCCGCGGGCCACGTTGCTCATGCGGTAGCCATACGAGAAATACAGCAGCAGCCCGATGCCGCCCCAGATCGGCAGCACCAGCATCGCCTTTGTGGGCAGCGAGACATAGAGGTAGAGGCAGCCGATGATGGTGAGCGGTGCGACCAGCCACACCATGGGGGTGCGGAACGGCCGAGTGCGGTTGGGCTGGGTGCGCCGCAGGATCAGCACCGCGATTGCCACCATGAAGAAGGCGAACAGGGTGCCGGCGTTGGCGATATCGGCAAGCTGGCCGACCGGCAGGAAGGCAGCGGCAAAGGTGACGCCGATCCCGGTGATGGCGGTGATGATGTGCGGCGTTTTCCATTTGGGGTGAATGGCCGACAGCTTTTCGGGAAGCAGGCCATCGCGGGACATCACGAAGAAGATCCGGGTTTGTCCGTAGATCATCACCAGAATTACCGACGGCAGCGCCAGGAAGGCAGCAAGGCCGATCAGGTTGCCGAAGTTCAGATAGCCGATTTCCCGCAGCACATGGGCCAGCGCCTCTTTCGAGCAGGGAAGCGGCAACTGCCCGAAGGTGGCAATTTCACTGCAGCGGGCGAACAGCTCCGGAGTGCCGGGGGCCAGCACATTGCCCATGGCATCGGTTACCGGTTGGGCCCCCAGAGGCGAGCCAATGGCGCCTGCGGCCACCAGAATATAGAATATGGTGCAGATACCCAGCGACCCAAGCAGCCCCAGCGGCACGTTGCGCTGCGGGTTCACGGTTTCCTCGGCGGCGGTCGATACCGCGTCGAACCCGACATAGGCAAAGAAGATCGAGGCCGCAGCCCCCGATATGCCGGCAATGCCGGTAGGGGCGAACGGTGTGAAATTCTCCATCTTCATGACGGGCAGGGCGAGCACGATGAACGCCGTGAGGGCGATCACCTTGATGGTGACCAGCACTGCGTTGACACGGGCGCTTTCCGTGGTTCCCAGTATCAGAAGGCCGGTGATGACAAGGGCGATGACAACCGCCGGCAGGTTGATGAGGCCATTGGCATAGGGGCCGTTCACCAGCGCATAGGGCAGTTCGATCCCGAACCAGCCCTTTATCTGTCCGACGAAATAACCCGACCAGCCCACCGAGACCGCCGATGCCGCAACGGCATATTCGAGAACCAGCGCCCAGCCGACCATCCACGCCAGCAATTCACCCATGACGGCATAGGTATAGGTGTAGGCCGAGCCGGACACCGGCACCATCGACGAGATTTCCGAATAGCAAAGCGCTGCCACCCCGCACACCAGGCCGGCGAGGATGAAGCTGATCATCATCCCCGGCCCGGCTTTCTGCGCCGCTTCCGACGTGAGCACGAAGATGCCGGTGCCGATGATGGCGCCGACGCCCAGCAGGGTCAGTTGCCAGGCGCCCAGGGTACGGGTGAGGGCTTTCTTTTCCGCTGTCGCCAGAATGGCGTCGAGTGGCTTGATCCGCCAGGACATTCGGTTTCCTCCCAGAACCTCACGCCACTGGCGAAAGGGTGTTACTGACTCAGCTAAGAAAATTGTCTGTTTGTGCGCCCGAGGTCAAGCGCGACTGAGCATCGGACCCAGGGGTTTTCCACCGAAAAGATGGACGTGGAGGTGCGGCACCTCCTGTCCGCTCGCCGGTCCGGCATTCATCAGTGCCCGGAACCCCGGTGATTCAAGGCCAAGCTGATCAGCTACCGTCGCGACCGCCCGCCAGAACCCGGCGATTTCGGCGTCGCTGGCGTTACGGCTGAAATCGCAGATGCTGACATAGGGCCCCTTGGGGATGACCAGCACATGCACGGGGGCCTGCGGGTTGATGTCGTGAAAAGCCAGCGCGAACGCGTCTTCATAGACTTTCCGGGCCGGGATCTCGTCGCGCAGGATGCGCGCGAAGATGTTGTTGTCGTCATACGGGTCGTGAATCGAGACTGTCATGCTTCCCTCGCTGCCTTCTCGTCGAGTCCGGACGTGCCCTCGCGCCGTTCCAGTTCGGCAAACACCGCTGCAAGTGGCACCCGGCGCTCGGCCAGCACCAGCAGCAGGTGGAACAGCAGGTCGGCGGCCTCTGAGGCCAGCGCCGTGTCATCCTGGGCAATGGCGGCAATCACCGTCTCGGTTGCTTCCTCTCCCAGCTTTTCCGCAAGCTTGAGCCGGCCCTTGGCGAAACGTCGCGCGACATAGCTGGTTTCGGGCGATGCCAGCCGCCGTTCGTCGATCATCCGTTCGAGACGGGCAAGAATGTCGTTCATCGGCGTGCCGCTCCGGCCTGGAGTATGGGTGGCGAAACCGGCCGGACCGGAAGCCCGGCCGCCGCAAGCGCTTCCCGGGCTTCAGCGATCGTTGCTTCGCCGTAATGAAAGAGGCTGGCGGCAAGAACCGCCGAGGCGCCACCATCGCGCACGCCGGCCACCAGGTCTGCAAGGCTACCCACCCCGCCCGAGGCGATTACCGGGATGGTGACCGCCGAGGTGACGGCACGCAGCAACGGGAGGTCATAGCCGGATCGCGTACCGTCGCGGTCCATCGAGGTGAGGAGGATTTCCCCGGCCCCCAGTTCCGCCACTTGCCGGGCAAAGGCAATGGCGTCGATCCCGGTGGGCCGACGGCCGCCATGGGTGAAGATTTCCCAGCGTCCCGTCGCCACCGCTTTGGCATCGATGGCAACGGTGATGCACTGCTGGCCGAAGGTCTGCGCCAGTTCACCCACCAGCGCCGGCCGTTTGACAGCCGCCGAGTTGATCGACACCTTGTCGGCTCCGGCTCGCAGCAAGGCCCTTACATCGTCGTGGCTGCGCACCCCGCCGCCCACCGTCAGCGGCATGAAGCACTGTTCGGCGGTGGCAGCGACGATATCCAGCAAGGGCGCCCGCGCTTGGCTGGTGGCGGTGATATCCAGGAACACCAGCTCGTCAGCGCCCTCGCGGTCATAGCGTGCGGCAGCCTCCACCGGGTCTCCGGCATCGCGCAGCCCCTTGAACCCGACGCCCTTGACCACCCGGCCATCGGCGACATCGAGACAGGGTATGATGCGGACGGCCAGGGTCATCCGGCGGCCTTCAGGGCATCAGTCAAGGCGATGCGGCCATCATAGAGGGCGCGCCCTGCTATCACCCCTTCTATGCCGGGGCGAGCGCGCAACTGGCGGATCTCGCCGAGGTCGGCGAGGCCGCCTGACGCGATGACCGGCAGCCGCACCGCGCGGGCGAGTTCGGCCGTTGCCTCGAGGTTGATGCCCCCCAGCAAGCCGTCGCGCCCGACATCGGTGAACAGCAGGGCCGCCACGCCGGCATCTTCGAAGCGGCGGCCCATGTCGGCAACCGGAATGTCGGATACGTCGGCCCAGCCGCCGGTGGCCACCATGCCACCGCGGGCGTCTACGGCAATGACGATCCTCCCCGGATAATCCTTGGCGGCAGAGCGCACCAGCCCCGGATCGGTAAGGGCGGCAGTGCCGATGATCACCCGCTCGACGCCCAGGCCCATCCAGCGGTCGATGGCCGCCATGGTGCGGATGCCGCCGCCCACCTGCACCTTCACGCTGCTGGTGTCGAGAATGGCCTCGACGGCGGCGGCATTGCGCATTTCTCCGGCAAAGGCGCCGTCGAGATCGACGACATGCAGCCACTGGGCGCCTGCCGCCACGAAGGCCTGAGCCTGGGCAGCCGGGTCGGCGGCATAGATGGTGGCGCGTGCCATGTCACCCTCGGCCAGCCGCACGACATTGCCGGCTTTCAGGTCGATTGCCGGGTAGATGGTGAACGGGATCATGGCCGCCACCGTAACCAGCGCTCCAGAAGGGCAAGGCCATAGCCCTGACTTTTCTCCGGGTGGAATTGTACGCCGAGCATCGTGTCTTTCTGTATTGCCGCCGTTACCGGCCCGCCATAATCGGTGGTTGCCACTACGTGCGGGCCACTGTCCAGAGCATAGCTGTGGACGAAATAGGCAAACCCCGGCTCGATCAGCGAGGTGCCGCCGGGGGCCACCTGGTTCCAGCCGATATGGGGGATGCGCTGGCCTGAGGCGCGCAGGCGGTGCACCGTGCCCTCCACCCAGCCAAGGCCTGGATGAACACCGAATTCATGGCCGCTTTCGGCCATCAGCTGCATGCCGACGCAGATGCCAAGGAACGGGCGGCCATTTTCGCGCACCGCCCGGTTCAGGGCGTCTTCCATGCCATCGATGGCGCGTAACGCCGCTGCACACGCCCCGAAGGCGCCAACACCGGGGAGAACGATGGAGTCGGCCGCCAGCACTGCGGCGGGGCTGGCCGTGACGGCAACCCGGCTGGCCCCGGCGGCCGCCAGTGCCCGCGCAGCCGAGCGGAGATTGCCGGCGCCATAGTCGATCAGCGCCACCTGCATCAGATGAACGTGCCCGATGGTCCGCCGCTGGCGCTGCCGCCAAGCGCGCCCTTGGTCGAGGGGATGCTCGTCGGGGCGCGTGGATCGATGGTGATGGCCTGTCTGAGGGCACGGGCCAGCGCCTTGAAGCAGCTTTCGGCGATGTGGTGGTTGTTGACTCCGTACAGCGTTTCCACGTGCAGGGTGATTCCGGCCGTCTGTGCGAAGCTCGCGAACACGTGCTGGAAAAGTTCGGTGTCCATGTCGCCCAGACGCGGTTGCGAAAATCCGACCCGCCATTCCAGATGGGGGCGACCGGAAATGTCGAGCGCCACCCGCGTCAGCGTTTCATCCATCGGCGCATAGGCATGGCCATAGCGGGTGATTCCGGCGCGGTTGCCCAGCGCCTTGTCGAGTGCCGCACCCAGGGTGAGCGCCGTATCCTCTACGGTGTGGTGGGCATCGATATGGAGGTCGCCGATGGTCCTGATCTCCATATCGATCAGGCTGTGGCGCGATAGCTGGTCGAGCATATGATCGAAAAAGCCAAGCCCGGTGGCGATGGTGCGCTGGCCGCTGCCATCGAGTGCGAGGTGGATGGTGACATCGGTTTCGCTGGTCTGGCGATGGAAATGGGCGATGCGCGGGCTGGTCATGGGCTGAGCGGCTAGACCATGCGGGCACAAGGTTCAACTGTCGCTGAGCAACCGGCCCGGTTGCAAGGGGTGGAGATCGGCCGATTGCGGCAGGCGGACAGCTTGCTCGACCGGGGTCAGGGTCGGCACGTCCTTCTTGCCGCTGTCGACCCCGAGGTCCGGGAATTTGCGTGCCTTCGATAGCACCCGCCGCTCGAGCGAGCCAATGAAGCGGTTATAGGAATCGGTTGCCTGCCCGAGGTTGGCGCCGACCTTGACGATATGCTCGGTCATGGTGGCGAGGCTCGCGTATAGCTCGGCACCGAGTTCGCCGATGCTGCGGGCTTCCTCGGCCATTTTTTCCTGCCGCCAGACCATGGCGACGACCCGGGCAATCGCCAGCAGGTTGATGGGGCCAGCCAGGATGATGTGCTGATCGAAGGCCCAGCCCAGCAGGTCGAAGTCGTGTTCGAGTGCAGCCGACAGGAAATTCTCGCCGGGTACGAACAGCACCACGAAATCGGCCGAGTGGGCGAACTCTTTCCAGTAGCTGCGTTCGGCGAGCCCTTTGGCATGGGCGCGCACGCTCGAGGCATGGCGTTTCAGCAGGTCAGCACGGCCCTGCTCGGTATCGGTCTCGAAGGCGGCCAGATAATCGGCCAGCGAACATTTGGCATCGACGATCAGTTCGCGGCCACCCGGAAGCTTCAGGATGGCATCGGGCCGGCGGCGGCGGCCATCTTCGTCGGTTGTGCTGGTTTGCAGTGTGAAATCAATATCTTCGCGCAGGCCAGCCATTTCCAGCACGTTGCGCAACTGCGCTTCCCCCCATGCCCCCGAGGCTTTCGCTGACGATCGCAGTGCCGACACCAGCCGGGTGGCCTCGTGGCGGACGGCCTGCTGCCCGGCGGTTACCTGCGCCAGCTGTTCGCTGATGGAGCCATAGGCCTGTTCGCGCTTGCTCTCGAGGGTTTTCAGTTCTTCGCCATAGCGTCCCAGTGTCTCGCGCATCGGCTCGACGAGGCGGGCAAGCGCCTCCTTGCTGGCAGCAAGGTTTTTCTCGGCTTCCGAGCGGTGCAGCTTCAGGGTTTCGCCGGCCTGCTCGGAAAAGCGGGCCTGAACGTTGGCGAGAGCTTCGGTCGCCAGCTTGGCAAACTCCGCCTTCATGGCGTCGATCTGGCTCTGGTGGTGGCGTTCGCGTTCGTCGGAAGCCTGCTGGAAATGGCGCTCACGGTCGTCGAGAAGCTGCTTGTGGCTCAGGTCGCGTGCCTGGTTGGCGAGCGTATAGGCGCGCTCGCGTTCCTCCAGCTGGATGGCGGCGGCTGCAAGTTGCGCTTCCAGATCGGCGGCCCTGGCCATGAACGGCTGCGCCGCTTCGGCCTGCGCCTTGTAGGCTGCCACTTCCGCAAGCGAGCGGCCAAGCGCCTCGCGTTTGTCGGCCAGTTCGGCGGAGCCGCGGGCCAGCGGCCGCCCCCACAGGAACCAGCCGGCCAGCAGCACCAGCATTGCCGTCAGCAGCAGGGAAACAGCGAGCAGGAAGGGCGAGATCATGATGGAACATTTGCCGAACGAAGCGCGTTTGTCACGCATTTTCTGCGACGGATGTGCAGGCCGTCGCAGAAATAACCCTGCGGTTGTGGCAACGTGACCATGCCATGCCTGTCACCGATTCGCGCGCCATTGCCCTGTTTCTCGACATGCTGGTCGCGGAAAAAGGGGCTGCAGCCAACAGCGTCGCCGCGTATCGGTCAGATCTGCAGCTGGCGTCGGCGGCGCTCGACGGCGCCCTGATCAAGGCTGATGAAGCGGCGCTGGCCCGCCTGTTTGCTGGCTGGGGGGCGCTGAAGCCGGCCAGTCTGGCGCGCAAACGCTCGGCATTGCGGCGGTTTTTCGCTTTTCTCGCCAGTGAGGGTGTGCGCCACGATGACCCGGCGCTGACGATCACGGGGGTGCGGCAGATTCGCCCGCTGCCCAAATCCCTGTCGACGGCCGATGTCTCGCAGCTGTTCGCCCGGATCGACAGCGAGCTGGCAGATGCCGCCGACGGCCCTCCGGAAGCCCGGCGCGCAGCCGTGCGGATGAAGGCGCTGTTCGAGCTGCTCTATGGCTCGGGCCTGCGGGCGACCGAGCTGGTTACGCTGCCGCGACATGCCATCCGCCCTAACCAGCCGTTTGCAATTGTGCGCGGCAAGGGCGACAAGGAACGGCTGGTTCCGATCTCGGAACCGGCACTGGCGGCGGTGACGGCCTGGCAGTCGTTTGTTCCGCAAGGCAGCCGCTGGCTGTTTCCATCAGGGAAATCCTGCCTGTCGCGGGTGCGGTTGTACCAGCTGGTGAAGGCGCTGGCGGTGCGCACCGGGCTCAATCCGTCAGGCATCTCTCCGCATGTGCTGCGGCATGCTTTTGCAACCCATATGCTGGAAAACGGCGCTGATCTCAGGGTGTTGCAGACGTTGCTTGGGCACGCTGACATCTCGACGACCGAACGTTACACCCATGTCCGTTCGGCGCATCTGCGGGCCACGGTTACCACGCTGCATCCGCTTGGTGCCGCCCCGGAACAGCAAAGCCCTCCGGAACGGGAAGCCTGACAGGAAAAGCCTTGCACTGAAAATGCTGGCAGGCTGGTCAGGGCCTGACACGACCGAGCAGGCCGGCCGAAAGCAGCCGGCCTGTCGCAGGCTGGCCCTCAGCTCAGGTGTCGGGCGAGGTGCTTGTTCATTTCAAACATGGTCACGCTGTCAACCCCGAACACCGGTTTCAGCTTGGCGTCAGCATTGATGCGGCGCTTGTCCTTGGGGTCTTGCAGGTTGTTGGCCTTGATATACTCCCACACCTTCTTGACCACTTCGCCACGGGCCAGTTTGGCCGGGCCGACAATGGCCGCCAGCTGAGGCGAGGGGGTAAGCGGCGTTTGCAGGGCATTGGGTTTCTTCTCGGCCATAGGTATCTCCCTTGGTGCACCCCCGGAAAGGCCGGGTCATTGTGCTTGTTGGATGATCGGGTCTTCCGACCTGCGAGCCTTCATTTCATTGCGGGAGCGCTTCGTCAAACGCCAAAATCACCCCGCAGCAACCAAACATGCAAAAAGCTGCCGGAACGGATGATTATTGCGCCGGGGGCGCCGCGGCGCTGGGGTTTTCCGGAAGGCCGCCCAGCTCGGTAACGAGACGGGTATAGGCATCGAGATAGGCGAGCACGATCACCTGGCCGATTTCGGTGTTTTCATAGCCGCCACCGCCCAGCGCTCCGAAGCCGCCGGCTCCGAACAGGCCGCCACCGCCACCAAAGCCCAGATCGGTCTTTTTGGCGAACCCTTCGGTCATGCGCTCCTGTTCGGTGGTGCGGCTGTTGACGAGGGTAAGCATGACATTGGCTTCCTTCTTCTTGACGGAAACCGCACCGCCGATCATCGATCCAAGACCGCCACCCAGCATGCCGCCCACCAGGCCGCCCAAGCCGCCACCGCCGGAATTGGCATTGCGGGAAACGATATCGGGAACGATGAAATAATCAGCGGCCTTCACCTGGGCGCGGCCGATATTGCTGTTTTGCTGCAGTTCGCCCGATTCAGCGAGCGCCCGCTCGATATTGCGGCTGGCCAGACCCTTGCTGCGGTCAACCAGTCCGAAGCAGCCCGATTTCATCACGAACAGCTTGATGATCGCCTCGGGAGAGCCAAGGCCCAGTTGCTGCCACCAGTTGGTGTCGGGCTCGACCACGGCGACGGTTCCCAGCTTTTTGGTGCAGTGCGGAATTTCGGCGGTCTTTTTCACCTGTTCCTTGCGGGCCTTTGATTGGGCGATGGCTGCCGTCGGTGCTGCCAGCATCGAGCAGGCGGCAAGCAGAGCGACCATCGGCCGGTAAAGGTGGAACGTCTTCATGCTTCATGTCTCCCCGTCGTCTGATGCGACCAGCTATTCGTGCTGGCCAACCTTCCCTTGTGTCAAGCCCTCGCTGGCCGCCTATCGCCGGTGTCAGAATGCGGAAAAAAGCAGTGGGATCTGCTGGTTTCAGCTGCTGGCGGACGATGTGGCTTGCCTCAATGACGGCCGGACTCCCCGATTGCTTGCCGGATTCTTTGCTGCCAGGCATGGCAACCGTCGTGTCAGCTGACGGCGCCGAAATTATCACAGCGATGTTGTGTGCGGCAAGGCCCATATCGGGCAGCATGTCGAGTATACTGGCAGCAGTGATAGCATTCGTTTACAATTCCGCCGAAGCTTTTCTGCTATGGTAAGACGGTGCGCACTGTGGCTTTTGCGGCTGCAGCCGTTTAGGATAGCGATGGGGCTGACGAAGGACGCCGCATCGCCTAGGGCAGGATGTTCTGATGCGATTTGCTATTCTCGATGACGACAAGGCGCAGACCGAGCTGGTCGCCAAGCTTCTGCAGGAGCGTGGGGACGAGTGCGAGGTGTTTCATGCCGGGCGGGCCCTTCTCAATCGCCTGCGGCAGGACATGTTCGACCTCATCGTTATCGACTGGAACATGCCGGGCCTCTCGGGGATCGAGGTGCTGGGCCATATCCGCCAGGGGCCGCTGGCGAAGGTGCCGGTGCTGATGGTTACCAGCCGGTCCGACGAGATCGATATCGTGGCGGGGCTGGCGGCCGGTGCTGATGATTATATTGCCAAGCCTCTGCTGCCGGCCGTTTTCCTTGCAAGGGTTGATGCAGCGTTACGCCGTTCCCATCTGAACAGGCCAAAGGCAACCGAGGCACGGTTTGGCCATTATGTGTTTGATCTCCCCACCGAGACGGTGGCAGTGCGTGGCGAGCCTGTGAAGCTGACGGCAAAGGAACTGACGCTGGCATTGACACTGTTTGAAAACCAGTCGCGGCCGTTGTCGCGTTCGTGGCTTCTGGAAACCATCTGGGGCGCCAGCCCCGATGTCGAGACGCGCACGCTTGACGCCCATATTTCGCGTATCCGTGCCAAGCTGAGCCTCAGGGCTGAAAACGGCTTCCGTATTCTTCCGGTATATTCCTATGGGTATCGGCTGGAGCCGACGGGCGACACCGGATTTACCGATGTCGCGGGAGATGACGTACGATTGGTGGCCAGCGGATGAGCAAGATCGGGCTGTTTCCGGCGCTTCTGGCGCTGCCGACCCTGCTTCTTGCAGGTAGCGGGCCCGCCATCCCGGCGGGCGAGCGACCGGCGGGTCTTGCCTTGTCGCAACCGGCCAGCGCCGAAAATCTGGTCCACTACACTGTCCGCCCCGGTGATACCTGGCAGGCGCTTGCCGCCCGGGGGTTTGCAAACCCCGCCGACTGGAAGGCGGCTGCCCGCTTCAATCGTCTTCCCGAAACCGCGGGCCTGAAGCCCGGGTCGGTGCTGTCGTTGCAGATGCAGTGGCTGAAAACCGTGCCGATCAAGGCGGCCGTGGCGGCGTGGCGCGGCAACGTGGTGGTGACCGATGCCGCCGGGCCGCGGTCGCTCTCCAAAGGGATGGCGATAGGTGAGGGCGACCTGATCGCAACGTCTGGGAACAGTTTCGTGTCGCTGCGGCTTCCCGACGGATCGCAGGTCTCGCTGCCGTCGTCCAGCGCCATCCGCATCAGCCGGCTGCGCCATGTGGTGCTGACGGATTCGGTCGACAGGCGGTTCCTGCTGGAACGCGGCTCGTCCGATACCCGGGTGACGCCGATGACCAACAGGTCGTCGCGCTTCCTCATCTCGACCCCCGTGGCAGTGGCAGCGGTGCGCGGAACGGAATATCGCGTGACCTTCACGCCTGATACCCATACCCAGACCACGTCGGTCACCAGAGGGCTGGTGGAAGTCTATCGCCCTGTCGGCAAAGCCGGAACCATGGCCTTGCCGGCCGGTCAGGGTGGCAGCATATCGGACACCGTGGCCGAGGGACCGGTGCCATTGCTGGCGGCACCGAAGATTGCAGAGCTGCCGCCCGAACGACAGGGGCGGCTGGTCAGCATCCGGCTGCAACCGCAGGGCGGCGCCGCCCGGTTCCGGGTCGAGCTGGCAACCGATGCCACCTTTGCCGACCGCATGGCCGAGCAGGAGGTGGTGGCAGCCGCTGACGGCAGGATCGTCGCGACTTTCACGAACATCGACCAAGGTCTGGTGCATGTCCGGGTAACCGCCATCGACCGACTGGGGCTGGCCGGCTTCCCGACGGTCGCGGAATTCCAGAGGCGGATCGATCCGGACCTCGCCCGCGAAGATCGCCGGCGTCAGCAGCGGCACGACCTGGCGGAACTTGGCGAGGATATCGAGCAATCGCCGGAATGGTATGCAGCCGGAAGCGAGCTTGATGACCAGCTGTACGCAGCGGCCGCTGAAGACAGCGAAGACGCGGATGGTACAGAGGGCGCAGGTGGCGCTGGCGGCGGATCCGGTGCTGGCGGCGCCATGGGGCCCGGGTCAGGTGACGGTGGCCTGTTCCTGTTCGGGCCAGCAGTTGGCGATGGGCAGTGGCTGCCGATAGGCAATGTGGCTGCCCGAGCGACAGGGGGGGCGGCCCGGCCGGTGGCCATGCCCGACAGTTCGGGTGGTGGCGGATGGGGCGGTGCCGGACGGCGGCCGTCCAGCGGCTCCGGGACAGACGACGACGGCATGGAGATCATCACCACCGACCCGGCGCCGCCGCCATCATTGCCCGACGTCGAGCAGCCCTCGGGCAATGGCTCAGGGGGCGTCGACAAAGAGGTAGGTGGCACAGACCCTGACGCAGCAGTCGTCGTGCCTGAACCTTCGGCCTGGCTGATGCTGATCGCCGGCTTCGGGCTGATCGGAACCATGTTGCGTCGCCAGCGGCAGACTCGTTTCCGGGCTGAGTGATTGCGGGTGGATGCCAGCCGCGCGCATTCCCCGGACAATGCCCGGTCACTGAGTCCGGACGATCCGGCCGGTCTGCGATGGTACGGCAGTCGCCGGATGATCGCCGAGTGGTGGGGGGTTTTGATGCTGGCCACGGCCGCCGTGCTTCTGGTCGGCTGGCTGGCGCCACCCACAAGGGCTGACAACCTTCTTTATGATGTGGTGCTGCGCCTGAGCGCGGCGCGCCCCAACGAGCGAATCCTGATCGTTGCCATCGATAACCAGAGCATCGCCGCCTATGGCCGCTGGCCGTGGTCCCGTGATATTCATGCGCGACTGATTGATCGGCTGACAGCAGCCGGCAGTTCGGCCGTTGGCTATGATGTGCTGTTTCCCGAGGCTGGTTCGCCGACGGAGGACGTCATTCTGGCTGATGCCATCGCCGGCAACCGGCGTCTGGTGCTTCCGCTCATCCTCGAGGTCCCGGGGCTGGATGGCAGTGCATCGCGGATCATCCCGCCGATCGCCCCACTGGCTCGGGCCGCGCGCGGCCTAGGCCATGTGGTGACCCGCACTGATCGCGACGGGCTGGTGCGGGGGTTTGAAATGCTCGAAAATGGGTCAGGGCAGCGGTTGCTGCATCTGGCCGAGGTGCTGAAGGCATTGATCAGAGGCGACGACCGCCTGTTACTGGCGCCGCGGCCATCGTCAGGCGACGCGATCTATGTGCGGTCACGGCTGCTCATTCCGTTTTCCGGACCGGCAGGAACCTACCCGACTCTCAGTTTCGTCGATGTGGCAGAAGGGCGGGTTCCCGCCGATATCCTTGCAAACCGGATCGTTCTGGTAGGGGCAACTGCCAATGGCATGGGCGACCGCTTTGCCACGCCGATGTCGCAGACCATGGAGACCATGCCCGGCGTCGAGCTGAACGCCAACTATCTCGATTCACTGCTGGACGGACGGATCATCCACCCGGTGCCGCCGTGGCTCTGGCTGCTCTATTCGCTGCTTCCGGTGTGGCTTCTGATGGTGTCGCTGTGGTTCCTGGGCCCGCGGGTGAACCTGTGGGCGGGGATTGCCCTTGGCCTGCTGTGGTTTGCCATCACGCTGGTATCGCTTACCTTTTTCCGGGTGTGGTTGCCTCCGGCGCTGGCGCTGATGGCCATTGCCCTGATCTTTCCCCTGTGGGGGTGGCGGCGGCTCGACCTCGCCAACCGCTACATGCTGGCGGAAATGCAGTCGCTGCGGCAGGAAGAGGGGCTGCTGCCCGGGCCGGCGCGCGACCTGTCGGGCGATCCGGTCGAGCGCCAGATCATCCTTATGCATGCAGCGATCCGCGATGTGCGAAACCTGCGCGAATTCGTTGGCCAGTCGCTCGACAACCTGCCCGATGCGGCTCTGGTGACCGACCTCGATGGCAAGGTGATGATCGCCAACGATGCCGCCGATGCCTTGTTCATGAACCGGGTGGCTGGCAATGTGCTGGGAAGATCGATGGTCGAGATCCTGGCGTCGTTCGATTCCGACCCACGCCTTCCCGACCCGCGGGCGCAGCAGGTGTTGCAGGCGATGGCCGCACAGGGCGAGCCCGAGGGCTATGAAACCCGTCTGGACGATGGGCTGTCGCTGGAAATCCAGGTGGCGATGTTCCGCGATTCCGATCGCCGGCCAATGGGCTGGATTGCCCGCTTTGCCGACATCACGCCGCTGCGCGCGTCGGAACGCCAGCGCGAGGATGCGCTGCGGCTGCTGACCCACGATATGCGCTCGCCCCAGGCATCGATTCTGGCGCTTCTCGAATCTGACGGTGGCAATATTTCACCAGATCTGGCGCGGCGCATTGCCCGCTATGCCCACCAGACTCTCGATCTCGCCAATGATTTTGTCTATCTCGCCCGGGCCGAGAGCGGTCGCTACATGATCGAGACCTTCAATCTGGGCGATGCCCTTCTCGACGCCGTCGACGACATGTGGCCGCTGGCCCACGCCCGCGCCATCTCCATCACGCCCACCGTCCCTGAGTCCGAGGTGCTGATCACCGGGGACCGGGCGCTGATCACCCGGGCCATCACCAACATTCTGTCCAATGCCATCAAGTATAGTGGCGAGAAGACGGCCATTGCCGCCCGGCTGACTGTCGGCACGGGCCAGGCGCTCGTCGAGATCGAGGATCATGGCCGCGGGATCGAAGCCAGTGACCTCAGTGCCCTGTTCGAGCCGTTCAGCCGGTTGGCCGCTCCCGAAGGTGCTCCCGCCGGCACGGCAGCGGCCGGGGCGGGCCTGGGGCTGGCCTTCGTGAAGGCGGTGATCGAACGGCATCGCGGCCGAGTGTGGGCCACCAGCGAGCCCGGCGTCGGATCGACGTTTTCGCTGAGGTTGCCCTGCACCGAAGACGCGCTCAGCCCTTCGCCAGCAGCGCCTCCAGCCACTTGATCGAATAATTCCCCGAACGGAAATCGGGTTCGTCCATCAGCCGCTGATGCAGCGGAATGGTGGTGTGAATCCCCGAGATCACCATTTCCTCAAGTGCCCGGCGCATGCGCGAAATGGCCTCGTCGCGGCTGTCGGCATGGACGATCAGCTTGGCGATCAGGCTGTCGTAGGTGGGAGGAACGCGGTAACCACTGAACAGAGCACTGTCGACCCGCACCCCTAACCCGCCCGGAGCATGATATTCGCCCACCAGGCCCGGTGACGGAACGAAGGTCTGCGGATCCTCGGCGTTGATCCGCACTTCGATGGCATGGCCGGAAAACTGCACATCCGTCTGGGTTTTCGACAATGGCAGGCCGGCAGCCACCCGGATCTGTTCCTTCACCAGATCCATTCCGCTCAGCAGTTCGGTCACCGGGTGCTCGACCTGCAGACGGGTGTTCATCTCGATGAAATAGAATTCGCCGTTTTCCCACAGGAACTCGATGGTCCCGGCACCGCGATAGCCCATGTCGGCCATGGCGGTGGCGCAGATCGCCCCCATGCGCGCGCGTTCCGCGGCAGAGATGACCGGCGAAGGCGCTTCTTCCAGCACTTTCTGGTGGCGGCGCTGCAACGAGCAATCGCGTTCACCAAGGTGGATGGCATTGCCCTTGCCATCGCCGAAAATCTGGAACTCGATATGGCGAGGGTTCTGCAGATACTTCTCGATATAGACGGTGTCGTGGCCGAACGACGCCTTGGCTTCGGCGCGTGCCTGACGGAACGCTCCCTCCAGCATGGCGGCATGTTCCACTACCTTCATGCCACGGCCACCGCCGCCGGCGGCCGCCTTCACCAGCACCGGATAACCGAAGGTTTCGGCAATGGCGCGGGCTTCGTCGACGGTTTCCACAGCACCGTCGGAACCGGGAACCAGCGGCAGCCCCAGCTTGCCGGCAGTGCGCTTGGCCTCGACCTTGTCGCCCATGGTGCGGATGTGGCGCGGCGCCGGACCGATCCAGGTAATGCGATGTTCCTCGACGATCTCGGCAAAGCGGGCATTTTCCGACAGGAAGCCATAGCCGGGGTGGATGGCATCCGCCTGGGCGATTTCAGCCGCCGCCAGAATGTTGGGGATGTTGAGATAGGATTCGCTGGCAGGTGGCGGGCCGATACAGATGGCTTCGTCGGCGAGGCGCACATGCTTGGCCGAGGTATCGGCCGTTGAATGCACGGCGACGGTGGCGATCCCCATCTCGCGGGCAGCGCGCTGGATGCGCAGCGCGATTTCCCCACGGTTGGCAATGAGGATTTTGCGGAAAAGCGGCCGGTTGCTCATTGCGGGCAGGCGCTCACTCGATCACGGCCAGCGGCTGGTCGTACTCGACCGGCTGCTCGTTCACCACCAGCATGGCTTTCACGACACCGGCGCGGGGGGCCAGAATCGGGTTCATCACTTTCATTGCCTCGACGATCAGCAGGGTGTCGCCTTCCTTGACGCTGGCGCCCACCGTCACCAGTGGCTTGCCGCCCGGTTCGGCCGACAGATAGGCGGTTCCGACCATGGGCGAGCGTACGGTGCCGGGGTGGTCTGCTTCGGTGGTGGGGGGCGGCGGTGCCGCAGCTGCCGCTGCCGCTGATGCGGGCGCCGCGGCAGCCGGTGCCGCAACGGCAACCGCTGTGCCCTGCCGCGAGACTCGCACGGCACGCTCGCCGTCCTGAACCTCGATTTCGGTGAGGCTGGTTTCATCAAGAAGGGCGGCCAGCTGGCGGACCAGTTCGATTTCGACCCGCATACGATCGCTGGTTTTCGGCTTTTTTGCCGTCCTGTCGCCGTTACCCGGCGCGTTGACCGTCTTGTCGCCGTTACCCGGCTCGTTGACCGTCTTGTCGCCGTTACCCGGCTCCGGTGCGCTCATTGGTGATTCCTGCAGAAATGTGACGTTGATCAGGCCCGTTCTAGCCCCATCATGGTCGCCGCGTCCAGCGCCAGCAGGTATCCCCTTGCCCCGAACCCGACGATCACTCCGGCAGCGACCGCGGAAATGAAGCTTTTGTGGCGGAAATTCTCGCGGGCATGCGGGTTCGACAAATGCACCTCGATCACCGGCAGTTCGATGGCCTTGATGGCGTCGTGCAGGGCGATCGAGCTGTGGGTATAGGCGCCGGCATTGAGAATGACGGCCCGCGCCTTGCGGGTGCGCGCCTCGTGCAGCCAGTCGATCAGCTGGCCCTCGTGGTTCGACTGGCGGAATTCCACCGTCAGCTGGCGCTCGCGCGCTGCCTGTTCCATCTGCGCGGCGATGCTGTCCAGGGTGTCGTGGCCATAGATCTCGGGCTCGCGGGTGCCCAGCAGATTGAGGTTGGGACCGTTCAGAACCATGACGAGCGGAAGCCCGGAAGTTGTGGATGCCATCATGCGCCTATCCTGTCGCCTATCCTGTCCTTGAGTGCCGGCGGCGTCCGCTATAGGGCAGAGATATGGAAATCACCATCATGCTGAACGGAGAAAGCCGCACCCTGGCACGCGGCACCACCATTGCCGGCCTGATCGCCGGCCTCGATCTGCCGCCCGGGCGCATCGCCGTCGAAAGGAATCTCGAGATCGCCCCGCGCAGCGGCTGGGACAAGGAAGTTCTTGACCATGGCGACAAGCTGGAGATCGTCAATTTCGTTGGGGGCGGCACGGGGTCTGACGACGACAGCTGGGAAGTGGCCGGACGGCGCTTTCAGTCGCGGCTGATCGTCGGCACTGGCAAATACAAGGATTATGCCCTGAATGCCGCGGCGGCCGAGGCTTCGGGCGCCGAGATAATCACGGTGGCGGTGCGCCGCGTCAACCTGACCGATCGCTCGCAGCCGCTGCTCACCGACTTTCTCGACCCCAAGCGCTATACCTACCTGCCCAACACCGCTGGCTGCTATACCGCTGACGATGCCCTGCGCACCTTGCGGCTGGCCCGCGAGGCCGGCGGCTGGTCGCTGGTGAAGCTTGAAGTGCTGGCTGATCCGCGCACCCTTTACCCCGATGTTGTCGAAACCATCCGCGCCACGGAGATACTGGTGAAGGAAGGCTTTGACGTGATGGTTTACACCACCGACGACCCGGTAGTGGCGAAACGGCTGGAGGAGGCGGGCGCTGCCGCCATCATGCCGCTGGGCGCCCCCATCGGTTCGGGGCTTGGTATCCAGAACCGTATCGCCATCCGCCTGATCGTCGAGCAGGCGAAGGTGCCGGTACTGGTCGATGCCGGGGTGGGCACGGCTTCCGATGCCGCCGTGGCCATGGAACTGGGGTGCGATGGCGTGCTGATGAACACGGCCATCGCCGAGGCGAAAGACCCGGTGCGCATGGCGCGGGCGATGCGTTCAGCCGTCGCTGCCGGGCGCGATGCCTGGCTGGCCGGGCGCATGCCGGTCAGGCGCTATGCCGATCCTTCCAGCCCGCTGGCGGGAATGATCTGACGGGCGCTGTCAGATGGGTGCGCTCCGGCCGGCCGTCGGACGGCGCGGTTCAGCCCCTGATCAGCGGCTGGAACTGACGGATCAGCTCGGCATAAAGCGGCCGTTTGAACGGCACGATGAGATCGGCGAGCGTTGCAACGTCGGCCCACATCCAGGCGCGGAATTCGGCATGGGCGGTGGCGATGTTCACATCGCTGTCACTGCCGAGGAAGCGCAGGGCGTACCATTTCTGCCGCTGGCCGCGATAGCGGCCTTTCCACAGCCCGCCTTGCAGTTCTGGCGGCAGGTCGTAGGACAGCCAATCAGGGGTTTCAGCAATTTTTTCAACGAGGTGAGGGAGAACGCCAGTCTCCTCGCCCAGCTCGCGCAGCGCTGCTGTCCACGGGTCTTCGCCGGGGTCGATCCCGCCTTGCGGCATCTGCCAGGCCTCGGCGCGCGAATCGATGCGCTGGCCGACGAACACTTTGCCGGCGCCATTGGCCAGCATCAGCCCGACACCGGGGCGATAGGGCAGGTCGCTCATGCCAGCAGCGCCTTCAGATCGGCCACCAGCCCGACCAGATCCTGCTGTGCTGACGGGACGGCCTTGCGCAGGCTGAGGCAGCCGTGGATCTGCCCGTCAGCTTCGCGATAGATCACCCGGCACCCGGCTTCGACCAGCCGCGCCGCATAGGCGCGCACCTGATCGCGCAGCGGGTCTAGTCCGCAGGCGAAAACCATGGCCGGTGGCAGTCCCTCCCAGTCATCAGACCTGAGCGGGCTGGCGCGCGGATCGTCGCGCACCGGATCATACTGATCGATTAGCCATTTCATGCCGGCTGTATCAAGCAGATAGCCCTTGCCGAAAGTGTCGATTGAGCCGCCTTTTGCCAACATGTCGGTGCCGGGATAGAGCAGCCATTGTGCGAGCAGCGGCACTTCGCTGGCGAGGGCCCGGGCCGCAACGGCAGCCAGATTGCCACCCGCCGAATCGCCAGCCAGGACGAGGCCGCTGATCGGGTGCCCGGCGAGATCGCTGGCGGTGGCCAGCCAGCGGGCGGCGGCAATGGCGTCATCGACACCGGCGGGAAAGGGCGCCTCGGGGGCAAGGCGATACGCGACCGATACCACCGTCCACCCGGTCAGCCGGGCGATTTCGGCACACAGGCTGTCGTGGGTGGCAAGGCTTCCCACCACCCAGCCGCCACCATGATAATAGACGATGAGCGGTGCGGGCCCGTCCGGGGTGCCGGCCTGATAGAGGCGGGCCGGGATCGCGCCCGCCGGGCCGGGGATATTGAGATCAGTGCGGCGTTGTAGCGCCGGTGCTGGCAGTTCCAGCACGTCGATCATCGATTCGGTCATCTGGCGGGCGATTTCCGGCGTGGAATCCTGCATCTTCGGCCCAGTTGACTGGTTGAACATGGCTAGTGCGGCGCGCACGTCTTCGCGGATGAATGGCATGGAGTCTCCTCAGACCTGGAACTGTTCGGCGACCATCCGCTCGTCGAGGGCATAGTCGGGGTCGAAAAGCAGTGCGAAGCGGTGTGCCGGATAGGTGTGCACCCGCACATTGAGGACATCGCGCACCTCCACCTGATCGGCAACGGCACTGACCGGCCGCCGCTGCGATTCCAGGATCCGGAACTCGATGACGGACCGGTTGTTGACGAGTGCGCCGTGCCAGCGCCGCGGCCGGAAGGGGCTGAGCGCGGTGAGTGCCAGCAGGTCGCAGTCGAGCGGCAGAATCGGCCCGCGGGCTGACAGGTTATAGGCGGTCGAGCCGGCCGGAGTCGCCACCAGAACGCCGTCACACGCCAGTTCCGGCAAACGCACCTTGCCGTCGATGGCGATTTCGATGCGCGCCACCTGCCGGGTTTCGCGGAACAGCGACACTTCGTTGATCGCCGGAGAGCGGACGATCTCGCCGTTGGCTCGCTCGGCCTCCATCATCAGCGGACTCAGCAGGAAGCTTTTTGCCGCCATCACCCGTTCCAGCAACCCTTCGGGCCTATAGTCGTTCATCAGGAAGCCGACGGTTCCGCGATTCATTCCGAACACCGGCTTCTGCCGGCGGGCGCGCATCAGGCTGTGCTGCATCGACAGCATGAAACCGTCGCCGCCGATTGCCACCAGCACGTCGGCCTCGCGCGGGTCGACGAATCTGGTCTGTGCCCGCACCTCGCGGCCGGCCTCTTCGGCCTGTGGCGTGCTGGAGACCAGAAGTCCGAGCTTGGGGGCCGCCATCGTTTCAGGGGTGCGCCATGTCAGATGCGCTCGGACAGACGGATGGCCACCCGGCAGCCGGCCCGCACCATCGCCGACAGCAGCGGCCACCCAGGCGCCTCATGGGCGCCATGGTCGATGGCCAGAGCCCGATGCTCCTGCTCTTCGGATTGAAAGGTGGCGATGGTTTGCGCCAATTCGGGGTCGCCCTCGCCCAGTGCCTGGCGCTGCGCCTGATAATGACGGTCGATCTCGGTTTCGATGGCGGCGGTCACTGCCATGGCCGCCCTGGGGCCTGCCAGTGCCGAGGCCGCGCCCAGCAGATAGCCGGCGCGCTTCCACAAGGGCATCAGCAGGGTGGGCCGCACCCGCCGTTGCTGTACCAGTTGCTCGAAGCGTTCGAGGTGGCGCTGTTCCTGTGTCGCCATCCGCTCAACCTCGGGCGAGATGGCGCTGCGCTGCCCCATCACGGCCAGTTGCCCGGCATAGATGCGCACGGCGCCATATTCGCCGGCATGGTCGACACGGATCATCGAGTCGGGGTCGGCTCTGGTCATGCTCTCTTCCATAGCCGCAAAGCCACCACAGCGGCGAGACCCGAAATGATGGCGTTCCAGCCAGCCATCGAGATGCCAAGCAGGCTCCAGGGGATCTCGTCACAGCGCACCAGTGGCTTGCCCAGCATCTCTTCGAACAGGTTGCCGCTGGTAACCGGCGGTGCCGTGCAGGCCGTCAGTCCCTGCCACCATTTCAGCTCTACCCCGGCATGATAGAGGCCAAGCCCGGCAGCAACCACCATGGCGATGATCGCCAGTGCCGTTAACGCCCGCTTGCCGGTCAGAAGTGCCAGAAGCGCGATCGCCACCACCGCGACATGGGCATAGCGCTGCCAGTAGCACATCTCGCAAGGGGCAAGCCCGCCCAGATGCTGAAAGCCGAGCGCCCCCAGCAGCAGCGAACCGGAAACCGCGAACAGCAGCCATGAGGCGCTGCGGGTGCTGTCAGGTGTTGCCCCCTCCACCGACGGCTAGCCCTTCTGCGCCTGAGGGATGGCTGCCGATTGTCTGCCGAGGCGTCCGATCAGCTTCACCGCATAATCGAGCTGGAAATCGCTGACTCCTGCCTTTTTCAGCTCGTCGGCGGTGGCGGTGAAGCGCGGGTCGGGCTTGCCGTCGTCCTCGATCAGCTTGTCGTCGGCCTTGGCTTCGGCGATCAGGTGGTTGCGCAGATCGGCTTCGCGCAGCCGTGGACGATCCTGGCGGCTGGCGTCGGTGAGCTGCGGCACGACGAGGTCGGGTTCGATTCCGGCTTCCTGCACCGATTTCCCCGACGGGGTGTAATAGCGGGCCGTGGTGAGCCTGAGGCCGGTGTCGCCCGACAGGGGTATCAGAGTCTGGACCGAGCCCTTGCCGAAGGTGCGCTGGCCGACGACGATGGCGCGCCGCTGATCCTGCAGGGCGCCGGCGACGATCTCGGCCGCCGAGGCCGATCCTTCGTCGACCAGCACCACCACCGGCCGCCCCCCGGTCAGGTCGTCGCCCCGGGCGTAATAGCGTTCGATATCGGTCTTGTTGCGGCCCCGCTGCGAAACGATCTCGCCACGTTCGAGGAAGGCATCCGAGACCTCGATGGCCTGATCGAGCAGTCCGCCGGGGTTGGAGCGCAGATCGACGACGAATCCGGTGAGGGCGGGGTCGTCCTTCAGGAGGGTGGTGATGGCTTCGCGCACCAATTCCCCGGTCTGGCGGTTGAAAGAGGAAATGCGGACGACCCCGACATTGCCTTTCCTTTCCCATTTCACCGGGCGGATCTTGATGATTTCACGGGTGAGCGTGAAGGTCAGCGGCTTCTGCTGTCCGGGCCGCACCACCGTCAGCTCGATCGAGGTGCCCGGAGCACCGCGCATCTTGTCGACGGCCTCATTGAGCGTCGATCCGAAAATGAGGTTGCCATCGAGGTGGGTGATATAATCGCCAGCGCGGATACCGGCGCGCGCTGCCGGGGTGTCGTCGGTGGGTGAGACGACCTTGACGGCGCCATCTTCCGAAACCACCGTCAGCCCGAGGCCACCATATTCGCCTTCAGTCTGCGAGCGCATGTTCTCGCTGTCACTGGAATCGAGGTAGGAGCTGTGCGGGTCGAGGCTTGCCAGCATGCCATTGATGGCACCCTCCACCAGCTTCTTGTCGTCGACCTTGTCGACATAGGCCTGCCGCACCTTCAGATAGACGTCCATCAGGGTGTCGAGGTCTTTCCACGACCCCTCTTTGGTATCGGCCGCGGCAGCCTTGTTCGAAGGGGCGGCCGTGGCCGGCAGCGAAAGCAGCGATACGGCGCCGGCAAGGGCACACAGCATCGAGCGGGAGGTCGGCTTCATCAGGCAATGGCTTCCAGATCGAGTCGTTGCATCTCTACGCCATATCGGTGCCAGTTTGAATGGCGGGTGAAAGCAGCTGTGCAGCAGCTGTCAGTTCAGGTTCTTCTTCCAGCGGTTCCACATCAGCATCCGATACAGATATACCCCGAAGCAGACCACAAGCACGGCCGTTGACAGCGGCCCGAGCACCCGGTCGATGGAATCGAACCGGCTGCCCAGCAGATAGCCGGCAACCGCCAGCGCCATGGTCCAGATGAACGAGCCGACCGCCGAAAAGAACAGGAAGGCCCGGGGGTTCATGCGCACGAGGCCCGCCGGCACCGAGATCAGCGAGCGGATGGTGGGAAGCACCCGCCCGACCCCGACGAAGGCGGCGCCATATTTGTGGAACAGCTTGCGGCCGCGTTCGATCTCGGCGGCATCGAGGGTCAGCACCCGGCCGTAGCGGATGAGAAAACGCTCGAAGCGGTCGAGCCCCAGTTTCCAGGCGAGGATGAACCACAGGATATTGCCAAGCATGGCGCCGATGGTGCCGGCCACGATCACCCCGGCCAGCGATCCGCCGTTCTGGGCGGCCTGCACGCCAGCCAGCGGCATGATCACTTCCGAGGGGATGGGCGGAAACACGGTCTCGACGAACATGAGCACGCCAACGCCCCAATAGCCCCAGGCATCGAGAAACTGCCCGATGATGTCGTTCATCGCTGCGCCCGTATCGCCTCCACCCGCGACCAGAAGATGGCCGGGGTATCGGTGCCGTTGAAGGCGTCGATGGCCACGATGCCGGTGGGTGAGGTGACGTTGATTTCGGTGAGGCGCCCGGCGATCACATCTATCCCGACGAACAGCAGCCCCTGCCGTTTGAGGTGGGGGCCGATCCGTTCGCAGATGGTGCGTTCGTCGGCGGTCAGTTCGGTCTGGTGGGCAGAGCCGCCGGCGGCGAGGTTGGAGCGGATCTCGCCGGCCTTGGGCAGGCGGTTGATGGCGCCGGTCGGCTCGCCGTCGATCAGGACGATGCGTTTGTCGCCCTTGCTGACATCGGGAAGGAAGGCCTGCACCATGAAGGGTTCGCGCCACACCCTGGCAAACAGTTCGGCAAGGGCGGCAAGGTTGGTGTCGTCGCGGCCCAGATGGAAGACTGCCGACCCGGCAAAGCCATAAAGGGGTTTCACCACCACTTCACCGTGACGCTCGCGGAACGCCAGAGCCGCGTCGAGCGAGCGGGTGACGAGCGTGGGGGGCATCAGGTCGGCAAAGTTGAGGACGAACAGCTTTTCCGGGGCGTTGCGCACGGCCGCCGGGTCGTTCACTACCGTCACCCCCTGGGCCTGCGCCTGTTCCAGAAGGTGCGTGGCGGAAATATAGCCCATGTCGAACGGCGGGTCCTGCCGCATCAGCACCACGTCGATCTCGGTTCCAAGATCGATGCGGGCGGGCGGTGACAGCCAGGTGAAATAAGGATCGGTGGCGTTGGCGGGGCGGCGGACCTCGACACGGCGGGCCAGCGCCACCACCCGTCCTTCCACCCAGTCGAGCTGTTCGGGCAGATAGTGCCACAGCTGGTGGCCGCGGCTCTGCGCCCCCAGCATCAGCGCAAATGTGGAGTCGCCACGGATGTTGATATGCTCAAGCGCATCCATCTGCACGGCGACCCTGAGCGGCAATTGAGCGTTCGACACCATGAGGCAGGCTCTAGGATGATGCAGCGCGGTGCGTCAATCAGCGCGCACCACATTCACCAGATGGCGCGGCCAGCTTCGTGGCGCAAGGGCGATGAGATCGACGCGGGCGGATGGCGCGCGCTGCTCGGCGGCCAGCTGTCGCGCTGCCCGTGCCAGCCGGCGGGCGGCGCCGGCATCGAGCGCCTTGATGGCGGCGTCGATGGTCTGGCGGTATTTCACCTCGACGATCGCCAGCGTATCGCCGCGCCGGGCAATGATATCGACTTCGATCATCGCCAGGCGCCGGCGCCGTCCGATGATGCGCCAGCCTTTGGCGATCAGCCACAGGCAGGCAAGCGACTCGGCGCGGCGGCCCTGTCGTTCACTGTCCCGCCGCTGGTTGCGGCCGCGCCGCACAGACGGGGTAGCCGTCACGATTTCAGCTCCAGTGCCCGCTGGTAGACCACGCCGCGCGGCAACCCCAGCGCCGCGGCAACGCTGGCGGCGGCCTTGCCCGGCGGCAGGGTTTTCAGCGCCACCAGCAGCGACTGGTCGAGCACGTCGCCAGCTGCGACCTCGGCGGGAGGCGGGCCAACGAGAACCACGATTTCACCGCGCGGCGGGTGTCGGGCATAATGGGCGGCCAGCACATCAAGAGGGGCGTTCATTACCTCCTCGTGCAGCTTGGTGAGTTCGCGGGCAACGGCGGACGGGCGTGGGCCCAGCTGGTTCGTCAGTGCTGCCAGTGTGGCCGCAAGCCGCGCTGGCGATTCATAAAAGACCAGCGTTGCCGGTACTCCGGCCAGTGCCGCGATCGCCTTGTCGCGGGCGGCGGCTTTGGCGGGCAGAAACCCGCTGAACAGGAAACGGTCGGTGGGCAACCCGGCAATCGACAGGGCCGTGATGGCCGCGCATGGCCCCGGTGCGGCGGTGACGGGGATGCCGGCTTCGCGGGCGGCGCGCACCAGCCGATGGCCGGGGTCCGACATCAGCGGCGTTCCGGCGTCGCTCACCAGGGCGATGGCTTCCCGCTGCAGGCGGTCGAGCAGTTGCGTCTCGACCTCGGGCGGGCTGTGATCGTGGTAGGCCAGCATGGGCGTGGTGGCGCCGGCTGCCCGCAGCAGCTTTGCTGTTACCCGGGTGTCCTCACAAGCGATCAGGTCGGCCTGCCGCAGGAACCGGCTGGCGCGCAGCGACAGGTCCTCGAGGTTGCCGATGGGGGAGGCGACGATATAAAGACCCGGTAACAGGCGGGGTTCGCCGTCGATGGGTGAAGGGATGGACATGGCGTCATTGTGGGCTGGGAACGAAGCGCGGACAAGCCGTCGGCGCTTCATGGTGACGGCCGTGGCCCTTGGCGTGCTGGCGTCGTGCGCACCGCGCGTCAGGGCACCCGTCGAAACGCCGCCACCGCCACCACCGCCGCCGGTCGTTGAAAAGCCGGTCGAGGTGATCAAGCCAGGCCAGGAGCCCTATCGCATCGCCGTGCTGGTGCCGTTGTCAGGCAATAATGCCCCGGTGGGCATCAGCCTCGCCAATGCCGCCACTCTGGCCCTGGTTGATACCGGAAAGAAGGGCGTGCGGATCACCAGCTACGATACCGCGGCGCTGGGGGCCGGGGTTGCTGCCAGCCGGGCATTGGCAGATGGCGCCCAGCTCATACTCGGGCCGTTGCTGGCGTCTGACGCCCACGCCATCCGCGCGGTGGCCGAGCCCAAGGGCGTTACCATGCTGAGTTTTTCAAACGATGCGGCGATTGCATCGGGCCGCATGATGGTGCTGGGATTCCAGCCGGCACAATCGGTGAACCGCATCGTCAGCTTTTCGGTGAGCAAGGGAATGAAGCGGATTGCCGGGCTGGTGCCCCAGGGCGTGTACGGTCAGCGGTCGTCGGTGGCGCTTACCCAGGCGGCCCAGCAATACGGGGCCGATATCGTGGCGCTCACCACCTTTGAGCGTCGCCCGGCAGCGCTGCCGGCGGCCGCCCGCAGGGTGACGGACTATGATGCCCGCCAGAAGCTGGCCGTTGGCGGCCAGAAACCACCGATCCCCTTCGATTCGTTGCTGATCGCCGATGCCGGCGCCGTGGCGGCCTCTTTTGCCCCCCACCTTGCCAAGTACGGGGCATCGGCCGGCAGCTTCCTGATGATGGGAACGGAATTGTGGAACACCGAACCAGGGCTGGTGCGATCGCCGTCACTTAATGGTGCAGTGTTTGCCGCTGTGCCCGATGCCCGGTTCGCAGCCATGGCGCGGCGCTATGGCGCCCGTTTTGGGGGTACGCCGTCGCGGCTGGCCAGCCTTTCCTATGATGCTGTCCTGCTGGCGGTCAGCGTGGCGGGTGGAAGCTGGAAACCGGGCCAGCCATTCCCGGCAGCGGCCCTGGCCGACCCGCAGGGGTTCGCCGGAATCGATGGCATCTTCCGCTTCCGCAACAATATCGCCGAACGCGGCATGGAAGTGCAGCAGGTAACACCCGGCGGCTTCGTGGTGGTCAGCCCGGCGCCAACCACGTTCTGAACAACTGGACCCAGAAGGCTGGCCGGAAGCCAGCCTTCACGGCAAGCGTCGTCTCAGCCGTCGCCTCAGCGGTTGCGTGAAGGCAGCAGCACCCCCACCAGCACACCAAGGGTGATGGCGGCGGCCACGGTGCCAAGCGGATTTTCCTGCGGGCGCTGCCTTGCCCATTCGCTGGCGGCTTCGGTTGCTTCGCGGGCCGAGGCGGCGGCATCGGCGGCGCGTTCGCGCAAGGCTTCTGCTGCATGTCCGGCCTTGTCACGGGCATCGGCCGTCAGGTAGGCGGCGCGAGACCGGGCGGCATAATAGGTCTCGCCGGCCTTGTGCCCGGCAAGGCTGGCTTCCTGTTTCACCTTTGTCCAGGTTCCGGCCGCGCGCTGCCGCAAGCTGTCGTCCTGGTCGTTCATGTCGAAATCTTCCATGTGATAGGCATCGTAAAGCGGCACCGGCTGCCGGCGCAGGCGGCGGCTGGCAATCCATGCTGCGGCCCCGGCAAGCAGGGTAATCGCAGTGCCGGCACCTATGGCGCGCGAATGGCTGCGGGCAAAGCCGACGGCATCGTCCACCAGGTCTCCGGCCATGTCGACAAGGGCGTCGGTGGCGCGGTCGATTTCGCGCATCAGGCCCTCGCGGGCTTCGGCCAGCAGATTGGCGGGCTGCATGCGCCACGACAGTTCATCGACGTCGCTGGCAATGCGGGCGCGCCGGGCATCGGCATCGGCCTCAAGTGCCTGCAGGCGCTGTTCCAGATCATTGGGCTTCAGGGCTTGTCGCATGGGGGTCCTCATAGGGCAGCGGCGGTGGCGCATCAACACGTTCAGTCATGCGATCGAGATCGGCAGCCATGCGTGCCAGCGCCCGTTCGGGAAGGAAGGATTGACGTTCGAGCCGGCGCTGGGCGTTGCGGATCAGCACGATGCCGATGATCAGGCAGGCGATGGCAACCAGTGCCAACGCCCACAACATGCCGGTGACGGTGGCAAGCGCCATGACCGCGGCAACCGCCAGGAACACCAGCGCCACCAGCAGCAGCAGCCCACCGGCCGCCAGCAACAGGACGTTGCGCCCGGCGCCCTGAAAATTTGCGCTCGTCTCCGCCCGGATCAGCCGCGCTTCGGCGTGGATGAGGCCGCCGATCCCGAACAGCAGGTCGGCCCAGGTGTTCAGGATCGAGCGTTGCGGCGCCTCGGCGGCATCTTCAGCTGGTTCAGGCGCGATCACCTGACCCGCCTTTCAGGAAGCGGGCAAGCGCAAAGCCGATGAGCGCGGCGGCGCCGATGGCAATGGCCGGGTTGTTGCGAACCGCATCGCGGGCATCGTTGGTGATGTCCTCGATTTCCTTGGCTTTCACCTTGTCGGAAAAGCGGTCGACACTGTCGGCGGCCTTGCGGGCATAAGAGGCCGCCTTGGCGGTGTTGCTGCCAAGCGTGCCGTCATCAAGCTTGTTGGCAAGATCGCGCGCCACATCGGCAAGATCGTGGAGCGCCGAGGCCGCCTTGTCCTTGCCGGTGGTGGCCGCACTTTTGGCGCTGGCGCCGGCCTTGCCGGCCAGTGCCGTCACGTCGCCCTTCACATCATCGAATATGTCAGCGGCCTTCGCCATGGTTCCCTTGGCGGCGCTGCCGACATCGTCAGCCACATCGGTCACGGTTTTCTTGTTCATCACGCCAACCTTTCCTATGAACTGGCATTCGGGCCTGAGGCGGCCACCCGCCAAGCTAGGTATTTTTTCGGCCACTTCCAAGCCCCGGACCGTGCAGGCTGCCTTCCTGCTGGTTCGGCCTGCCGCCGCCAACGCCCATGGCGACAAACGCTCCTGGCTTGCCGGGGAGGCTCAGACCCGGTCGACAGACCAGGTGGCCCGGCGCCGATGGTCAGACATAGGCAAGTGTCACCCATTGGGCGATCATCGCCGGCTTGGGTTCACCTTCGATCTCGACGGTGACCTCCTTGGTTGACTGCAGCACGCCCGGCGAGCGTTCGCGGGCATCGAGCAGGGTGAACCGGCCCCGTACCCGCTTGCCGGAACGGACGGGGGCGAGAAAGCGCAGGCTGTTGAGGCCATAGTTCACACCCATCTTGACTCCGGTGATGGCGGGAACCGCCGTTGCGGCCATCTCCGTCAGCAGCGAAACCGTGAGGAATCCATGGGCGATGGTGCCGCCAAACGGGGTGGCGGCGGCGCGTTCCGGGTCGATGTGGATGAACTGGTGATCGCCCGTGGCATCGGCAAACTGGTTGATGCGCGCCTGGTCGACGGTGATCCAGTCGGAAACGCCGATCTCCTGCCCGGACATTGCCAGATACTCGGTTGCAGTCACCGATTTCGTCATTCGCATCCCTTCCCTGCACGGGTTCCGTATCGAACCACTTGCGTTGAACCATTGCCGCTCGCTGTTTCTAGGCGGTGCAGCGTCATTGTCCAGCCGGAATGGCTGGACGCCAAGGCTGCTGTCCAGCCGGAATGGCTGGACGCCAAGGCTGCTGTCCAGCCGGAATGGCTGGACGACTTGGCTATGGTCCAGCCTTATTGCCCGCCACGGATTCAAACGGACTTTGTGGCGCCAGACGGCCGGGGCCGGTGGACGGGCAGCGGGCTGCCCGCCGGGGAAACAATACGGCCGTCGCTGTCACCCAGAAACGAGATCTGGGCCGGATAGGCAAAGACGATACCCAGTTCGGCAAAGCGTCGCAGGATTGCAAAGGCCACCTGCTGGCGCGCGTGGAACATTGGCAGCGCATCGGGACTGAGGACCGTGAACACCAGGTCGAAATCAATCCCTGAGGGGTCGAACAGGGCAAAGCTGGCACGCGTGAAGGCGCAATTGGGCGTGCCAGTGACGATCTGTTCCAGTTCGGCCGGAATGGATTCGAGAACGTCAGGGTCGGTCTGGTAGATCACCCGCAGGAGCATCTGCACCAGCCGGTCGTTGCAGGCGGCGAAATTGTGGATCTGCTGGTTCAGCAGATTGGCGTTCGACATCACCACGATCTCGCCGCTCTGTGCCCGAATCCGGGTGGTTTTCATGCCGATATGCTCGACGGTGCCGGCGATGCCGGTGGGGCCGCCGACCTGAATATACTCTCCCTTGCGGAACGGCTGGTCCATCAGGATGGAAAGGGCAGCGAACAGATCCGAGAAAATCCCCTGGGCGGCGAGGCCGATGGCAATGCCCCCGATGCCAAGGCCTGCCACCAGTGCCGTGACGTTGACTCCCAGATTGTCGAGCAGGATGATGGCTGCCAGCGCCCAGACGACGACATTGATGATGACGGTGACGACTCCGAGCGCGGAACTGAGCGAGGGGTCATTGCCGTTCAGTGTCAGCCGGCGCGCCATCAGCGACACCAGCAGTTCACGCACCCAGAAAGCGCCCTGAACGACGGCGCCGATGGTGAACAAGACGGTGATCAGGCCGTTCCACGCCGGGGGTGCGCCCACCAGTCGTGTCATCACGAAAAAGGCAAGCGTCATCAGGAAATAGCTGCGGGTGCGGGCAGCGATCTTCAGCAGCACCCAGCTCCAGGCGCCGGAATTGGCGTGATGATGCAGCTTGTGCCGCGCCCAGCTTCTCAAGGTGACCATCAGCCCGTAGAACAGCAGCGACAGGCCAATACCGGCCAGCAGTTGCAGGCTGTCGGCCCGCACCCAGTGGACGAACTCGCGCGTCAGTTCCTCGGTTTGCTTGGGCAGATCGAAAACCTCGGCCGTCACGCTGGAGATGGCATCGTCGGGGCCTGCGGCTGTCGGGCTGTTTCCTGTGGACATGGGCCGTTCTTAGCTTGCTGATGGCCACAGGTTCAATCTAGGGAACGGCAGATTTGGGCAGAGCAGGCGGCGACATGATGGCACTGGCAGAATTCCGGCGGGACAATGGCGACAGGCCGCTGGCCCTGGTGACGGGTGCGGCAAAGCGCATCGGTCGGGAGCTGGCGCGCACCCTTGCCGGGCTCGGGTTCCGCCTGGTGCTGCATCATCACCGCTCGGCCGCAGCTGCCCAGTCCCTGTCAGCGGAACTGGTTGCGGCCGGCCATCCGCAACCGGTTCTCGCTGCCGCCGATCTCGCTGATCCGCAGGCGATTGCTGCGATGTTCGCAGGCCTGCCGGCCTGTCCGGCGGTGCTGGTCAACAATGCGTCGGTCTTCGAGGAAGACCGGCTGGGGGCGTTCGACCTGGCGGTGTGGCAGCGGCAAATGGCTGTCAACCTGCTGGCGCCGGCGGTGCTGACCGATCTGCTGGCCCGCCAACGACGAACGGGTGAAAATGCCCTGATCGTCAACATGCTCGATGCCAAGCTGGCGGCCCCCAACCCCGATTTTTTCAGCTATACGGTCTCGAAGGCCGGGTTTGCAGGTGTTACCGAACTGTCGGCGCGGGCGCTGGCGCCGCATGTGCGGGTCAATGCCATCGCCCCGGCGGTGACGCTGGTATCAGGCCCGCAAAGCCGCGAGAACTTCGAGCAGGTGCATACCATGAACCCGTTGCAGCGAGGAGTGAGTGTCGACGATCTGGCGCGGGCGTTACGATTCATTGTAGAGACACCAACGCTGACTGGGCAGACGATCACGGTTGATGCCGGCCAGCGCTTCCTGTCGCTCTCCCGCGATGTCCAGTATATGGTTTCCCCCTGATGCGCGCATCCCGACTGGCTCCGGCCGCTCACCACATCCTTCTCGAGAATCTGGCGATAGCCGTCGATATCGGCTTTCACACCTTCGAGGTAGGACATCCGCAGCGACTGCTGGTTTCGGTCGACGTCGGAATCGACCTCGATCACTGGCCGGCAAGCGACAGCGGCGAAGCTTCGTGGAACTACGATAAGCTGCGCACCGGAATCATCAGCCTGTGCACGGCCCGGCGGTTCAACCTGCAGGAAACCGTGGCGCAGGAGATCTGGGATATGGTGGTGGCAATGCCGGGGGTGATCTCGCTGAAGATCACGCTGCGCAAACCCGATGTCTACCCTGATGCCGACGCCGTGGGGGTGGTGCTGGCCAGCGAGTGAGGGCGGCGTCCCTGCTGTCAGCCGGGAGGTGTCAGCAGGCGGCCGCAGCGACCGATGGCGGTGCGGGCGGTGGCGTAGTCGCGTGCCAGACCGTCTGTTGCAGCCAGCTGTGGCGGCAGGGCGGCCGGCATTCCGCAGGCAAGCGCCCGCCAGATCAGGGTATGTTGTTCGATGGGAGCGGCACGATCGACCAGGTCGCCGGTTGCGGCCAGAATCTGTGGCGGCTGACCGGAGGACCGCCTGACGACCAGGGTGATGGGCCGGCCGGTATCGGTGGCAAGGAAAAACTGGCTTTCCGATTCCCCGGCAATGGCACCTTCATTGTGTGCGGCATCACTGACAGCCGTTACCATGCGGGCGGCGTTGCCGGGCGCCAGCGCCTGTTCAAGGATGGCGCGCACCTCGGCTTCCGCAGCAGCGCTCCATGGCTGCTGTCCGTGAGGAGAGACCAGCGATAGCGCCTGCACCTCGGGGTTGCCACCGCCCTCTAGAATATGGGCAAATACGATGACCGGCTCGGATTTGGCAAAGGGAAGGCGCTTGCGGGGGGCCAGGCCCTGCCACAGCCACGCAGCACGCGCCGGCAGCAACCCTGGGGCCTTCAATACGGCGGAAAGATCAACCTCGACGAGGGCGCGAAGTTGGCCCTCAGGCACCCCGGGGGCGTCGCGGCGGCCAAGACGGTCGACACTGCGGATGGTGCCGATCAGCACGACGTCGGCTGCAAGGGCGAGGTCGGCCAGATCTGTCCAGCCGGCCGGAGCGGGTGGAATGGCCGCAGCCACGGTTGCCGGCATAGCCACCGGGCCAGCAGGCGAAGCGGCCGATGATTGTGCCGACATGTCAGCGCGGACGGCAGAAAATTGCGGAAATGCGACGGCCTGAGCCGAATTAAATGCGGTTGCCATTGACATTGCCAACAGGGCAGGCAAGGAGGCGATGGATATCAGTCGGTTCACGGCGGTGGCCTGTATTGAAATGGGTTGCGGCGAAGGGGGCACAAGGGTATCTATTGGCCGATATGTCGTGACAAGGGAAGGTTGCGGCAGGGCAAGCTGGCCTATAAGGGAGGGCTCGTTCGATTCGAGCGGTCTTTCCTGCTCTGGCTTCCGGTTGCTACCGGAAGGCAGCGGCTGAGAGTTGAACCCGGGCGTGGTCAGGCGGGCCTGTGTTCTGGATTTACATCACCACCTTCGGGTGGTGGGGAGGGTTTTAGCGCCATCGACTGCGGGCGGCGGCGCTGTTTAAGGGAGTGGCAATCAGCCTATGTCATATCTACAGCAGGAAGGTTGGAGCCAGAGAAAGCTTATCACGATTGGGGCGGTGATCCTGCTTCATATCCTGTTCGGCTATGCGCTGCTTTCCGGCCTTGCCATCAAGGCGGTGAAGGTCATTACCGGGCCGCTTGAGACGGTGAACATCGAAGAGGCGGCGCCGCCTCCGGAAGAGCCGCCGCCGCCGCCGCCGAAACTGGAAGAAATTCCGCCCTACGTTCCGCCGCCCGACGTGGTCGTTGAAATGGCGGCGCCTCCGGCACCAACCATCACCACACAGTCGACCATCTCGACTCCGGAACCGCCGCGCGTGGCACCGCCGGCTCCGCCGGCTCCACCACCGCCGGCTCCGCCGCCTGCCATTCCCGGCACGGCGCCTGTTCCGGTCGCGCGGTCTTTCGTGGTCACGCCCGATGACTATCCCGATGCGTCGCGCCGGGCTGGTGAGGAAGGGGTTACCGGAATCCGTGTGACGGTGGGAACCAATGGGCGGGTTACCGAATGTGTGGTAACAAACCCCAGCGGACATGCACGTCTCGATGAAAAGGCCTGCCAGATCGCCGAGCGGCGCTGGCGCTTCAAGCCGGCAACGCAGAATGGGGAGCCGGTTACGGCAACCATTACCCGCAACTACCGCTGGCAGCTTGAGAATGCCCGCTGATGCGGGGAAACACAGACGACCTGTTTCAACCCGATTATTCTAGTTTCAGAGGGATTTAGAATGGCAGACGTAACTACAACCGACAATCCGTACGGCCTGGTAGCCGCTCTCGAGCAAGGGGGCATCATTGCCCAGTCGCTCTTCGCCATCATGGTGATCATGTCGGCCTATTCCTGGTACATCATGTTCACCAAGTGGTTCGAACAGCGCAAGCTGATGAAGGAAGCCGTCGACGTCGAAAAGAAAGTTTGGTCGGCGGGCAGCCTGAAGGAAGGCGTTGCCAAGCTGAACAAGGATTCGGCCTACCGCCAGGTGGCTGACGATGGCATGCGTGCCCTCGAGCACCACGAAGGCAAGCTGACCGACCAGATCGACCGCCACGAGTGGGTGACGCTCACCATGAACCACTCGGCCGGGCTGATCGCCTCGCGTCTGAACTCGGGACTGTCGTTCCTCGCCTCGGTCGGCGCCGTTGCGCCGTTCATCGGGCTGCTCGGCACCGTCATCGGTATCTACCGCGCGCTCATCAACATCGGCATTGCCGGTCAGGCGTCGATCGACAAGGTCGCCGGTCCTGTCGGTGAAGCCCTCATCATGACCGCCATCGGTCTTGCGGTCGCCATCCCGGCGGTGCTTGGTTACAACTACCTCGCCGGCCGCAACAAGAGCGTGATGGAGCGTCTGAACATCTTCGCGTCTGACGTGCATGCCTACATTCTGTCGGGTGCCCGTGTGGCCCGCCCGGCGCCTGCCGCCGCTCCGGCTCCTGCCGCCAAGAAGTAAGCCTGTCCATCCCAGACGAGTTAGGGGACTTATTCCATGTCAATGAGCGTCGGTGAGCAGGAAGAAGGCGGACTGATGTCCGAAATCAACACCACGCCCCTCGTGGACGTGATGCTGGTTCTCGTCATCATCTTCCTCATCACGGTTCCGGTGGTGATCCAGACGGTGCCGGTGCAACTGCCCAAAGTGATCAATATCCCGACAACAACCAAGCCGGAAAACGTCCCCCTTTCCGTTGACAAGAACTGTGATGTCTACTGGGGCCTTGGCAAGATCCAGTCACATGATCAGTTGCGGGAGAAGGGTGCGGCCTATCTGCTTGACCAGGTGGAACGGCAGAAGGCCAAGGGGGCCAAGATCGAGTTGCCGGAAGCCCACATCCGGGCGGATGCCGCAACGGAATATCGCTGCGTTGGAGGCGCTATCTTCGCCATGCAACGTGCCGGATATCAGAAGATCGCCTTCATCTCCGAGCCCCCGGTCGGACACGTAGTCAGCCGCTAAACACCCCGGAAAGAGAGACCAGATATGGCAATATCCATGTCAACAGGCGGCAGTGATCGGCCGATGGGTGACATGAACACGACGCCGCTGATCGACGTCATGCTCGTGCTTCTCATCATGTTCATCCTGACCATTCCCATCCAGACGCACGCGACAAAGCTCGATCTGCCGCCGCCGTCGAACCTGCCGAACGACATCAAGCCTGACTTCAACCAGGTGAACATCGACTTTCTGAACACCATCTACTGGAACGATCAGGAAGTGACGATGCCGCAACTGGAAGGCTATCTGCGGCAGATCGGTCAGCTGCCGAACGAACAACAGCCCGAGCTGCGTCTGAAGCCCGATCAGCTGGCCCGTTACGAGGTGGTCAACAAGGTGATGGCCGCCGCCCAGCAGGCTGGCATTACCAAGATGGGGTTCGTTGGTAACGAAGCCTACGCCTGATTAAATTCACCTTACCTGAAGGCAGCGCGGGCCAACCTGCGCTGCCTTTTTGTTGTCTGCTGGCCAGCGGCTGACAGTTGCCATGCTACCCTTCTCGCCAATTGACGCCAATTCTGGGCACAGACTGTTCCAAGGGCTTGAGACGCTGCTGAATGGTGCGCATGGTCAGGACACGTCGCTTATCGGCCGCCGCTTGCCGCTGCGTAGCATGCTGGCTGCGGTATCAGGCTGAGGCCGTTGCCTCTCCGTCTGGCCCGCTGTTGCCATTGGCGGCCTGCCAAAGCGCCAGCTTTGCCTCAAGGTCATCGATTTCGTTGCCGATGTGGCCAAGGCGGGACCGCTCGCTTGCGAGGATGGCCGCAAACAGGCGTCCTTTCCAGTAGCGGGCATCGATCTGACACTCGGGCACCGCAGTCAGCACGATATCGAGGAAACGTTCGGCGGCATGGAGGCGGCCGAACAGGTAATCATTCTCGCGGTAGGCGCGGCTGAAGAACCCGGCAAAGGCATTCATCTGCCAGCCCTTCAGACAGGCGCGGGCGCCACCTTCGCGCAACGAGATGGCATCGTCGGGCGAGATACGATCGACCTTCAGTTCCTCGAAACTGTCGGCCGTCTGCACCTGCATCATCGGCAGGATGGCAATATCGTAGAAGGGGAAGCCAAGCCACGCCCTTACCAGCCGCTGACGGGCCGGTCGGGAGAAGGCCGGATTGGTGATGTGCATGGCCAGCATCTGGTCGACCTCGGAGTCCTGCGCCGACAGACGGTGCATGGCAGCCAGCTGGTCGAGGGCATCCGCAGCTGCTCGCCGTCGCTGTTCAGGGTTGCTTTCGCTGAGGGTGCGACGCACGGCTTCCGCAGCCGGTGTCGGTGCCGTTGGCGCCGGAGACCGCAGTTCCTCAAAAGGCGACACGGCCCGATACATGGCCGCCTTCAGCTTTTCCGCAGCCGCCCGTTCGGCTTCGCTGGCGCTTGACTCGATGGTTTCCACCAGTCGGCGGCTGAACAGGCGCAAACGGCGGATGCGGAAGCTGATGTCGTGGTGGCGCAGAAACTGCACATAGCCACTCTGGGCCGGGTTGCGGCCAAGAGCGCCGCGGTGGTCGAAAGCCTGACGCTCTGTGAGAACATCGGTGAGCATCTGGCGCAGCAGGGTTTCTTCGTTGTCGTTCAGGTTGGCCTGGTGGCGCAGCAGACGGGTGGCTTCGTCGAGCACGGTGCGCACCTTCATCTGTGCATAACCGGCAAAGGTATAGCCGGCCCCCAGGGCCGCTGCCGAATGCAGGCGGGCGCGGGCGCGTGCCAGCCGTTCATTGCCAAGCGGCCACAGGAAGAAGTGGGTGCCAACAGCGCGCAGGATGGCTTCATCGACGGCAGGCGTCATGGCATCGACGACATCGGAGATGCGCCGGATATGGGCGGACAGCTGGCGGATGCTTTCGAGGCTGTCGCGGATGGGTTGGGCGCGCGGGATATCGGCCAGCGCCCGATAGATGGCGGTGAAAAATCCCGGCTCGCGGTTGCTCAGCCCGCGCAGTGGCCCGGCAGCCCCCGGCTTGGGGTCGACATAGACGAAACGCCGGTCGACTTCGCGGTGGGCGACGCGCACCCGCACCGCTTCGATGGCCGGGCCGAACGGGGCGTTGTCGAGCACGCTGCCATCGATCAGCAGGATGTCTTCGGGGCTGCGGTCGCCAGCCAGCTGGGTGGCGATGAAACGGGCGCGGTGGGGCCAGACCCGTCCGGTTTCGGCAAGGCGATCATCGATTTCGGTGATCGAAGCCGGCGGGAAGGCGCCGGGGAAACAGGCGGTGGCGCGGGCGGCGAACAGCAGGGCCGGCCGTTCGGCTGCCGGCAGACGCGGGGCCGGATCGTGCATGGCGATGGGGGGCGACTGGAAGGCGAAGATACGGCGATGCTCGCGTTCGGTCACGGTGGGCGGAGAATGGATGGGCAGCTGGACATTGGCCCCCCAGTAATCGGTAACGGTAACGAACAGGCTGAGTGGCAGAGCAGGGGGGATCAGTGGCCGTCCGGTCGATGCCGCTTCCATAGCGTCCATGGCTGTATCGAGCATGGCTGTCAGCCCCTCGCCCGAGAACGGTGGCTTGAACCAGCGGCTGCGCACGAACCCCGCCAGTTTCACGGCGATTTCAGCGCGGACATCGGGGTTGTCGACCGAGGCAAGGCTTTCCGATTGATGGGCGGCCAGCCAGGCGATCGGCTCCTTGTAAAAGCGGCCCAGCCGTTCGGCCAGCCGCCCGGAGGGGCGGGCCTCTGGGTCAAGCAGCTTGTCGACGTCGGCTTCGTCGAGCCACATGTCGGTCAGTGGTTCAAGACTGTGGCCGCCGGTGATGGCATCAGACAGCAGCACGGCGTTCAGCCCGCCCGCCGAGGCTCCGGCCAGCACATCGCAGATGACGGTGAGGTCGGCGTGATGGGCGATGGTGTGCATGAGGTCCAGCCACACCAACTCGGTGTCGCCCTCAAGCTCCCGGTTGCACTTGCGGGCCTCGCTGGCGCGCAGCAGTTTCCACAGCTCTTTGGTGACGCCGTGCATGTAGATGGCCAGACTGACGCCGCCGTAACAGACGAGTGCCAGCCTCAGTTCGCGCTCGCGGATCATCAGCCTTCTGGTTCTGGAAGAACCTGATCTGGCGGGCGGTGACCATCCGAGAACACGCGGATATTGGCGATCACCTTCTCTCCCATCGCCTGTCGGCCTTCGAACGTGGCTGACCCGAGGTGGGGCAGAAGGACGACGTTGGGCAGTTTCAGCAGGCGCTGTGACACTTCGGGCTCGTGTTCGAAGACATCAAGCCCGGCACCGGCGATGATGCGCGCCTCGAGTGCGCTGATCAGGGCCGATTCGTCGATGAGGGCGCCGCGCGCGGTGTTGATGAGATAGGCGTGCGGCTGCATCTGCTTCAGCCGCTGGGCATTGATCATGTGGCGGGTTTCCGCCGTTTCAGGGCAGTTGAGGCTGACGATATCCATGCGTTCCAGCATCGAATCGAGCGTTGGCCACCAGGTGGCTTCAAGCGATGATTCGAGAGCCTTGGGCAGCCGGTGACGGTTGTGGTAATGCACCGACAGCCCGAAGGCGCGTGCCCGCTGGGCGACCGCCTGGCCGATCCGCCCCATGCCGACGATCCCCAGCCGCTTGCCGCCGATGCGGTGGCCAAGCATCAATGTGGGCGCCCACCCCGCCCATTTGCCTGACCGCACCAGTTTTTCGCCTTCGGCCAGCCGGCGTGGAACCGAAAGGATCAGCGCCATCACCATGTCGGCGGTATCGTCGGTGAGAACGCCGGGCGTGTTGGTGACGGTAATCCCCCGTTCGTGCGCTGCCTTCGTATCGATGTGATCATGGCCGGTGCCGAAATTGGCGATCAGTTTCAGGTCGTCACCCGCCTGGGTGATCAGGGCAGCGTCGATGATGTCGGTAACGGTTGGAACCAGAACGTCGCTGCTGGCCATGGCAGCTGCGATTTCCGCACGCGTCATGCGGTGATCATCGAGGTTTAGGGTGACATCGAACAGCTCCGCAAGGCGCGTTTCCACCGGTTGCGGCAGCCGGCGGGTGACGAACACCTTTAGCTTGCGATCATATTTGTGAAATCGAGGGCTGGCCATGGTGGCGATTGTGACGCGGAATCCCCCCTGATTGCAAGGCGTGACGGATTCGCTAGGGAGAGAATATGCGTATCCCCATGCTCCTGATCTGGCTTGCTGCCGCAGCGCAGGCGTCGGCACAGCAACCGTCCGCGGCGCCAGCCTCTGTTCCACCCCGGCAGGTCACGCCCACCAACAAGGATGCGTTGAAGAACCTGTCGGGCCTGCCGGTTCCGCGCTTTGCCAGCCAGCGGGCGATTCGCGCCTATCTGCGCAGTGGCCCCGGCAAGGAATATCCAGTGAAGTGGATCTTCATTCGACCGGGTCTGCCGCTGGAAATCACCGCGGAATGGAATGTGTGGCGCCGGGTGCGCGATTCCGAGGGCACCGAGGGGTGGATGGATCGCGCCATGCTGTCGACCGATCGCAGTGTGCAGATCGTTGGTGAAGCCCGGGATCTGCGGGCGCGGCCCGACATTTCCGCCCCTATCGTGCTGCGCGCCGAGCCGGGCGTGGTGATGCGGGTGACGATGTGCGCCGACCGCTGGTGCCGGGTGGAAGGTGAGGGACGATCAGGGTACATCCTGCGCGAGCAGACCTTCGGAACCTATCCGAACGAGCCAATCGGTTGAGCGGCCATGGCGGGGCGTCCGGGGGGATGACCCCGGGGCGCATGGCGCAGTTCGTGGCCATCGTGCTGATGTGGAGCATCAGCTGGATTCTCATCAAGGTGCAACTGGGGGCCGTCAATCCGACCTGGTCGATAGGCTGGCGCTTCCTGCTGGGCGGCAGTTTCCTGCTGCTGTGGTGCCGTCTGAAGGGCCTGACGTTGTATATCCCGGCCAGTGGCTGGAAATTCGTGGTGGCGCTGGCGTTCCTGCAATTCTTCCTCAACTTCAATCTCGTCTATCGTGCCGAACAATATCTGACATCGGGCATCGTCGCTGCCGCCTATGCACTTCTGATGATCCCCAACGCCTTGCTGGCGGCGCTGTTCCTGAAGCGCCGCCCCAGCCGGCGCTTCGTCGTGGGGTCGGCACTCGCCATCGTCGGGGTGGCACTGCTGTTTTCCGCGGAATTCGCCCACCCGGAGCTGAGCCAGTCTGCCGGCCTCGGGGTGGTGCTGACGGTTGCCGGCATCCTGTCGGCGTCAGTTGCCAATGTGCTGCAGGCAACCCCGGCGGCTTTTCGACTGCCGCCGCTTGCGGTCATGGGGTGGGCGATGCTGGTTTCCGCAGTGGGTAACCTGCTGTTTGCGGCACTCACCAGTGGCCCGCCCGCCTTCGAGCTGACGCTTGCCTATTGGGGGGCGACGGTGGCACTTGGCATGTTCGCGTCGGCCATCGCCTTTTCGCTGTATTTCGAGTTGATCCGGGTGATCGGCCCGGCCGAAGCCGCCTGGACCGGCGTTCCGATTCCCATTCTGGCCATGGTGATCTCGACCTTTGTCGAAGATTTTCGCTGGACCGGGCTTTCGGCGGCCGGGGCGGTGATTGCCCTTGTCGGCCTGGTGGTGGCGCTCAGGCCCCGGTGAAGTCGGGCGGACGTTTTTGCAGGAAGGCAGCGATCCCTTCGGCAAAATCGGCCGTGCGGGCAAGGGCGCGCTGATGATCGCGCTCCATGCCGAGACTGTCGGCAAAGCCCTCGTGCAACGCCCGGTGGACCCCGTGGCGGATGTGGGCAAGCGTGCGGGTCGGGCCGTTCGCCAGCCGCGTGGCAATCGCCGTTGCCTCGGCCATCAGCGCCTCGTCTTCGGAAAGAAAGGTGGCAAGGCCCCAGTCGACCGCCTGCTCGGCACCGATGCGCTCGCCCAGCATCATCATGCGCAGGGCGCGGGTGCGGCCGATCATGCGCGGCAGCAGCCAGGTCGAGCCGACATCGGGGACCAGGCCGATGTTGACGAATGCCTGCAGGAAATAGCCGCTGCGGCCAGCGATGATGATGTCGCCTGCCAGCGCCAGCGAGCATCCGGCACCGGCGGCTGCGCCATTGACTGCGGTTATCACCGGCATCGGCAAGGCGAACAGCCGCTCGATCAGCGGATTGAGGGTGCGTTCCAGCTCGGCGCCGGGGTCGACAGGACCGGATCGGCTGGCGGCGGCCATCAGGTCCGCCCCTGAGCAGAAGGCGCGGCCGGCTCCGGTGAGCAGCAGGCAGCGCGCCCCGCCCGCGTTTGCAGCAAGGCTGTCGAGCGCCACCATCAGTTCATCGCACATGCAGCTGTCGAGCGCGTTCAATCGCTCGGGGTGGTTGAGTGTCAGGGTCGCAACCCCCTGATCGATCTGCAAGCGGATATGCTGAAAATCACCGTCTGACACGATAGTGCTCCCCCTGTTGGCTGTCGGTGGCGCCAAGGCTGCCGGCATCGGGCGCCAGCTGGCGGCCTAGCGGCGACTGGCGGAAACCAGAAGGAAGGCCGGGATGCCCTCCGGCCCGAATCCCGGCGCTGACGGCGGATCGGTGGTCTCGGTGGCGGCTGACCGCAGTGGCTGGCGCTGGCCGGTTTTTGGCTTGCCAGAGGCTGCGGCGGCCCGGGTTCCCGCCTGGGCGCCCGCCCGGCTGGTGGTGGGGCGCCGTGCTGCGGCCGATGGGGCCGCCGATTCCTGCCGCGCTTCAGGGCGTGATTCCTGGCGCGATTCGCTGCCCGGTTCTCTGTGCGGCTCGTTGTGCGGCTCGATATGCGGCTCGTTGTGCGTTTCGTTGTGCGTTTCTGGGCGCTTGCGCCGCGGGTGCGCTGGCTCGCGTACCGGTTCGGGTAGTGGCGCGGCGCGGCTGATCTTCTGGCTGGTCAGCTTCTCGATGTTGGCGATGGCTTCCTCGTCGTCGGGGGTGACGAGGGTGACGGCGCTGCCTTTCTGGCCGGCGCGACCTGTGCGCCCGATGCGGTGCACATAGTCATCGGGGTGCCAGGGCACATCGAAATTGAACACATGGCTCACGCCCTTCACGTCAAGCCCGCGTGCCGCCACGTCGGACGCGACGAGAATGTCGATGTCACCATCGCGGAAGCGTTCGAGTTCGCGGATGCGGTCGGCCTGTTCCATGTCGCCATGAATCTGACCGGCCCTGAACCTGTGACGCTTGAGGCTGGCGGCGAGATCGCGCACCGTCGTCTTGCGGTTGCAGAAAACGATTGCGGAAACCGAATCGCCGGCTTCGTGCAGCAGCCGGCGTAGAATGTCACGCTTGTGGTGAGGGTCGGCCGGAACCAGCAGCTGGGTGATATCCTTGTTGGTGCTGGCAGGGCGCGCCACCTCGACGACCTTGGGGTTCTGCATGAAGCGATCGGCCAGTTTCTTGACCGGTGCCGGCATGGTTGCGGAAAACAGCAGCGTCTGACGTTCCGGGCGCAGCAGCGCGCAGATACGTTCGACATCAGGGATGAACCCCATGTCGAGCATGCGATCGGCTTCGTCGATCACCAGAATGTCGACTCCGGATAACAGCACCTTGCCGCGTTGATGCTGGTCAAGCAGGCGGCCCGGGGTGGCGATCAGCACATCGACACCCTTTTCCAGCGCCTTGTCCTGATCTCCGAAGGAAACTCCGCCAATCAGCAACGCCATCGACAGCTTGTGGTAGCGGCCGTATTTCTCGAAGTTCTCGGCGACCTGGGCCGCGAGTTCGCGCGTTGGTTCGAGGATCAGCGAGCGGGGCATCCGCGCCCGGGTGCGACCTTCGGCCAGCACATCGAGCATCGGCAGCACGAAGCTTGCCGTCTTGCCGGTGCCGGTCTGGGCAACGCCGATCAGGTCTTTGCCCATCAGCACCGAGGGGATGGCGGCCGCCTGAATGGCGCTTGGCTCGGTATAGCCAGCGTCGGCGACGGCCTTCAGCAGTGCGTCGGAAAGGTGCAGGTCTTCGAAGGGCAAGAGCAATCCTTGGCGCAGATACAACAAACAGGCGCAGGCCGCGCCATACTGGAAGACACACCGTAAGAAAAGAGCGGTTGCAAAGACAATGTGGTGGGCCCGGCAGGACTCGAACCCGCAACCTAGCCGTTATGAGCGGCCAGCTCTGACCATTGAGCTACAGGCCCACGCCCGGCTCGCTTAGCCGTTAGGCACGCGGAACGAAAGAGCAGAAAAAAAGAGGGCCAGGGGAGCAAGCTCAACCCTGGCCCAGATTTTTTGGTCGACCTCCGAGGGAGGGAGGGAGAGTGGTGGTCGACCCGACCGGATATCTCGGGGAGGAGTGAGGCTATCCGGCCCGCGCTGCATCGCAGCAACGAAGCCTATTTAGGCCGACCCGAATGATTGTGCAAGTGCGAACAATCTGGGGCAGCCATGCAGAAAATGCATGGATTGATGGGGTGGGTAAGATGCCCTCTTCAGGCCTGCGGCGGGTTGATGAGGTCGAGATGCTCTGGCGTCATGCGCTCGATCAGAAAATCGCGCAGTACTGCCAGACGCACCGAGCCTTTCAGTTCGGAGGGATAGACAAAGAATGTCTGGAAGACCGCCCCCTGGATGCTGGGCAGCAGGATCTTCACCCGGGCGTTGCGCAGCAGATAGGTGGGCAGCGCTGCGATCCCCGCCCCCGCCTCGACCGCCTGCAACACCGCAAAACTGCTGTTGACCGACAGCGCCGGCGTGCGCGGCTGGCCATCATGGCCCAGTGTCAGCGCCCAGTTGATCGAGCGCAGATAGGCTGGCACCTCCGGCCCGTAGGCGATCAGCCGGTGATTCAGCAGATCGGCAGCCGTCTGTGGTTCGCCATGGGCTTCCAGATAATCCGGAGAGGCGCACAGCAGGTGACGGATCGAGGCCAGCGGCCGCTGGATGAGATCGGCCTGATGCGGTTTCTGGAAGCGGATGGCGCAATCGGCTTCGTGGCGCGACAGGTCGCGCACTTCGTCCGACAGGATGAGGTTGATGTGGATATCGGGGTAGAGATCGAGAAAATCGGCGAGGTGACGCGGCAGCCACGACGAGCCGAAACTGACGGTGCTTGTCAGCTTGATCTCGCCGGTGGGGCGGTTACGGGTTGCCTCGATAGAGCTGCGGGTGCGCTCGACGGCATCGGCCATCCGCGCCGTGGTGGTGCGCAGTTGTTCGCCTTCGTTGGTGAGGGCGAGGCCGCGGGCATGGCGGTGGAACAGCTTGGCGCCCAGCGACTCTTCGAGGGCGATGATCTGGCGCGACAAGGCGGGCTGCGACAATCTCAGCCTTCGGGCGCCCTCGGTGAAACTGCCAGCCGCCGCCACCACATGGAACAGGCGCAGCTTGTCCCAGTCGAGAGGCATCAGGCCATGACTTCAGCGGCAACGGCCACAGGCTGGGCCGTTGCGAGAAATCGCTCGGCCTCGAGGGCGGCCATGCAGCCCATGCCGGCGGCTGTGACCGCCTGGCGATAGTGTTTGTCGGTGACGTCGCCGGCTGCGAACACCCCCGGCACACTGGTGCGCGGCGTTCCGGGTTCCACCAGCAGATAACCATCAGCATCCATCTGCAACTGGCCCTTGAACAATGCGGTCGCCGGATCATGGCCGATGGCGATGAACAGACCGTCGGTGGCCAGTTCGCGCCGTTCGCCGCTGCGGGTATCGGCCAGCACCACGGCGGTTACGCCGCCAGTGAACCCCTCCTCGCCCAGCACCTCGACGACTCCGGCGTTCCAGATCACCTCGATCCTGGGGTTGGCGAACAGGCGCTGCTGGTTGGTGGCATCGGCGCGCAGGGAATCGCGGCGGTGCACCAGTGTCACCTTGCTTGCGAAATTGGTGAGGAACATCGCTTCTTCAACGGCGCTGTTGCCGCCGCCCACCACCACGACATGCTTGTCGCGGAAGAAAAATCCGTCACAGGTGGCGCAGGCCGAAACGCCGCGACCGCGAAAATGCGTTTCCGAGGGGAGGCCCAGCCAGCGGGCACTGGCGCCGGTGGCGATCACCAGCGCCTCGGCCTCATAACGGGTGCCGCCTTCCCCGATCGCCACGAACGGGCGATGCGACAGATCGATCGAGGCAATCGTGTCGGCGACGATGCGGGTGCCGACATGTTCGGCGTGGGCGCGCATGTTGGCCATCAGCTCTGGGCCCATGATCATCGATGCACCCGGCCAGTTCTCCACCTCGGTGGTGATGGTCAGCTGGCCACCCGGCTGCAGCCCTTCCACCAGCAGGGGTTGCAGCATGGCCCGCGCGCCGTAAACGGCAGCGGTATAGCCAGCCGGCCCCGAGCCGATGATGAGTAGCCTGGTTTTCAGAATGTCGCCCACGATGATGCCCTTCGGGTTCCGGTCTCGGTTGTTTCAGCGTGGTTGGAGATAGCATCCCGACCGGGCTTGGCAACTGCGTTCCGTCGCCCGAACACGGCGGATGAGCCGACATTTGCGGCAGGTTTTGTGGCAAGGCTCTTGTGCATTGGCGTAATTTTATTATCAGGATAGCACAAGGAGCATTAAGGTATATGGCGCGCATCCACCAACTCGATCATATTGATCTCGAAATTCTGGGCTATCTTCAGGAAGATGGTCGCATGACCAACGTCGATCTCGCCCAGCGGGTGGGGCTGACGGCGCCGCCGTGCCTGCGACGGGTGCGCACGCTGGAAGAGGCGGGTGTGATTCGCGGCTATCATGCCGACCTGTCGGCGCGCGCGTTGGGCTGGTCGATCACGGTTTTTGCCATGGTCAGTCTCAGGAGCCAGGCGGAAAGCGACCTGCGGGCCTTCGAGGCCTATGTCGCCACGCTGCCGCAGGTGCGCGAATGCCATATGCTGAACGGCGAGATCGATTTCATCCTCAAGGTGGTGGCGGCCGATCTTCCCAGCTTCCAGACGTTCCTGACCGAACAGCTCACCAGCGCCCCCAACGTCGGGTCGGTCAAGACCTCGCTCACCATCCGCACCTCGAAATCGGAAATCGGCGTTCCCGTCCATGTCTGAGGGACGGCGCCCGCCGCGCCGCAGCGGTGGCGGAACCCGGGGCTCCGGGTCGGGCGAGGGAGGAAGCCGCGGGCCACGGGCCCATGCCAGCCAGCGTCCGCCCCGGCGGGTGGCGCAGCGCCCGGCACCGCCGTCGCGGGCGCCGCGCACCGACAAGGGGGATGACCCGGCGTACGGCAAGGGAAGCGGCAAGCCGGGAAGCAAGGGAGGCGATAAGGCCGACAACAAGGGAGAGCGTATCGCCAAGCTGCTGGCGCGCGCGGGTGTCGGCTCGCGGCGCGATGTCGAGCGGATGATCGCCGAGGGGCGGGTGGCGATTGACGGCAGGGTGCTGGAAACTCCGGCAACCATCCTCACGACACTCGACGGAGTCCGAGTCGATGGCAGGCCGGTGGCATCGGCGCAGGCTACCCGGGTGTTTCTGTTCCACAAGCCTTCCGGCGTGCTGACGGCAGCGCGTGATCCGGCGGGGCGCCCCACCATCTATGACGTGCTGCCGGCGGGGCTGCCGCGGCTGGTTCCGGTGGGCCGGCTCGACCTCAATACCGAGGGGCTGTTGCTTCTGACCAACGATGGCGAACTGAAGCGGGCGCTGGAACTGCCGGCCAATGCCGTGCCGCGCACCTACCGGGTGCGGGCGATGGGCGAAGTGCGGCAGAGCGACCTCGAAGCGCTGGCGATGGGGGTCACTCTGGATGGCGTGCGCTATGGTCCGGTCGATGCCTCGGTCGATCGCCGCGCCCGGGCAGACGGCGCCAATATCTGGCTCACCATGACTCTGACCGAGGGCAAGAACCGCGAGGTGCGCAAGCTGTGCGAGGCGATGGGCCTGAAGGTAAGCCGGCTGATCCGCACGGCCTATGGGCCGTTCCAGCTGGCCGATCTGCCGGTGCGCGGCGTTGTCGAAGCAAGCGTCCCGAGCGTGACGCAACTGCAGCGGCTGCTGGGTCGGCGCTCACCGCCCGCACGTTCATGATAACCAGGCAATGAGGATCATCGCCGGTCGCTGGCGGTCGCGGACTCTGGTGACAGCGGCCGGCGACACCACCCGGCCGACCGCTGATCGCACCCGCGAAACGCTGTTCTCCATGCTGACCAGCCGGCTGGGGGATTTTGCCGATCTCACCGTGCTCGACCTGTTTGCCGGCTCAGGGGCGCTGGCGTTCGAGGCCCTGTCGCGCGGGGCGGCGCGCGCCTTCCTGGCTGAGAGCGATCCGCAGGCGCGTGCGGCAATTGCCGCCAACAGCAAGGCGCTGGGGGCCGATGCCCGGCTGATCGGCCATGATGCCACCCGCCTGCCGGCAGCGAGCGCGGTGGCCGACGTGGTCTTTCTCGACCCGCCCTATGGCCAGGGGCTGGTGGCTGCGGCGCTGAAGTCGGCGAGCGCCGGCGGGTGGATTGCCCCCCACAGCTGGATCAGCATCGAGCTGGGGCGACAGGAAGCCTTCAACGCCGAAGGCTTTACCTTGATGGCCGATCGGGTAGTCGGCAAGGCGCGGTTGCTGCTCTTGCGGGGTGGGGCATAAGTTCGCTATCTGTTCCGACATGTCGTCTGTTGCTGATGAAGATGCCCCGTGGCTGCACGGCCTTAACCCGCCGCAGCGCGAGGCCGCCACCACACTCGAAGGGCCGGTGCTGGTGCTGGCGGGTGCCGGCACCGGCAAGACGAAGGCGCTGACGGCACGGCTGGCCGGCATTCTGGCAACCCGTCGGGCCTGGCCGTCGCAGATTCTGGCCGTCACCTTCACCAACAAGGCAGCCGGGGAAATGCGCCATCGCCTTGAAGGGTTGATTGGAGGCGAAGCCGTCAGTGCCGGCGCTGGCGGGTTCGCGGGGCTTCCGTGGCTTGGCACCTTTCACGCCATTGCCGCGCGGATGTTGCGCCACCATGCCGAACTGGTGGGGTTGCGCAGCAACTTCACCATTCTCGATACCGATGATCAGCTGCGGCTTCTGAAGCGGCTGATCATCGACTCCGGACTAGATGAAAAACGCTGGCCCGCCCGCCAGCTGGCCACCCTTATCGACCGCTGGAAGAACCGCGGCCTTGCACCGGCTGGGGTGCCGGCCGGCGAATCCTTTGCTTTTGCCGAAGGGCGCGGCGCCGAGCTCTACCGACGCTACCAGTCGGCACTGGCAGCCGTGAATGCCGCTGATTTCGGTGACCTGCTGCTGCACATGCTGGAGATATTCGCGGGCCATCCGGATGTGCTGGCGCAATGGCAGCAGCGCTTTCGCTATGTGCTGGTCGATGAGTATCAGGATACCAACGCCGCCCAGTATCGCTGGCTGACATTGCTTGCGGCCAGGGCGCAGGGCGGGCAGGGCAATATCTGCTGCGTGGGCGACGACGATCAGTCGATCTATGGCTGGCGCGGTGCCGAGGTGGGCAACATCCTGTCGTTCGAGCGTGATTTTCCCGGCGCCCGCATCATCCGGCTGGAGCAGAACTATCGCTCTACCCCGCATATTCTGGGGGCCGCCGCCGCCGTGATTGCCAACAACCGCGGGCGCCTTGGCAAAACCCTGTGGACCAAGGCGAGCCACGGTGACAAGGTGGACGTGATCAGCGTGTGGGACGGCCCCGAGGAGGCCCGCGTGGTGGGCGAGCGCATCGAGCGGCTGCTGCGGGAAGGCGCCGATGCCGGGCAGATCGCCATTCTGGTGCGGGCCTCGTTCCAGACCCGCGAGTTCGAGGATCGCTTCATTGCCATCGGCCTGCCCTACCGGATCGTCGGTGGGTTCCGCTTTTACGAGCGCGCCGAGATTCGCGATGCGCTCGCCTATCTGCGGCTGATCGTGCAACCCGATGATGGCCTGGCGTTCGAACGTATCATCAATACCCCGCGGCGCGGGCTGGGCGACAAGGCTCTGGCGCGGCTGCACGCCCACGCCCGCCAGACCGGGCTGTCGCTGCCGGCCGCCGCCGGGCAACTGGCGCAGGGCAGCGAATTGCCGGCAGCGGCGCGGCGGTCGCTTGCCAACTTGCTTGAGCTGTTCGCCCGCTGGCGCGATCAGTTGCCAACACTGCCGCACGGGGCACTGGTGCAGGCGGTGCTCGAGGAATCGGGCTATATCGCCATGCTCGAGAACGACCGCACCCCCGAAGCTGCCGGCCGCATCGATAACCTGGCCGAGCTGGTGCGCGCCATCGAGGGGTTCGACGATCTGCCGGGCTTTCTTGAACATGTGGCGCTGGTGATGGACAATGACCGCCAGGACGACGACGCGAAGGTGACCCTGATGACCCTGCACGCCGCCAAGGGGCTGGAGTTCGATCAGCTGTTCCTGCCCGGCTGGGAGGAAGGGCTGTTTCCGTCGCAGCGCGCCCTCGATGAAGGCGGGGCGTCGGCGCTGGAGGAGGAGCGGCGCCTCGCCTATGTGGGAATCACCCGGGCGCGCCGCCACGCCACCATTCTGCACGCAGCCAATCGCCGCGTCTATGGCCAGTGGACGGCGGCGCTGCCGTCACGTTTTCTGGCCGAGCTGCCCGATGCCCATGTCAGCCACGAATCGACGCTGGCGGGCGGCCATCGGCCGTGGCGCACCGTCATCGACAGCGAGGCGCTGCGCCCCGGTGGCGACGGCGGGTGGCCGGCGGCGCGCCGCACCAGTGCCGATGATCGCCGCATCCCCCGTCCTGCGCCGGCAAGGGGTGTCGCTGTTGGCGCCCGGCCGTTGAAATCAGGCTTCGGCAGTGCCCCGCGCAGTGATATCGTCACCGGCAGCCGGGTGTTTCACAGCAAGTTCGGCATGGGTGTCGTCCAGTCGCGCGAGGGGAACAAGCTGGAAATCGCCTTTGATCAGGCCGGCACCCGGCTGGTTCTCGACAGTTTCGTCGAGCCGATGTGAGCCCTGAGCCGCCTTCTGGCCGGAACAGTCCGGCCTGGAACCGCGCACCGCCCCTTGAACGGCGGCTGCCGACGGTTCGGCAGGTGCCGGGTGGTGCCAGCTGAGGGGTGAGGGGCTGAGCGTGTCGATCGATGCTGGAACGCTGGTGACATTGTCGGAATGGGCGATCCGTATCGCTGCCGTCATCGTGGTGCCGCAGCGCCGCGCGCCGGCGGCGGCGCGCAGCTGGCTGCTGCTGATCCTGTTCGTTCCCTATGCCGGCCTTGCCCTGTACCTGATGATCGGCCGGCCGCGTCTGCCGCCGTGGCGGCACCGCCGCGCGGCCGAGCTTGCCACCCTGCGCGCGGGTGAAGGGGCAGCAGAAAGCGAAGTTTCGCGCTTTGCCGCGGCGGTTGGGGCCTGGCCGCCATCGGCTGGTAACCAGCTGACCTTCCACCCAGATTACGAAGAATGCGTCACCCGGCTGATCGCCGATATCGATCAGGCCAGCCACAGCGTCGACATGCTGGCCTATATTTTCGCCAGCGACCGCATCGGCGAGCGGGTGGCGGCAGCCTTGCGCCGGGCGCAGGAGCGCGGGGTGACCTGCCGGGTGCTGTTCGACCCGGTGGGGTCGGCACGCTGGCGTGGCCGCACCCAGCGGCTGCTCGCCCGAAGTGGCGCCCGCTACCGGCAGGCGCTGCCGTTGCGGATGCTGAAAGGATTCACCCGCCGCGACCTGCGCAATCACCGCAAGCTGTATCTGGTGGATGGCCGCATCGGCTGGATCGGCTCGCAGAACATCGTCGCCCCCGATTTTCGCCCCGGAATCGTCAACCGCGAGCTGATGGTCAGGGCCGAGGGGCCATTGGTAGTGCAGATGCAGGTGCAGTTCGATACTGACTGGTGCCTCGAATCGGGTGAGGACATGCCGCCGCGACCTGCCGACCCGCCGCCTGCCGGTGACGCGGTGGCGCAGCTGCTGCCCAGCGGGCCTGACCTGCCGGTCGAGGCGTTCCAGTCGCTGCTGGTATGGCAGTTGCACCGCGCCGAGCAACGGGTGGTGATCGTCACCCCCTATTTCATTCCCGATACCGATTTGCTGGCGGCCTTGCGATCAGCGGTGCTGCGCGGGGTGGAGGTTCACCTGTTGTTGTCGCACGTGATGGATCAGCCGCTGGTGGGGCTGGCGCAGCGCAGTTATTATGGTGAACTGCTGGCGATGGGGGTGATGATCCATCGCTTTCCCCATTATCTGCTGCATGCCAAGAATCTGGTGATCGACGAGCGGCTGGCGATCGTCGGCTCCAGCAACATCGATCTGCGCTCGTTCCAGCTCAACCTCGAGATCAACCTGCTGCTGCTCGATGATGGCTCGGTGAGGCAGGTGGCGGCGATCCAGCGGGACTGGCTCGAGGAAAGCGAGCCGTTGCTGGCCGACGAGTGGCGTCAGCGTCCGTTCCGGCAGCGAATCGTGGAGAACATCGCCCGCCTGTTCGATTCGCTGGTCTGACGGCGCGCCAAGGAAATCTGGGGCAGGCCACAGCCGAACTTTCTTTCATCGGCGGGGGAACTGCTGCTAGGGCGTTGCAGTGACAGAGCCGCCATCCCCGTTCAGTTTTCCGGCATTCCGGGCGTTTTTCGTGGCACGCCTGGGTTCGTCTCTGGCGCAGATCATGATGGTGATCGTTCTGGGCTGGCAGGTGTACGACATCGCCCGCCATACCATGCCGATCCGCGAGGCGGCGTTTCTGCTGGGCATGATCGGGCTTGCCCAGTTTCTGCCGGTGTTCTTCCTCAGCCTGGTGGTGGGGGTGGTGGCCGACCGCTTCGACCGCCGTCACATCGGCCGCGCCGCCATTGCTCTTGAACTGGCGTGCGCCGCCACCCTGCTTGTGCTGACCATGGCTGGTTCGCACCTGCTGTGGCCGCTGTTCGTGGTGGCGCTGGCGCTGGGGGTGGCGCGGGCGTTCGCCAGTCCGGCGCTGTCGGCGCTTGGCCCCAATCTGGTGCCGGCCGCAGTGCTGCCCACTGCCATCGCCTGGAACTCGATCAGCTGGCAGATCGGCGCCATTTTGGGGCCAGTGGTGGGGGGCATTTCCTATGATCTCTGGGCGCCTTTGCCCTATCTGTTCTCAACCCTGCTGCTGATCGCCTCGGTGGTGGCGCTGTTCCTGATCGCCCCGGTGCCCCGCCCGGCGCCCACTGGTCTTTCCGGTCTGGAATCCGTGAAGCAGGGGCTTTTCTATGTGCGGCAGAGCCAGATCCTGTTCGGAGCCATCACGCTTGACATGTTCGCGGTGATTCTGGCCGGAGCCAACGCCATGCTGCCGATCTTTGCCCGCGATATCCTGGTCGTGGGTGCCGAAGGGCTGGGGCTGCTGCGGGCGGCGCCGGCCTTCGGGGCGGCGATCGTCGGGCTGGCACTGGCCCGCCGGCCGCTCAGCACCGGGGTGGGCCGCAAGATGTTCGTGAATGTCGGCATCTTCTGCCTCGCCACCATCGTCTTCGGTCTGTCGCGTAATCTGTGGCTTTCGGTGGCGGCTCTGGCGACACTGGGGGCGGGCGACATGGTCTCGGTCTATGTGCGTCAGTCGCTGATCCAGCTGCACACGCCAGACCGGATGCGCGGGCGGGTCGGCTCAGTCTCCAGCCTGTTCATCAGCGCCTCGAACGAACTGGGCGAGTTTCGTGCCGGCACCATGGCGGCGCTGCTGGGGGCGGTAGAGGCAACCGTGCTGGGCGGGGTGCTGGCGCTCGCCGTCACCATCGGCTGGGCCTGGCTGTTTCCCGAACTGCGCGATGCCGACCGTTTCGAAATCCCCGATCATCTGAAGGAGCAATGACCATGCGTGCTGCCAATGTACTGGAAACCATTGGAAATACCCCGCACATCCGCTTGTCGCGGCTGTTCCCTGAGGCCGAGGTGTGGATCAAGTCGGAACGTGCCAATCCCGGAGGCTCGATCAAGGACCGCATAGCGCTCGCCATGGTGGAAGACGCCGAGCGTTCGGGCGCTCTGAAGCCGGGCGGCACCATCGTCGAGCCGACCAGCGGCAATACCGGCATCGGCCTTGCCATGGTGGCGGCCGTGAAAGGCTACAAGCTGGTGCTGGTAATGCCCGACAGCATGTCGGTCGAACGGCGGCGGCTGATGCTGGCCTATGGCGCCAACTTCGATCTGACTCCCAAGGAGAAGGGCATGAAGGGCGCGATCGAACGGGCGCAGCAGATCGTTGATGCAACACCTGGTGCGTGGATGCCGCAGCAGTTCGACAATCCCGCCAATATCACGGTGCATGCCCGCACCACCGCCGCCGAGATTCTGGCGGATTTCGCCGAAACGCCCATCGATGTGATCATCACCGGGGTGGGAACCGGCGGCCATATTTCGGGAGTGGCGCAGGTACTGAAGCAACAATGGCCGGGGTTGAAGGTGTTTGCCGTCGAGCCAGACCAGTCTCCGGTGATTTCCGGCGGCCAGCCGGGGCCGCACCCGATTCAGGGGCTTGGCGCCGGGTTCATTCCCACCAACCTCAAGACCGAGCTGCTAGACGGGGCGATCACCGTGAGTGGCGAGGACGCGCGCGAGTGGGCACGGCGTTCCGCCCGGCAGGAAGGGCTGCTGGTGGGGATATCTTCGGGGGCAACGCTGGCAGCGATTGCCGCAAAGCTGCCAACACTCGGCAAGGCCCGCATCCTCGGCTTCAACTACGATACCGGCGAGCGCTACCTTTCCGTTCCGGATTTCCTGCCGGCAGCCTGATGGGCAGATGGCGTTTCGCGGTTTCCGGCGGCCGGTAACGGTCCGCCGGGCACCAGAGTCAGCACCAGGATCTCGGGCGGCACCCCGAAGCGTATCGGCAGAGTCGAGGTGCCAAGACCCGAGGTCACGACCACCGGCCAGCCGTTGATGTGGCAGAAGCCGCGACGGCAGTCGAAGCGGCCGTGGAACCGCTCGGACAGGGCGCCCACCAGCGGCAGCACCACCTGTCCGCCATGGGTATGTCCTGCCAGTGCCAATATGCCGGGGCGCGGCTTTACCTTTATATAACGCAGCTGTTCCGGTTCGTGCATCAGCAGCAGGGCCGGCTTGTTGCGTGGCAGCTTCCCCACCATGGCAGTCTGCAGGGCGCCCGGACTGACGTAGGCGGATGAAGGGAAGGCCGCCACCACCACCGGGCCGGTATCGACCACTTCGCCCACCAGCAGCTTCGGGGCGATCTGTCGCGCGATCACCCGCCTGGTCCACGGCCGGTTGTCGTGATTGCCCTCGGCGGCGAATACCCCGAGGGGGGCATGCAGGGCCGCCAGCGGCGGCAGCGCCTCTTCCAGCCAGCTGCGCGGCCAGTCGAGCCATTTGCCGCCCATATAGTCCCCGGCCAGCAACACCAGATCAGGGTGCTGGGCGTTGATTCTTGTGACGATGCTGTTCAGGCGGCGGGTGCGCATGTCGGGCCAGCCATAATGAATGTCGCTGACCAGCACCACGCGCAGAGGCTGTTGCAAACCGGCAAGCGGCAGGCGCTGCTGCACGACGATCGGCTCAGTCAACGCGTTGCGATACCCGAGGGCAACCACCAGCGCCACTAGCAGCAGCAGCGCCGCCAGTGCCGACAGCAGCCATTTCAAAACTCTGTGCACGGCTGCTCAATGGGGGGGCAGCCCTTGCTTGGCAAGAGGCGGCCTTCGGGTTAGACAGACTTGAAACAAACCTGCCCGCTCATCAGCTTTTTTACGGAGACGCCACCATGCGCCTTGCAACGCTTTACCTGTCTGCCACTGCGGCCCTTGTCGCTCTCACTCCGGCCGTTGCGCAGGAGCGGGTGGCCGCGGGCTCGGGCGTGGCGCCCTCGACCCGCCAGAACAGTGCCGAGCGGCCCATCCGCTTTGCCGCCACGGTTCCGGCAGGCGCCGTGGTAGTGGTGCCGGTGCTGGGGGCCGATGGTGTGGCCGCGGCAGCAGGTGGCCTGGGTGCCGACACCGCCGAGACGGTGAAGGCGGCAGCCACTGCCGCGCGGTTCAACGCCGCACCGGGCAAGATGCTGCGCATTCCCAATGCCGGCGGGCATCCGCTGGTGCTGCTGGTGGGGGTGGCCGGCGCTGATCATGGCCGCGAAGAACGCTTTGCCGATGCCGGTGGCACTGCCATCCAGGCCCTGCGCGACGAGCCGCACGACATCGCCTTTCTGGCCGGCCATCTGCCGGCAGGTGGCGCTGCCTATCTCGCCTATGGGGCAAGCCTTGGCCAGTACCGCAACGACCGTCTGAAAAGCGCCGTGGTGCCGCCGCCGGTGAACCCTGTTGTGGTTGTCGGCGCGGATGCCGGTGCTGCGGCGACCTTTGACAACGATCTCGCCCATGTCGCCCGCGCGGTGCGGTTCGCGCGCGATCTCATCACCATGCCCGCCAACGAACTCTATCCCGAGAGTTTCGTGGCCGCCGTGCGCGAGGAAGTGAAGGGCATTCCCGATGTGCGCCTGACGGTGCTTGACGAGGCGCAGATGCGGGCGCTCGGCATGGGGTCGATCCTTGGGGTGTCGCAGGGGTCGCGGCGTCCGGCGCGGATGCTGGCGGTGGAATATACCGGCGGCAAGGGGGCGCCGCTGGCGCTGGTTGGCAAGGGCATCACCTTCGATTCGGGAGGTATTTCCCTGAAGAACCCGCCGGGAATGTGGGAGATGAAGGGTGACATGGCCGGGGCGGCGTCGACGGTTGCCACTGCCATCGCCGCAGCGCGACGGCGGGCCGGCGTGAATGTCGTGGGGATTGCCGCCCTGGCGGAGAACATGCCGGGCGGCAACGCCCAGCGCCCGGGAGACGTGGTGCGCACCATGACGGGCCAGACCATCGAGATCATGTCGACCGACGCCGAAGGCCGGCTGGTGCTTGCCGATGGCAACCAGTGGGCCATTGCGCAGTTCCGTCCGCGGGCGGTCGTCAATCTGGCCACCCTCACCGGATCGGTGGCGGCAGCGCTGGGCGATGAATATGCCGGCCTGTTTGCCCGCGACGAAGATCTGGCGGCGCGACTGCTGGCGGCGGGCGCCGTGGCGGCCGAGCCGCTGTGGCGGTTGCCCATTCACCCCAATTACGCCACCGACCTCGAGAGCGAGGTCGCCGATCTGAAGAACGGCAAGGAAGGAGGAAGCCCCGGAGGCGGACTGGCGGCCCAGTTCATCAACTTCCTGACACCTGAACCAACACCCTGGGCGCATGTCGACATGGCCGGAGTCGATCGCTCTGAAGCGGGCCTGCCGACGGTGCCGCGTGGGGCAAGAGGCTTTGGCGTGCGACTGTTCGACGCGCTGGTTCGCAGCTTCGAGCGCTGAATTACCGGCCGCCAACCGATCGTGCGACTTTTCAGATGCCTTCAACACAGGTAAGGCGGGATTATGTTGCAAAGCCGCAGGATCGATCAGCCGGAGCCCGCACCCCAGCGGGTCCCCAAGGCCAGCCAGTGTGCAACCTGCGTGGTGCGGAACCGGGCGGTGTGCGGCGCGCTCAGCGATGAAGAGCGCGAACGGCTGGGGAACGAGGGCCGCACGGTCAATGTGAAGCGCGGACAGACCCTGCTGTGGGAGGGCGAGGACGCCATGCTGGTCGCCAATGTGATCGAGGGGGTGCTGAAGCTCTCTACCTCGACCAGCGACGGCCGCGAGCAGATCGTCGGTGTGGTTTACCCGGCTGATTTCATTGGCCGCCCCTTTGGGGAACGCAGCAACCACAGTGTCACGGCACTTGTCGATTCCAGGGTTTGCATCTTCTCGCGCGCGTCGTTCGACCGCTTTGCCCGCCAGCATCCTGATCTCGAACACCGGCTGCTGGCGCGCGCCCTCGACGAGCTTGACCGCGCCCGCCGCTGGATGCTGTTGCTGGGCCGCAAATCAGCGATGGAACGGGTGGCGAGCTTCCTGCTCGAACTGTCGGAGCGGCTGGCTGCCAGCGGTTGTGAAGATACTACCGGACCGCTCGATGCATATGAGATGCCGCTTGACCGGCAGCAGATCGCCGATGTTCTGGGCCTCACCATCGAGACGGTGAGCCGGCAACTGTCGGCATTGCGGGCGGGCGCCATCATCGACACCCCCAGCCGCCGCGCCATCGTCATCCGCGACCGCGCGCAACTTGTAGGGCTGGCCGGCGACTGAGACCGGCATTTGAGACCGGCATTTTTGCCGCGCACGATCGGGTTGAAAGGCAAGTGGGGCGCGGCCCTTGTCTGCCGCGCCCCGTCACGAGAAGAATCCCCCTCCTCCTCGATCACCACCACCCGTCGCAGCCAATTGGCATGTGGCCAACGACGGGTTGAACGCCCAAGCATTAGCTGATCCACGGGGAACCACATTGATCTGGAACAAACCAGCCTTTGACCTGCATCAATAAGGTGGTGGTGGCGGGCTGCTAGAGGCTGTTGCCATGTGGCCCTATTACCCTGAACTGCTGGCGCGCCCGGTTCCCCGCTATACCAGCTACCCGACCGCAGCGGAATTTACCGACCAGATCGGCAACAGGGAGTATGAAGCGGCCCTGGCGGCCTTGCCTGAGGGCACCGGCATCTCATTCTATGTCCATATCCCGTTCTGCAAGGAAATCTGCTTTTATTGCGGGTGCAACACCGGCCGCGCCAATCGCAACGACCGGGTGATGACCTATGTCGAGGCACTGGAAGCGGAAATCTCGACGCTGTCGGCGCGTGTTGGCGGGCGTCTGCGGATCGACCGGCTGGCCTTCGGCGGCGGCAGCCCCAATGCCCTTGATCCCATCACCTTCGTGCGGTTGACCGACCATATCCTCACGTCGTTTGCGGCGGCAGCGCCAGAAATCTCCATCGAACTCGATCCCCGCACCCTCTCTCCGGGCTGGGCTGATATTCTCGGCCGGATCGGCGCCACCCGCGCCAGCCTCGGTGTCCAGACGTTTGCCCCCCATGTGCAGGAAGCGATCGGTCGCATCCAGCCGCATGCCATGATCGTCGAATCGGTGCAGGAACTGCGGGCCAATGGCATCAGCTCGCTGAATTTCGACCTGATGTACGGCCTGCCCCGTCAGACGGCCGCCGATGTGGAAGAAACCATTGCGCAGGCGCTTGATCTCGCGCCCGATCGGGTGGCGCTGTTCGGTTATGCCCACATGCCGCACCTGGTGAAACGCCAGCGCCAGATCAACGACGAGGATCTGCCCGGCCAGCCCGAGCGCTTTGCCATGGCGCAGGCCGGCTACCGGCAACTGGTGAATGCCGGAATGGATGCCATCGGCTTCGACCATTTCGCACTTCCGGCCGACCCGCTGGCCGTAACAGCCCAGGCCGGAAAACTGCGCCGCAATTTTCAGGGTTTCACTGATGATCCCGCCGAGGTGCTGCTGGGGGTGGGGGCGAGCGCTATTTCGCAGCTGCCGGGGCTGATCGTTCAGAACGAAAAGAACAACGGTCGCTACCGCATGCGATCGATCGCCGGGCTGCTGCCAACGGCCTGCGGGGTAGAGCGCGACGAGGACGACCGGTTGCGCGGAGTCATCATCGAAGACCTGCTGTGCGGCCGCACCGCCGATCTGCATGGCATCCGCTTCGACGGCGAGCGGCTGCGCCCGTTCGTCGATGCCGGCATGTGCATTCTGTCAGGGCCAACCCTGAAAATCGCCCACAACGGCCTGCCCTACGCGCGGGCGATCGCCGCCTGCTTTGACAGACACCGCGCCCAGCAACCCAACCGCTTCAGCAACGCCATCTGATCGCGCGGTCTGTGCGGATCGGCCAGGTGGCGGCCGGAGAATGGGCCAGGACACCTCGGGCTGACTTCCCACTTATGGGAAACAAATTATTCTGATTACAGAGCGGGCTGATCCTGTGCTAGAGTGGCGCCCTTGGTTGTGCGAGGGGTGCGTCATGCCTGTCATTTCACAGAGTTCGCGCTTGCTGTTCATGGCGTCGTCGGTTGTCATGCTGGCCGGTGCAGCGCCAGCACTGGCGGGGCTGTCGGGGTCGACCATCGATGTCGGCTATTATTACCCTGATCTCTCAACGCTTTACGCCGGCGCTACTGCCACGCCGCCTACGTTCGTGGTGGGGGCAGGCTCCGAGTCGACGGTGGCTGTCGAGGGGCCGACCTGGATAGATGTCGATTTTTCCGACACGACGCTCACGCTCGATTTCACTACGGTGCTGAACAGCCCCACCTGGAATCCCGCATCCTTCAACGGGCTGGTGTTTACCGGCCCGGCACTGGCGACGATCACTGGCATCAGCCTCGATCCATCCAGCACCTTCGGCTTCAACATTGCCAATGCGACGCTGGCGGGCAATGATCTGCGGCTGAACTGGGCTGGAGTCAGCTACAACGACGGGCAGGTTCTGAAGCTGACCTTTGCCTTTGTGCCGGAACCCGCCACCTGGGCGCTGCTGATTGCCGGCTTCGGCATGGTGGGGCTGGCGGCGCGGCGGCGCCGCGCCCGTTTGGCGTCCATCGGCTGAAGCCGTCGATCAGGGGCCTGTCAGGCCAGCGTTGCGCCCAGCTGCTGCATCAGGGCGGGATAATCCGGGAAGCTGGTGGCGATCGGCGCGGCATCGTCGACGGTGATGGCTGCCTTTGCCACCAGTGACAGGGTGGCGAAACTCATGGCGATGCGGTGGTCGAGGCTCGTTGCAACCGTTATGCCACCAGCCGGACCGCTGCCGCTGGTGCCATCGATGACAAGGCCATCGGCCAGTTCCTGCACCTGAACGCCGGCAGCAAGCAGACCCTGCGCCATGGTGGCGATGCGGTCGCTTTCCTTCACCCGCAATTCTTCGATGCCGCGCATGGTGGTGCGGCCCTGCGCCAGGCTCGCCGCCACGAACAGGACGGGGTATTCGTCGATCATCGACGGGGCGATCTCGGGCGGTACGTCGATACCGCGAAGGGCACTTTGGCGCACCCGCAGATCAGCCACCGGCTCGCCGCCCACCGTGCGCGGGTTCAGCCGTTCGATGTCAGCACCCATCATGGCCAGCACCCGGAACAAGCCGTCGCGCGTAGGGTTGAGGCCAACACCTTCGATCAGAATGTCACTGCCGGGAACCAGCAGGGCCGCCACCGCCGGAAACGCCGCTGATGACGGATCGCCCGGCACATGCAGTTGCTGTGGCTTCAGCTCGGCGCGGCCAGTCAACCGGATGCAGGTGCCACCGCCGGGCAGCGGTTCGGTGACAAGGGATGCACCAAAGCCGCGCAGCATTCGCTCGCTGTGGTCGCGCGTGGCGGTGGGTTCCTCGATCACCGTTTCACCCTCGGTGTTGAGCCCGGCCAGCAGGATAGCCGACTTCACCTGGGCCGAGGCCACAGGCAGCCGGTAGTGAATGGGCAGAGCCGAGCCGGTGCCAGTCACCATCAGCGGCAGCCGGCCACCCGGCGAGGCGGTGAACTGCGCGCCCGAAAGGCTGAGCGGATCGATGACGCGCCCCATTGGCCGCCGCGTTAGCGAAGCATCACCACTGAAGCTGGTGGTGATCGGGTGGGTGGCGACGAGGCCCATCAGCAGCCGGGTGGAAGTGCCGCTGTTGCCCATGTCGAGCATGGTCTCGGGTTGAAGCAGCCCGCCGACTCCGACGCCATGGATACGCCAGTGCTGGTGACCGATTCGTTCGATGGTGGCGCCCATCGCGCGCAGTGCGGCTGCCGTCGCCAGCACGTCTTCGCCTTCCAGCAGGCCGCTGATCTCGCTCTCGCCGACGGCAAGCGCCGCCAGCATCAGGGCCCGGTGCGAGATGGACTTGTCACCGGGAATGCGGATGGTGCCGCTGAGCGGCTGGCCGGCGCGGAGCACCAGGGGGGTGGAAGAACCATGCATTGCGGCAGGGGCTTTGACAGGGGGGCAGGCCTATGGCAAGGCGCATGACGAATCGTCGCCGGGCCATCGGTGCCGAACCCTTTTTGATTGCCGGAGTTATCAGCCCGTGAGCAAGGCGGAATGGGGCACCAAACGTCAGTGCCCGAAGTGTGGAACGCGATTTTATGATCTGGGCCACGAAGACCCGGTGACGTGCATCAGCTGCGGCAATGCCTGGCACCCGGAGCCGATCCTGAAATCAAAGCAGACTCTGCCGTTCGATTCGGCGAAGCCCCAGGGTGAGCAGAAGGACGAGCCGTCGCTGGAAAGCGATGAGGATCTGGATATCGATGCCGACAACGACGAGCCTTCGGAAGACGCCAACGTCGATATCGGCGGCGACGATGATCTTTCGGAAGTGGTGGTTGAAGACCGCGAGGAGGATCGCTAGTTTTTTTGCGGTTGCGACGTTTCCGGCAGTTTTTGGGCTTGAACCTGCTGCCGCCATGCGTTAGCTGACCGCTCCCGCCACCGGGCAACCAGACGGTGGCAGGCCGGAATGGCACGGGGCCTTAGCTCAGCTGGGAGAGCGCTACAATGGCATTGTAGAGGTCAGCGGTTCGATCCCGCTAGGCTCCACCATCCC
>JBDHSK010000007.1:0-179327 GCA_039808025.1 Sphingomonadaceae bacterium | reverse complement strand
ATGCTTCATCATCTCGTCGGTCTCCTGTCGCGAGCTCTAAACGCTCAGGCGACCGGCACAAAACCGTTACAAGTCCAATGAAACGCTCGGTCATCCGCCGGGCCTCCGCTAGTTGTTGGACGGCGGGAAACATGGACCGAGCGGTTACATCGGGCTTGGGCGGTTACTTTCCAGCCGTGTCCGAGTGACGATACTGGTCGCGGGCCACCAGCCCGGCCAGGCGCGGGCCGAAGTGATAATCCACCTCTTGCAGCGCGAGGCAGAGGAAGCGGGCGGCGGCATTGAGCTTTTCTATCGCAAGCCGCGCGCGGTGCGCTCGCTCACTGCCGTAGAACCACTTTGCCTCGTCGTCTCCTTCACGCTTCATCTTCACCTTGACGTCCTCGTCGAATGCGAACTCGGGACGGAACGGGGAACCAAGCTCGTCCCGCCACCAGCGGTTGATGAGATGGTAGACCGGGCGCATCGGCTTGATCCCCACGGGGCGGTCAGAGAAATTGCCCATCCCGTAGAGGATGATGCCATCCTTGCCGCCCCGCTTGCCGGTCCCAGCGACAGGCTTCGCGTGGTCCTCGTCATACAACTGCGGCCAAGGCGGTGCGATCTGTGGCGGCACGTTGTTCCAACCCATGCCCGCCATCTCGCCGTAGTCGGGACCGTCGGGCTGGCCCGCGTGATTGCGGCTGAGCCGCTCGTGCGGACGCCATCGCGATCCCATCGGCGCGTTGCGGGCGAGCCAATCGTGATAGTCCCTAAAATAGGAGACGCGGCAACGGTCGATCAGGCCCTGCATCCCCTCGACGTGGGCGAACCAGTCTATGCCCGACCGTCTCGCTAGGGGCATCTTATTCTCGATCTTGTCCATCTCACGGGCAATCAGCGCGCCCGTGTTGTCCGGCGCGTCGGCGTCGTCGAACAATTCCTCCCAGCTTGGGTAGCTGGGATCATGCTCGCCCGTGAACCAAGCCGGGAACGCCGCTCGATACTCGTCCGGGGTCATTTCACCAGCCCCAAGATGTGTGCGCCGTATGCCTCCAGCGCCACCCGCTTTTCGGTCAGATAGTCGTGCTTGTTATAGGTGCGCTGCAAGCCCGACTGGGCGTGGCCCAGCACGGCGTCCCTCACCTCCTGCGCGAAGCCCAGCCGGGCGAGGCGGGTCTCGCAGGTGCGCCTCAGGTCGTGCGCGGAGAAATGCTCCAGCACCGCCTCCGGGTCTTTCCGCATCTCGCGCAGAGCCTCGGTCGCCAACTCGCGCAGCTTGGTCATCGGCTTGTCGCCCAGCGCCGACGCCTTCTCGCCGCCGGTGGTGGAGAACAGGAAGGGATTGGGACCGTTCCAGCGGGGCAGCTCCTCGACCAGATCCCACGCCGCGCCGACCAGCGGCACGATATGCCCGCGACGGCTCTTGAACCGCTCCTTCGGAATGGACAGCCACTGCTCGGCGGCGTCCACCTCGGACCAGCGGGCATCGGACCAATCGCTCTTGCGCTGCCCTGTCAGCAACGCGATCCGGGCCAGATGCCCGAACGGATAGCCCATCTTGCCGGTCGCGATCCAAACCGCGCGGATTTCTTCGTCGGATAGCGCCCGTTCCTTGGGCTGCAACGTCAGGTCGCGGCGCTTCATGCCCGCCATTGGCGACGCCGCGATAAGCGACTTCTCGGCGGCGTAGTTCAGCAGCCGCGACATCATCTTGCGGACCTCGCGCGCGGTGCCGTGCTTGTCCGCCGCGACCAGCTTGTCCAGTAGCTCATGCACATCGGCCTGTGTAATGTCGGCGATGGGGCGGCTGCCCAGCGTGGGCCATACATGGTCGCGCAGCACCTGTTCCATGCGCGGCCATGTCTCCACCTGCTTCTTCGCCAGCTCGATCATGCGCTGGGACACCGCCTTCACGCTGTTGGTATGGCGGGCCAGATTGGCGTCCTGCCTCTCTGGGCGAGGATCGCGCCCGGCCATCGCCTGCGCCACGATCTTGCTCGCCTCTGCCCGCGCCGCCGCCACGCCCACCATCGGATACGCACCGATGGTAATGCGCTTCTGCGATCCCTTTAGCGGGCGACCGGCGGGAGAGATGCCGCGTTCGCCGGGCACCTTGTATATCACCGACCACGATTTCAAACCCGTCTCGCTTACGCGCAGCAGCAGCCCGCGCTGCACCGTATCGCCGAACTCGCGGCGACCCGATCGGGGCGCGGCCATCCGCGCGACGCCCTCTTCCGTAAACGTCCTCTTCAATGCGCTCGGCACCGTTCACCTCCTCTCGGTCGGGGAGCATCCGAGGAGCAGAAATGGCAGTTTTCCGCCGGAACCGACCGGAACAAAACGTGCCCAATGCTGCCGAGGAAGGCAAGCGATTAGATTGTCAGTATTTTTCCGACTGGAACTCGTCGGGCCGTTTCATCGACCCCTTGCCAAGGTTGAAGTCGAGGGTTCGAATCCCTTCGCCCGCTCCAATCTTCATAGAAAGATGAATGGTACAAGAAGCGCCCTACGGGGTGCATTCTGCTTGCACCCACATCAACACTTTCGCGCGCAAGTATAGTCTAAGCGCGAGGAAGCCTAGTTCGATTTCCGTCGTCTGAACATTCGGCACAACTCGCGGCTTGGATTAATGGCTTGCGGGAACAGACGGCTCACACCTTGGTCGTCAATGTCGGTGAATGGGCCCTCATGGAGTCGGCACTGGTCCATCGCCCCGAACTCGCTCAGGTAGTCGATGAAATGGCCTTTCTCGGCCGCCAGCGTACGAAATATCTCCGCAAACGCCATGGTGTGCGGCAGTGTCATATCGCAGCGGCCAGCAGTCATGGTCATATCCATGAGCGTCGAACTAAGGGCCGATTCTGACAATACGGCTGTTATACTTCACCGTTTTCACGACAACCGAGGTTTCCACATGGTGTACCCCGGTAAGTGCGAGAATCTGGTCAGACGCCACCAGGTGCAGTTCTTCGATCTCCTCGAACAGGCAGATCGCCAGGATATTGAAGCGGCCCATGGTGACCAGCACGCTCGAAACCGCCGGGAATTCGGCAATCTGGCTGGCAATCTCTTTAAGCCTCTGAAAATCCGCCTGAATGCCAATGAAAGCCAGGCTGCCTGCCGGCGACATCTCGACACTTGTCAGCGCCGTGAACGAAATGAGCCGTTCCTGTTGCAACCGCTTGATACGGCCACGCACCGTTCCCTCAGTCACGTTCAACGCTTCGGCAATCCGCCGGTTCGACATCCGCGCATCAATCGACAGCATCTCGATGAGCTGCTTGTCCATGTCATCTATGATACCGTCAATCATATGTCTTCTTTAGTACCAATGGGAACAACATCAAATTTATATTTGATTATATCTACTGTTATTGCAGGAGTAATCGATCGTATTCCCCTGATTTTGCCAATCTTGTTCACAAGCAAGTCATGCAATTCGTCAATCGATTGCAGAACAACCAGGATATCGATGTCGTAACGACCAGTCGTGAGGTGCGCCGCGAACACTTCCGGAAGCAAGGCCAGCTCTTCGGCAACCTCGGTGGTTGGCCGGTTATCCACCTCGATGGCCACTTCCAGCAAAATATTATACCCATGGGCACGAAAATCGGAAACCGCCACCACCCGCAAGCGGTTTGCCGCCTCCATCCGGCGGATGCGGCTGGAAACCGTGGCGGCCGTCAGGTTCAGGCCCTCGGCAATCTGCTGGTTGGTCGCCCGCCCATTGCGCCGCAACGCCTCGATAATGGCGCGGTCCACATCATCCATCTCAAAGCCATTCTTCATGGGATGGCCCCTCTGTCGCTTCACCAACCGTATCACCCTGACATCTCAGTCGTGGTGCCAGATGCATCTGGCAGGCACCACATAATTATTTTTAATGATTTGGCTAATTCTATCAGTTATTAAATGTTCCCTTAAATTAATTCATTAAATAATCCCATTATCAGCAAAATAATTGGCCAACGCGTTTCTGCTTCCCTCAAGTTTTCCGGCTGCAATCCACGCCAGAACAGCGCCAATCATCCCGGTTGGAATGACGATTGTCAGCGACCACTGCAGCGACGAAGCGGCATTCCCCAACAGCTCGCTGAACAGCCCCGTAAGCCATGGCCCCAACACAAAGCCCAGGAAGGTGGTGACCATGATGAACAACGCCGTACCGGTGGCCCGAACACGATCGGGCAACAGATACTGCAACGACGCCATTACCCCGATCGACCAGCCGCCCCCCAGCAGACCTGCCGAAATGGCGATCAGTTTCGCCATCTCGATGCTGCTGCTCCATACCACCAGCAGAATGCTGATCGATGCCGACATCAGTGCCACCGACGTCAGCCGCAGCGGCCAATCCAGCCCCCTGCCTGACAATCGGGTAGCCAGCGCCCCGAACACCAGCATCCCCACCAGGCCACTACCACCAAAATACAGGCCAAAGATACGGCTCGCCTCGGCAGCGGGCACCTCGTACACCCGGGTGAACAACGCCGGCCCCCAGAAGCCAAAGCTGACGCCCGACAAGGTACCAAGCCCCATCCCCAACATCATCAGCGTAAAGGCCGGGTTGCCCACCAGCCGCCGGCCGAGGGCAAGCAACGGCATTTCGGCCTGACTGACGGCGGCCACACTGCGCACAGGTTCACGAACGAACAGCCAGGCAAGCACCGACAGGCAAACGCCGGGAACCGCCATTACAATAAAAGCCATGCGCCAGCTGTGCGCTGCGGCAATCAGAGGCCCTGCGGCATAGCCGGTGATCTGGCCGAAATAGACGGCAAGGCCCAGAATGGCAAAGGCGAGGCTGCGCTTTTCCGGGCGGAAATAATCGGAAAGTACCGAATAGGCAGGGGCGACGAACGCCGCCTCGCCGATACCCACCCCCACCCGTGCCAGCGCCAGAGTCCAGGGCCCCGTGGCCAGGCCGGAAAGTCCGGTGAACAGGCTCCATACGAAGCAGCCGATGCAGATGATTGCCAGTCGCGACGACCGGTCGGCAAGCCGGGCGAGCGGAATGCCAATGGTGGTATAGAGCACGGCAAAGGCCGGGCCCATCAGCACCCCCATGAACTGGTCGCCAACCCCGAAATCGGCCTTGATATGATCAACCAGCCCGGAAATCAGGTACCGATCAGCATAATTGAAGATATAAATTAACAAAAAAATGCCCAATACAACCCAAGGGCTGGACTTTCTGGTATCATTCTCCTGTACAGAAACAGTTGCCAAAGTCGTTCAATCTCTGCGATAAAAATCAGTGGATATTGTAATTTCGAAAAATCAATCGCGCATCTGGGTGCCGCCATTCACATGCCAGACCTGACCATTCACATAGCCACCATCATCTGATGCCAGAAAGGCGACGATCCCGGCGATATCGTCGGGAACACCCAGACGCTTGGCCGGCGTTCGCTTGCGCAGATCCGCGACCTGATCGTCGCTGAGGTGTTGGGCGACCGCCTCGGTCATGATGAGGCCGGGACAGATGACATTGGCGCGGATGCCCTGTTTGCCCCACTTCGCGGCCACGTGGCGCGCCAGGGCATGGATGCCATTCTTGGTCATTGGGTAGGCGACCTGCCACGGGGAAGCACCCGATGCCGCTCCGCTGCTGGTGTAGATGATGGCGCCACCGCCCCGCGCGATCAGCGCCGGCAATGCCGCCTGCGTCGCCAGCAGGTGGCTCTTCAGGTTGAGGGCAACCGAGCGGTCGAACACGTCTTCCGGGCAGTTGAGCGCGTCGACATCACCCTCGGTGCCGCCAGCCAGATTGGAATGGAAGAAATCCAGCCCACCGAACTGCGCTACCGCCAGATCAATCAGTGCCTGCTGCGATGCCGCGCTGGTGCCGTCGAGGTGGGCGGCGATCGCCTTGCCGCCCTTGTCGGTGACGGCCTTCGCGGCCACGGCGGCCCAGTCTTCGTGGATGTCGCCAATCACCACGGTGGCCCCTTCCTGCGCCAGCCGCATCGCCGTGGCGGCGCCAATGCCGCGCCCACCGCCCGCCACGATCCCGATTTTTCCCTGTAGTCCCCGCATCCGCAGCCCTTCCTTCCCCAACCTTCAGCCCGGTCGCCGGCCCGACCACGGCGCCGCCTGCTCGATCTGCGCTGCAAGGCGCAACAGGGTTGCCTCGTCGCCATAACGGCCGGTCATCATCACGCCGATCGGCAGCCCGGTGTCTGACATCGCCAGCGGCAGCGACATGCTGGGCTGGCCGGTTATGTTGAAAAGCCCCGTCCACGGCGAAAAGACGGCGCTGTCACGCCCCCACTGCTGGAAATCGGTTGCTGCCATGGCAATGCGCCCCAGTTCCAGCGGCGGTGCCGCCAGAGTTGGCGACAGGATGATGTCATGGCCGGTCATGAACACGCCCAATGCCACGGCTGCTTCCTGCGCAGCGACATTGGCGCGCGCCACGTCGGCGCCCTTCACCTGCTGGCCATAGGCGAGAAACGCCAGCGTCACCGGCTCCAGCACGTCGGGGCCGGGTTGCACACCGGTCAGCCTGGCGCGGTCCTCGATGTCGGCGGCAAGCGCTGTCGCGATCAGAGCAAAGCTTGCCATCCCCGGCGCCGCTGCATCCATTTTCGGCGCTGCTTCTTCAACATGATGGCCAAGGCTTTCCAGCAGCCTTGCAGCCTTTCGGGCCGCTGCCACGCATTGCGGATCAACCGGCGACCCCGAGGGTGCCTGCACCATCAGAGCCACCCGCAACTGTCCTGGCGGACGCCCCAGCTGCGACAGAAAACTGCCCTCGGGTGTGGGGGCGACATAGCGCGAGCCGATCTCGATGCCGTGGGTAGCGTCGAGCATGGCAGCGGAATCGCGCACGCTGCGGCTGATGGCGTGATGGGTGGAAAGTCCGCCCCAGCCTTCCGTGCGCTTTGGCCCCATCGGTACCCGGCCGCGGCTGGGCTTCAGGCCGAACAAACCACAGCACGACGAGGGAATGCGAATGGAGCCGCCGCCATCGGAGGCATGGGCCATCGGCACTACGCCAGCGGCTACCGCCGCCGCTGATCCGCCGCTTGACCCGCCGGCAATATGGGCCGGGTTCCACGGATTGCGGGTCTGCCCGCAGGCGAGCGATTCCGTGGTGGCACTCAGCCCGAATTCCGGAGACGTGGTCTTGCCGAAAATCACGAACCCGGCCGCCTGGTGGCGGCGCACCAGCTCTGAGGTGTAATCAGGGCGGTAATCGGCATAAAACCGGCTGCCCTGCCCCGACCTTTGGCCGGCAATATGGGTATTCAGGTCTTTTACCAGCAGCGGCACACCCTGAAATGGACCTTCAGGCAGACCGGCCTTTATGGCCTGCCGGCCGAAATCATAGAGCTTCTGCGCCAGAAAATTGTAGCGCTTGTCAGCGGCCTCGGCCCGCGCAATCGCCCGCTCCAGCAATTCGGTGGGTGAAACCTTGCGGTCGCGCACCAGCTTCGCCAGCCCGACGGCATCATGGTGGTCCAGAAGCTCGTCGCCTGCCATCGCTTCTTCCTTTCCGGCCACCCTGGCAGCTACCGCCGCCTGGGCAGATATTGGCAACAGCGCAGCGGCCCCCCCGGTGACCACATGCCGCCGGGAAAGCCGCAGCTCGGCCAATGCCTCAGCCGTTGTCATTCCGCAGCCATCGGCTCTTTGGCGTAATAGCGCGCATAGAATTTGCGGAACTGGGCAATCGGCCCGTCGCCGTCACAGATCACCGGGTTCGGCTCGAAGCGCATGCGATCCCACAGCACCTTGTCCTGATCGAGCTGCTTGACCAGATCGGCGATGATGGCGCGCGCCGCCCCGGCGTTGGGCCCGTCTTTTTGCGATTTCGGCTGAATGAACACATAGCGGACGTGACATTTGTCCAGCTCGATCGGGGTGATGAGCGCCAGCAGCAGGGTCTCGCAGATACCCTTGAAGCGCACCCAGTTCTGCCCTGCCCCTTGCGAACCAGAGCTGATCTCGGCATCGACTTCGCCGCGCGGCGTACCCACCCGCATCCGCAACACGCTGCTGCGGTCATAGGTTTCGCCCCAGTGCAGTTCGCCGATCGGAATGCTTGCGGTACCATGCACAAAGCGGAAGTGGGCGAAATCGACACTATTTTCGGCGATGTTCTGGACGCTGCCATACATCATCCATTCGGTGATGGTGAAATCGCTCCACTCAGGGTCGGTGGCTTCCGGGATATCCACCACATCGAACAGCGGGGCGACATCGTGGGGGTGATACCACATCCAGATAATGCGGTTGGCTTCCTTCACCGGGTAGGTGCGGGTGCACTTGCGCTTTACCTGGGGCGGAATGGCCCTGGCATAGGGAATTTCCTTCACCACGCCTTCCTCGCCATCATAACGCCAGCCGTGGAACGGGCATTCCAGCAAGGTGCCATGCACCTTGCCGCCATGGCCCATGTGGGCCCCCATGTGCCGGCAATAGGCGTCCATCAGACGCACCACGCCATCTTCGCCACGCCAGATGGCAAGCTCGGTCGAAAAATAACGCAGCGGCTGCACTTCGCCTACCGCCAGTTCCTCGGACAGCATCACCGGATACCAGCCGAACGGGTAGCCAATATCGAGATTGCGCTCGGCAGCCGTTGGCGCATTGTTGATGGGTGCCACCCGCCAGGCATTGCGTTCCGCCTCGCTCATGGCCTCGATTACGCGCCAGACGGCGACGGGTGGCGTACGGGCATCAGTAACATGGTCGTTCATGGCTCACTCTCCCAGTCCAAAAACACGCATCGCGTTGCCACGCAGAAACTTCGGCCACACTTCAGCCTTGAAGGGAACATTGGGCATATCACTGAAAATGCGTTCAAGGCTCAGCCCCATCGGGAAATATCCGGCATAGATTATCTTGTCGGAACCCCGCGTATTGGCATAATCGATGATAGCCTTTGGGTAATACTTTGGTGCAAACGCACTGGTTGAATAATAAAGGTTCGGCCACTTCAGCATCAGCTTCACCGCCAGCGCCTCCCATGGTTCGGCACCGTGGCGCATCACCACTTTCAAATCCGGGAAGAACCAGCACACTTCGTCCAGATGCTCGACCTTCTGATTCTCCATCGGGATGCGCGGCCCGGGAATGCCGACGTTTAGGCAGATCGGCAGGCCGAGTTCGGCGGCACAGGTATAAAGCGGGAACATGTATTTATGGTTGATCGGCACCTGCGGCATGGTGCCGGCCGGAAACACGCTGATAGCCGACAGCCCCACCTCGGCATGGATGCGCCTGATCCGCCGAACTTCGTCTACCCCCTTGTTGGGGTCGCACGGCAGATCGAAAAAGAAGCGGTCACCGAACATCTCTTTGGCGCGGCGCGAAGTGGCATTGTCGTTCCAGCCGACCAGCGCCTTGTCGATATGGAAACGGTCCATCTGGTCGACCGTCCACTTCACGAAATCGTCAACCGCGCCCGACTGCGGGATATCCTTGAACATATATTGCGCCGGCATGGTGAACTGCTTCAGCGATTCGGAATCCTTGATCAGTGGCCGAAAGCTGTCGAACCAGTCGGAACGGGTTTCGGATTCGGGTATACCCATCATGCAGTCGATGATTCCGATATCGGTTGGCATCGTCATTGTGCGCCCTCCTGATTGTCCAGCCACTCACGGCGTAGACGCAGCTTGTCGATTTTACCGACGGCATTTCTGGGCAGCGGCTCGTTCGATACCTGAACCATGCCCGGGGCCTTGTAGTGCGCCAGCTTGTCGGAAACCTCGGCGATCACTGCCTGCGGATCGATGCCGTCGGAAACCACCCGGGCCACCAGCAGCTCTCCCAGCCGTTCGTCAGGAATGCCGAAGGCCGCACATTCCACCACTTGCGGCATGGCATTCATGATCCGCTCGACTTCGGCGCAGTAGATATTCTCGCCGCCCGAGATCACCATGTCCTTGGCGCGATCGACGATGTAGATATAGCCCTCGTCATCGATGCAGCCGATATCGCCGGTATCCAGCCAGCCGTCGGCAGAAAGCACTGCCGCCGTATCGTCTGGGCGCTGCCAATAGCCCTGCATCACCATCGGGCCGCGCACCGTGATCGTTCCCACCTCGCCGTTGGGAAGCGCGGCGCCGTCGGGGCCACGGATGCAAAGCTCGACCAGAGGCAGCACCCGCCCGGCCGATGTCTTCTTGCGGATGTAATCCTCACCCAGCGCCATCGCGAGGCTTCCCGACGTTTCGGTCATGCCATAGCCAATGCCCATCACTGCCTGCGGACAGGCCTCGCGGAACTCGTTCAGAAGGTTGACGGGCAGTGCCTGGCCACCCATCCCGACATTGCGCAGGCTGGTGAGGCTGGCCTTGCGCAGCCGTCCGGCGTGGACGATGTCCCACATCATGGTGGGCACCCCCGAAAACATGGTGACACCCTCGCGCTCGATCAGCTCGACTGCGTTCTCGGCCGTCCAGCGCCGCATCAGCACAATCTTGGAGCCAGCGAACAGGGGCGCCAGAAACCCCGCCCCCAGCCCGGAAATATGAAACAGCGGCACCACCAGCATCACGCATTGCTGCGGCGCATTGGCAAGAATGGTTTCCGCCGGCACACCCAGCTGCCGGGCGGTATTGTGCAGCACCATCATGCCCGACAACTGCATGCCGAGAATGCCGGTGATCAGGTTCTCATGCGTCAGCACCGCCCCCTTCACCCGCCCGGTAGTGCCCGACGTGAACAATATGACGGCCGGGTCGCTGCCGATGGCTGGCGCCACCTCGGGCAGCGGTCCATCAGCGGTGGTCGGGAAATCCTTTGTCTCGAGCATCGGGCCGGCATAGCCACCCTCATGCAGCAGGGCCGCCCGTTCGGCGTCGGCCAGCACCATCACCGGATCGACATCGGCAATGGCCGCACAGAGTTCGGCCGGCGACCCCCGACTGTTGAGCAACGCCGCCACGCCGCCCAGCCGCAGGATGGACAGAAAGGCGATCATCCATTCGCTGTGATTGCGCATGCAGATGGCCACCCGATCGCCCTTTGCCACTTTCAGGCGGGACGCCAGCGCATCGCTGCGTGCGAACAACTGGGCGTAGGTCAGGCGGGTATCCCCTTCCACCACGCAGATGCGATCCCCGAACTGACGGGCGTTATCGATCATCCGGTTGATGTCACCAGGGGCATTGACGAAGCGTCGCATGCCATCGCGCAGGCCAATCTCGAACGGAGTGCCCGGCGCTGTAACCGCCTCGAAAATAGGGTCGATCCGGCTCATGGGCGGGCAACCCCACATGCCGGCACCTGCAACCTGCACAGCAACCCGGATCGCAACCGCAGGCTTTTCCCGGGGGGCAACGCCTGCACCTTGCGGTAAATTTTCGTCGCCGCACCACTGCCCATCAATGACCTCCCTCGCCTGTCGCCGTTCTGGCGCATTGTTATGCGTAGTGATTGCTGGCAGAGATTACGCCAAATTACAATCACCCGATGGAATTCCGGGCCGTTGCGTAGACACACCCACAATTGCCGGTGCACCCGGCCAAACCCTCCCCGTCCGGCCGGGTGTTCCTGTCAGTAGACTGCGGCCGGATTGGGATCGTTGGGGCTGCCCAGCATCTCGCGGTACGAGGGGCGCACGTTGCCACGGTCGGTAATGCCCAGCTGCTGGGCGATCTCGGCACCGATCAGGGTCCGCCCAGAAAGTTCGGCGCCCTCCGGACGGCTGGCCAGCGCATGGATGATGTGGCCGGTGAATTCGGGGTTTTCCGCCGTATCGATGAACCCCTCATATTGCTCGGGGTGAAGGGTTCTGGCGATGGTCGAACGCTCGGTGATCAGCGGCCCCATCCAGATCGACGCCGTGCGCACCCCGGTGCCCTTGAAGTCATGGGCCATGTCGTGGGCAAACTTGTCTAGCCCGGCTTTCTGCGCGCCATAGGCCGGGCCATGCATATAGCAGGTGGCGCCGAACGACGAGCCGAAGGCAATCATCCCCGACCCCTGTTTCACCATGATCTGCGCGGCATGCCAGCTTGCCACATAGGCCGACCTCAGCCCCACGTTCAGAATATCGACGGCGGCGATCTCTTTTTCCCAGAAGGGCATAGGCTCGATCAGTTGGTGGTGCATGAATGCGGCATTGTTCACCAGAATATCCAGCCGCCCCTGTTCCATGGCGATCTGGGCAAACACCGCCGCCACCTGGGCATCGTCGGCATGGTCGCACATCACGGCGATACCTTTTCCGCCGGCCCTGGTGACGGCCTCGGCAGTCTCGGCCACCGTTCCCGGCAACACCGTGCCGTCCCAGCCCTTGGCGGCGCCCGGCTTCACGGTGCGGCCGGTGACATAGACGGTCATGCCCTTTTCTCCCAGCCCACGGGCAATGCCGGCCCCGGCACCCCGGCTGGCGCCGGTTACAAGGGCGATTTTCGGTTCAGTCATCAAAGCCTCCAATTGGTTAATTCAGACCATGTAGCACAGTCGTCAGTCGAAATTGGCCTGCCCGCCATCAAGCGGAATGGTGGCGCCTGTCAGATAGCCAAGCGCCGGATCGCACAGGGCCACCACGGCACGGCCGATATCCTCCCGGCAGCGGCCGATACGCCCCAGCGGAATGGTGCGGAAGAAGGCCTCGGCCTCGGCGGGGTTGGCGTCCACCCAGCCCTTCAGCGCCGGCGAATCGGCGTGCGGGGCGATATTCAGAACCCGGATATTGTCCCTGCCCCATTCCGCGGCCGCCGCCCGCGTCAGCGAGCGGATCGCGCTCTTGACAGCGGCATAGGCGCCATAGCCGGTCATGTCCCAACGTTCCATCACCGACGACACCAGATTGATGATCGTTCCACCACCGCGCTTCGCCATCAGCGGCTGCACCAGTTTCATCAGACGGAACGTGGCAAGCGGGCCGGATTCAAAGCCGGCAATGAACGCGTCATCATCGACCGATAACAGTTCGCCGCCAGGCACCTGCTGGGCATTGTTGACCAGCACATCGAGCCCACCGCAGCGCTGCTCCACTTCGGCAATCAGTTGCCCGATCGATTCGCCGGAACGCACATCGCAGGCGATGGCCAGCGCCTTGCCTTTGCCCGCCGCCCCGATCTGGCGCGCGGCATCTTCCAGTTTGGCAAGTGTCCGCCCTACCAGTACGACGGTGTCGCCGGCCTCGGCAAAAGACTGGGCAATCCCCAGCCCGACGCCCTGTCCGGCGCCGGTAATCAGAACGATACGGTCTGTCATGGCCTCCCCTCACAATGATTCGTATTTTTTCCAAGCGAAAAATACGCATAAGCTTGACATTCGGCAAGGCAGATCGTCAATTGCGCTGAAAATACTATAGGGAGGTTAGTGTGTCAGTATCGCCGGACGTGGCATTCACCCCGCTCACCATCGGTCCCCTGAAGTTGCGCAACCGTTTCATCAAGGCGGCAACCAATGAGGGCATGGCTAAAAATGGCGTCGTTTCCAAGGGCTTGGCGCTGTTTCACCAGCGGATTGCCGAAGGCGGAGCGGCGATGACGACGGTTGCGTATTGCGCCACCAGTGCCGATGGCCGCACCTTCATCGACCAGGTGACTCTGAACCGCGAATCGGTCAACGACCTGAAGGCGCTCACTGATGGAGTCCATCGTCAGGGGGCCGCTGCCTCGGCGCAGATCACCCATGCCGGCTCTTTCACCTTCCTCGACAAGACCCATTTGCAGGCATCACGGCCGATGTCGTCGAGCGGCGGTTTCAACAAGGTGGGGGTGCTGTCGGGCCGCTGGCTGAAGCGGGCGATGACCAGCGACGAGATCGCCGCCATGACCAACGAGTTCGTGGCCGCCGCACGTCTGGCGCGCGAATGCGGGTTCGATGCTGTCGAGCTGCACATGGGCCATGGCTATCTGCTCAGCCAGTTCGTGTCGCCACTCTATAATAAACGCCATGATCAATATGGCGGCACGATCGCCAAACGCCTGCGCTTCCCCATCGAAACCCTGCAACGGGTGCTCGATGCCGTGGGCAAGGATACCGCCGTCATCGCCAAGTACAGCATGACCGATGGGGTGCCCAGCGGCAACCGTATCCAAGACGGGATCGAGGTGGCGAAAGCGCTGGAAAAGGCCGGCGCCCACATGGCGGTGCTCTCGAACGGAATGAACATCGAATCGATCACGGCCATGTTCGGCTCGTCGTTTCCGGCGGAAAACCGTTCGGCCAACCCCAATCCGATCATCCGCATGGGCATGTGGCTGCAATCACTGAACGAGCCGAAGCATGTGGAGTTCCGCGAGAATTACCTGCGCGAGCTTGCCGTGCAAGTGCGCGCCGCCGTTTCGATGCCGCTTGGCTATCTGGGCGGCATCAAGACGATGGAGGGCGTCGGCACTGCCATGGACGATGGCTTTGACGCCGTGGTGATGGGCCGCGCCCTGCTGAACGACGCCACCATCATCAACCAGTGGACATCAGGCAGTCGCGCCCCCTCGCAGTGCTGCTCGTGCAACCGCTGCGTCTCGACCATGTATCTGCCAAGCGGCACCCATTGCACGCATCGCCAGCCGCTCGACGCCCGCCTCAACAAAATCGCCGCAGGAGCAAGTGACCAATGAGCAAGACCTTTGAAGGCCAGGTGGCCATCATCACCGGTGGAAGCGACGGCATCGGCCTTGCCACCGCCACCCTGCTGGCAAAACGCGGCGCTACCGTGGTGATCTGCGCACGGCGGGCCGAACAGCTGGCCAAGGCCAAGGCCGAAATCACCGCCAGCGGCGGCAAGGCCGAAACCCAGGTGCTCGATGTCACGGATTTCGATGCGCTGGCCGCCCTCATCGCCAATGTCGCCGCCCGCCACGGCCGCCTCGACATGCTGGTGAACAACGCCATGTCAACCCATTATGCGCCGCTGACCCAGCTCACCCTCGATCACTGGCGCAAGGATTTCGCAGTTAACGCCGATGCCGTGTTCGTCAGCACCCGGGCAGCCATGGCCATCATGCAGAAACAGGGCAAGGGCGCCATCGTCAACATCTCGTCGTCGTGCGGCATTCGTGCTGCCACCAACATGGCAAGCTATTCCGCCTCGAAGGCGGCGCTCACCCATTTCACCGCCTGCGCCGCCATGGAAGGGGCGCGCCATGGCGTGCGGGTGAATGCCATCGTGCCGGGCCAGGTGCAGACGGCCGGAACCGAGGATTACGCCCGCAAGGCCCCTGAAGTGGCGGCACAGACCGCAGACTGCATCCCCATGGGCCGGGGTGGCGCCCCGGAAGAACTGGCCGAGGCAATCTGCTTCATGCTATCGGATGCGGCAAGCTACATTACCGGCACGGCGCTTCCCGTCGATGGCGGCAAGGCTGCGCAACTGTATCTGCCCTATTCCTATCAAGGCTGAAAGGCGGCTCATGGCATTCGACAGGGAAGTCGACATACTGGTCGTAGGATCGGGCGCCGGCGGCATGCTGGCTGCCCTGGTGGCTTCTGCCAACCACGCCAATGTGCTGATCATCGAAAAGGAAAAACTGTGGGGCGGCACCTCGGCGACATCGGGCGCCGGGATCTGGATTCCGGCCAGCGATCAGGCCGCCGCCGAAGGCTTCCACGACAACACCGACGATGCCTTCCGCTATGTGCGGGCGCTGTCGGCCGACAACGTGCCCGACGCCAACATCCGCGCCTTCGTCGATAATGCCGCCGACATGCTGCGCTGGATGGAGGCGCACACCAATATCCACTATTGCGCCTTCCCCTACCCCGATTACCACGCTGAAAACCCCGGCGGCAGCCCGACGGGCTATCGCACCCACATGCCGCTGCCGCTCGACGGCAAGCCGCTGGGGCGCGACGTTGAAACCCTGCGCTTTGCGTCGCCGGCGGCCAGCCTGTTCGGCTATCTGAACTGGCACTTCGACGAAACCTACACCCTGCTGTTCCAGCAGAAGGGCTGGCAGATGCACCTTCTGAAGAGCCTGGCGCGCTACTGGCTCGACCTGCCGTTCCGCTTTCGGTCAAGGAAAGACCGGCGGCTCACTCTGGGCAACGCCCTGGCAGGCGGGCTGCGGCTGGCGCTTAACCAGCACAAGGTGCCGCTATGGCTGGAAAGCCCGATGCAGGAACTGATCGTGGAAAACGGCAAGGTGACGGGCGCCGTGGTACGCCACCGCAACCGATCCTTGCGGATCTGCGCCCGCAAGGCCGTGGTGCTGGCCGCCGGCGGCTTCGACAAGAACGCCGCCATGCGCGAACAATATGCGCCGCTGTATCCGGCCACCCTCTATTCCGGCGGCACGTCGGGCAACACCGGCGACAGCATCCGGGCCGGAATGGCAGCCGGTGCCGAAGTGATGAACATGCAATCCGCCTGGGCGGCGCCGGTATTTTATATCCCCGGTGAAGACCGCGGGCGGCTCTGCACCATCGAGCGGGCGTTGCCCGGCTGCATGATCGTCAGCCAGAGCGGCGAGCGCTACCTGAACGAAGCGGCGTCGTACCATGTAGTGGGCCAACAGATGGCGCGCCGCCAGCGCGACCATGGCGACGCGTCGCCAAGCTGGTTCGTGTTCGATCACACCTACCGCCACAACTACCCGGTCGGCCCCTTGCTGCCCCTGGTGCCCGACTGGCTGCAGCGCGGCGACGTGCGGAGCATCCTGAAGAAAGGCGCCACCATCGAGGCGCTTGCCACCGACATGGGGGTAGACCCGTCGCGTCTGGCGGCCACGGTGTCCCGCTACAACAGCCATGCCGCCGCGGGAACCGACCCTGATTTCCATCGCGGCGAGGCCGCCTACGACCGCATGTATGGTGACCCGCGCGTCACCCCCAACCCCTGCCTGCGGCCGCTTGCCGACGGGCCTTTCTACGCCATGCCCATCTATCCGGGCGATATCGGCACCAATGGCGGCCTGAAGACCGATGCGCGGGCGCGGGTGCTTGGCCACGATGATGCGCCGATTCCCGGGCTCTATGCCATTGGCAACAATGCCGCGTCGGCCATGGGCGAAAGCTATCCGGGCGCCGGTGTCACCATCGGACCGGCCCTGACATTCGGTTACATCGCCGTGCGCGATGCTCTGGGAGTAAATGAAAAATGACTGAGCCATCCGCAACACCGCGCCTTAAGGGAAAAGTAGCTGTCGTGACCGGCGCAGGGCGCGGCATCGGCCAGGCCATCGTCGCCCGCTTCGTCGCCGAAGGGGCAAAGGTGGTGGCGCTCGACCTGCGCGAAGACGACGCCCGGAACGCTGGCGGCACGCTCGGGCTTGCCTGCAATGTGGCCGACAGCGCCTCGGTTGCGGCAGCGATGCAGCAGGCGCGCCAGCAGTTCGGGCAACTCGATATCCTGGTCAACAATGCCGGTATCGGGGCAGCGGCTGGCGATGGCTCAGAGCCATTTTATGCTGCCATGGCCCAGCGCAACGCCGAGCTGGCGGAAAAAGGCAAATCCGACGTGATTGTCGACCAGCTGATCCACATGGAGGATCGCGGCTGGCAGGCCGTGCTGGCCGTCAATGTGAACGGCCCCTTCTACACCTCGCGGGAGTTCGCACGCATCAGCGCTGCCGATGGCCGTGGCGGCAGCATCATCAACATTTCGTCGACCTCGGCACAGTCGGGCGAAGGGTCGCCACACTATGTCACCAGCAAGGCCGCCGTCATCGGGCTGACCCGCCAGCTCTCGCGTGAGCTGGCGCCGCGTGGCATCCGGGTGAACGCACTGGCGCCAGGGCCGACCAACACGCCGATCATGGAGGGCATTCCCCCTGAGTGGATCGACGGCATGAAGGCGTCGGTGCCACTCGGCCGTCTGGCCGATCCGGCCGAGATCGCGGCCGCTGCCCTCTATCTTGCCAGCGAAGACGCGAGCTTTGTCACAGGCTCGGTGCTGGTAGCCAACGGCGGCAGCTATTTCTTCTGACGGTTTCCGGCTGCTGCCCTGCTAGTCGGCCCTGCTAGTCGGCGCGCACCTTCACTTTGGGGGCGGCAGCACCGCGCCGCATGGTGTTGAGAAACTGCTCGAGCGGGGCCGGAGGCGGCACCGGCGTATCGGGAGCGCCATCTCTCGCCCAAAACTCCGCATAGCTGGGGAACAGCTTGTGGAAGTTGCCTTCGGCTGCCTCGGTTCCCGGCCAGCGCATCTTCGCCGGCCCCACCGGCGGGGCGTTCAAGTCGGTGGCATACCAGTATAGCGGCAGCCGGCGGGCAAAATACCAGCGCGACCCGTCAGGGCCATTTTCCCGCACATAATCATCGATGTACATCATCTGCATGATCACCCATTCGTCGCGGCCGCCGGGCACCGGGGTTTCATGCTCGTTCTTGGAATAGACGACGCCATGGGCATGGTCGGCATCATCGAACTCGATGATATGGCCACCGATATGGTGCGATGTGCCGGTGAACGGCGAACGCAGGGTGCGGTCCATATAGCTGCGCAGCGCCTCGCGGCCGCTGGCGTCGCGCCCCACCCGCACATCGGCAGGGAACAGCGAGACCATGGCGTCCATGTCGCGCATGTCCAGCGCCAGGGCATATTTCGCCGGCAACTGGCGTATGGCGTCGAGCGCCTCCAGCCGGGCCACCCGCTGCTCCAGAGTCAATTCCATCCTGGCAACCTCTCCAACCATCAATCCGGTACTCATTTGCCACCAGATTTCCGCAAAGACAAATTATTGTTGCAATTCCTAAGCAGTTTGCGTAATCCCGCCACACCAACAAATATGAACCGGGAGTTGTTCGGGGATGGTAAAAGGATATTTGCGAACCGTGGCGGCTGGCGCTCTGGCGGCTGGCCTGATGTCGGGTGCGGCGCTGGCGCAATCGCAAGCTGCCGCGAAAGAAGATAACGAATCCAACTTCATCGTGGTGACGGCGCAGAAACGCGCGGAAAACCTGCAGAACGTGCCAATCGCCATTTCCGCCGTCAGCAGTGATTTTCTCGAATCGCGCGACATCACCTCGATCGACAGTCTCGGCACGATGGCGCCCAACGTCAAGTTCGAGCGGGCGCCCGGAAGCGGCACCATCGCCCAGATCGCGATTCGCGGCTCGGTTACCATCAACCCGGCCGTTACCTGGGAACCGGCCGTCGGGCTTTATCTCGACGGGGTCTATATCGCCAAGAACCAGGGCGCCATCTTCGATGTCGCCGATCTTGAACGCATCGAGATTCTGCGCGGGCCCCAGGGTACCCTCTATGGCCGCAACAGCCTTGCCGGGGCCGTCAACCTGATTACCGCCAAGCCCACCGGGGTACTGGGTGGCAAGTTCGAAGTCGGCTACGGCAACTACAACCAGCGGCGGGTGCGCGCCGTGCTCGATCTCCCGGCGTTCGGTCCGTTCTCGCTCAAGGTTTCGGGCCAGATGACCAAGCGCGACGGCTTCGTGAAGATCATCGACAACCCCTATCCGGCTGCCGCGCCGTTCGCTCGCGCACCAGCAGCCAAGGAAGCCTCGTCGCTCGACAGCAAGAGCGCGATGGTCCAGCTGCGCTTCGAACCGACTGACCGGCTGACGTTCGATTATGCCTATGATTACAGCGTCAATGACCAGATGCCGTCGCCAAGCCAGTTGCTCCGGGTCAGCCAGAACGGCGATCCGCGCGATATCTTCGATCCGAACAGCCCCAATTACACCGGCATTCCGCTGTACCTGTTCGCCAACCCCAACCGCCAGTCCAAGCTCAGCATCGATGCGCCGATTCGCGAATACTCACGGACCTACGGGCATGCGCTGACTGCCACCTTCGATCTCGGCGCGGCCGAACTGAAGTCGATCACCGCCTATCGCGATCTGCGCTTTGAAGATACGCTGGAACTCGACGGCACCCCGGTCGATATTGCCGAAACCAGCCGCATCACCGACATGGACAGCTTCAGCCAGGAACTGCAACTGACGGGTTCCGGGGTTGAAGACCGCCTGCACTATGTGCTTGGCGCTTTCTATTATCGGGAGAATGCCGGCACCCTCGGACCACAGAAATTCTTCGGCGTGTATGGGCCCTACGGCAGCAGGTATCAATCCGACTATGATTCGCGCACGCGGGCATGGGCCATCTATGCACAGGCTGATTTCAATATTACCGACGCGTTGAAGCTGACGTTAGGCGGCCGCTATACCGAAGAGACCAAGAGCATCTCCCGCTTCCTGCAGATCCTGTCAGATGCCAACGTGCCGCCCAACCTGCTGCCACTGACGGTGGCAGACGTGAAATTCGGTGACCTGCCCGACGCCAAGTTCCACAACTTCAGCCCGGCGGGAACGCTTGCCTATCAGATCAACCCGGATGTGAATGTCTATGCCCGCTATGCGCGCGGCTTCAAATCGGGTGGCTTCAATGGCGAAACCAACGATTTCGTGGCGCCAACGCCCTCATGCCCCACCGGCACCCCGGAACTGTGTGTTCCCTATCGTCCGGAAAAGGTCGACAGCTATGAAGTCGGCCTGAAGAGCGTGTTCGGCAATGGCGACATGATCCTGAACCTTGCGGCCTTCTATGATCGCCACAAGGACATCCAGCTTTCGGTGTTCAACGCCCAAGGTGCGGCAGCATCACGGGTGCTGAACGCCGCCGAAGCCACCATGATGGGTCTCGAGATCGAATCGGTGTTGCGTCCGGTCAACTGGCTAACGGTTAACACCTCGTTTGCCTACCTCCATGCCAAGTATAACAGGTTCATGGATGGCGGCGTCGATGTGTCGGACAATCGCGCCTTCCCGCACACGCCGAAATACAGCTTTGCCACCAGCGTTGACTGGCGGGTGGCCCGTGGTGACTGGGGCCAGCTCAACCTGCTGGCCGACATCAACATGGTCTCGCAATATTATACCTTCCCTTACGCACTGCACACAGCCAACCCCTCTGATCAGAACGCGGAAAACACCCGCTCGCCCGGACGGGCCATCATCAACCTGTCGGCCAACCTCACCAAGGTGCCGATTGGCGGGGTTGAGGGCAAGATCACGGCCTGGGTTCGCAACGTGACCAATGAAAATGCCCCCAGCAACTTCATTGATTTCGGGCCGGGCTTTGGCGGCATGGTGCTGGGCTATCACCCCGATCCGCGCACCTTTGGCGCAACTGTCGGCTTCTCGTTCTGATTGGCGCCACAGCTTTCAAGCAATAAAAAGGGCGGGATGGCCATTAGCCTTCCCGCCCTTTCCTTTGCGCTGCAAGTCAGGCGCTGACAGTCTCGACGCGGTAATCCTCCAGGCGCGGTGCTGCCATGGCATCGGCAAAAGCCTGATAGCTCCACGGCCAGCTTGCGGGAATGCCGGTGGCATCGAGATACCAGCTGCTGCACCCTGACCCGAAGATGGTGGTGCGGGCAGCGGCAATGCGCCGTTCCTCATAATCGTCCAGTGCTTCGCGCTTCGGTTCGATCCCGATGGCGCCATTGCGCAACTGGTCGAGCAACTGGTCGATATATTCCCACTGGCGTTCGGCGATGTCGATCAGCGAGAAATTGCCAACCGGCCCCGTCGGCCCGTTCAGAAGGAACATGTTGGGGAACCCCGGCAGGGTTACGGCATAATAGGCTGTGGGACGCACCGCCCACAGATCGTCGAGCAGCACACCACCACGGCCTTTCACCGTCGCCGGGCGAATGAACATGTCGGCGTGGAAGCCGGTTGCCAGCACCAGCGTATCCAGCTCGATCAGCCTGCCGTCCTTCAGGCGCACGCCCTCAGGCTCGATGCGGGCAATGCCCTCGCGCTCGACCGCGACATTGGGGGCCTGCACGGCGTCATAATAACACCAACTGTAAATCAGCCGCTTGCAGGCGGCGCGGTAATCAGGGCGAAGCTTTTCCTTCAGCTCTGGGTCGCGGATGCTGTTCTCGAGGTTATCAAGGCACAGCTGTTCAATTTCCGCGATATCCGGGCCATGAATATCGGTGATGGCGCGGGTGAAACGGTAGATCGCGTTCCAGTAATCCTTGTCATAGCGGATGGCGTCGATCAGCGCCGGGTCGCGACGGAAGGCTTCGCGTTCTTCCTCGCTGTATTCGAAATAGGGAACCGGCATGATCCACTGCGGCGAACGCTGGAAGTGCACTACATGGGCGGCGCGATCCTTCAAGGCGGTGATCAACTGGATCCCGGTCGATCCGTTGCCGATCACGCCCACACGCTTGCCGTCGATGGGGGCCTTATCATCCCAGCGGGCGCTGTGGAAGGCGGCGCCGGCAAAGGTGTCGAGGCCTTCGATATCGGGCATGCGCGGGTGATGGAGCACACCGGAGGCCACGATCACCACGTCGGCTTCGATTTCCTCGCCTGATTTCAGACGCAGTGTCCACAAGTGGCGGTTTTCGTCCCACGAACAATCGACCACCTCGGTATTGAAGCGGATATTGTCCATGATTCCGTATTTGGCGGCGGTCTTCTCGAAATAGGTCTGGATTTCCGAGCCGGCGGCATAATAGGCCTTCCATTCGGGGTAGGGCTCGAAACTGTAGGTGTAGGCATGGGCCGGCACGTCGCAGGTGAGGCCTGGATACCGGTTTTCCCGCCAGGTGCCGCCCAGCCGGCTGGCCTTTTCAAACACCGTAAAGGTTTCGCCGCGCTGTTTCAGGTGGATGGCGGCCAAAATGCCCGCCATTCCGGCACCGATCACGGCATAGCGCAAGGTGCGGCCATCAGTTGGTTTGTTCATCTGTGTCATTCCCTCCATCGTGGTAATTCCTGCCGGTTCTGAGGCCGGCACCTTCCTGTCATTTCTATCGGGTCAACCCGTCTGCTCTTCGTCTTGCACCAGAAAGAATTGCGGCGGCAGACGATCGACAATGCGCTGATGACGCGCCGAAAAGCCGGGCTCCAGCGTTTCAGGCTGCGGGATGATCCAATAGTCACCCCGTTCCATGGCGTCGAACACCCGGCCAGCGAACGTGTCGCCATCAAGACCATGGGCTTCCAGCATATCCTGCATCAGTTGGTGAAAATCCGCTGATGCCGCCGCTGGCGCTTCCCGGAAGATACCGGATTTCACCGGCCCCGGCGCCAGCAGCGAGACCCGGATGGACGCACCCATCGCCTGCAGTTCACCAGCGAGACTCTCGGTCAGCGAAACTACCGCGAACTTGCTGGCGCAATAGGGTGCCATCAGGGGTGACGGCAGAAACCCGCCCACCGACGCAGTGTTTACGATATGGGCCGGCTGGCCGCGCGCCAGCAGGCGCGGAACGAAGGCGCGCAGGCAGTTGACAATCCCCTCGACGTTGACGGCCAGTGATCGCCGCCAGACCTCGGGTGACAGTTCCCAGCAGCGGCCGGTCGATAACACACCGGCGTTGTTGAACAGCAGATCGGCGCCGCCGTGGGTGGCCCACACACTGGCCGCCAGCGCCTCGCAGGCGGCAGGGTCGGTCACGTCGGTCGTTACCGCTGTGGCGCCATGGCCGATGCTGTCGGCCAGTGCTGCCAGTGCAGTGGCATCTCGGTCGGCCAGCACCACCTGCATGCCCCGGCGTATGGCCTCGCGGGCAAGGCCGGCACCGATTCCGCCCGCTGCCCCGGTGATGACGGCGACCGTCACGATATCCACCTGACTATCTGCATCTGCCTGATTATCTGCATCGGCATGCTCCGTTTATCGCGCATCGGTTGGATGGTTTGCAAGTAATACAGGTTTTTGCGTAGAAGAAAAGTAAATTTATTACGACTATCGGCATATGATGCGCTGATGGCACAGGCAGTGCGGCACTGCGCTGATCGCCCTGCTCAGGCGATTCCGCCGACGAAGCCGCTGGTCTTGCGGGTACGGATCAGCGCCATGCGCACCGGGCCTCCGCACCCTCTGGCCCGGCAGCGGGCGCGCCTTGCCACGTCATCAAGCCAGCGCTGGCGGTTGGCCGGGTTGGCCAGCAGTTCGGCGGCCGTCACATAGTGCAGGTGGCCGCAGCGCCGGCACACCATCTCCAGCCGGTCACCGGCCACCAGGTCGAGCACCTGCAGTTCATGCGCCCACATCAGCTGAAATCCTCGGCCGAGGGGATGCGGGTATAGGATATCTTGCCGCCGACATTGCCGCCAGCAGGCGGATTCCACGGGCCGATCGAGGCCACCGTGCGGCCAAAGCGCCGATGCAGGCCATCAAGCACATCGCCAACCTGCTCCCAGCGCCGGCGTTGCGGCTCGTCGTCGTCCAGCAGGTCGAGCTGGCGGGCACTGGCAGGCGTCAGGTCCCCCATCGTCACCCCCACGCGGAACACCCGCGTGGCAGCCGGCAGGTCGCGCCGGGCGCGCTGCCACAAGGTGGCAAGCCCGCCAAGCAGCGCAGCATCATCGCGCACCTGCCGCAGCGGCAGGCTCTGCAACCAGCCACCGTCGGCCAGCCCCAGGTACAGCATCAGCGACCCGGCGAAATAGGCATCCCGCCGCATCCGCCGCCCCGCCTTCACCAGCAGCAGCCGCGAGATGGTCCGCGCATCCTCCAGCCGGCGGGAGTCAGGCGGCAGCACCCGCGCATGGCCGAACATGCCGCGCTCCGTCGGCTGCGCCTCGATATCGTAGCCGTGCAGGGCATACCACAGCCGTTCGCCCGTCACGTTGTGCCACAGGGCGCGCATCTGCTTGGGGGCAAGGCGCAGCAGCTGGTCGGTGCGGGCGATGCCGGCGAGGAACAGCTTGCGCCGCATCCGCGTGCCGATGCCGGGAATGTCGGCGAGCGCCACTGCCAGCAGCGGCCCCGGCATGGCCTCGGGCAGCCAGACCATCACTCCGTCGGGCTTGCCGCGCGCGCAGGCGATCTTGGCCAGGTGGCGGTTGGCGGCAAACCCCATCGAGCAGGTGATGCTGGCGCCGATGCCATAACGGATCCGTCGCTTGATGCGCTGCGCCAGCCCGTGCGGGTCGGCAATCTCGGCCGTGCCCAGCCGGCACGACAATTCGTCGATCGATTTGACGACATCGATCGGCAGCACCGCCTCGATCTCGGCGATCAGGGCATTGTGGGCGCGGCGGTAAAGATCGGGCTTTTGCGGAACCAGCACCAGATCGTGGCAGATCCGGCGGGCGTCGGTCACGTCCATGATGTTCTTCACGCCCTGCGCCTTGGCTTCGCGCGAACAGGCGATCAGAATGGTCTTGTGGCCGCCTTCATAGGGGATGATCCCGATCGGCCGGCCCCGCAGCCGCGAATCGCACTGTTGCTCTACCGAGGCGAAAAAGCCATCGAAATCCAGATACATATGTTCGATGGTGGCAGGTTTGCGCATTCTGACAGCATAGCCGAACATCAAGAACAAATGAAGAACATTTCTGCAGGGTGCCAGCACGGACCGCGAACAAAACCTGTTGCACCAGCAGGTCACACCGCTTGCGCCGGTGGCACAGCCATGGTTCACTGGGCAGGAGGCGGCTATCGCCGCCGCAGGGGGGAATCACCGCAAAGCGGAAAGGAACGGAATGCCCGACGGTTTGACGCTGGCCGCACTGCACCATGATCCACGCGACAAACCGGCCCGGCCCATGCCGCCTGCCGGGCAGGCAATCACCAGCTGGGGGCTGGCCATCGATGCGCCCCTGCGGCTCGACAACCCCGACAGCCACGACTGGGACGAAGCCGCCGATCTGGTGGTTGTCGGCCTTGGCGGCGCCGGCATTGCCGCCGCACTACAGGGGCTGGAGCTGGGGCTTTCCGTCATCGCCGTCGATCAATATGATGGCGGCGGGTCGTCGGCCGCCAATGGTGGCGTCTATTATGCCGGTGGCGGCACCTCCATCCAGAAGGAGGCCGGAGTCGACGACGACCCCCAACGCATGTTCGACTATCTCAAGCAGGAAACCGGCACGATCGTCCGTGACGAAACCTTGCGCGATTTCTGCGACACCAGTGCTGCAACGCTTGACTGGCTGCGCAGCCATGGCGCGCCATTCCAGGGCAGCTATCACCGGGAAAAAACCTCGTATCCGCCGCTCGACAAGTTCCTCTACCATCCGGACAGCAGCCTCTCCGCCCCGTTCCGCGACCTGTCGCCACCGGCGCCGCGCGGGCACCGGGTGTTCCATCGCAACGGCAAACTGGCGTGGGGGATAGGGGTGGGCATGTATGCCCCCTTGCGCCAAAGCGCGCTTGAGAAGGGCATGGTCTTCCACTCGGGCGCCGAAGCCCGGCAACTGGCGCTCGACAGTGCGGGTTCCGTCGTTGGCGTCCGGGTCGAGCGGTTTGCCGACCCGGCACTGCGGCGCCGGCATTCGCAGCTTATCGCCAGGGCCAACAAGTGGATGGCCCTGCTGCCCGGCACCTTCCCTGGCGCTCGCGTCACCATTGCCATCGGCTATCGCTATCTGGCCAAGGCCCGCGCCCTTGAAGCCAGCAAGCGCCAGAGCATGTGGATCCGCGCCCGCAAGGGGCTGGTGCTGAGCGCCGGCGGCTTCATCTGCAACCCGCCGATGGTCCAGCATTTCGCGCCCGAATATGCCCCGGGCCTGCCCAACGGCACCCTGGGCGACAATGGCAGCGGCATCATGCTGGGGGTTACCGGGGGGGCGAAAACCGCCTTGATGGAGCGGGTTTCCGCCTGGCGCTTCCTGTCACCGCCAAAGGCATGGGGCCAGGGAATGCTGGTGAACGGCCAGGGTGAGCGGTTTGTCAATGAAACCTGGTATGGGGCGCGGATCGGAGATGAAATGGTCGAGCGCAACGGCGGCCGCGGCTATATCATCCTCGACCGGCGGCTGTACCGGAAATCCCTGTCAGATGCCTTCGCCCATGGGGTGCTGGGGTTTCAGCGGGATATCACCATCGTCAACTGCATGTTCGGGGCAACGCGGGGCGCCACCCCCGAAGAACTGGCACGCAAGATGGGGTTCGACCCCGCACGGTTTGCTGCCACCCTCTCGGCCTATAATCAGGCAGCGGCCGGCCAGCAGGCCGACCCCTTCCACAAAAGTGCCGACGAGATGCTGCCGCTTGATCAGCCGCCCTATTATGCCATCGATGCCTCGGTCGATGCCCGGCTGTTCCCCATCGCCTGCATGACCGTAGGCGGCATCGTCGTCGATGAACGCACCGGCCAGGCGCTGGGGGCCGACGGCCAGCCGATCGGCGGGCTGTATGCCGCGGGGCGCAATGCCGTTGGCGTCTGCTCCAACCTCTATGTCAGCGGGCTTTCCTATTCCGACTGCATCTATTCCGGTCGCCGCGCCGCCCGGGCCATTGCCGCAACCTGAGGCCTGTTCCCAACAGAAAGTGTCACCAACCCTTGACCACGCCAACATTACCACGTTGGTTTTATCATATAGGAATCTGTTACCATAATCATCTTATAACGCCAGATTGCACACACCCTCGGTGGGCGTTGGGCCATCAGGATTTCCCCAGCCAGATTTCCAGCACGCCATCGGGCAGCGCGCCGGGAAGCGGGCCCACAACCCGGAAACTCAGCCCGGTCTGCTGCTCCAACTTCTTGGCAAGATCCTGTGCATAGCTTCGCTGTCCCTCCCGATAGATGCGGATCTCGTTATTTCCGGGTGAGTGGGCCGCATCCATCTTCTGCTGGCCGGGCACCCGCATCCCCATGGCGGCAAGCGCCTTGGCCACCTTGTCGGAATCGGCGGTGCGGCCAGTAAAATACTGGATGTATCCGGTGAAATCGTCGGCGGTATAGCCTTTGGCTGGGTCAATGACGATCGGGCTGCCCGTTCCGGCCAGAACCTCACTTGGCTTTTTCTGTTCGTCGCCACCGCTTTTCACCGCTGCATCCCGTAAGGTTTCAAGTAGCTTGTGGTTATAGGCGAGGCCGTTCAGCAAGTTCAGTTTGGTGATTCGCTCGCTTGCCGTCAGCTGCTTCCCATCGACATATTTGAAGAACATCTCGATCACCGCCTGATCCTGCTTGATCTCCCGGTCGGTTCGGGCGGCTTGTTCGGCGGCCATTTTCTGATCGTTGGCGCGTTCGTTGGAATGCCACCCCAGCAGCGCCACCGTCAAAGGCACGGCGACGCTGATGGCGATGGTGCCCCATTTGCGCGGCCAGCTTTCATCAAGCGCCAGACGCCGCTGATCAAGCTTCAGGCGCTCAGCGGCCGCGTCCGCTGCTGGCGGTGGTGGTTCATCGGGCATGTCCCTCCTCCGGTTCAGTTGTATGGTCACTGTGCCATCGTTTCAGGCGGCATCCGCACCCGGCGTTCACTGATGCCGAAATTTGCCCTCATCAGTCTCCGGGGATGGGTCCAAGCTCGGCCTCGGCAATCATCGACTGGCGGTAGGCTTTCACCTTGCCGGCAAGGTTGGCCCGCAGTTCGGTCAGTGTTGCTGGCTCGATCGACAATTTCCCGAGGCTGCGCCGCACCGAAGCCTTGTTCTTCTTCAGCTTGAAGAAAAGAATCTGGGTGATCACGTCTTCAGCAACAAGGCCAAAGGCCGCCATTTCCGCCAGCAGGCCATGCTCAGGGTCTGGGCGAATATATGTAAACTGGAAACGGCCGATTTTCTGGTGGACGCTGCGCTTGTTGAACAAGGTGATGAACGGCGCCGACTGGTTCATCTGATAGAGCCCGTTCAGCACCAGCAATACGGCCTGAGCCGCCCCGGCGATCGGCGCCAGAAACCCCTCGATCACCCCGATGATCGCCTTGTGTACATCAGCGCCGACATCCTCGAAATCGAGTTTCGAGGTGTCGCGTTGCTGCACCAGCCATCCCAGCCCCATCATGTAATCGAAATAGGCGTCGAAGAAATCCATCGGGTCGGCGCCGGCGCCAACCTTGTGCTGCGCCGCCAGCTGGCAGAACAGCGCGCTGTCGCTGATCGCCTGCCGGAACTCGGCATCGACCCCGGTGCCAAACGACACGACGTCTGATCCGATCACCACCGCCTGTTCCCTGGCAGCGTCGAAGGTGGGCTGGACATTGCCACCCAGATCATCAGCTGCAAATGCAGCCACATCAGGTAACATCGTGCTGGCGATCAACGCCCGGGCCTTGGCAATCTTGTTCATGGTCTTCTCCCTTTTGGTGGCACTCCCACTCACAACAGCCGGTATTCGAGATAAAGGTCGGTATCCTCAAGGCGCGGCTTCCCGTCGATCGTACCGAACAGGGCGCTGGCCAGTTCCGGCGGATAGCGGCAGTCATTGCGGAAAATCCGCCCGTCCGTGCGCTGTTCCAGTGCCGTGAACACGCGGGGGTTGGGCATCTGCCAGTTGCCACCCTGCTTGCGCCCGAACGCCTCGTCGGTGGGAATGGCCGCCACCAGATCGCTTCGCGTCATCATCGCCAGCCCTTTCTCGCGCAGGGTGGCATTGTGGCTGCCATGGTGGCCAACCTTGTAGAAGCGCACCCGGTTGAGAATCTGCTCGGCCGTATGCACGGCTCCGGTTTCGTCACGGTAGCTGTGGCTGTGCCAAGACAGCCAGTTGCCCACCTGCGCGTCTCCGGGAAACAGCATGACACTGCCATCGGGCAGTTCGAATGCCAGCACCAGACTGGTGTTGTTGGTATCGCTGTCGAGCTTCAGTGCCATCGGACCGGCGGCGGTCAGCCAGTCCCCGAAGATCTGGCGGCGCGTCACGCGGCTGGCCTCCCGCGGGTTCATGGTAACAGACGGATAATATTGATCGACGATCCATTTCTCGTCGGGGCTGAGATCTGCCCCCGTGGCGCGCTTCTCCTCGAGGTCCGGCGCCCGTATCCCGCTGTAGCTGGCGGCAAACGGCACATCGGCATAGGCAACGGGCCGGTCGCCTTCCAGTGCGGCAAGTGCCAGATCGGCAAAACCGGCGATCTGCAGATAGGTCTCCTGCGCCGGGCCTGCCGATGGCTTGTCCTTGAACAGAAGTGTCTCGTCGCGCGGCGGCCCCAACACAAAGGTGCGCAGCACCGGGCCGCCTTCAGAACCTGCCGGGGTGGTCAATACCGTTCCCGGTTCAAGAAACTGCACGTTCTGCGCAACTTCCTTCAGCCGCTTCATGATCTCCCGCCCCTGCAAGGATTTTGGCCCTTTGCCCGGCGCCCTCAATCTCCCCTGAAATCCCTGCAAGGCAATCAGGGTCTGGTGCTGGCCCGAGGCGGCAAGCTCCGGCGACTCCTCGATCTTCGCTGCAAGTGCCGCCAGCTCCGTTGCCGTGCGGTCGAAGCGGGCACGCAGTCGCGCTGCCTGCGTGTCGTCGTCCTTTTCCGTCCATGCCATCCACAGGTTGGCGATGCGCATCTGCGTCGGGTTCAGCAACGTCTGCTGCGCCTGCGAGAACCCTGAGATGTGATCCCAATGTTCGTGGGTAACGACCAGCAGATCGATGAGACCCGACCATCCAGGGCCAGCGCTGGTGAGCTTGACGATGTCGTCGGCGATCTGCTGCATCCGTACCGTGGCATCGACGCTTCCGGTCAGCAGCCCGCAATCAATAAGGATATGGGTTTTTTTGGCAGTTGCGACGTCGTGGATGCGAATGAGGAAGCAGTCGCCCAGCATGCCAGCGTAGCCGGCACCGCCCAGTGCCCGGTACATGCGCACATAAACTCGCATCTGCGGCTGTTTCGGCGGCTCTGCTGATGCGGCATCGTGCGCGCGGCGGGCGGGCATCAGTCGCTCCTGTGCACAAAGGCGAAGGGTTCAGTGCCGGCGGAATTCGCAGCAATTCCCGCCGTTTCGCCGCAGCGATAGGCGCGTTCTTCCTCCAGTCGCCGGTTATCGTCGATCCGCTTGCGGATCACCCGCAGCAGGCGGCCGTCGCGCAGATCGATGTGCACCGTTGCCCCGCCGCGGAACCAGAAATCAGGGTTGTTCCAGCGGTAATGGCCAATGCTGCGGATGTGTCCCCTGTCGGCTTGTCTCTGGTCATTCCGGTCGAAATAGCCGCGGCGCCTCTGGATGATCTGGAAGATCAGATGGTGCGTTTCCTGACCATTGGGCCCGGTTCTTCTGGCAATCCGTGCCGAACTTATTTCGAATTTCGGTACACCATGGGCGAACTGCAAAGGCAATGTCTTCTCATCGCCCATCTCGACGGGAATTGATCGCATGCGCTGGCGTATCCGCTTTTCCCGGCTCTGCCCCACCCCCACGGTGCGCACTTGCGGCCGCAGCCGCAACCCCACGAGCGATTCCCAGTCCTCGTCGTCGTCGCTATCGCTGTTGAACCATCGGTGGATTTCCCGCTGGTTGTGGATGACGATCTCCATCGCCTTGTCCCGCAGATGCCGCGATGGCTCGTCGGACTCGTCGCGGGAACTCCGGTCGGGGGCGTAATCCTTCATGCGATACGACGTGCTCGAAGATGTTCTCTGGCTGAACGATACCCCGAACATCAGATGCCCCAGCATCTCGGTAAAGCGGATGCTGAAGGCATCGCCAGGGTCGCGCAGGGGCTGGCTGCCGCTGCGCCTGCCCGGCAGTTTTGATTTGGCATAGGCCTGAATTTCCGGGTATTTTTCATACTCGGGCGGGTCCCAGACCAGGCTGTCAGGGGCCATCGAAATACTGCCGGGAACGGTAATGCCCCAGCGTTTGAACGCCTCGACGAACGCCACCCGATAGCGCAGCGGGTCGTTGGGCACGAGGTCGGTGTCGGCGGTGATGATGGCACGCAGATACTCGCCAAAGCGCAGGTCGATGGGCGGTGCGTAATCGAGGGCGCGAATACACATGCGCATCACCTGCCCGGCCGCTTCCGATGCTTCGGCAGCCAGCCGGTTCACGAGGTCGGGGCTCAGGCCATTGCCGGCCACCAGCCCGGGGCGTGCCATGCGGAACAGATCGGCCGAACGGCGTTCATAGATGGTGACAAAGGCATCGAACACCGCCGCCACCAGAAAGCCGCCGCGAGCATGCGATTCCGTGGTCTTTCCCAGAGTGGCAATGGCATCGCGGATGCTCTGGGCCGAGTTATCGACCGGGCGTTCGGCGCGGTCCCCCAATGCCCTCAGGGCATAGCGCAGCGCACCATTGCGCCCTGTTGCCTTGCCGAACTGTTCCCCAAGCCCGGTAAGCAGGGAATGATCCCGTAACGAGCCGTTGCTGGCCGCCAGCATGTGCCTGACAACGGGACGGAACGCAAAGCGTTGCAGCAGGGCGATGATGTCGGCGAACGCCTCGTGGAATGCCAGAGCGTCGATATTGCTGGGCTCGATCGACCGCTGCCGTATGCCATGCAGAATGGCATGGGCGGTTTCGTGGGCGATGATGTCCTGCGACAGGCAGGTGAACACCCAGTTGGCCTGCACATCGACTGCCGCTTCATCGGGGCGGAAATAGCCGAACAGCAGCGCCCGTTTGACGGGGCTGTAATAGGCGTTGGCTTCGCGCAGCGCATGCGGATAGATGCGCAGGCGGCGGGTGAAATTGCGGTCGATGGCCGCCAGACCACCACTCGACTCCATATCGGCTTCATCGCGCGCCCACAGCACAAAACGGCCAAGGGCGCGTTCAAAGGCGTGGATTGTGAACATCGCCACCGCAAACACCATTTGCTGGTGGAACTGCGGCCGCCCTTCCGAAGGGCTGAGACCGTCCTGGGCCAGAAGGTCAGGGTGATCGAGATCGACGGGCGCATAGAACAGCCGCGATGCCGGGTCGTGATCGATCACTTCCAGATAGTCGTTCACCGGGCCCGGCCGCAACGGCGTGGCCCAGCGTTCTTCCCATGGCAGTTCGATGATGCTTTCGTTGATCATCGCTGTAGACAGCGTGACCGAGGCCTGCGGATCAAAGGCATATACACGCAATCGACGCATTGCCGGTTTCGGATAGTCAGGCACAGGCACCCCCTATCAGCGAACACCCCGTCACAGCCGCACAGCCACAAAAAAACACGCAAGCTTCTGTTGGTTAACTAAACATGAAATGGCTGGTTTTGTCCAGATGACCACAACATCCCTGCCCCCTTGAATGGCAGGTCAGGCAGGTTCAGCCGATGGGCCTCGCACCCCGGCCTCAGCTGTTCTTCGGGTTTTAGGTGTTATGGTTTATTGGTAACTCATGGCCGCCATGCCGCCTGAATCCGATCCGTTCGACCTTGCCCGCTTCACCCGGGCGCAACAGGACGTGTACTTGACGGCCCGTGCCGAGATCAGCGCCGGGCAGAAACGTACGCACTGGATGTGGTTCATTTTCCCGCAGGTAGCGGGCCTTGGTCACAGTGCCACCAGCCAGTATTTTGCCATCTCGGGGCTAGCCGAAGCCCGCGCCCTTCTGAACCATCCGCTGCTGGGGGCACGACTGCGCCAATGCGTGGCGGCACTGCCGCTTTCACCGCGCCGCACTGCGGAAGCGGTCTTCGGCATGGTCGATGCCCGCAAACTGCACTCGTCCCTCACCATGTTCGTCATGGCTGGGGGCGGGGCCGCTTTCCAGGCGGCACTAGACCATTGGTTTGCCGGAGAGATGGACCTTGCAACGGTGCGCCTGCTGAGCACCGCCGCGCAACCCCTGTGACGACCTGACACGATACAGGCACCGCCGGCAATTTCACGAATTTGTCGGGATTCTTTACAGGCGATACAGGATTGCAACAATCTCCCAGCCATATATCAATTACTTGAATGGCAAGATTGGTTGGCATGAATATTGCTTCACTGTTATCAGGGCGGCGCCGTCGCGCTGCCGAACCGTGAAGGGGAGTTATCATGAGCCGTGTTCTTCTTGCTGGATTCGCCGCCCTGTCGTGCGCCGCAGTGCCCGCCACTGCTTCCGTCACCACGCTGACGTTCGAAGGGATCGGTGATAAACAACCGGTCGGGAACTTCTATGCGCCCGACTATATCTTCTCTCCGGCGACGCTCGCCCTCATCGATGCCGATGCCGGTGGCACCGGTAATTTCGCCAATGAACCCTCACCCAGCACCGTGATGTTCTTCCTCGATGCCAACAACGCCATCCTTGACGTGGTGAATGGCTTCGACACCGGCTTCAGCTTCTATTACAGTTCGGCTGTCAGTGCGACTATCTCTGTTTATGATGGCCCGAACGCCACTGGCAGCATTCTTGCCCAGCTGGTGCTGGATGCCCAAGCGGGTCAGAATTGCACCGGTGACCCGACTGGTGGTTACTGCAACTGGACGCCGGTTGGCGTTGCCTTTGCCGGCACCGCCTATTCGATCGATTTCGGCGGAACGGCCGACTTGACCGGCTATGACAACATCACCTTCGGTTCGGATACGCCGGGCAACCCGGGCGTTCCCGAGCCGGCCACCTGGGCACTGCTGATCGCCGGCTTCGGGCTGGTGGGGGCAGCGGCACGCCGCCGGCGCCTCGCCAACGTCTGACCCGGCGGCGCAATACCCTCCGGCAGCACCACCGCTGCTGCCGGATCAGCCAACCAGACGCCCTGCACCGCCATGGTGCAGGGCGTACCTGTGCCACTTCGGGCAGGCGCTCGGCCCAGCCACCATAAAGCCCCACAATCCGGGTTGACGCGACACTGTTCTACTGTAAATGAACTGCTAATGCGAATCTGTCGCAGTCTCAACAAGGATGATATATGGGGGCTAATTTACTGACACAGCAGCCGGATTCCATGGGCTGCTCTGATCGACGACGCCGAACGCGGCTGAATAATGGGCGCCAGTCCCAGCCTGTCTGTGCGGCCCTGGCACTGGCGTTCGCGGCACTCGCTGCACCGGTCAGGGCCCAGGATAACGACGGGCTTTTCTGGCTGGACCGCATGAACCGTATTGTAGTCACGGCCACGCGAACGCCCATCAAGCTCGAGGATGTGGCAGCGACGATATCGGTGAAAACCGATGAAGACATGGCCGACGATCTGGTAACCGACATCCGCGACCTCGTCCGCTTCGAACCCGGGGTCAGTGTCCAGCGTCAGCCCGCCCGCTTCAATGCCGCCTTCTCGTCTACGGGGCGCGCCGGCAACGACGGGTTCAACATCCGCGGGATTGGAGGCAACCGTGTGCTTATCCAGGTGGATGGGGTGCGGGTGCCCGACGGCTTCGACTTTGGCGCCCAGAGTGTGGGACGCGGTGATTATGTCGATCTGGGCCTCATCAAATCCGTCGAGATTCTGCGCGGGCCATCGTCGGCGCTCTACGGCAGCGATGGTCTGGCGGGTGCCGTCAGCTTCATCACCGCCGAGCCAGCGGATTTCCTGAAGGGTGGCCAGACTGTTGGCGGGCTGGTGCGCGCTGCCTACGCAAGCGCTGACAGGGAATTCACGGAGACGGCGATACTGGCAGGCATGAGCGGCGACTGGTCGGCCATGGTCTCGTACACCCGACGGGACTGGCACGAACGCGACAACAAGGGAACGGTTGGCGGTCAGGGGGCATCACGAACCGAGCCCAACCCGCAGGATGGACATTCCAACGCGGCTCTGGCGCGTATCGTCTATGAGCCAGGGACCGGGCACAAGGTCCGCCTGACCGGGGAAATGCTTGACAATCATCTGTTCACCGAAGGCCTGACCGGGCTCAGCCCGAGCGTCGATCTGCTTGAGGCAACCGACACCGGAAAGCGCACGCGGCTGAGCCTCGACTGGAGCTTTGCGGGCGATGGCGTCATCGATTTCGCCCGCGCCGCACTCTATTGGCAAAGCAGCAAGGACCGCCAGTTCACCGATGAGAACCGCACCATTCTTGCCGACCGCGAACGCCTGAACACCTTCGACAACCGCGTGATCGGCTTTTCCGCCGATGCCCGATCAGACTTCATGACCGGCGACCTGTCACACCGTCTGGTGTTCGGCGGCGACATCAGCAAAACCCGCCAGAGCGGCATTCGCGACGGTGTCACCCCTCCTTATGGCGAGACCTACCCCACCCGCGCTTTCCCCACCACTGATTTCACCCGTATCGGCCTGTTCGCCGGTGATGAAATCGAAATCGGGGCGCTTACGCTCTATCCGGCGCTGCGCTTCGACTGGTACAAGCTCGCCCCCAAGAACGACCCGTTGCTACCCGACTTCACGGCGGCCGGACAGGATGGCTCCCGGCTGTCACCCAAATTCGGGGCGGTGTGGAAGCTGACGGAAACCGTCCGTCTGTTTGCCAATTTCGCAACCGGGTTCAAGGCGCCGGAACCCAGCCAGGTCAACCAGTTCTTCGAAAACCTCGCCAGTGGCTATACCTCGCGTCCCAACCCCGACCTCGGCCCCGAACGCAGTGAAAGCTTCGAAGGCGGTGTGCGATTCACCAGCCGCAACATCAGCCTCGATGTCACCGCTTTCACATCGCGCTATCGGGATTTCATCAGCCAGGAGATGGTGGAGGGAAGCTTCACGCCGGCAGACCCGGCCGTCTACCAGTTCGTCAACCTCGACGGCGTTCGCGTGAAGGGGGCAGAGGTGCGCTTCGAAGGGCGGGCTCCCAACGGCTTCCATGCCAACCTGGCGCTGTCGTACGCGCACGGCGACGTGATCGACCCGGATGGCGCGAAGTCCCCGCTCTCGACCATCGACCCCCTGAAGCTGGTGGCGGGTTTGGGCTATCGCGACCCGCAAGGCCGCTTCGGTGGCCAGCTGATTGTCACCCACAGCGCCCAGAAGGCACTTGACCGCACAACCGGGCTTTGCACACCGTCGTGCTATCGCCCCGATGCCTTCACGATCCTCGATCTCACGGCCTATGCCCGCATCGTCGAGGGCCTGACGCTGCGCGCCGGTCTCTTCAACCTGCTCGACAGGAAATACGCCTGGTGGAGTGATGTGCGTGGTCTCGCCTCCACCTCGACCATCACCGATGCCTTCACCCAGCCGGGCCGCAACATCAGCGTCTCGCTCAGCTATCGTTTCTGATTCACCTGCAAGGAACCTCAATGAACCATCTCAAGGCATTTCTCGGGGCCGGCCTGATCGCACTCGCCTGCACCACCACCCAGGCACTGGCGCATCCACCCATGGTCGCCGAACAGGCAGCGCCCGATTTCCAGCGGGATCGCGCCGACATCCTTGCCATGGCGGGCAACTATCGCGTGCGGTTCGACATGCAGGAATCGACCCGCTGGGACGGTGGCTATACACCGCTTGAGAAGAAAACCTCGGGCGGATACGAAGTCGTCCGGGTGATCGAGGACAGCGGCCGCAAGATCGTGCTCCAGCATCTGCTGGTGGTGCAGCACGAGGGCAAGGACATGGTCATCAAGCACTGGCGCCAGGATTGGGAATATGAACCTTCGCGCGTGCTGGCCTACACCGATCGCCACACGTGGAAATGGCAGGATGTGCCCGAAAACATGCGCGCCGGCCGCTGGTCGCAGACGGTGTGGCAAGTTGATGATTCCCCCCGCTATGGCGGATGGGGCAAGTTCGAGACCCAGGGCGCCATGCGACGCTGGGTTTCAAACGATAGCTGGCGCCCCCTTGCCCGCCGCGATGCCGTCCGCAACCCCGTCTACGACCGCTACCTGTCGGTCAACCGTCACCAGAACGGACCGGATGGCTGGATCCACTGGCAGGACAACATCAAGATGGGGCCGAAGAACGGCAAGCTCGTTCCCATCGTTCAGGAATATGTGCTTAATACCTACACGAAATTCGATGGCTATAATGTAAAAGCGGCCGACGACTATTGGGCCGCCACCCGTGAATACTGGGCCGCCGTTCGTGCCGAGTGGGACCGGATCGCCAGGGAAAAGGGCGGGATCGGCATTCAGGAAGAAGCCGACACCGGAACTGTGATCAGCGGCCAGCTGATGCAACTGGCTGACGACATCCAGTCGGGCAAGACGACGACCGCCCACGCCATTACCGATGCCCGACGCCTTATGGAGAAACACACCCGGCGCCTTTGAGTTCCGTTTCGGGACAAGTGCCGCCCACCCGGGGGCGAGGGCGGCACTCTGGCGGCGCACTTTGGCGGGTGCGCCGCCAGTTCCTGTCGGCAGCACCACGCGTCAGCACCAATACGCCAGCCCCGTCAGGGCACGACTTGTGCGGCTGCTTCGGGTGCAAGCGCACCATCGTGCACCACCACCGCCTGCAGGACGACATCATCCTGGCGCGCCGCCGCCCAATGCTCACCGCCTTGTGCCGGAACGATGATGATGCTGCCGGGGCCGAACCTTCGCTCGGCCGCCGGATCGACCTTGTTGCCATCGCCCCACGACAGGGTGCCCGACAGAACCGTCAGCAGCCGGATGGGACCAGTTGCGCCATGAGGCGGCAGGAACTGGCCCTTGGCGATGCGCAGCAGGAAGCTGAGCGGCCGCCCCTTCCCATCAACAGCGATGATCCCGCGCCGGGCGGCGTCGTGGACGGTCTGATAGCCCAGTTTTTCGATATCGAGTTGGGTGGAACTGGCCGAGGCCGCCCCCGGAGCCAAAAGAGCAATCATCGATGCTGCGATCATAAGCATACGGTGGTTCATGGGTCTTTCCTTTCTGATCAGAATTTCAGGCTGATGCCGCCGCCAAACGCCCGGCCATCGCCGGGCAGGAATGCCGCCTGATCGGGGCGGGCCTGATCGACGATCAGGGTCGAGGCGGCATAGGTCTTGTCGAACAGGTTGGTGACTTCCGCGAACAGAGACAGGTGGTCGTTCAGGCGGTATTCGCCACGCAGGTCCACGGTTGCAAAAGCATCATTATAAAGTGTGGCGTGGTTATCGACCGGTGTCTTTTCGGGCATCCAGCGCAGGCTGCCCTGCAGCATCAATGGGGCAAGCGGGCGCCATGTCAGGGTGGTGTTGACCCAGTGCCGCGGCGCACCTGCAAGCCGGTTGTTGCCGCGCAACGGGTCATCACGGAAGCGGAAATCCTGGAAGGTATAGACAACCCGCCCGGCAAGCGTCGGCAATAGCTGGGCGGTAAGGCCAAGCTCTACGCCCAGGTGGCGGGTGCGCGGCGCGTTGGCGGCCCCCAGAGAGGTGCCGGATTCGTCGCGCAGGCTGAGAAGTTCGTTGCTGACCCAAGCGTAATAGATAACCCCATCCCAGGAAACGGAACCCGAATGGCCGCGCCAGCCAGCCTCAAGCGTGGTGGCACGCTGCGCCTTGAGCGCGGGCGTCACGAACGCCGCCGCCGGAAGCGCCGGGTTAGCGGGATTGGGGCGTCCGGCACTGCTGTTGGGCGTGCCATTCACTGTTGCCAGCAGATCGTCGTGCGTGGGTGGCTCGAAGCTGCGGCTGAGGGCGGCAAACACGGTCTGGTTTTCAGATGGCTGCCACGTCAGCCCCAGCGCCGGACTCCAGCCGTCGTAGGTTCGGGCATAGCTGGTGCTGACCGTGGGAACCGCCCCCATCGGAAGCGCCATGGTGGGCCTTGCGGGGCTGAAGGCGTTGGTTGGCCGTGTGGGCAGACCGTACAGGTCGCTGTTGTCGCGTGTGGCCCGCGACCACGACAGAGACGGCGACAAGGTAACCGTGGCTGCCAGCGGGATATTGAACCCGCCGTTCAGCGACAGGGTGCCGGCCTCGAGGCGACTGCGGCCGAACAGCGCCCCCCGCGTTCCGGCAACGTTCAGGTAATTACTCCGGTTGGCCGAGCCTGTAACATACAGGGCGGTTGCCTCGAACAGCGGCAGTGCGCGCGCCGCATCGGGCCTGAAGGCATAGCGGCCCACCAGCGTGATGTCGTCTCCCTCGGTCTCGCGGATGCCGGCCGACATGGGAAAGCGGAACATATCGTCTGTCCTTGCATAGCCGAACGCAAGGTCGACGACATGGGCGCCAAATGTGCCGGTCGCCCGCGCTCCGGCCTGAAACTGTGTTGCCTCGCGGCGCGGCCGGTCTCTGACCACGTTGGGGCCGGGATTTATCGCCCCCGTGGGTGTCACCGTCGGCCCAGTGAACACGGCGCGCGGGTTGCTGAGCAGAAGGTCGCGGGGCAGCGGCCCCGATACATCGAAGCCGAGATCGGCATAGCTTGCAAAAATGCGAACGGTCACATCGTCGGTCAGGTGCAGGCCGGCATTGCCCCCAACCCCCCAGCGGCGGGACTGGTTATAGTCGCGGAAACCATCACGGCGGGTGAAATCGCCTCGCACCAGGAAATCGAACCGTTCCTCGGCGAACCCGGCCTGCGCCCCGCCGCTGAACTGGCCGAAACTGCCGCCCGCGGCTTTCAGGGCAAACCCGGGGCTGCTGCGGCCGGTTGGCGAGATGAGGTTGAGAGCGCCCCCCAACACCGTGGCGCCAAGCCGGTTGGCCATGTACCCACGATACACCTCGACCGCCTCGGCCCCGCCGGGGTTGGCAAAGCCGACGATATAAGACCCATCGGCACGATTGAGCGGCAACCCGTTGCGCAGCATCAGCACGCCGCGTTCAACGGGGTTTTGCTGCAACCCCGACCCCCGGATCTGAATGCGCGGCTGATCGTTGCCACCGAAAAAATCCTGAACCACAACCCCCGGCACATCTGCCAGGGCCCGCGACATTGTCAGGTTCATGCTGGCCGGCATGCTGGCTGCCGAGATGATCGCCGTGCCGCCTGCTGCTGCATCCAGCCGTGCAACCACCGCGCTGTGCGGGGCAACCACGACAATATCATCGGTGGCACCCGGAGTAGCCGACTGGGCCAGCGCCACCTGCGGCATGTTCCCGCCGGCAATCGTCAGCGCCCCGAGCACATAAACAAGGCACGAACGATCGCGCAGTTTCTTTTGCGATCGGCCGGGGCGCGCATGGTTGACGGAGAATGGCATGGAAGATCACCCCTTAAGTTGCTATTGCGAGTTGATTGCACAATAGGCAAAGGTATGGATGCCGGGTTTGATCCAGCGCAAACCGGGGCACGATTATGGCGATGACGTACAGGGAATCTCAGAGGACGCATGCCATGGGGACAGAGTCTGCAGTGCCACTGGAAAGGATCGGCGCGCTCGAGCTGTTCCGCTTTCTGCCGGAAGATGCGCTACTGGCCATCCGAAATGTCATGCAGGCAAGGCGGGTTGAAAGAGGCGCTGTCATTATTGAACAGGGTGCCCCCGCCAACCGGGCCTATGCCCTGTGCATGGGAAGTGTCCGCATCGTGCAGACCGGCACCGACGGCAGGCAGGCGATCCTGCGCTTCATCGGGCCGGGCGAGACATTCGGAACCATCGCCCTGTTCACCAATCACCGCTATCCCGCCGATGCCATTGCCGTCGAGGCGTCAACGATCCTCGTCTGGACGGAATCCGATCTCCTTGCCCTCCTGAACCGCTATCCCGGCATTGCCTCCAACGTGATCAGGGTTCTGGGCGCCCGGATTGCGCAGCTTCAGGATCGGGTGCGCGAATTGACGACCCAGCGGGTCGAGCAGCTCATCGCCCATGCCCTCCTTCGGCTGTCAGAACAGGCCGGACGCGCCGGCACGCGCGGCACCACGATCGAGATCCCGCTGCGTCGCCAGGATCTTGCCGAATTCGCAGGAACCACGCTGCATACGGCAAGCCGCGTGCTCTCGGCCTGGAAGAAGGAGGGGCTGATCGCCACCAGCGGCCAGCGCCTCATCATCCATGATCTGTCCGCCATCAGCGCCCTTGCGCAAGGGGACGACCTCACAGCCTGAACCGTTTCCCGGACGGATCGGTCTGCGCGTACAGGTGCAGGGCCTTGCAGAACATGGCCCCTGGCCCCCTGCAGACGGACATTCGAAACATGAATGTCAAATCAGTGTCGCTGCACTGCAATATTTGTTCCCCGATAGTGTAACACGGCCACGCTATCGGCCCCGCAGATTTTCAATTGCGGGGATCATACGTGTTGAAGAAGAATCAGTTCAGAACCATTACCTCAAAGATTGCTCTGGCCGTATCCGTGCTTTTTCCGGCCATGGCGCAGGCTGAGGATGCCGCAGATGATGCCGCAAACTTCGAGATCATCGTAACCGGGTCGATTCTGCAGTCACAGGCGGCCTCCGTCGAAGACAAGCGCGTCGCCCTGAACCTCGTCGATGTCGCTGCAGCCGACAGCGTTGGCCGCTTCCCCGACCAGAACTCTGCCGCGGCCCTGTCACGCCTGCCGGCGGTAGCGGTGCAGCGCGACCAGGGCCAGGAACGCTACATCCAGATCCGCGGCGCGCCCAACCGCTGGACTTCGGTTATGATCGACGGCGTACCCATGATTGGCGTTGACGAAGGCGGTGACTCCCGGGCGTTCCGCTTCGATGCGGTACCGGCGGTTCTGCTGTCGTCGATTGTCATCAACAAGTCGCTGACACCAGCGCTTCAGGCTGATGCCATTGTCGCCACGGTTGACCTGCAGACCTATTCGCCACTGGGCAAACAGGGGCTCCACGTATCAGGTGATCTGGGTTATGGCTTCATGAGTCATGGCAACGGCGAACAACGCCAGGGATCGCTGCGGCTGAGCTGGGCCAACGATGTCGTTGGCGTGGTGATCGGCGGCTCCCACTACCGCCGCAAGCAGCTGACCGACAACCGCGAAGTCGGCCTGTATGACGAGCCGGCCAGCCCGACCGACACGACCTTCGGCCCTACCGAATTCGATATCCGCCAATACCAGATCGAGCGCTGGAACAACGGTCTGTTCGGCGGCATCGAATTCGAGCCCGAAGTCGGCCGGCGCATCTATGCACGGGCGATCTTTACCGAGTTCAACGACAACGAGCAGCGTAACCAGTACGAACTGCGCCTCGACCGGGCGGCATCGGGCTATCGCAATCTCGACTCCGGCGATCTGGTCTCGGTGCCGGTTCGCGGATCGTTCAACTATGGCGAATACCGCAACCGTAACTACATCGGCACCATCGGCGGCGATATCGACACCGACGAAGGGCTCAAGGTGTCGTTGAAGCTCAATTATGCGCGCACCGACAACAACACATTCCTGCCACTGATCCAGGCGAGCACCGGCTCCGGCCTTGGGTCTCCGTCTCTGACCTACGACCGCAGCGATCCACGCTTCCCGAACGTCACCCTGTATTCGACCATCATGGGCGCCAACGGCCTGGAACGCGGCGAGGCGCTGGCCGGGTTCGATCAGCGCAGCCTCGTGTCGGCAGGCACCATCCTGATCCCGGCGCAACAGCGCACCGTATCCGACAGCTATACGGCCAAACTCGATGCATCGCAGCAGTTCGGCACCCTCACCGTTTCGGCCGGCGCCCTGTTCGCCGACCGCACGATCGCCGGGAACAACTTCTCGACGGCCAACATCGCTGCCATCGGTGCGCTGGCTGGCAAGGTGGGCGCCACATTCGACATCAACAGCTATGTCACCAACACCCCCTGGACTACCCTGTTCCCGCTTGGCTTCACGATCAACTATGTTGACAACGTGGCCCTGCGGAACGCCGCGCTTGGTATTGTCGACAAGCTGACGGCGGCCGGTCTGTTCAATCCCGACAACAATATCCCCGTCACTGATCGCTACAATCAGGATGAACAGACCTATGCCGCCTATGTGATGGGCAGCATCGAACTCGACCGGGCAACGATCACCGGCGGCGTGCGCATGGAACATTATGTTCTGAGCAACGCCGGCACCGCCCTCGTCGGCGCGGTCAGCACCCCGCTCAGCGTGCGGCGCACCTACACCGACTTTTTCCCCAGCATCAATGCCCGCTTCCATCTGGGCGACGACGTCATTTTCCGCCTTAGCGGCCAGCGTGGCATCTCGCGGCCGGCCTATGGCGCCATCCGGGTTGGCGCCTCGATCAACGACACCAACTCGCCAGGCACGATCGCTGGCGGCAACCCGGGGCTTGAACCGGAATATACCTGGGGAATCGATTCCAGCATTGAATGGTATCTGCCCGACAACGGCATTCTGTCTGTGGCTGGCTTTTACCGCTGGATCGACAATGTCTTCTACTCGAACCAGCAGGCCGTCGGGTCAGACGTGTTCAATTCGAACGGAGTCGATCGCTCAGGCTATCTGCTGACTTCTACCTTCAACGGCGAAAACGGCAAACTCTATGGCGTGGAGTTCAATTACCAGCAGCAGTTCAAGTTCCTGCCCTCGCCGTTCGACGGCTTCGGCTTTCAGGGCAACCTGACATTGCTTGATGGCCGGTTCGACACCCAGCTGGTAAACGGCCAGCAGCGCAAGAATATCCCGTTCCCCGGCATGTCGAAAACCATCGCCAATGCTTCGCTGTTCTTCGAAAAATACGGCTTTTCCGCACGCATCAGCTACCAGTGGCGCGATGACTGGTTCGATTCTCTGGGCGGCTTCGGGTCAGGGGAATCGCGCAAGGGGTACGAAAACCTCGACGTCTCGGTTCGCTACAAGATCAACGACATGTTCACCGTCTTTGTCGATGCCTCGAACCTGACGAATGCCATGTACGTCGCCTACGAAGGCACCATGGACCGGCCGACGGAAGTCGAACAGATAGGCTCGCGCTACATGTTCGGCGTCCGCTTCGGTTTCTGAAGGGGCACCCAGCATGCGATCCACACCCCCTGCTCTTTTCCTGCTGGCGGCACTTGCAACCCCGGCAACTCCGGACCCGGCGACATTGGTGCAGGGGCAATGACCTCAACCGCCACCCTCCCATCCAGCATTGTAAGGACATGACGACGATGACCAGAATCAGATTGCTATTTCCCCTTGTGGGCACTCTGTTGGCGGCCGAGGCCCACGCGGTCGTACCTGGCGAAGTCAGACGGCTGGATTCCGACAGGGTCGAGATCAGCTGGACCGGCGACCATGCCGTCGCGGTCTACAGGGCTGATAGCGCAGACGGCAGCAACGCCACCCCGGTTGCAGAGATGGTGCGCGGTGGCAAACTGGTGGTGACGGCCCCATCTGGAAAGCGGGTTTATTATCTGTTGCGCGATAGCAGCGACGGTTCGACCGTCATGGTGGCCGAACGCCTTCTGCCCTTGCAACAAGGGTCAAACTTTCGCGATATCGGCGGCTATGCAACGGCTGATGGCCGCCGGGTGAAATGGGGCAAGGTCTTTCGCTCGGGCGCCATGCCCCTGCTGACTGGTCAGGATTACGCGCTGCTCGACCAATTGAAGCTGGGAACGGTTGTTGATCTGCGCTCAACCGATGAGCGGCAAATCGCCCCCGACCTGATCGACGACCGGACGGGCGCGCTGTTCGTCTCAAACGACTATTCGCTCAAGGGTCTGATGGCAGGCATGTCGGAAGGTGACGGCGAACACAATTATCGCAGCATCGGCAAGTTCATGGCACCGCAGTACCGGGCCATCTTCCGGCGTATGCTTGCTGGTGATGGTGCCGTGCTGTACCATTGTTCTGCCGGACAGGATCGCACCGGCGTGGCGACCGCCCTCATCTATTCTGCCCTTGGTGTGCCGCGCGACACGATCCTTCGCGACTACCACCTGTCAACGGAACTGCGACGTCCGAAGTTCGAGATGCCGCCCCTCAACCCCGATGATTGGCCGGGCAACCCCATCATCCCTTATTATGTGGCCGCCCAGAAGGCCCCCGGCGGGGCGAAACCGGAACCGCTGTATTCCCGCAAGGGGCAATCGCATCTGGCCCAGTTCCTTGACCTGATCGATCAGGAATATGGGTCGGTTGCCGGCTATCTGAAGGCGGAGCTCGGCCTTACGGATGCCGATCTCGCCAGGCTGCAAACCATGTATCTCGATCAGGCCTGATCTGCCGCACTCCGGGGTGAGAAGCGCCTGCCCTCTCACCCCGGAGCCGTTGCGGCCGGACGACGACGATGCACGCCCTTGCTGATGTCCTCGGGCGGCTGGGCTGCTTCGCTTCGCCCTGCGGCCCTGCAACCCTTCCGACGTGAAGAGCGACAGCCACCGAAACGTCGCAAAGAGCGCTTTTTTCGATCCTGTTCCTTAATTGGGCGAAGGACCACCAGCCACAACTCATTACCAAGCAGGCGATTTAAATGTGAACGGATAGGGAAACAGCACCCGTAATTATTGGTAATACCAGCATTATCAAAAAACTGACGGGCCACACCCGATAGTAATGATCACCACATTTGCGCAATAGATCGAGGATGATTATCTTCTTACGTCATCTCCTACCAGTCAGCATGGAACTTTGCTGCTACCGTAGACCATATTCAAGGCGCGAATGGCGGTTCGTTCAGCCGTCTTTGGCCATGGACGATAACGGTGCAATGGTTCCGCGCGCGCGTGATGGCATTGTAGAGCAACCTTCGCAAATACTCCGGGCTGCCTGTGACAGTGTATGGCCAGAGCACGATAACATTTGGAAACTCCCGGTTCTTGGCGCGCTGGATTGTCATGGCGAGGTGGCCGTGTTGCTGCCGGAAGCCCAGACGTGAAAGGTTGCGCACCGATTCCCGCACGAACTCGGTCACTTGTGCGGCGGTGAAGGTCGCTTGCCCCTGTGTGCGGCGCAAGCGGTCCATGCGGCTGATGGCTTGCGCGATGGGCGCGTTCCCGGCCAACGGCGTGAGAAGCGCGCGAAGATCGGCGCAAGACGCTGCCTCCGGCAAGACGATATCGGCCAGCAAGGCATCGGCTTCTTCGTTATCGTGGCGGTCCCATGTATGCGGATACGGCCCGAAGGTCGCGCCGTTGTTGCGTGTCCACTGTCTTGTCTGCACGGTGGCCAGCGCCGCCCGGATAATCACGTTGCTGGCGTCCGGCGTGAGAATGACGACTGGCCCTTGGCGTTGCGAAATCTCGTTGGCGACTGTCCACGCAAGAAGCCCTGTGTTCGCCTGCGTCGCGACCGCATCTTGAAGCCGGAAGCCCGCGCCGTTCCATGATGTGCGGTTGTCGAACGTGTTGGCTGTCAGAACGGCCTTCACATCCCGGCCTCCACGCACGGCCAGCGCAGCGGCCAGCAATCCCTGCTGTGTCGTCCGGCGAACCTGCGTTAGACGGCGGGTGTGTCCTACGCCCTCAAGCCACGCCATCAGGTGCGCGGTATCACGCCCGTCGTGAAGACACTGAAAGGCATCCGCCGCCGCCACAATCCGGCAGGATTGCGAAAGTCCTTGAAGAATACGCATCCGGTGTTCGTCAAGGTCTTGCGCTTCATCCACCAAAATCAGGGGGAAACCCCTTGCCACCCATTTCTGAACGGCTTCGTTTTCCAGAAGGCCCGCTGCCAGAGCGCACGGCCCGTCAAATTCGTTTAGAGCATCGGCCTGCGCCTCCATCGCTGGCGTAATCAGGCTCCTGCGCCGCGCGGCCAGTGTCCGGGCGAACACATCGAAGGTCTGACAGTCAAAGCGCCTGCGGAACGCCGGGTTCTCGCCAAGGCGCGCATCCAGACGGCGGCGCGCGCCGTTCATAAAGGTGAGCGCCAAGAGCTTATGCCCTTCGCCTAGCACCCCGTCCTGAACGATCTCTCCCGCGCGGCCCACGAGATTGTGGGTCTTTCCTGTCCCCGCCGCGCCCTCGAAGAAATCGAATGTCATGCAGGCACAAACCGGAAGACGTGCATGTCGGCGGTAGAATCCGCCGGGATGCGCGCAAAGAGCGGCGTAATGGTGTTGGCGGGATCGCGCAGCACGTCGCACAGGGCATTGAGCAACAGTGCAGTGCGGGCACGGCAGGCCGCATTGGCCATGAGCGTGACGACGGCGCTCTCATGAGTCGGCGCGTAGGATTTCTGGGTAAGCAAATGCGCGGTAAGCACCTCACGGTCGGTGAAAGAAGCACCCAGCGCGGTTCCGAGCGCGGCCAGCATCGCGGCTTCGTCCGCGCCCGCGATCCATGAAACCACATGCTCCATCGCCCAGTCTTGCAGCCAGAATACGACGCAGCGTGGTGGCGGAGTGCTACCCTTCACCGCATCGAAGTAACCGCGCCCGTCTTTGTCCCCGTCCACAAGGATGCAGGGCCGCGCATGAACGGCGCTGACCAGCGCGAAAGTGTCGGCAATTTTGGCGTCGATGGTCGGCACGATGCCAACGAAGGTGGAGAGAAGCGGCGTATTCGCTCGCTCGCTATCCCAACCCTGATGCTGCTCAAGAGCGGTTTGCAGCGCCTCAAGCCATGCAACGTCCGAAACCCCTTCGGGGATCAGGACGCATTCGTGCATGAGCGCGGCCACCAGCTTCTGCCGCCATGCGTAGAGCAAGTGCTGCTGGTGGTTAGTAGGCTGGGCGGGCATAGCGTCCATCAGTGGCTTGGCGCTCAACGCGCCCTCGCGCGTTTCGATAAAGAGCGTATCGGGAGCCGGAAACATTGCGGCCACGATAGGCGAATGCGTCGTGACTATCGTCTGGTTGCACAGTGCATTGAGGCGGTTGACCAAGCGCTTTTGCTGCGAGGGCTGGATGTGCAATTCCGGCTCCTCGAGGGCCAGCATGAAGGACTGGCCCGTTTCCGCGCGCGCCTTGCCGAACTGCATGAGCAATAGAAGGCTTTGAAGGGAGACGAGGCCCGTGCCCTGCCGCTGCGAGGGAAGAGTTGGCCCCGTGCCTTGCACGAAGTGCGGCACCACGCATTCCAAAACTGAGTCGCTGTCAGTCGCGGTCAGGCGCAACTGGAGTCTGGGGGCGCTGGCCATGAGCGCGCGCAACTCGTCATTGGCCGCGTCGACGATCTCGAAAAGCCCCGACTGGTCTTCGAGCCGCACAGCTTTCGGCGGGGTCCAGAGTCTCTGGCGCTCGGCTCGCACTGCCTGCGCGGGCATGTTCCCGCGCGTCGCCACGACGCGGCGGAACAATTCCGAGGAAAAGGAAATCCAGCGGTCCCATGTGCGCGAGGCCGGGACCAGAAAGAAGCCCAACTCCTGGAGCACCTTGGTGTGGATCGTGCGCAGGTGCGCGTCTACCGCGAACGGATCGCCCAGCGTGTCCTCGTCATCAACGAAGAAGCGGAGCGTTTCGGCTTCCAGTTCGTCCAGGTCGAAGCGCGCAGCGAAACCAATCTGCACCGCCAGATCGGTATGCTGCGCGTCCGGCGCGGCGCTCAATGTCTTGGCTTTCGGGTCGAACCATTTCTCGACGCCGCGTTCGGGGCTGAACCAAGACGAATGGTGGAGCGGGTCGTTGGGCGTAAAGCCCGTGACGGTGGCGATGCAGAGAATGCGCGTGGCCTCAATAGGCGCGCTGCCATGAAAATCATGCTCGGTGAGGCGGCGCACCAGTCGGTCGCGCCCGAACAGCAACGCCAGCGCCTCGATGATGGTGGTCTTGCCGCTATTGTTCGGCCCCACCAGCACGGCATGGCGGCCCAACGTGATGTCCGCCGAACGAACACCCCTGAAACCTGAGATCTTCAAGCGGGTGATGTGCATTCGTGTGCCTTTTCTCCTTAACCATACCCTATAGGTCGGCAAACTCTCACTATTCACCATTCGGTATATTTGGTCGTATTGGTTATTCTTTTACGCTAAGGCAACCTCGTTGTCGACTTCATCCGTAGCTTTTGCGGCCCCAAGATGGCGGCTTATGCTCCGATAAGCGGTGCTGACTGTTTCGCGCCAACTCCGCCCTGATTGACGGAGTTCGCCAGTTCGCGATGGACGTGTGCGAACTCGACATCGACCTGATCGACAGCATCAACCCGTGGCAGACGGCCTATGCGGTGCTGGCCCGGGCTATGAACGAGAGCACCCTGCAGCAGGTGCAGGCCACTATTTCCACCAAGCTGACCAGGATCACTCCCGAAGAGGTCAAAGAGTTTGCCAAGTGCGTGCCAACCTGCCCAAAGAAGGCAGCGTGCGCGCACTGCAGGTGACCGACAAGTAATATGGCAGTTTGGCATTGATGCTGGGCACAGCCGCAAAAACCGAGCGAATCGCCGCTACTCAGATGATTCTGCTGTGATTTCGGCAGGAAGGATCCGAGAAAATCACAGCAGTTCCAATCACTTGCCACAGATCCATCCTGCCACGGGCAAATCGGTAGGGAAACCACGGCGTCACGGCGGGGCGCGGTAAAGTCAGTCTGATCCTACCACGGGCAAATCGGTAGGGAAACCACGGCGGGATGCATCGTCACAGCGATCGGTTGTTGATCCTACCACGGGCAAATCGGTAGGGAAACCACGGCCCGGTGGATTGACGATCACGGGAAGCCGGAATCCTACCACGGGCAAATCGGTAGGGAAACCACGGCTCAGAGCGTCGCCGTCCCCGGCTATGTCAAATCCTACCACGGGCAAATCGGTAGGGAAACCACGGCTTCATCAACCGGGGCGCTTGTCACATCATCATCCTACCACGGGCAAATCGGTAGGGAAACCACGGCGGTGGTGACTTCACCGATTCAGGATGTGACATCCTACCACGGGCAAATCGGTAGGGAAACCACGGCCTGAAATGACACCGAGTATGACGCCGCCCGATCCCCTTCGTCAGCTTCAGCATGACCTGGGGACTGTTTCGCGATCGAATATTGAAGCGGTGTATCGCCACGTCCGGATCGATCTGGGAGGCTTCCGTCGAACGGCACGTGACGATATGCTGCGCCATGCCCGAAAGAGCCACGGGATGACAAAGAAGGAAATTGATCGAGGCCAGGTGCCGCTGACCGCCGAACATTATAATCGGTTCGGCGAGATCACCTCACATCCGGATTCCGTCTGGCGCATCCCGACACGGCACATGGGCCATGATGTAATCGAATATTCCAGGGAATTTCATGACGTGCGGCTGATCTACACGGAGCATATCGAACAACGAAACGCGGTTGTCAGCTTCGTAACCATGCGCGCCTATCCCAGGGGCAAGGGTGGGCCTGGTTACGGGGGAGGCTGAGTTGGCGGTGATCCCTGCCCTTCGACCAGAACCTCTACGCCCGAAGCGTACCGCCTGCACCTGATCTAGAGTTCTCAATCAGCCTGATCAACCGCCTCTGGGGCAAGGCCGGCCCGGAACCGGCGACGCAGCATCGACTATCCGGGGCGTGAACAGGCGCGTCGGCGTGCCAGATGGCTTGCCAGCTGCTCCGCTAAACAGGGCGGGCAATGCCGAAGCCCGTCAATCTCGACATCGCCGCGGCCGCTGCCGTAATCGAGGCATCACGCGCCAGGGCGGGCCGCACCGGCCATCATGGTCGATTACGACCACCAGTCCTTCTACGGCGCCCGCGAAGGCACATCTTAGCACGGGCAAATCAGTTTCCGCCGCCATCATGCGGCGGCGCAAAAATTCCAGTTCTTTATCTGCTGCGGGCAAAGACAGTTCGCTTGGATTGTCGGCCGGCAAGAGCGTCAGTCGCCTGCGGGCGCAGTGACCGGATAGGAGGACGATGATGCAGAAACAGGACGACAATGCGCAGGTGCTGGCAAGGCTGACGGCGCTGAAGGCGATGACGGTTAAAGAGCTTAAGACCGAATGGGCAAAGCTGTTCGGGGCTGCGGGCAGGAAGGTCCGGAAATCGGTGATCAGCGATCCTCGCAACCCGGTGATCGGCACCCGCCTCGTGCGCCAGATCGCGCCTCGCCACCGGGGATCATCACGGCAACCGGCATAAATCAAGTTGTCGAGTGTCGATTATCACTATAGCTTTTTCCCACGAAGGCTTGGTGAGAATCACTGACGATGCACCCAGGAATGACAGTCCGGCAGGATTGCCTTGAGCGGAACGGATTGAGCGTTACCGATGCGGCCCGGGTTCTTGGGGTTGATCGGCAAACCCTTAGCAATCTGCTGAACGCCCGGTCGGGCATCTCGCCAGAGATGGCCGTGCGGCTGGAAAAGGCGTTCGGCACGCCAGCGCGCGAATGGTTGATGCGGCAGCTCGATTACGAGCTGGCCGAGGTCATGCGCCGGGCCAAAAAGATCAAGGTCGAGCCTTTCCGTGCATCGACCACGGAAAGCGGGGGGTACGATGAACGCCGTCGAGATTGAAGAGGCCATATCCAAGCTCGCCGAGCAGCCGTTCGACGCGACAGAGTTCCCGTTTGCATTCCTCGAAGCCTTCGGCAACAAGGCCACGACCATCAAGCGGCTGCGATCGGGTGCCTCGAACAAGTCCGATGTGGGTGGCGTTCTCCAGACCAGCAACATCCACATAGCCACCGCCGACGCTGGCAGCGTGACGGAAAAGCTCGCCGCCCTGCGGGCCAGCCCGGCCACGACGCGCGGCAAAGCCAAGTTCATCCTTGCCACCGATGGCGTCACCTTCGAGGCCGAGGACATCGAATCCGGCGAAACCGTTGCCTGCGCCTATGCCGATTTCCCGAACCATTTCGGGTTCTTCCTGCCGCTTGCCGGGATCACCACCGTCAAACAGGTGCGCGATAGCTCATTCGACATCCGCGCCACGAGCCGCCTCAACAAGCTCTATGTCGAACTGCTGAAAGACAATCCCGATTGGGGCAGCGCCGAGCGCCGCCCCGACATGAACCATTTTATGGCCCGGCTGATCTTCTGCTTTTTCGCGGAGGATACCGACATCTTCAACGGCAGGGGCCTGTTCACCGCCACCATCGACCAGATGAGCGCGCGGGATTCGTCCAACACCCATGAGGTGATCGGCGAAATTTTTCGCGCCATGAACACGCCGATCAAGGGCCGGGCTAGCGCCGCGCTGCCCCGTTGGGCCGATGTGTTTCCCTATGTCAACGGCGGCCTGTTTTCGGGCAGTCTCGACGTGCCGCATTTCAGCAAGATCGCGCGGACCTATCTGCTCCATATCGGCAGTCTCGACTGGCGGAAAATCAACCCTGATATTTTCGGCTCGATGATTCAGGCCGTCGCCGACGACGAGGAGCGCGGGGCCTTGGGGATGCACTACACATCCGTCCCCAACATCCTGAAAGTGCTGAATCCGCTATTCCTCGACGACCTGCGCGCGCATCTGGCCGAGGCCGGCGACAATCCGCGCAAGCTGCTCAATCTTCGCAACCGCATGGCCCGCATCCGTGTTTTTGATCCGGCGTGCGGCAGCGGCAACTTCCTTGTCATCGCCTACAAGGAAATGCGCGCTATTGAGGCGATCATAAACGAACGGCGCGGCGAAGAAGGCCGCAAGTCGGATATTCCGCTGACCAACTACCGGGGGATCGAGCTTCGTGATTTCCCCGCCGAGATTGCCCGTCTGGCCCTTATCATCGCCGAATATCAATGCGACGTGACGTATCGCGGGCAGCAACTCGCCCTGAACGAATTCCTGCCGCTTAACGCCGAAAACTGGATTACCTGCGGAAACGCACTCAGGCTCGATTGGCTGTCTATCTGCCCGCCGACGGGAACCGGCGTGAAACTGGTAGGTGACGATCTTTTCAACACGCCGCTCGATCAGGCGCAGATCGACTTCGAGAACGAGGGCGGAGAAACCTATATCTGCGGGAATCCGCCATATCTCGGGAACAAACTGCAATCCGACGAACAGAAGGATGACCTGCGCGCCGTCTTCGACGGTCGAATCGACGGCTGGAAATCGCTCGATTATGTCGCCGCATGGTTGATGAAGGCTGCCGATTACGGCACGCGCACAAAGGCAGTTTCCGCCTTTGTGACGACGAACTCTCTCTGTCAGGGCCAGCAGGTTCCCATTCTCTGGCCCGCCATTTTCAAGACCGGCCACGAGATCGAGTTTGCCCACACCTCGTTCAAATGGGCCAACCTCGCCAGCCACAACGCCGGCGTCACCGTGATCGTTATTGGCATATCCAACATCGTTGGCAGACGAAAACGCCTCCACTCGCTCGACGCCGACGGGACCGCGCTCGAAAAGAATTGTTCCAACATAAACCCCTACCTTGTCGATGGGCCGAACCTTGTCGTGGAGAGTAGGCGCGAGCCTCCCCGCGACTCTGCGCCCATGCTGTTCGGCAATATGCCACGCGACGGCGGGCATTTGATTGTTTCCCGCGAGCAGATGGGCGGGGAAGGCTCCGCCGATCCAATCTTTCAAAGCTATCTCCGGCCATTCTTCGGGTCAGAAGATTTCATCCAAGGCAAGACGCGGTATTGCCTCTGGATTGAGCAGAACCAATACGAGCATTCCTTGCAATCGCCGTTGATCGCTCGGCGGTTGGAGGCCGTGCGGCAGATGCGTTTGGAAAGCAAAGCAGGTTCCACCCGCGACTTCGCCAAAGTCCCGTATCGGTTTGTGCAGATTCAGGGGACGGCCCGGCAATCCACCCTGATAGTCCCTCGCGTCAGTTCGGAGCGCCGACCTTACCTTCCCATCGGCCTGTTGCCGGAACGTTCGATTGTCGCAGACAGCTCATTTGCGCTTTATGACGCCCCCCTTTGGAACATGGCGCTGATTGCCTCGCGCCTGCATCTGGTGTGGATCGCCACTGTCTGCGGCAAGCTAGAAACGCGATACCGCTACTCCAACACCCTTGGCTGGAACACCTTCCCGGTGCCGACACTGACCGAAAAGAACAAGGCTGACCTGAATCGTTGCGCCGAAGATATTCTCTTGGCGCGGGAGGCGCATTTCCCGGCAACCATCGCCGAATTGTACGACCCGGAGAAGATGCCCGCCAACTTGCGTGAGGCGCATGAGCGTAACGACGAGGTGCTGGAACGAATCTACATCGGGCGGCGGTTCAGGAACGACACCGAACGGCTGGAAAAGCTGTTCGAGCTATACACCAAGATGACCGCTTCGGCGGAAACAGCAAAGAAACGCAAGGCAGGGGCAACAGCGTGACAACGAACAAGAAAACAGTTCCCTCCGTCTCGGTTTCCTATGCCCGCAATGGTGCTACCGCCAAGGCCAATGCGCTTGGGATGCGGCCCATGCAGGAACGCGCCTATGAAAAGCGCGGCGAGCAATACCTGCTTATCAAATCGCCTCCGGCTTCCGGCAAGAGCCGGGCGCTGATGTTCGTCGCGCTGGACAAGCTGGAAAACCAGGGTGTGAAGCAGGCGATCATCGTGGTGCCGGAGAAAAGTATCGGCTCCAGCTTTGCCGACGAACCGCTCAGCAAATATGGCTTCTGGGCCGATTGGATCGTTTCCCCGAAATGGAACCTCTGCAATGCGCCGGGCGAAGACGGCGGCAAGGTCAACAGCGTCGGGGCCTTTCTTGAAAGCGATGACAAGGTGCTGGTCTGCACCCATGCCACTTTCCGCTTTGCCGTGGAGCGGTTCGGCGTGGAGGCGTTCGACAATCGGCTGATCGCGGTGGACGAGTTCCACCATGTTTCGGCGAACCCGGATAACAAGCTGGGCCTGCACCTGGGCCAGTTCATCGCCCGAAACAAGGTGCATATCGTCGCCATGACCGGCAGCTATTTCCGGGGTGATGCCGAGGCTGTTCTTGCGCCCGCCGACGAGGCCAAATTCGAAACCGTCACCTACACCTATTACGAGCAGCTAAACGGCTACGAGTATCTGAAATCGCTCGACATCGGCTATTTCTTCTATTCCGGCGCGTATTCTGACGACATCCTTGCGGTGCTGAACCCGGCCGAGAAAACCATCGTCCATATCCCTAACGTCAATTCGCGCGAGAGCACGAAGGACAAAATCCGGGAGGTGGAACACATCATCGACGAGCTTGGCGAATGGCAGGGCACCGACCCGGCCACCGGCTTCCAGCTGGTAAAGACGCCGGAAGGCCGCGTCCTTCGCATCGCCGACCTTGTGGATGATGATGCAGCCAAGCGGGATCGTGTTTCCGCCGCACTCAAAGACCCGGCGCAGAAGAACAACCGCGATCATGTGGACATCATCATCGCGCTTGGCATGGCGAAAGAGGGCTTCGACTGGATTTGGTGCGAACACGCGCTGACGGTCGGCTATCGCTCCAGCCTGACCGAGATCGTGCAGATCATCGGTCGCGCCACCCGCGACGCGCCGGGCAAAACCCGCGCCCGCTTCACCAACCTGATCGCGGAACCGGATGCGGCCGAATCCGCCGTGACCGAGGCAGTCAACGACACCTTGAAGGCCATCGCCGCCAGCTTGCTCATGGAGCAGGTCTTGGCCCCGCGCTTTGAGTTCAAGCCAAAGAACCCCGCGACCAGCACCGCCGAAACCGGCTTTAGCTACGGCGACGGTGGCTATCAGCCTGACAAATGCAATGTCGGCTTCAACGAGGAGCGCGGCGTCTTCCAGATCGAGATCAAGGGCCTTGTTCCGCCCAAGAGCGGCGAGGCGCAACGTATCTGCCGCGAGGATTTGAACGAGGTGATCGCCCGCTTTGTGCAGGACAAGCCCAGTATCGAGCGCGGTCTGTTCGATGAGGAACTGGTTCCCGAGGAACTGACCCGGCTTCGCTTGGGCAAGATCATCAAGGACAAATATCCCGAGCTTGACGAGGAGGACCAAGAAGCCGTGCGCCAGCACGCCATCGCCGCCCTCAATCTGACCCAGCAGGCCAAGAAGATCGCCCTTGGAGGCGACGGCTCCGGTGACGAGCCGGGCGCGAACACGGCGCTGATCGACGGCGTTCGGAAATTTGCGATGGACGTGCGCGAACTCGACATTGACCTGATCGATCGGGTTAATCCGTTTCAGGAAGCCTATGCCATCCTCGCCAAAACCATGAGCGAGGAAAGCCTGAAACAAGTCGCCGCCGCCATTTCTGCCCGCCGCACTAGCCTGACGCCGGAGGAAGCCAAGCAGCTTGCCGTCCGGGCCGTTCAATTCAAAAAAGAACGTGGGCGGCTCCCGTCCATCAGTTCGACCGACGCATGGGAAAAGCGTATGGCCGAGGGTGCCGCCGCTTTTGTGCGCTTCAAGGATGAGGGCCGCTATGAGTGACCTTGACCTTGACGACCTCCGCGACGAACTGGCGGACTTCGCCCAGCCCGAGAAGAAAATCGGGCGCAGCCCCCGCGAGGAACGCATTATCGCCGGGTTCGAGGAAATCCAGCGATTTGTCGACCAGCACGGCCACAACCCCCGCCACGGCGAAGGACTCGACATCTTTGAGCGGCTGTATGCCGTGCGGCTCGACCGGCTTCGCGCCTTGGAGGAGTGCCGCTCTCTACTCGCACCGCTTGATCGTCAGGGACTATTGATCGGCGCGGATATTGCCGCACCCGCGATGCCCGAGGAAATGGACGCCGACACCCTCATGGCCGAACTCGCCGGGGCCACTGGCGATCCCGGCATTACCGACCTTCGCCATGTCCGCTCCACCGCTGAGAAACGCGCGGCCGAGGAAATAGCCAATCGGGAACCATGTCCCGACTTTGAGAGGTTCAAGCCCCTGTTCGAGCAGGTGCGGATCGACCTTGATTCAGGTGTTCGCACTACCCGGCAGTTTGTGAAGGATGCCGGTTTCCTGAAAGCCGACATCACGGATGGGCAGTTTTTCATCCTTGGTGGTCAGGTCGCCTATGTCGCCGAGGTCGGCGAAACCTTCCGCGCGCCGAACGGGGAAACCGACGCCCGCTTGCGCGTGGTCTATTCCAACGGGACGGAAAGCAACCTCCTACGCCGCTCGCTACAACGGGCGCTCTACAAGGACGAGGCCGGAAGGCGCATCACCGAGCCGAGCGCCGGCCCGCTGTTCGCCGGCGAAAGCGACGACGAGGATATTGCAAGCGGGACCATCTACGTCCTTCGCAGCAAGTCCGATCATCCGCTTGTCTCGGCCAACCGCGACGTGCTGCACAAGATTGGCGTGACCGGCGGTGACGTGGCGCGGCGCATCGCCAATGCTAGGCTCGATCCAACCTTCCTCATGGCCGAGGTCGAGGTGGTCGTCACCTACACGCTCTACAACATCAACCGCGTGAAGCTCGAAAACCTGATTCACCGCATATTCGATCCCGCGCGGCTCGACATCGAAATCAAGGACCGCTTCGGTAATCCTGTCATTCCGCGCGAATGGTTCCTTGTGCCGGTGTTCGTCGTGGACGACGCCGTGGAGCGGATCAAGGACGGCACGATCACGGATTATATCTACGACCCGGCAGCGGCGCAGCTGGTGCGAACCGGGGACTTGGCATGACATTTTTCGCCATTCGGGGAAGCCGACAGCTAACGTCCGAGGAGTTCTTGGCTCACCTAGCCCTCGCGATCCGGCTGGAAAATGTCGGCGTTTTGCTTGGTGCTGGTGCGTCTAAAGGCGTCGGCGGCATGGTGATGACCGATGTCTGGGCGCTCCTAGAGAATGAATATCCCGATCAGGTTCAATTCCTTCGAGACAGTAAGTTTCTAGCGGATGGCGAACAGGGCAATGTCGAATTGTTGCTCGACAAGCTGGAAATCGCTTGTCTTGATGGTGAACGGGTTGGCGTTGATCTTACCGGCCTCAAAGCAGCGCGGCACGCTTTGCGGAAGGCTGTTCTGCGAGCGGCCATTCTTGACGAAAAGCTATGGTCGGAGCCGGATCAGGCGATTTTGCATCCCAAGCTATCGAGCCACATAAGGCTTGTGTCGCGCCTTGCCGGGAATCGTCAGCCGGGACAGGCCGCGCCGTGGGCGTTCACGACCAACTACGATCTTGCGCTGGAATGGTCGGCGGAGGCGCTTGGCCTTCATTGTGTCAACGGGTTCTCAGGAACGCATGACCGCACCTTTCGTCCGAGCAGCTTTGATCTTGGCCTTCGTAACGTGCAGGCGCGTGGTGAAGCGCGTTTCGGCACATATAATCTCTATCTTGGGAAGCTACACGGCTCGATTTCATGGACGGCGAGCAAGTCGGGCAGCGTGTGCGAGTTGCCCAGTGCCAGTGTGAAGCCGTTAGTGGATCAGTTCATCGCGTCTGATGAATCCGATGACTGGCCAGGCTTCATGATTTTTCCCGGCGCATCGAAGTTCGTTCAGACCACCGCATTCGTGTATGGCGAGGTCATTCGCCGTTTCACCGAGTTTCTCTCGCGTCCGAACGCCTGCCTCATCGTCAACGGCTATGGCTTCACGGACGATCATATCAATCGCCTTCTCGTTTCGGCGCTACAGAACCCGACGCTGCAACTCATCATCTACCTTCCCGAGATCGACCGTTTGGGCGTCTATGATTCGCTTGCCGCGACGGGCGATGCGATCAAGCCCAACGAACAGCTTAAGCGCCTGCTTTTGGCTCAACTTCCCCAGGTAACGGTGCGGGGTTTTGGGCCGGGTGGCTTTTTCGACGCATTGGCGAACGACTTGCCTGAACCCGCCATGCTGGACGAGGTGTCGGAACGTGCGCGCCAGCTTGAAGCCCTACTCAAACAGGCAACGAATATCCAAGTGACGAAGAAGCCCGCTGCGGCGGTCGAGGAGGAAGCGGTGGCGGCCGCTCCCGAGGCAGCGCCCGCACCCGGCGACGATATTGAGGATATGCTTTGATAAGTTCCCGTCGCCCCATAGGCTATGTGGTCGAAATCGACGGGCCGCAGCTTCTGGTAAATTTGCTTGAGGATTCCCGTGGGCATGTTGCTGGGCACCGAGATGGCTTATCGACAGTAGAGCAGCCGGGCGATCTGGTCGGGATCGACGCCGGTGCAGAAACCATCATCCTTCGGATCATGACCGTTGCGTTCGCCGAGCCGCGCGAAGTCCATGCAGGACGTGGCCGATCATCGAATATCCCGCAAGAGCCGTTGCGTCAGCTTCGCGGCCGGGTTGTCGGCTTTCTCGCCAAGCGCGAGGGTAGGCTAACCTTTTCGCCGCAGGAATGGCGGTTGCCCGTTCTCGGGGCCAGCGTCTATCCGCTTTCCGACATCGAAACCGTGGCGACAATCGGCGCGAACGGCATCGCTGCCGAGCAGATCAGGCTGGGTGCCGATTCCCGTAATCGCGCCGTTGAGGTTTGCGCCAACATCGACCAAGTGCTGGGTCGCCACATGGCGATCTTAGGTTCGACAGGTCAGGGCAAAACCCACTTTGTTGCGGCGGTGCTGCAACAACTTGTGCGCCTGCCCAAGTCGCGGATCGTCGTATTCGACGTGAACGGCGAATATACACCCGCCTTCGCCCATCTTGGACAGCGCGTGAAAGTCACGCAGCTAGGTGGCCCAAATGGTGGCCTTCGGATTCCATACTATGCCCTTGGTCGGCACGGCTTGTCCCGGTTGCTGATACCGAGCGAGAGAGCGCAAATGCCGGCATTGCGTTTTGCGATCGAGCATCTTCGTTTTGTGGAAGCCGATGTGCATGGCGCGAAGCTGGTAGGCGGTCAGGGCAACGTCCTTTTCGATGACTGCCACACAGGCAATGCCGCACACGCCAATCAGGCGATGGCTGCGCTAAGGGCAGGAACAGCTCCCCCGGCGAATGTGTGGCCGCATATGCGCGCACTGTCGTGCCTCGCTACCGAATGGTATGTCCTTAGGCCAAACAACCAAGGCTGGACCCGCGACACCTTTCAATACGGTCATATCCAGTCAATGATTAACCGCATACGCGGTTTGATCGAGGACCCGCAATTTACGTCTATTGTCGAAATCGCAGGCGGTGCTGGGCTAGCAAATCCCTTGAGTATGCAGGACGAATGCGCCGCGCTCGTTAGGGATGTTTTTGGCCCGCCGGTGTTTGGTCAGAATGATTGGTCAGTTCACGTAGTTGACCTTAGCCGCCTGACCCAAGACTTAATGCCGTTTGTCTTGGGGTCGCTCCTTGAGATGTTCGCCGCCGAGATATTCAAGCGCGGCCCCGGTCATACCCATCCGACCATGCTCGCATTGGAGGAAGCACACCACTATTTGCGCCAGCTACCTGGCGAATCGGACGGCGGACAGCAGGCGCTTGCTTATGAGCGCCTGGCTAAAGAGGGCCGAAAATTTGGCCTGTCCCTGCTAATCAGCACCCAGCGCCCGTCTGAGGTTTCCCCGACCGTGCTTTCGCAATGCGGAACATGGGCCGTGTTTCGCCTCAACAACGAAGCCGATCAGCGGGCGGTCGCGTCCGCGGCAGAAACAGCGGGGGTGAATGTATCGCGGCAGCTTGCCGGGCTTGGGAGAGGGGAAGCTATCATTTTTGGTGCGGCGCTGCCCGTGCCTACGCGCCTTTCCGTCAGCAGGCCAAATCCCGAACCAGATTCTAAAGACCCGCCTTTCCTTCAAGAGTGGTCATAGCTGCTACGTCAATCAGGTGAAATCACCCCTGCATTGTTTGCGCGGCGTTGCCGCGCGATGGCGGGCAGCGCTCCGATATGTTGGGTCTCCGCGCCGCCCGCCATCGGTCACGCCCGATCCTGATGCGGGTGCGATGTCGTCGGCGTTGTTGTTTCCTGTTCGGCTGCGAACGCCTCTTTCCCCTTTCCGGCCCACAGTTCCCGCGCATGTTCGCCGTCTTCGCTGTTGAACTTTTCGGCCATCCAGATCATCGCGCCGTAGATCATGGCGCGGTCATCGCCGGTCAGGTCCACGATGCCCGTCTTGACGACGAGGCCGCCGAGTTCGATCAGATGCCGGAGCTGATCGGCGCGCCGTTCGTGTCGCGCATGGTCATGGCGTCGCCGTGATCGAGATTGAGGGACAGCACAAAGGACGCGGCGCGATACGTCTCATCCGCATCGTCCGTCAGATTGAGGTATTCGGCAAACACTTCCAGCATGTTCGCGCGGCACTCGGCGATGTTGTCTGCCAGCAATTCAATGCCATAACAGCACATCAGCGCCAGCAGCGCATAGTGCCGTTTCTCGAAGGCGGATTTGCCGAATTTCGCCTCAACGGCCGCCAGCTTGCGTTGCAGGATCGGCACGAGGAAATTACCGCTACCGCAGGCAGGCTACAGAAAACGCGCGTCGATCCGCTCGGTCTCGCCCTTCACGAGATCAAGCATTTTTTCGACCAGCCAAGGCGGCGTGAACACCTCCCCGTGGTCAGCAACGCGCTTTTTTGACTTGATGAGACTCATTGCGGATACCGGTGTGGTTGCGGGGGCGCTCAGAGCCCGATCCGTAATTAAGTTGAGTGGTATCAGCTGGTTAGCTTGACGGCTGCCCAAGTCGTTGATTCAGGGGTTTTGCGAAAAATTACCGGAGATCAACGATGTGGACCGATACCACTCGGGCTCAGTATGCCCGTGCGGACTTGGCTTTGCCAAGCGATTTGACCGATGGCGAATGGGCGGTGCTGGAGCCGTTCCTGCCGCCGCCCTCCCATGTCGGGCCTCCGCGCAAGTGGCCGCTCAGGCGGATTGTCGAGGCGATCCTCTATCTGCTGCGCGGTGGCCTTCCGTGGCAGATGCTCCCGCCATGCTTTCCGCCTGTCTCGACTGTGCGGCGCTGGTTCTACCTTTGGCGCGACAACCGCTTGTGGCTCTCCATCAATCATACGCTGTTGCTGATCGGGCGCGAAGCGACGGGCCGCGAGGCATCGCCCAGTGCCGGTGTCATCGACAGCCAGAGCGTCAAAACGACGGAAAGCGGCGGCCCTCGCGGCTATGACGCGGGCAAGAAGATCAAGGGGCGCAAGCGCCACATCCTCACCGATACCGATGGCAATCTCGTCCATGCCGTGATCCATTCCGCCGGCATCCAGGACCGCGACGGCGCACCGCTGGTGCTGGCCGAAATCATCCATCGCTTCCCATGGCTGCGCCATGTCTTCGCCGATGGCGGCTATGCGGGCGACAAGCTCAGGGACGCCCTGCGCCGCTTGGGCAAATGGACCATCGAAATCATCAGACGATCTGACGCCGCCAACGGCTTCGAGGTGCTGCCCCGCCGCTGGGTCGTCGAACGAACCCTCGCCTGGCTCAATCGAAACCGGCGCCTCGCCAAGGACTTCGAGCACACCATCGCCTCCGCAACTGCCTGGCTGTTCATCGCATCGATACAGCTCTTCACACGCCGCATCGCAAGGCTATGAAATCACGTCGGATAATTTTGAATCAGACTCTAAGCCTGAGATACGAGTATGGGGCGGCTCTCATCCTAGCCCGGCCGCCGCCTCCTTGTCAGCGGCGGGCACGGGCATGACCGCCTGCGCGGGCATTGCCGTGCCGATGGAGAAGCTGAACGATGTGGTCGCCGACCACCTTGAAGGCCAGCTTCTCCAGCCCGAGCGGCTGGAAACCGTCCTTGCCGCCGCGCTCGATCGGAGGGAAGTACACGCAGAGCGCCGACGCGAGCATATCGCCGAGTTGAACAAGCGCTCAGCCGAATCGGAGTTGCGCCTCAAGCGGCTGTATGACGCTATCGAGGCGGGCGTGGCCGATCTGGACGATCCCGCGTTGAAAGATCGCATCGATGGCCTCAAGGCCATCCGCGATCTGGCCAAAGCGGACGCCGAGCGCGCGCAGGCCATGCTTCAAAACTCCGGGCAGAAGGCGGTCACGTCGCAGATGCTGTGCAAGTTTGCCGCGACAGCCCGCAACCGTATCCGGCTGGAAAGCGGCGGCTACCGCCGCGACCACCTGCGCGCGCTTGCCCAGCGCGTCGAGGTCGCCGAGGGCGAAGTCCGCATCATGGGATCGAAGTCCCGGCTGCTACAGACGCTTGTGGCGGGAAGTGGCGTAAACTCAGTGCCCACTCAGGGACTGAAGTGGCGGATGGGGTGGGATTCGAACCCACGATAGGCTTTTGACCTATACACACTTTCCAGGCGTGCGCCTTCGACCACTCGGCCACCCATCCGAAGGGGCGGGCACTAGCAGCCACCAACCGCTCGGGCAAGGGTGTTGACATCCAGCCCGCCCCGGCTTCCCATGAAACCATGCACGAAGAGCCTGTCAAACCCGCCGCCACCGTCGCCGTCCGTATCGTCGAAGCGTTGGCCGCCGCCAATATCAGCCATGTGTTTGCAGTTCCCGGCGAATCCTATCTGCCCCTTCTCGACGCCCTGTATGATGCCCGAGACCGGATCCGGCTGGTAACCTGCCGGCACGAAGCTGCCGCCGCCAACATGGCCGATGCCGCCGCCAAGCTGGGCCAGGCGCCCGGCGTGGTGATGGTGACACGCGGCCCCGGCGCTTCGCATGCCGCCATCGGCCTGCACACCGCCCAGCAGGATTCTACCCCCATGCTGCTGTTCGTTGGCCAGGTGGGTGAAGACATGACCGGCCGCGAAGCCTTTCAGGAGGTGGATTATGGCCAGATGTTCGGCAAGATCGCCAAGCGGGTGGTGCGCCTGAATGAAAGCGATCGTGTTGGCGAACAGATCGCAGCGGCAATCAGCTGCGCCCTTTCCGGCCGGCCCGGGCCAGTGGTGATCGAACTTCCCGATGACCGGCTGATGGCCGCCAGTGCGGGGCCTGCCACGCCACCCGCCACCATTACGCCGCCTGCCCCGGCGTCGTCGGCCCTTTCCGAACTGCAACAGCTGCTGCAACAGGCTGAGCGGCCGGTGCTGATGCTGGGCGGGCCATGCTGGAGTGCCGCTGATTTCACCCTTGCCCGGCAGGTGGCCGAGCATCTGGGCCTGCCCGTTGTTACCAGCTGGCGCCGCAAAGACCGGTTCGACAATCGCCACCCCCAGTATGCCGGGGAACTGGGGCTTGGGGCCAACCCGGCGCTGGTGCAGGCAGTGAAACGCGCTGATCTGCTGCTGGTGGCAGGCGCCCGGCTGACCGAAAACGCCACGCTTGGCTACTCGCTGATCGATCAGGATTTCGCCAGCCGTGCCCTGGTGCACATCTGCGCCGACCCTGAAGCGCTGGGCCGGGTGTGGCAGCCCCGCCTTGCCATTCACGCTGCCATCGGCCCGGCAATGCAGGCGCTTGCCGCCCTGCCGGGCCGCCCGGCCGGGCCATGGGTTGCTGAACTGGCAGCCCTGCACAAGGCCTGGGTGCAACCAACAACGGTTGCCGCCGGAGTAAACCCGGCCGCAGTGATCGCTGCCATTTCAGAGCTGCCGGCCGACACCATCTATTGCAACGGGGCTGGCAACTTCGCCGCATGGCTGCATCGTTTTCACCTGCACCGGCAGTTGCACACCCAGTTGGCCCCTACCTCGGGGGCCATGGGCTATGGCGTGCCAGCGGGGATCGCCGCCGCCATCCTCCATCCCGGGCGGCAGGTGGTGGTGCTGGCAGGCGATGGCGATTTCCTCATGAGTGTGGGTGACCTCGCCACCGTGGTACATGAAGGGGTAAAACCGTTGTTCATCGTCATGGACAACGGCCAGTTCGGCACCATCCGCATGCATCAGGCCCGCGATTTCCCCGGCCGCCAGAGCGGCACTGCCCTCTCCAACCCGGATTTTGCCGCCCTTGCCAGAAGCTTCGGGCTGCATGGCGAAACGGTGCGCGATACTGCCGCATTCGCCCCGGCGCTGGCGCGGTCGCTGGGCAAGCCAGCGCTTATCCATGTGCTGGTCGACCGGCAGGAGATTTCGCCGGGCAAGCGGCTGGCTGACGGCCAATGAGCCTGTCTGACAGCGAACGCGCCGCCCTTGCCGGCATCGATCAGTCCGCCATGCTGCAACAGGTGGAACGCTGGTCTGCCATCAATTCCGGAAGCCGCAACCTGCCCGGCCTTGCCGCCATGGCTGACCAGCTGACCGAAGCCTTTTCATGCCTGGCGCCGGTTATAAGGCGCCCGCCTGCCGACGCCACCCAGATGCTGGGCGATGGTACGGTTGCCCCCCTTCCCCATGGCGACAATCTGCATCTGTCGGTGCGGCCCGACGCCCCCTGCCGCGTGTTGCTGACCGGCCATTATGATACCGTCTTCGGGGCTGACCACCCGTTCCAGACGCTGCAATGGCTGGACGGGGGCACGCTGAACGGGCCGGGCGTTACTGACATGAAGGGCGGCATCGCTGTCATGCTGGCAGCCTTGCAGGCGATCGAGCGCAGCCCGTTTGCGTCACGTCTTGGCTATGAGGTGGTACTGAACGCCGACGAGGAGGTGTCGTCGCCCGGTTCGGCGCCGCTGCTGGCGGAATGCGCCGGACGGGTACAGGCCGGGCTGACCTTTGAACCGGCGCTGGCCGATGGCACCCTGGCGGGAGGGCGGCCGGGCAGTGGCAATTTCTCGGTGCATGTCAGGGGGCGGGCCGCCCATGCCGGGCGCGAGCCGGAGAAGGGCCGCAACGCCATCATTGCCGCTGCCGATCTGGCGCTACGGCTGGCGGCGCTGGTGGCCAGCGATCTCAAGGTGAATGTGGCGAAGATCGATGGCGGCGGCCCCAACAACATCGTGCCCGATTGCGCCGTGCTGCGCTTCAACATGCGCCCCGCCACCCTTGCCGCCCAGAAGCAGGCCGACGCGGCGATAGATGCTGCCATTGCCGAGGTTGCAGCGAAACACGAGGTTGACATCCACCGCCACGGCACTTTCGCCCGGCCGCCCAAACCGCTCGATGCCAACCAGCTCAGGCTGTTCCATCTGGTGCGTGACGCCGGGGCGGCACTGGGTCTCGCCATCGGCTGGCGTGATGCCGGCGGCGTGTGCGACGGCAACAACCTTGCGGCAACCGGGCTCGCGGTGGTCGATACCCTGGGGGTGCGGGGCGGCGCCATCCACTCCTCAGACGAATATCTGATCGTTGAGAGCCTGAAGGAGCGCGCCGAACTGGCGGCCCTCGTGCTGATGCGCATCGCCCGCGATGGCTTTCCCCGTCAGGGGTGACCTGCAGGCGTTCCGGCCCGAAGCCGACAGTTGCCCGATCCGTCCCCGGTCAGCAGACTCTGGTCAGTAGGTGAAGGTTGCCGTCAGCCAATAGCGCCGGCCCTCGTCGAGCATCCAGTTGCCATCAAGTCCCTCGAACCGGCCACGGTTGTCAACCGGCACCATCTTGTTGGTGAGGTTGAGAACGGCCGCCTTCAGCGACAGATTCTCATGCAGGCGCATAGTGATCCCAAGATCAAAGGTGGTGCTGGCGGGGCGGCTTCTGGTTTTCATGGCGCCGTTACGGAAGCCGCTGAAATATTGCCTGCCGCTATAGAAGCCCAGCACATATGCCTCGAGCCAGTCGGCCGCCTGCCAGTCGAGACGGAAATTGGCCATGTGCTTGGGTGTCTTGTCGAGCGGCTTGCCATCGAGAGAGCTGCCGTCGAACGCCGGTTCGCCGCCGCCTTCGCGCCGGGAATCGGTGAGGGTATAATTGGCGCTCAGCAGCAGAGACGGGGTGATCGGCAGCGCCCCCGTCAGTTCCACGCCCTTGATCACCACGCGCTCGACGTTGTCGTACACATAAAGCGGCCGTCGCGGATCAACAGGATCAACTTCGTCGGTAATGAAACTGACGACCTTGTTGCGGAAACTGGTGTGAAACAGGGTGATTCCGAACCCCAGTTTGTTGTCGCCATCGTAACGCAGCCCGATTTCCTTGGTGGTGCTGACTTCAGGCTTCAGATCGGGGTTCCCGCACAGAGGGCCGCGCGGCAGGTCACCACCGCCGGTGGTCATGCAATAGTCGGGGTTGCTCTGACGGATGGTCGGCGCCTTGAACCCGCGGGCAATGCCGCCACGAATGGCGATTTGCGGGGTAAGTGAATAGTTCGCATAGATGCGCGGCGTGAAATGGGAGCCGAACTGATCCGAATGGTCAACACGGGCACCTCCCGTCACTGTCAGGCCATCCACCGGCTTCAGCTGGTCTTCCACGAACAGCGCCCATGATTTGCGCGTGGCCTCGTTGGTGTTCTCGTAACCGGGCACCCTGTCCTGATTGCCGATGCCCGTAACCCTGGTGTGAATATACTGGCCGCCCAGCGTCAGGCGGTTCCAGTCAAACAGCGGCATGCTCAACGTGGCGTCGACAGTCCAGTTCACCAGGTTCGGGTTGGTGACCGTCTCGCCATTTTCGATCGTCTTGTAATCCTCCTGTTCCCGATAGGCCGAGGCGCGGGCGATGAAACCATCGAAGTCACCATTATAGGTGAGGGCCTGATAGTTGCGGCGGTGCTGCTGTTCCAGCAGGGCCCGGTTGACGGCACCCGATTTGCCCGGAGTCTCGAGATAGTCGAGATAATTGAAACCACCTTCCAGCGACAGGTCGTGCCCCTCGGCGATGATCGCGCCCAGCTTGCCGTTGATGTTGCGATCCTGAATGCGGTTGCTGCCGCCGGTCTGCGCCTTGTCGAAGTAGATCCGGTCTTCCTGACGGTCATTGAGTCCGCCGTAAACCTGCACGCCGATGGTGTCGGAAGCCAGCGGCGCGCCTACCCAGAAATTGCCGAGCAGGGTGTTGCCATAGCGGGAATCCTCCTGGATGATTCCGCCAACGGTCGCCGAGGCGCTGAACCGGTCGGGCACCTTGCGTGTGATGACATTGATCACGCCGCCCATCGCATCCGACCCATAAAGCGACGACATCGGGCCACGCACCACCTCGATCCGCTCGATCGCCGCCAGCGGCGGCAACAGGTTGGCCTGCACACCGCCGGTACCGCGGTTCATGGTTTCGCGGGTGGTTTGCCGCCGGCCATTCAGCATGATGAGCGTATATTCGCCAGGCATGCCGCGAATGACGATATCGGTGTCATTGGGGTCATAGCCGATCACACTCACCCCCTCGACGTTGCGCACGGCATCGCGAAGCGAGACATAGGGGCGCTTCTCCAGCTCCTCGTGCGTGAGGATCGAGATGCTGGCCGGCGCCTCGGCTATACGCTGCTCGTAACCGGATGCGGTGACGACGATATCGGAAGGGCCGGAAAGATCACCATCGATGGCAGGCGCCGATTGCGCCCGGGCGCCGGAGACGGTGAAGACTGCGGAGAATGCAACGATGGCAACGGACGAGCGAAGGGCAGAGATGGAAGGCACCGGGTTCTCCTTGAGTTTCCGCGCCGTTGTTAATGTGAGTCAGTCGCAATATCAATCATTGTATTGCTAGTTGGGCAGGAAAAATCCGGCTGTGGCTTCTGCCCGTCAGGCCAAGGCGACAGGCTGGCAGATCAGGAAAACAGCGCGGCGATCTGCTGCCGCTTCATCCCGCTGGAAAGCGCCAGCTGCAACAGGATCCGCGCCTGGGCCGGCTGCCAGCGGCCGCCGTTCAGCAACCCGCGATGCGCAAGATCGATCTCGCTGCCTTCATAGGCATAGCTGGCGCGCAACGCCCCGCCCATGCCCACCCGGCTGGTCAGCACCACTGGAATTCGTTCGGCAAGCCGGCCGATAGCCTCGGCCGAGCGCGCCGACACATGCCCGCCGCCCACCCCGGCAATGATCAGCCCGCCGATCGCGGCGCCCGAAAAGGCAGCAATGGTTTCGGGCTCAAGGTCCATGCCCACCTCGATGATGGGAACGGCGGGAACCACCGGCCCCAGCTGAAGGTGTGGCGGGCGGCCAATGGCGCGCATCTCGAACTGCACCTGCGATTCAACCACCCGACCAAGCGGGCCATAGGGTTCCGAGGAAAAGGCATCCACCCGGCTGGAATGCACCTTGCGCACCAGATGGGCTGCGTGAATCTCGGCGTTCATCACCAGCATCGGCCCATGACCGGCGGAGAGCGGGCTTCCCGCCACCCGGATGGCATCGGCGAGGTTGGCCGGTCCATCGGCCCCGGCTGCCTGCGGGTTGCGCATCGCCCCGGTCAGCACAACCGGGCCGGTACCGTCGAGCAGCAGCGCCAGCGCGAAGGCGGTTTCCTCGATGGTGTCGGTGCCGTGGGTGATGACCACGCCACCCAGCCCGTCGGCAAAGCCCTTGCGCACGGCGTCAGCGATCAGCCCCACATCTGCAAGCGTCATGCTGGCCGAGGGTTTGCGGAACAGGTCACGCGGTTCCACCGTCAAGCCGACAAGACCGGGCGCGGTGGCGGCAATGGCGCTGGCGCCATAGCGCGGAACCGCTCCTTCGCCCTGGGTATCGGCCTCCATCGCGATGGTGCCGCCAGTGGCGAAGAGCCCGATACGGGTGCTGGCGGCCTCCGCCATGATCAGCGCCTAGTGATGCCCATCGGAGTCTTCGCCGTCCAGAACGAAGCGGCGATCGCAATAAGGGCAGTCTACATAGTCGCGCTCGTCGATCTGCAGATAGATGCGAGGATGGCCAAGGGCGCCCTGTTCGCCATCGCAGGCAACACGGCGGCTGTGGACGACTGTGGTTTCAGGCGGGGGCGGGATGCTCGTCATGGCTTCCTGATAGCTTGGGCCGCAACAAGGCGGAAGGGGCGATTTTGCCGCTGGCAGGCGTTCATTCCAGATGTTCGCGAAGCGACGCCAGCGACGCCCTATGGGTCAGATCGAGGTGAAGGGGTGTCACCGAGACATAGCCGCCGCGCACCGCCTCCAGATCCGTGCGGTGCGCCGGGGTTTCCACTTCACGGCCATAGCCGAACCAGTAATAGGGAAAGCCGCGCGGATCGACGCGGGCATCGATACGGATATGGCCGTAGTCGCGAAATCCCTGCTCGGTCACTCTGACCCCCTTGGGCGCGGTTCCGGGAAAATTGACGTTCACAAGCACGCCGGAGCCCCAATCGGCGGCAACGATCTTCCCGATCACCTCGGCGCCGATGGCCTCGGCCGGAGCGAAACTTTCGTTGCCAACCGTATAGTCCAGCATCATCTGCGACAGAGCGATGGACCGGATTCCGGCCAGAGTCCCCTCCATGGCCGCCGAAACCGTTCCCGAATAGGTGACATCCTCGGCAAGATTGGGGCCGCGATTGACGCCCGAGAGGATCAGGTCAGGCTTCAGCCCATCCATCAGATGCCCCAGAGCCATCATCACGGAATCCGTGGGGGTGCCGGCAACGGCAAAGCGGCGGTCTCCCAGCTGGCGCACCCGCAACGGCCGGGTCAGCGTAAGGCTGTGACCGGCGCCCGACTGTTCTTCGGCGGGCGCCACCATCCACAGGTCGTCAGACAGTCGGGCAGCAATACGCTCAAGGGCGGCAAAACCGGGGGCGTTGATACCGTCGTCGTTGGTCAGCAGGATACGCATCAGGAAAGCGGCTCCAGTCGGGTGGTGCCGCCCATATAGGGAACCAGCGGTGACGGAATGACGACACCGCCATCAGGCTGCTGGTGGTTTTCCAGCACCGCCACCAGCGTTCTGCCCACCGCCAGCCCCGATCCGTTCAGGGTGTGAACGAACGACGTGCCCTTTTCACCACGCACCCTGAAGCGTGCATCCATACGGCGCGCCTGCAGGTCACCGCAGTTGGAAACCGAGCTGATCTCGCGCCAGGTGGCAGCGCCCGGCAGCCACACTTCCAGGTCGAAGGTCTTGCGGGCGGCAAAGCCCATGTCGCCCGCGCACAGCAGCATGCGGCGGTAAGGCAGCGCCAGTTCCTCGAGGATGGCCTCGGCGGCAAGCAGCATGCGCTCATGCTCGGCGGCCGACTCCTCAGGGCGGCAGATGGTCACCAGCTCCACCTTTTCGAACTGATGCTGGCGGATCAGCCCGCGGGTATCCTTGCCCGCCGCCCCCGCCTCGGAACGAAAGCACGGGGTCAGTGCCGTGACACGCAGCGGCAGCTGGTCGGAATCGATGATCTGCTCGCGCACCAGGTTGGTAAGGCTGACTTCCGCCGTCGGAATCAGCCAGCGGCCATCGGTGGTGTGGAACAGGTCGTCAGCGAATTTGGGCAACTGGCTGGTGCCGAAAACGGCCTCGTCACGCACCAGCAGCGGCACGCTGGTCTCGCGCCAGCCCGCCGCCACCTGCCGGTCGAGCATATACTGGCCAAGCGCCCGGTGCAGCCGCGCCAACTGGCCCTCCAGCACCGCAAACCGCGTCCCGGCGATACGGGCGGCGGCATCGGGGTTCCAGCCAAGGCGAACAGCAAGCACGTCATGTTCGACGCCATGGGCGCGCGGCTCTCCCCAGCGTTTCAACTCACGATTGCCGGATTCATCGAGGCCATCTGGCACATCGCCATCGGGCAGGTTGGGAATGGCTGCCAACAACGCCTGCACCTGCTGCTGTTGGGCGCGTTCCGTTGCCTCGGCTTCGGCAATCGCTTCTTTCAGCGACGCCACTTCGGCCATCAGAGTCGCAGCAGCCTGCTCCTCACGGCGGGCCTTGGCAGCCCCCACGGCCTTCGATGCCTCGTTGCGTCGGGCCAGCAGCGCCTGCAGGGCCGTCTGGGTGGCGCGCAGGCCGGCATCGGCTTCCAGTACGGCTGCTGCCGCCGCCGGGGCGCCACGCCGGGCAAGCGCAGCATCGAACGCCGCCGGATCGGCGCGCAAGGCTTTCAGATCATGCATGGCCGCTGCCTATCCAACCGGTGAAGCCGGAGCAAGCGCCAACATGCCCGCAACCTCCCGTGGCAGCCCCTCCGGGCTGCCACCCCGGCCATTTCAGCTCATTTCAGGGTATCAAGATAGGCGATCAGATTGTCGCGGTCGGCGGGCTTGGGAACCCCGGCAAAGGCCATGCGGTTCCCCGGTATATATTTCATGGGCTTTTCAATATATTGGTGCAGCCTTGCATTGTCCCACTTGAAGTTCAGCTTTTTCATGGCCGGTGAATAGTTGAACTTGGGCGCGGTGGCGATCTGACGTCCCACCACACCGGCAAGTGATGGGCCAATGCGGTTTTCCCCGCGCTTGATGCTGTGGCAGGCAGCGCATTTCGCGAAAACCTTCTTGCCCGCCACCGGATCGCCGGCCGCATGGGCAGGCAGGGCGATCACGGCGAGGGAGGCAACCAGTGCAGCCGTACGAAGCATTTGCAATTCCTTTCCGGTCCGGACTCGGGCTATCCCTTGATGTCCCTGAATCTGAACCTGTCCGGTCAGCGATGCAATTGCTTTGATTCCGCTTTCAGCTAGGATTTTTTGTCGCATGGGTAATCCGCTCGTTCTCTCGCAGTTCCTCCCCTACCGCCTGTCGGTGGTCTCGAACGCCGTGTCGGGCCGCATTGCCGAAACCTATCGCACCCGCTTCGGGCTGACGGTTCCGGAATGGCGGGTGATCGCAGTGGTGGCCGGGCACGAATCAGCCACCCAGGCCGCCCTGGCGGCCGCCACCCAGATGGACCGCATGACCATCTCGCGCGCGGCCACGGCCTTGGTTGCACGCGGAATCCTCGCGCGCACCACCGCCGGCGATCGCCGTACCCTGCAAGTATCGCTGACAGCCGCCGGCAAGGCCCTGCACGCCGAAATCGCGCCTTTGGCACTGGCCATGGAGGAACAGCTTCTGCTCGGCTTTTCCCGGGCCGAACGCGATCAACTTCTGTCACTGCTCGAGCGGTTAGAATATTGCGCGAATCTGTAACCGGTGTTACATATGTCGGGAAGGAGAGTTATGATGTCATCTGCCGCCAACGACGCATCCACCACCCCCGACCACAGCAATTTCATGGGCCTCGACGGCTTTGAATTCGTCGAGTTCACCTCGCCCGACCCAGAGGCGCTGGGCAAGCTGTTCGAGGCGCTGGGCTTCACCCATGTCTCGACCCATCGTTCGAAGAACGTGCGTCGCTATACCCAGGGTGACATCAACTTCCTTCTGAACTTCGACACCGAAGGCCAGGTGGCGCAGTTCCGGGCGCTGCGCGGGCCCTCGGCCAACGCCATGGCCTTCCGGGTGAAGGATGCGGCGGCGGCCCTTGCCGAAGCCGTGAAGCGCGGCGCCGAGCCGGTGACCGGCAAAGTGGGGCCGATGGAGCTGAATATCCCGGCCATCAAGGGAATCGGCGGCGCCAACCTCTATCTGGTCGACCGGTACGGCGCGGCCGAGATCTATGATGTCGATTTCGTGGCGGTGCCGGGCGCCGGCCGCAACGACCACAGCGTCGGGCTGCACACGCTCGACCATCTCACCCACAATGTGGCGCGCGGCCACATGAAACAGTGGGCCGATTACTATGAACGCATCTTCGGATTCCGCGAGATCCGCTATTTCGATATCACCGGCCAGCAGACCGGCCTGTTCTCGAAGGCGATGACGGCACCCGACAACAAGATCCGCATCCCGCTGAATGAAAGCCAGGATGAACACAGCCAGATCGAGGAGTTCCTGAAGGCCTATAACGGCGAGGGCATCCAGCACATCGCCCTGGCGACCGATAATATCTTCACAACCGTCGACAAGCTGAAGGCCAACGGAATCCATTTCCAGGACAGCCCCGACACTTATTTCGACCTGATCGACAAGCGTCTGCCCGGTCACGGCCATGATGTCGAGGAAATGCGCAAGCGCCGCATCCTGATCGACGGCGCCCCCGAAACCGGTGGCGGCATCCTGTTGCAGATCTTCACCGAAAACATGATCGGCCCGATCTTCTTCGAGATCATCCAGCGCGAAGGCAACGACGGCTTTGGCGAGGGCAATTTCAAGGCGCTGTTCGAAAGCCTCGAACTCGACCAGATCCGGCGCGGGGTCATCCCCTCGGGGCTGCGTTCATGAGCGCCGGCCCTGCGCCGATCACCGGCTTCGGCGGCGAGCATCAGTCGGAAAGCGTGGCGGGCGCTCTGCCGGTGGGGCGCAATTCCCCGCAGCGCCCGGCGTTTGGCCTTTATGCCGAGCAGTTCTCGGGCACCGCCTTCACCATGCCCCGCCACCAGAACCGCCGCAGCTGGTTCTACCGCCGGTGTCCGGCGGCCGATCATCCGGCTTTCACACCGCTCGATCATCCCGGCCTTCTGCCCTTTGCCGACGGTCTGCTCACCCCCAACCGCCTGCGCTGGAATGCCCCGGCCATCGCCCAAAACACGGATTTCCTCGATGGCCTGCAAACCGTAGCGGGCAACGGCAGCGTCGACGAGGGCACCGGCATTGCCGTGCATCTGTACACCTGCGACACGCCGATGACCGGGCGGGCGATGCTGACTGGCGACGGCGAACTGCTGCTGGTGCCCCAGCAGGGCACGTTGCAGGTCATGACGGAAACCGGCCGCATGGAGGTGCCGCCCGGCCATATCGCCCTCATCCCGCGCGGGTTGCGCTTTCGCGTCGATGTCGATGGGCCATCGCGAGGCTATTGCCTGGAAAACCATGGCGCCATGTTCATTCTGCCTGATCTGGGGCCGATCGGCGCCAACGGGCTTGCGGCCGCCCGCGATTTCGAAACCCCGCACGCGGAAACCGAGCCCGACCGCGAAACCGAACTGGTGATGAAACTGGGCGGCCGCCTGTGGCGCACCATGCTTAGCCACTCGCCGTTCGACGTGGTGGCATGGCACGGCAACCTGCTGCCATGGCGCTATGATCTCGCCCGCTTCAACGTCATCGGCACCGTCAGCTTCGATCACCCCGACCCGTCGATCTTCACCGTGCTGACTTCGCCATCGGGGCTGCCGGGAACCGCCAACTGCGATTTCGCCATCTTCCCGCCGCGCTGGATGGTTGGCGAAGACACCTTCCGGCCGCCGTGGTTCCACCGCAACTACATGAGCGAATACATGGGCCTGATCAGCGGTACCTACGACGCCAAGGCCGAAGGCTTCGTTCCGGGTGGCGCCTCGCTGCACAACCGCATGTCGGCCCACGGCCCCGATGTCACCACCCACCAGCGGGCCACACAGGCGCAACTGGTGCCGGAAAAGTTCGATGGCGGCCTTGCCTTCATGTTTGAAACCATGCGCCCCTACCGCCTGACCCGCTGGGGCGCGCAAACACCGCTGTTGCAAGCAGAGTATGATGCCGTATGGCAGGGGTTCACCAGAGGCGGATAACCGCCGGTGGCATCGCGGAAGGACATTGGCGTGAACGACTGGACGACCGACGAAACCCACGATGCCCAAGCCCGCTGCTGGGTGGAAGGAGCAGACGACCACCCGGAGTTTCCGGTGCAGAACCTGCCGCTGGCGCTGTTTTCCAGCAGTGCCGAAGCGCCGCGGCTGGGGGTTGCCATCGGCGACCACCTTGTGGATGTGGCGGCGGCCGTTGAGCGCGGGCTGCTCCCCGGCCTCGACTGGCTGAGCGATATCTGTCACGACCGGCTGAACGAACTGCTGGCACTGGGGGCAACCCCGCGCCGCCAATTGCGCAAGGCGCTGTTCGCATTGCTGACCGACAGCGACAAGGCCGGGGCTGCCCGGCCGGTTCTGGTGCCGATGGCAAATGCCGATCTGCACCTGCCGTGTGAAGTGGGTGACTACACCGATTTCTATGCCGGCATTCACCATGCCCTGAATGTCGGCCGGCTGTTCCGCCCCGACAACCCGCTGCTGCCCAATTACCGCCATGTGCCGATCGGCTATCATGGCCGCGCCTCCACGGTCGTGCTTACCGATACCCCGGTGGTGCGCCCAAGCGGGCAGTTGCCCTCGCCCGATGGGCCGCAGTTCGGGCCTACCCGCAGGCTCGACCTCGAGCTGGAACTGGGCGTGTGGATTGGCAACGGCAACGCCATCGGCGAGCCGATCGCCATCGCCGATGCCGCCGATCATATCGCCGGCTACTGCCTTCTGAACGACTGGTCGGCCCGCGATATCCAGAGCTGGGAATACCAGCCGCTGGGGCCGTTTCTCGCCAAGAATTTCCTCAGCACCGTAAGCCCCTTCATCATCACCCCCGAGGCGCTGGCGCCGTTCCGCATTCCGGCGATGGCGCGCGGTACCGATGAACCGCAGCCCCTGCCCTATCTGCACGACAGCAGCGATCAGGCGCATGGCGGCCTGTCACTGGAACTTGGCGTGTGGATCGAGACTACGGCCATGCGCAGGGCCGGCGATTCCGAGGTGCGGATTGCCGCCTCGCACAGCAGTCATCTCTATTGGACGGTGGCGCAGATGGTTGCCCACCACAGCTCGGGGGGATGTGCGCTGCGCGCCGGCGATCTGCTGGGCACCGGCACTATTTCCGGAAGCACCCCCGGCTCGGAAGGGTCGCTTCTGGAACTCACGAAGGGGGGCAAGCAGCCCATCACCCTTCCCAACGGCGAAACCCGCACCTTCCTCGAAGATGGCGACAGGCTGCGCATCTCTGCCACCGCCGTGCGCCAGGGCTTCCGCAGTATCGGTTTTGGCAGCTGCCGGGGCGAGATCATTGGCTGACCAAAAGGGCGCAACCAGGGTTTGACGTGCATCAAGGCGTTTGCAACTATATCTCTTGATGATCTTGGGATTCCTCTGGGAAAGCGTGTCCGATGAAATCGATTCTCCTCCATGTCGGCGATGACCCGCATTTCGAATCGCGCCTGCAGGCCGCCCTCGACCTTGCCCGTTTCAACGAAGGCTATCTCGAATGCCTGCAAACGCGCCGCGTTCCCGCCTTTCTGGGTGCTGACGCCGCCGGGTTCGCCGGAAGCGCCGCCATGGTGGTGCAACTGATCGAAGACGAAGCCAGGTTCGCCGAAGACGAACGCGCCAAACTGAGCGCACGACTGACCGGAGAGGGCGTGCCCTTCGGGTTCGTCGACGCCATGGGCGAACCGGCAACAACCCTTGTCGATCGCTCGCTTCTCGCTGACGCCATCGTCCTGACCCTTGGCGGCAGCGACAAGGAACTGACCAACGTGCTGGCTTCGGTGGTGACCCGCGCCGATGCGCCGGTGCTGGCCATGCCGCACGCCATGAACCGCCTGCCGCTGGAAAAGCCGATCCTCGTCGCCTGGAAGGCAACGGCCGAAGCGGCACACGCCGTCAAACGCTCGGTGACGCTGCTGCAACGGGCGTCGCGCGTCGACATAGTGACGATCGACCCGCCCGGGATCGGCGATTTCCCGCCGATCGCCGTCGCTTCGTATCTGTCACGCCACGGCATCAAGGCCGACCTGCACGAACGCACTGCCGGTGGCGGCTCGACATCCGACACCATCCTCGGCACGGCCCGCGAACTGGGTTCTGGCCTGATCGTCATGGGCGGCTATGGCCGCAGCCGGGCGATGGAGTTCCTGCTGGGAGGAGTCACCCGTCGCCTGCTGCACGCCAGCGACGTGCCGCTGCTGATGGCCCACTAGGCAGATCCGCCACCCTCCGGCCAGCATCAGCGACTTCCGGCCAAGTCCCGGCCAGGGCAGCAGATCCCCTGCCCGGGAAAATCAGCGGCCAGCGGATCAGCAGCGTTTGGACCCGGCAATCAGCGCCCCGGCTGCAGCGCCGACGCCGGCCGCCAGTGCCGCTTCGCCCAGATTATCACCAACGATGGCCCCGGTTGCAGCGCCACCCACGGCGCCCGCCACCGTCAGCCGGCGCTGCTGGGCCCGTTTGGCCGCCACACATTCCTCGTACGAGGCATAGGTGCGGTCACCCCACGAATAGGCCCCCTGGTTCTGGGCGCATCCGGCCGCCAGCAGCGCGATGGCCGGCATCAGCGTTGCTGCAATTTTTCCCGCCTTGATCATGATCGCCTCCTTCAGCATTTTTTGGTGGCCTTGCCAATCTGCGAACCAGCAAGCGCGCCAACACCTGAGGCAAGGGCCGTCTCACCGACATTACCGCCCAGCAGCGCCGCCGTGGCAGCACCCCCGACGGCGCCAATGATCGCGCCTTTCTTTTCCGCCTTTTTTCGGGCCGCCTTGCAGGCCTGATAGCTGTTGTAATACTGGCCGCCATATTCCCAGCGGGGCTTTTCCCTGGCGGCCAGCGGCGCGAAGGGAATGGAACAGGCCAGCGAAGCAACGGCCGCGCCCGCCACCAGAGATGAAAATGATGAAAGCCGCCTCTTCATCGCTATCCTCCTGCGTTCGGGTTCCTGACAACCAACATGCTGGCAAGTCAACGACAGCAGGCTAGGATAGCACAGATGACCAAGCCGTTAATGATCGACCGGGGCGATGGCATTTGCCTTGCCGCCCGCCATACGCCGGGGCGCGGCCCCACCTGGCTGTTCCTGCCCGGCTATATGTCTGACATGTCGGGAAGCAAGGCCGAAGCGCTGTTCGACCATGCAGTGGCAACCGGCCGTGCCTGCCTGCTTCTCGATTACAGTGGCTGCGGGCTGTCTCAGGGGGCGTTCGATGATGGTTCCATCCGGCGCTGGGCTGATGATGCGCTGGCGGTTGCCGATGCCCTGGCTCCGGGGCCGCTGCTGCTGGTCGGCTCGTCGATGGGTGGCTGGGTGATGCTGCACATGGCGCTGGCCCGGCCGCAACAGGTGGTGGCGCTGGTCGGCATTGCCGCCGCTCCCGATTTCACCGGCTGGGGCCTTGATCTTCAGCCCGAAGACGCCGACCGGCTGCAGCGGCTCGGTTTCATCACCCGCCCTTCGGCCTATGCCGAATCGCCCTATCGCTACAGCCGCACCTTCCTTGAAGATGCGGGGTCGGCGCTGCTGCTCGACAACCCCATCCCGCTGTTCTGCCCGGTGCGGCTGCTGCACGGCACCCATGATGAAGCCGTGCCCCCCGAAATCTCGCAGCGGCTGATGGCCGCGCTGGAAAGTGATGATGTCACGCTCACCCTCGTCAAGAACGGCGACCATCGGCTGTCGTCGCCGGCCCAGCTTGAACTGCTGATCCGCACGCTGGAAGCCCTCGATGCTTCATTGCCGGGCAAGGCATAAGCGCGCATAACCGCCCCATGCGCACCCTCTCTGCACTGCTGCTGGCCGCCGTTGCCGGCACCACCCTTGGCCTGCCCGCCACAGCTGCAACTTACGACCCATCGCTCGACCGCCAGCGTTACGAAGGCTGCGTCAAGGCGCTGGAAGCGGATGCCGTAAAGGCGGAACAGTTCGCAGTGGAATGGCAGGCCCTTGGCGGCGGACTGCCGGCCCGCCACTGTCAGGCGCTCGCCCAGTTGCACCGTGGCCAGTATGCAGCGGCGGCGCAAACGCTGGTGAAGGCCGCCGAGGCGGCAGAAAGGGCCAAAAGCCCGATGACCGCTGATTTCTGGGGACAGGCCGGCAATGCCGCCTTTCTGGCCGGAGACAGCAAGGGGGCGCTCGCCCATTTCACCACTGCCCTGACGGCTGCCGCCAACGCCGCACCGGAACGTCGGGCCGCCCTGCTGATCGACCGCGCCCGCGCACACACGGATCTGGGTGATCTCGCGGCAGCGCGCGCCGATCTCGACAAGGCCCTCGAACTGAACCCCGAAGAGCCACTGGCATGGATGCTCTCGGCTGCATTGGCCCGCCGCCAGGGCGACATGCTGCGCGCCTCGCACGATATCAGCCGCGCCTCTGACATGGCCCCCAGCGACCCGGACATCATGTTCGAGCAGGGCAACATCGCCCTCGCCAATCACGACGAAGCCGCCGCCCGCATGGTCTGGCAGCGGGTGACGAAAGCCGCGCCGGGCACCGAGGCCGCCCATCTGGCTGCCAGGGCACTTGCCCAGGGCAAGCCCGATTGAGCGCCATCGACATCTCCCCCTGGGCCGGGTTGCCGCTGTTCGTGGCGACCGTGGCCATCATGGAGGTGATCGCCATCTACGGCCACAAGCATGTGATGCACGGCTGGGCATGGTTCCTGCACAAGTCGCACCACGAACCGCGCAGCGGCTGGTTCGAAAAGAACGACTGGTTCGGGGTAATGGGGGCAGCCGTTGCCATCGCCCTGTTCTGGTACGGCGACCGCGCCGGCGGCGGCACCCTGTTCGTGTGGCTGGCCAGCGGCATCACCGCCTATGGCGCCATCTATTTCGGCTTCCACGACATCATCGTCCACCGCCGCATCCCCACCGGCTATGTGCCGCGCAGCCGCTACATGAAGCGAATCGTGCAGGCGCACCGGCTGCACCATGTGATTGAATCAAAAGAGGGAACCGTCAGCTTCGGCTTTCTGTGGGCGCCACCCGTCGAAGCCCTGAAGCGCGAGCTGGCTGCCAACATCGCCGCTGGCAGCGCCACCTTGCGCCAGAGCGCCACTGAGCGCATGGCGATGACTGAAACCCGCCTGCCACCCGCCATCCACGCGCCGGAATAACGCTCAGCGCCGCTTCGAGCGAAACACCCCCGGCACCATTTTCGCTGGCTTTGGCGGTGCGGCGGGCGGTGCCGCCGGCGCCCCCTGCGGCCGGCCGGCGGTGGCGCTGGCGGCCTGCGCCAGTCCGCGCGCCAACGACACCGCACCCGCCAATCGCCCGGCTCCGCTGCCGAAATCGCGCGCCAGAAACAGCTTCTGATCGGGCCGTAACCGCGCCTGCCCTTTCAGCCGCTGCATCCACTCGACAAGTCCGGCCGGGTTGGGAAACTGATCGTTCACGAAGGTGACCAGCGCCCCCTTGGGGCCAACCTCGATCTTCTGGATATGGGCGCGGCGGGCGGCGTTGCGCGCCTCGACGATCTTCAACAGGTTGTGCACCGGTTCGGGAAGCGGGCCGAACCGGTCGATCATCTCGGCGGCAAAGGCGTCTATCCCTGGCTTGTCGGGAAGCTCGGCGGCACGCCGATACAGCGCCATGCGCAAGGCCAGATCGGGCACATAGTCTTCGGGAATCATCACCGGCACATCGACGGAAATCGTCGGGCTGGTCGGGTCTTCGGGCGGTTTCAGTCCGCTGGCCTCGGCCTTGGCGGCCAGAATCGCGTCTTCCAGCATCGATTGATACAGTTCAAAGCCCACCTCGCGGATATGGCCCGACTGTTCGTCGCCCAGCAGGTTGCCGGCGCCGCGCTGATCGAGGTCGTGGCTCGCCAGTTCAAAGCCCGCCCCCAGCGAGTCAAGCCCTGCCAACACCTGCAGACGCTTTTCGGCGGCCGCCGTCAGCATTCCGTCGGGGCTGGTCGTCAGCACGGCATAGGCTCGGCGTTTGGCGCGCCCCACCCGCCCCCTGATCTGGTACAGCTGGGCAAGGCCGAACATGTCGGCGCGGTGGACGATCAGCGTGTTGGCGTTCGGAATATCAAGCCCCGATTCGATGATGGTGGTGGCCACCAGCACATCATGGCGCTGTTCATAGAAGGCGGTCATCCGCTCCTCGATTTCGCCCGCGGCCATCTGGCCATGCGCTGTCACATAGCGCACCTCGGGTACCATCTGGCGCAGATATTCCTCGATATCGGGGATATCCGACACCCGCGGCACCACGATGAAGCTCTGGCCGCCGCGATGATGCTCGCGCAGCAGCGCCTCGCGCACCACCACCGGGTCGAAGGGGGCAACAGTGGTGCGCACCGCCAGCCGGTCAACCGGCGGCGTGGCGATCACCGACAGCTCGCGAATCCCCGACAAAGCCATCTGCAAGGTGCGCGGAATCGGCGTGGCGGTTAAAGTCAGCACATGCACATCGGCGCGCAGGGCTTTCAGCCGCTCCTTGTGGGTAACGCCGAACCGCTGCTCCTCGTCGACGATCACCAGCCCCAGCCGCTTGAACGAAACCGATTTCGACAAAATGGCATGGGTGCCAACAACAATGTCGATCCGTCCGTCGGCCAGCCCCTCGCGGGTGGCGCGGGCATCGCTTGCCGACACCAGCCGCGACAACGCCCCCACCACGAGCCCGGTTCCGGCAAACCGCTCGCGGAAGGTGGCGGCATGCTGGCGGGCCAGCAAGGTGGTCGGGCAGATCACCGCCACCTGCGCGCCGGTTGCCGCTGCCACATAGGCGGCCCGCAAGGCGATTTCGGTCTTGCCGAAGCCGACATCTCCGCACACCAGCCGGTCCATCGGGCGGCCTGCCGCCAGATCGTCGAGGACATCGGCGGTGGCGCGCAACTGGTCGTCGGTCTCGGCCCACGGGAAGCGGTCGACAAAGGCGGCATAGCCCTGCGGATCGGGTTCAAACACATCGGCCGGCCGGGTCGCCCGCCGGGCGGCTGTGCGCAGCAGCTCGTGGGCGATCTCGCGGATGCGCTCTTTCATGCGGGCACGCCGCTGCTGCCAGCTTACCCCCCCCAGCCTGTCGAGTGCCACACCCTCGGAGTCAGAGCCATACCGTGACAGAACGTCGAGGTTCTCGACAGGCACATACAGCTTGTCGCCGCCGGCATATTCCAGAGCCACGGTGTCGTGCTCGGCCCCGGTGACGCTGATCGCCACCAGTCCGATATACCGGCCGATGCCATGCTCGGTATGAACCACCAGTTCACCCGTTTCCAGCGATTGCAGGTCTTTGAGGAAGGCATCGGCCTTGCGTGCCGAACGGCGGCGCACCAGCCGGTCGCCCAGCATGTCCTGCTCGGTCCACAGCTCCAGATCATCAAGCCGGAACCCGGTTTCGACCCCCAGAACCACCAGCGGCGTTGCCCCGCGAGCCACCGCCCCCAGGGCCGCCTGCCAGCTGTCTGCCAGTTCCAGCCCCTTGGCCCCCTGCTCTGCCAGCAGGGCGCGCAGCCGCTCGCGCGAGCCTTCGGAATAGGCAGCGATCACCGGTGGGGGGGTCGTCGCCTTCAGCCGCTCGGCAATCGCCTGATAGACCACCGGGCCGCCAGCGGCAGCAGCCACCCGCGCCGGTGCGAAATCGACGGCGGGGCGGCCATGCAGCTCAAGGCCGCTGTCGTCTGGAAGGGCGCTGATGGTGGTGGCGCGGGCCGCCACCTGTTCGCGATAGTCCGTCTCAGCCAGATACAGCCGCTCGGGCTTAAGCGGCCGATATACCGCCGTTCCCAGCTTCAGCTTGCCCGGCGGCTGTGCCAGCGCCGTCATCCGGTTCTGGTAATAGTCGGCGATGGCCTCGTAACGATCATGGGCTGCCGATGGCGCCCCGCCATCGAGGAACAGCATGTCGTCAGGACCCAGCCAGTCAAACAGGCTGACTAGGCGCGGTTCGAACAGCGGCAGATAATGATCGATCCCGGCAATCCGCCGCCCGTCGCTCGCTGCCTGATACAGCGGGTCGGCAGTGGCCGGCTGGCCGAATGCCTCCAGCCAGCCATGGCGGAAGCGGCGGATGCGCTCTTCGTCAAGGATAAGTTCGGCAACCGGCAGCAGCGTGAACCCCCGGGTGCGCCCGGTGGTCAGCTGGGTCAGCGGATCAACGATGCGGATCGCCTCGATCTCGTCGCCGAAGAAATCAAGCCGGAACCCGGTAGCCGAGCCGGCGGGGATCAGGTCGACAAGGCCACCCCGCACAGCATAATCACCAGCTTCGGCAATGGTTTCCACCCGGGTATAACCGGCCCGCTGCAACGCCTGCAGCACCTGGTCACGACCGATGCGGCTGCCTTCTTCCAGCGTCAGCGTCGCTTCGCGCATCCGTTCTTGTGGCAGCAGGCGCTGGGTGGCGGCCGCCACGGTCGTCACCAGCAGTTGCGGCCCGGCGGGCGACTTAGCCAGCACTGCCAATGCCGCCAGCCGGTCGGCCAGCACTTTCTGCGCCGGGCCAGCGCGGTCATATGGCAGACAATCCCACGCCGGCAGCCACAAGGGTGTCACGTCAGGTGCGAAAAACGGCACGGCATCAACAACTGCCTGGCCGGCCGCCTCGTCGGCGGCGATCAGCACCACGCGGCGCCGGTCAAGCCCGCCGGCGCGCGCCAGATCGGCAAGCAGCCACGGCAGCAACCCCGAGGGAGCGCCAGTGAGCCGCAACGGCCGCCGGGCCGCGGCAATCTCGGCAACCGGCAGCATCAGCGTGGCGTGAGGTTGATGTAATCAAGGGCGCACAACCGCACCATCCACTGGCCCTGCAGATGCGCGGGCGGTGTTGCCGTTCCGAACGCCCAGGCCATGATATCAACATCCTGTTCGTTCAGCACCACCTCGAACCAACGCAACCCCTCGGCATCCATATGGGCAAGCCAGCGGTCGGCAAAGCCCCCCACCAGCATATCCGCCTCGCGGGTGCCGCGATGATGCGCCCGCCACAAGGTGCGACGCCTGACTTCTTCCGACAGCGACATGGGCGCCTCTTTCACAGCCTGTGGCGGGCCCGGCCATTTGCAGGCCGCCCGTCAGTCGGCTAGCGACATAGACATGCGCCCGGAACGGCTCAACCCCCTGTTTGCCGAAGTCTCCACCCTGCCGCATGTCGGCCCGGCGGCAGCACGGGCGCTGGCGCGGCTGGATATCCACCTTGTGAAAGACCTGCTGTTCTACCTGCCGGTCGGCTGGCGGCATACCCGGCGGGTCAGCGGGCTGGCAAACGCCCGGGTGGGCGAACGCATCGCCATTGCCGTGCGCATTTCCGGCAGTGAGCCGGCGCGCGGGCGCGGCCCGACGCGGGTGCTGGCCGACGATGCCGACCACATCGGCCTGGTTCTGGCGTTCTTCGGGCCCAAGGGGGTGCATCTGGCGCGGCGCTTCCCCACCGGTGCAACCATGGTGATCGCCGGCAAGCTCGAAAGCTGGAACGGCCGCTACCAGATCAACCATCCGGAAGTCATGCACGACGGCGCCACCGAGGCCGAGCCGATCTACCCGCTGACCGAGGGTCTGACCAGCCGCCGTATCGCCCAGCTGGCGGCGGCGGCGCTTGATCGGCTGCCCCCCTTCGAGGAATGGATCGAGCCATCGTTGCTGGCCGCCAACCGCTGGCCCACCTTTGCCGAGGCGCTGCGTGTTGCCCACCAGTCTGCCGATTCCAGCACAGCCGCTGCCGCGCGCGATCGCCTCGCCCACGACGAACTGCTGGCAAGCAGGCTGGCCTGGCTGCTGGTCCGCCAGCGCCGCCGGCGTCAGCGCGGCCACCCGTTGGCGGCCACCGGCAAGCTGACCGGCGCCCTTCTTGCGTCACTGCCCTGGCCACTCACCGGCGCCCAGCACCGGGTGTTTACGGAGATCGCCGCTGATCTCACCACGCCGCACGCCATGCTGCGGCTGTTGCAGGGCGATGTCGGCTCAGGAAAGACACTGGTGGCAGTGCTGGCGCTGCTGGTGGCCGTGGAAGCCGGCGCACAAGGGGTGCTGGTTGCACCCACCGATCTGCTGGCCCGCCAGCATTTCACAACGCTCTCCACCTTGCTGGCCGGCCTGCCGGTCAGGCTCGGGTTTCTCTCGGGCCGCGAAAAGGGCCGACAGCGCGACTCCACACTGCGCGATCTGGCCAGTGGCACCATCGATATCCTTGTCGGCACCCACGCGGTGTTCATGCCCGGGGTCACCTATCATGATCTCGGGCTGGCGGTGGTCGATGAACAGCACCGCTTCGGTGTCGCCCAGCGGATGATGCTGACGGAAAAGGCCGAGCATCCGCCGCACCTGCTGGTGATGACGGCAACGCCCATTCCCCGCACCCTGCAGCTGGCGCACTTCGGCGAGATGGATGTGTCGCGCCTCGATGAGCGGCCGCCCGGCCGCCAGCCGGTGACAACCCTGGTCATGCCGCTGACGCGGCTTGAGGAAGTGATCGCGGCGCTGGGGCGTCATCTGGCAACAGGGGCGCAGGCCTATTGGGTGTGCCCGCTGCTGGAAGCCGGGGCCGACGACAGCGGCGACGGTTCCAGCGCCCCCACTCCTGCCGTGGTGCGCGCCGGCATGCTGCGTCAGCATTTCGGCGATCAGGTGGCGCTGGTGCATGGGCGGCTGGCAGGAACCGCACGCGACAGCGAAATGAACCGCTTCACCAGCGGTGCTGCCCGCCTGCTGGTGGCGACAACGGTGATCGAGGTGGGCGTGGATGTGCCCGACGCCACATTGATGATCATCGAATCCGCCGAACGCTTCGGCCTTGCCCAGCTGCACCAGCTGCGCGGGCGGGTCGGGCGTGGCCGTGAGCATTCAACCTGCATCCTGCTACGCCAGTCCGATCTCTCTGAGCCGGGGCGCCAGCGCCTGCAGATGATGCGCTCGAGTGACGATGGCTTTGCCATCGCCGAAGCCGATCTGCGGTTGCGTGGGCCCGGCGAAATGCTCGGCACCCGCCAATCGGGCGACGAAGGGTTTCACCTTGCCAGCGAGGAACAGATCAGCCGGCTGATGGACGGCGCCGACGCCGACGCCCGCCTGCTTCTTGACCGCGATGGCGGATTGCAGGGGCGACGCGGCGGCGCCGCCCGCCTGCTGCTCTATCTGCACGAACGCGATGCCGCCGTTGGCACGTTGCGCGGCGGCTGACGGGCCACCACGGCGGACAACACCGGTTGTCCTGACAATCACTGATGTCGACATGAAAGAAAAATGCCTTCATCCCCTGAATGAGGTGGTTAAGTGTCCGATCCGGCAGCCGACTCGTTATCTTGGCTTGTAGTGATGGCACCCCTTGGGTATTGCCGGAAGGAATCACCAGACAACAACTGAGGATCAGGGAATGGCAATTGGTTGGGCAACGGGCCCGAAATCCTTGAGGGCGGTAGCGGCTGCCCGGGTATCCTTGAAGGCGGCTGGCGCTGCCTCACTGCTGCTGCTGGCCGCAAGCGGCCTTGCCCAAAGCGCAGAACCTGCCGCTGCTCCGGTGGTCGCGGCAACCGTCGCCGATCCTGTCACCGGTCCCACCGTGGCGCCTGCTGCGGCAGCTCCCGCAGTCGACGCCGGCTATGAACGCCTGGCGCCGACGCCCGACATCGGCCAGCCGATTCCACGGGGCATTCACGTCCAGGAACAGTTCACGCCGGTCGGCAAGCAGGCGCTCGCCATGCTTGACTATGTGCTGAACCCCATCAGCATCTTCATCACTGCCCTGGTGCTGGTTCTGATGACGTGGTGCATCATCCGCTATCGCGCCTCGGCCAACCCGGTGCCGTCGACGCGGGCGCACAACTTCACCATCGAGGTGATCTGGACAGTGGTTCCGGCGCTGGTGCTGCTGGCCATCGCCTTCCCCAGCTTCCGTCTGCTCGCCAAGCAATATTTCCCGCCCAAGGCCGACATCACCATCAAGGCGACCGGCTACCAGTGGTACTGGGGGTATGAATACCCTGATTACGGCGGCATCTCGTTCGACAGCCTGCCACTTTCCGAGGAAGACGCCCGCAAGAACGGTGATCCCTACCTGCTCGACGTCGACAACCGGCTGGTGGTTCCGGCCGGGGCTGTCGTGAAGGTGCTGGTCACTGCCGCCGATGTGATCCACAGCTTTGCCGTGCCCAGCTTCTGGGTGAAGATGGACGCCATCCCCGGCCGCATCAACGAGACCTGGTTCAAGGTCGATCGCCCCGGCGTCTATTATGGCCAATGTTCGGAAATCTGCGGTGTGAAACACAGCCTGATGCCGATTGCCGTCGAAGTGCGCACACCGGAAGATTTCCGCCGCTGGGTGCGCATGAAGCAGGCTGAAGACGGCATCGAGCCGACCGGTCCGGGGATCGCCCCGGCGCCGGCAGCGACCGCTGCTGCCCCGGTATCTGCAACCACACCAGCGGATTCCGTCGCCGTAACCACGGCAACCGCAGCCAGTGCTGCCGTTGCCACCGCCGCTGCGGCAACCGCCGCAGCTTCCACCCCCGCCGCCTGAGGAGACAGCCATGGCTTCCCACGCAGACACCCACGCCCTTCAGGCGCATGCCGGCGACCATGATTCCTATCATGCGCACTCGCCAAGCTTTTTCACCCGCTGGTTCCTGTCGACCAACCACAAGGATATCGGCACGCTCTACCTGATCTTCGCCATCTTCGCTGGCGTGATCGGCGGCGGGATTTCCGGCATCATGCGCTGGGAACTCGCCAACCCCGGAATGCAGATCATCCCGTGGTTCACCGACGGCAACCTCGATGCCGCCCACCAGCTGTGGAACGTGTTCATCACCGGCCACGGCCTCATCATGATCTTCTTCCTGGTGATGCCGGCGCTGATCGGCGGGTTCGGCAACTGGTTCGTTCCGATCATGATCGGAGCGCCCGACATGGCGTTCCCGCGCCTCAACAACATCTCCTACTGGCTGACGACGGCGGCCTTCGTGCTGTTCTGCTCCTCGATGTTCGTCCCCGGCCCTCCGGGCTTCAACGGCGCCGGAACCGGCTGGACTCTCTATCCGCCGCTTTCCACCTCCGGGCACCCGGGGCCGGCCGTCGATCTGGTGATCTTCTCGATCCACATTGCCGGCGCCGCCTCCATTCTTGGCGCCATCAATTTCATCACGACCATCTTCAACATGCGTGCCCCCGGCATGACCATGCACAAGATGCCGCTGTTCGTCTGGGCCGTGCTGGTCACCGCCTTCATGCTGCTGCTGTCGCTGCCGGTGCTGGCTGGCGCCATCACCATGCTGCTCACCGACCGCAATTTCGGCACCACCTTCTTCGCTCCTGACGGTGGTGGCGATCCGGTGCTCTACCAGCACCTGTTCTGGTTCTTCGGTCACCCCGAAGTCTACATCATGATCGTGCCGGCGTTCGGCATCATCTCGCACATCATCTCAACCTTCAGCCGCAAGCCGGTGTTCGGCTATCTCGGTATGGCCTATGCCATGTGCGCGATCGGCTTCATCGGCTTCATCGTCTGGGCCCACCACATGTTCACGGTGGGCATGCCGGTGAACGAACAGATGTACTTCACCGCCGCCACCATGATCATCGCCGTGCCCACTGGCGTGAAGATCTTCTCGTGGATCGCCACCATGTGGGGTGGCAAGATCACCTTCGAGACGCCGATGCTGTGGGCGCTCGGCTTCATCTTCATGTTCGTTATCGGCGGTGTGACGGGCGTGGTCGTCGCCAATGGCGGTGTCGATACCGTCCTGCACGACACCTATTATGTGATTGCCCACTTCCACTATGTGCTGTCGCTGGGTGCCGTGTTCGCGCTGTTTGCCGGTTTCTACTACTGGTTCGGCAAAATGTGGGGCAAGGAATACAACGAGTTCCTTGGTAAACTCCACTTCTGGCTGTTCTTCATCGGTGTGAACGTATTGTTCTTCCCGATGCACTTCCTCGGCCAGGCCGGCATGCCGCGGCGCATCCCTGATTATCCGGAAGCCTTCCATTACTGGAACCACATTGCCTCGATCGGTTATGTGATCATGGGTGTCGGGGTGCTGGTGTTCTTCCTGAACATCGTGGTGTCGCTTGTGGGCGGCCGCAAGGCAGCGGCCAACCCCTGGGGCGAAGGTGCCACGACGCTCGAGTGGACTCTGCCGTCGCCCGTTCCCTTCCACCAGTTCGAGACCACCCCCGACCTGCGCGGGGCCCTCGGCCATCACTGAGACCAGAAGCATGGCTTCGCAGCACCTGTCAGAAACCAGAGCCGGAGCGTCACACGACGCTCCGGCAACGGTTATGCAGGCAGCACTGCCCCAGGCTGACTGGCGGGATTACTGGGCACTTCTGAAGCCCAGGGTGATGACGCTGGTGGTTTTCACGGGTGCCTGCGGGTTGCTGGCAGCACCGGGGCATCTGCCCTTCTTCCTGTCGATGGTGGCGATCCTGTGCATAGCTGTTGGCGCCGGGGCTGCCGGTGCTTTCAACCAGTGGTGGGAAGCCGATATTGACAGCAAGATGAAACGTACCACCGGGCGGCCGCTGCCGTCCGGGCGGCTGGGGCGCGACGAAGCGCTGGGGTTCGCAGCGATCCTCGCGGTCTTTTCGGTGGTCACCATGGCGTTTGCCACCAACTGGGTGGCGGCTGGCTGGCTGGCTGCCTCGATCGGCTTTTACGTGGTCATCTACACCATGTGGCTGAAGCCGCGCACACCGCAGAACATCGTCATCGGCGGAGCCGCCGGCGCCTTCCCGCCGATAATCGGCTGGGCGGCGGTTACTGGAGATGTCACTGCCCTGCCGCTGCTGCTGTTCGCCATCATCTTCGCGTGGACTCCGCCGCACTTCTGGGCGCTCGCCCTGTTCGTGCGAACCGATTATGCCAACGCCGGCATCCCGATGCTGCCCGTCACCCATGGGTTCAGGGAAACGCGCCGGCAGATACTCCTGTATTCGCTGGTGCTGCTGGCCGTTTCGGTGGCGCCGGTGTGGCTTGGTTTGCTGGGCATGATCTACGCCATCGTTGCCGCGGTCATGGGCCTCGTCTTCATCTGGCTGGCGTTGTGCGTGTGGCGCAACCCCGCAACCGAGCCTTCCGGAATGCGCGCGGAAAAACGGCTGTTCGGTTTCTCACTGCTCTATCTGGCCGTCATCTTTGCCGCCGTGGTGGCAGACCGTATCATCGTGGGGCTGGCATGAGCTGGTCGCCCCAGGAGGAAAAGGCCTTTCTGGCCCGTCGACGCAAGCGCAACCTGGTCATCGCCCTGGTGCTCGCGGCCTTTGCTCTGCTGTTCTACGGCATCACCATTTCGAAGATGATGTAATGACTGCTACCCATTCCAACCTGCGCATTGCCCTGATCTCGCTGCTTGCCGCGCTCGGCATGCTGGGGCTCGCCTTTGCTGCCGTGCCACTCTACCGGGTGTTCTGTCAGGTCACCGGCTTTGGAGGAACTACCCAGCGGGCGGAAGCCGCACCAACGGCGGAACAGGTCAGGGCACTCAACGGCCGCACCATCAATGTGCGCTTCGATGGCAATGTCCGGGGACTGGGCTGGGAATTTCACCCGGTCGCCCAGGTGATGAAGGTCAAGATCGGCGAACAGAACATCGCCTATTTCCGGGCAACCAACCTCGGCGCCACAGCGTCCACCGGCTCGGCCACCTTCAATGTCTCGCCCAGCCTATCGGGCGGCTATTTCGCCAAAATTCAATGCTTCTGCTTCAACGAGCAGACTCTGGCTGCCGGCCAGACCGTTGACATGCCGGTGGTTTTCTACGTCGATCCCGCCATCCTCGACGATCCGGATGTCAAGGACATCGACGAAATCACCCTTTCCTATACATTCTTCCCGGTCGAGCATCCGACGGCGCCGCCTGCCATCCGCTCGACCGGCAAGGCAGACATTGCACGAAACGTCCCGGGGCAATAAGGCTCAGGGAAAGACAACGGGTTCAGATTAGGGGAACGGACAATGGCATCGGGCAAGACCCACGACTATCACATCGTAGACCCAAGCCCCTGGCCAATGATCGGCTCGATCTCGGCCATGATCATGCTGGGCGGCGCGGTGTTCTGGTGGCACGATACCACCTGGGGCAAGTGGGTGGCAGCACTCGGACTGCTGGGTGTGCTCGCCACCATGTATTTCTGGTGGTCCGATGTGCGCCGCGAAGCCAACAGCGGTTTTCACACCCCGGTCGTACAGCTGCACCACCGGTATGGGATGCTGCTGTTCATCGCCTCGGAAGTCATGTTCTTCGTGGCCTGGTTCTGGGCCTTCTTCCACTTTGCCCTCTACCCCAGCCAGGCCGAAGCCGTTGGTGGCGTCTGGCCGCCCAAGGGGATCGAAGTGCTCGATCCCTTCGTCTTCCCGCTATTGAACACCCTCATCCTGTTGCTGTCGGGCACCACCATCACCTGGGCCCACCACTCGCTCATCCATGGCGATCGCAAGGGCCTGAAACAGGGCCTGTGGCTGACCATCATTCTCGGCATGCTGTTCACCTGCCTGCAGGCCTACGAATATCACCATGCCGCCTTCGGCATCGCCGGCAACGTCTATGGCTCCAGCTTCTACATGGCGACCGGTTTCCATGGCTTCCACGTCATCATCGGCACCATCTTCCTGATGGTCTGCCTGCGTCGTGTCTATCTGGGTGATTTCACGCCCAAGCAGCATTTCGGGTTCGAAGCCGCCGCCTGGTACTGGCATTTCGTCGATGTGGTGTGGCTGTTCCTGTTCCTGTCCATCTATGTCTGGGGCAGCAACTTCGGCGCTGCCCTCGCCAACTGAGGCCGCTGCACTGACGTCAGATATCGGCATTCAGACAAGGGGCAGCCGGCACAAGCGTCAGCTGCCCCTTTTGCCGACCCTGTTCGTGCTGGCAGTGCTTCCGGTGCTGATCGGGCTTGGGGTATGGCAACTGCAGCGGATGCAGTGGAAGAACGCCATGCTGGCCGCCATGTCAGCTTCGGTCGACCAGCCGCTGCTTGCCCTTGGCAACCAGCCGATCCCGGCAAACGCCGCCTTCCGCCACATCTCCATCAGGCTCGACTGCCCCCGCCAGCAGCCGGGCGCCGAGGCCGGCCGCAACAGGCAAGGGCAGACAGGCTGGGCGTTCACCCTGGGCTGCCGTTCCGGACGGCAACCAGTCAAGCTGGTGATCGGCTGGCACGCTCGCCCTGATGGCTGGCAGCGGGCAAGCCTTCCTTTTGGCGTGCAACCACACAATGGCCTGGCCGTTCCCGGCCCTGATGGCCGCTGGCGGCTCAGCAGCAGCACCGCCCCACCGCCATTGCAGCCTGTGGCCCCGCCCACCCCGGCTGAAATCCCCAACAACCATCTGGCCTATGCAATCCAGTGGTTCGCCTTTGCGGGTGTGCTGCTGACCATCTATGGGGTGCTGCTGCGCCGCTGGTGGGTTGCATCACCCCACGGCAACGAATAGGCACCGGCGACATGCAGTATATCAGCACCAGGGGCACGGCTTTGCCCCTCGAATTCCGCGCCGTGACTCTGGCCGGCCTTGCCGACGATGGCGGGCTGTTCGTTCCGACAAGCTGGCCGCAGGTCTCCTCCGCCATGATCGAGGCGATGGCCACGGCCAGCTATCAGGAAACCGCGTTTCAGGTGATGCGCCCCTTTGTGGCCGGCAGCCTGTCCGAAACCGAGCTGACGGCCATCATCCACGATGCCTATGGCGATTTCGGACACGCCGCCGTCACGCCGCTGGTGCAGCTCGATCACCGCCACTGGCTGCTGGAACTGTTTCATGGCCCGACATTGGCGTTCAAGGATGTCGCCCTGCAGTTGCTGGGCGGGCTGTTCGGCCATTTCCTTGGCCGGAACGATCATATCACCATCGTTGGTGCCACCAGTGGCGACACAGGCTCTGCAGCGATCGAGGCCGTGGCCGGGCGCCCGGGGATCACCATCTTCATGCTGCACCCGGCAGGCCGGGTGTCAGAAGTCCAGCGCCGACAGATGACGACAGTGCGCGCCGCCAACGTCTTCAATATCGCCATCGACGGCAGCTTTGATCACTGTCAGGCCCTCGTCAAACAGCTGTTCAACGACAAGGCCTTCCGCGCCGAGCAATCGCTTTCCGCCGTCAACAGCATCAACTGGGCGCGGCTGATGGCGCAGATCGTCTATTATTTCCATGCCGCATCGCGCCTTGGGGCCCCGCAGCGACGGCTCAGCTTTTCGGTTCCCACCGGCAATTTTGGCGACGTGTTCGCCGGCTATGCCGCTGCCCGCATGGGCCTTCCCGTCGACAGACTGGTGGTTGCCACCAACGTCAACGACATTCTGGCGCGCGCTCTCAATGCCGGCGATTATTCCGTCGGAACGGTCACGCCCACCCAGACCCCGTCGATGGACATCCAGATCTCGTCCAATTTCGAACGCCTGCTGTTCGACCTGTACGACCGCGACCCGCAGGCGCTGGCGGCCGCCATGCAGGGGTTTGAACACAGCGGCGCCCTTGCCATATCGCCAGCCCAACGCGACAAGGCCGCAGCACTGTTCATTGCAGAACGGGTCGACGAACACCGCATGATGCAGGCCATTGGCTGGGCGCAATCTGAATGCGGGCAGGTGATCGACCCGCACACCGCCATCGGACTTGCCGCCGCGCGGGCGCGGGCCGACGAACTGGCAGGCCCCATCGTCACGCTGGCCACCGCCCACCCGGCCAAATTCCCCGACGCCGTCGAGCGGGCCTGCGGCATGCGCCCCAGTCTGCCGCGCCGCCTGCAACATCTGTTCGACCGCGAGGAAAGCCTTCATCACCTGCCTGCCGATGCACAGGCACTCAAAGCCTTCATCCGGGAACGAACGTGAGCACGCCCTCTCCTGAGATCACCCGGCTGGCCAACGGCTTTACCATTGCCACACTTCCCATGCCGGGAATCGAAACCGCAGCAGTTGCCCTCAACGCCGATGTCGGCGCCCGTCACGAACTGCTCAACGAACACGGCCTTGCCCACCTGTTCGAACATATGGTGTTCAAGGGCACCACCAGCCGTAGCGCCCGCACCATCGCCGAACAGATCGAGGATGTCGGCGGAAGCCTTAACGCCTGGACCTCGCGCGAGATGACGGTGTTTCATGGCCGGGTGCTGGGAGGCGATGTGCCGCTCGCCATCGAGCTGATCGCCGATCTGGTGCGCGCCCCGCTGTTCAACCTCGACGATCTCGACAAGGAGCGCGAGGTGGTGCTGTCGGAGATCGGCGAATCGCTCGACACCCCCGATGATCTGGTGTTCGATCATGCCCAGGCCATTGCCTTTCCCGATCAGCCTCTCGGGCGCACGATCCTTGGGACGCCCGACAGTCTGGCCGGATTGGGCCGCCCCCAGCTTTGCAGCTGGCTGGCCGATCGCTACCATGCCCCCGCTCTGGTGCTGAGCGCCGCCGGCAAGGTGGATCACGCCGCCATCGTTCGTCAGGCCGAACGGCTGTTCGCCGATCTGCCGGCCACGCCACCCCCCACCTGCCAGCCGGCCTTCTGGCGTGGTGGTTTGCGGCTCGACCAGAAGCGGGGCGAACAACTGCATGTCGTGCTGGCGCACGCCGGTCCGAAGGCCCTGGCGGAGGATGCCCACAGCGCTCAGCTGTTCACCATGGCACTGGGGGGCGGCATGTCATCGCGGCTCTTTCAGGAGCTGCGCGAAGAGCGTGGCCTTGCCTATTCGGTCAGCGCCGCACTCACCCCCCACATGGATAGCGGGATGCTGACCCTTTATCTGGCAGCCCAGCCGGAAGACGGACCGCAGGCGCTGGATATGCTGCGCGACGTGGCAGCAGAGACGGCCCGTACGCTCGATCAGGCGGAACTCGATCGCGCCCGCGCCCAGATGAAGGCCGGCTGGCTGATGGGTCTGGAAGGCCCCGCCGGACAGGCCGACTGGCTTGGCCGCAGCCTGCTGACCTATGGTCGGGTGGTGGACGCCGCCGAGATGATCGCCAAGCTCGACTGCGTGACCGTTGAAACCGCCCGTGCTGCCGGCAACAGAATGCTTTGCTCCAACCCGGTGCTGGCTGCCGTTGGCCCCCAGGCCCGGCGTCTGGGCCGGCAACTGGCGGCATGAAACTCGAAACCCTGATCACGGAACCCGGGGCAGAATTCGCGCTGATCGACAGTGGCGCCGGCCGCAAGCTGGAACGCTGCGGCCCCTACCGCTTCATCCGTCCCGAACCGCAGGCGATGTGGCAGCCCGCCAGCAACGACTGGCAGGCCGATGGCACGTTCATCGGCGGCTCGGATGACAGCGGCGGCGGACGCTGGCACCTAGACCCGAAACTCCCCCCCTCCTGGCCGATCGAACAATGCGGCGTAAGGCTGCACGCCCTGTGCACGCCGTTTCGTCATCTCGGCTTTTTCCCCGACATGGCGCCGCACTGGCAGGAACTGGCCGATGTTGCAGCAGATGCCGATGTGCTGAACCTGTTCGGCTATACGGGAGTGGCCTCGCTGGTGGCAGCGAAGGCCGGCGCCCGGGTGGTGCATGTCGATGCCAGCCGCAAGGCCATCGAGCAGGCAAAGGCCAACGCCCGCCTGTCAGGGCTGCACCAGCACCCCATCCGCTGGCTTACCGAAGATGCCCGCCGCTTCGTCGCCCGCGAGATTCGCCGTGGCCGCCGGTACGACGCCATCCTGCTCGATCCGCCGAAATTCGGTCGCGGACCGGACGGCGAGGTCTGGGATCTCACCACCGACCTGCCGGGCCTGCTGGCCGATTGTTGCCGGCTGCTCGATGGCAACAGCCGCCTGCTGATCGTCACCACTTACGCCATCCGCCTGTCGGCCATCGCCCTTGGCACCTTGTTGCAGGACACGTCCGCCCACCTTCCCGGCGCCGTGCAGGCCGGCGAAATGACATTGCGGGACGAGGCGCGCGGACGGCTGCTGCCAACAGCCATCTTCGCGCGCTGGTCGAACCGCTGATTTCGTCCTGCCGCAACGGCCCTTCCATTTGCGCTGCCGCTTCGTAAACTGTCCCTACCTACACGAGGGAACTGGCGCATGAAGACGGCTCTGGTGATGTTTGCACTGCTGCTGGCCGCCGCGGCCAGTGCCCAGGTGCAGATCATCACCCAGTCGCCCCACCCGCAGAACCCGCTCGCCCTTCCCGAGCCGGCCGGCCCACCCGCCGCCACGGCGCCCATCGGCCTTTCCACATGGCAAGACCAGAAGGCCCTTCCCGGCGACAGCCAGTATCGCCCCGAACCGGGGCAGGCCGGCAAGGATGTCATCTGGTTGCCCACCCCTGACGAACTGGTGCAGGCGATGCTGAAATCAGCCAACGTCGGACCAGCCGACATTCTCGTCGATCTCGGCTCTGGCGATGGCCGCATTGCCATTGCCGCCGCCCGCGATTTCGGGGCGCTTGCACGCGGAGTTGAATATAACGGCGATCTGGTGGCGCTTGCCAATCGCAATGCCCGGCGGGCCGGAGTCTCCGACCGGGCAACCTTCGTGCAGGGCGACATATTCCAGACCAGCTTTGCCGACGCCACGGTGGTCACCATGTACCTGCTGCCAACGCTCAACCTCAGGTTGCGGCCACAACTGCTGCAGATGCGTCCCGGCACGCGCATCGTCTCCAACAGCTTCACCCTTGGCGAATGGATCCCGGAAAAGACCATCAACGCTGGCGGTGCCACGGCCTACCTCTGGGTGGTGCCGGCCAATGTCGGCGGGCGCTGGGCCTTTGAAATCGGCGGCCACCGCTTTGCCCAGAAGCTTGAGCAGCAGTTCCAGATCGTCAACGCCGCTCCGGGGCAACGCATTCAGGGCGGACGGCTAGACGGACCGCTGCTTGAGTTGCAGATGGCTGACGGCACGGTGCTGAGCGGTGAAGTGCGAGGCGACCAGATTCACGGACATGGCTGGAATGCCTACCGGATCAAGGCGACGAACTGACTGGCGAACTGACGGGCGAATTTACTGGCGGATTGGCAACTGTCGGGCCGCCGGCCGCCGTGATCAGGAAAACGGCAGGCTGGTAAAGCGCGCCAGTTGTGCCTTGAAGCGCGACATGTCGGAACGCTCCAAACTGGTTCTGGTCTGGAAATTAGCCTGTTTGGGATTGATCGGAGCGCCGTTCTTCCATACCTCGTAATGCAGGTGCGGGCCGGTTGACAGTCCGGTGGTGCCCACTTCACCGATCTTCTGGCCCCGCCGCACCTTTTCCCCGGCCTTCACCACGAACTTGCGCATATGTGCATAGCGGGTGCGCAAGCCATTGCCATGGTCCAGCACCACGACATTGCCATAGCCTCCGCCCCAGCCGGCCATCACCACCGACCCTGAAGCCGACGCCAGAATCGGCGTTCCCGAGGGAGCAGCAAAATCAACCCCCTTGTGCAGGCGGGCATAGCGCAGCACCGGGTGGAAGCGCATGCCGAAACCCGAAGACATGCGGGCCCCGGCAACCGGCGACCCGGCGCCGCCGCGCCGCAACCCCTCGCCATCGGAACTGAAAAATTCCGACCCCCAGCGCATGACAGACACCGGGTGCTTGCCGCCAATCAGTCCGGCATACAGCAACTTGCCATATTCCCGCTCGCCGGTTTCAGCGCGACGATGGGCGATCACCATGTCGAACTGCTGGCTGGCCCTCATCTGCCGCTTCACATCGATCTCGGTGCCGATCGCCCGCAGATAATCAGCCACCACGGCCGCCGGTATCCCCGCTGCCACCGCCGAACGCTGCAACGAGGCACCAACCAGCCCGCGAATACGAATAGGGGTATTGTCGATCCTGATCGGGATCACCCGCGCGTCGAGCGAGCCATCACTCTGGCGGCTGACTGCCACTTTCCTGTCGAAGGCGGCACGAAACTCCAGATGTTCAAGCGGGCGCGGCTCAGCCCTGGTCTCGCGGCGCCCCAGAACCAGATGCACGGCGGAACCCGGCATCACGCCACGCATCGATGCCATGCCGGAAATCGCCGCAGCAATGCCGTCCAGATCAACGGCACCCACGCCTGAGCGCCGTAGCGCCGCTTCCAAGCCGCCGGCTCCGGCCACGGTGCGCAATTCGATGCGTGGACGCTCAGGCGGTTCGGCCAGCCGCTTCACCATCACCGTTGGCGCCACCTGCATTCCGGTTGTCGCGCCTTGCGCCAATGGCTGAAATCCGTCGGGGGCGGCTTCGGTGCGGGCAGCCGATGAAAGCGGTGCGGGAACCGGCCCATCGATGACCGGCAGGTTCACCCCCAAAGATATGGCGGCACCTGATAGCAACCCGAGCGTGGCAACCCCGCGCCACCAGCGGGCACTGCCCATGGCATGGCCCAGATCGACCAGCAGGTCGGCATCAGTGACCCGGCCCGCCAGCAGCGCCAGCCGGTTTCCCGCCGCTGCAAGCCCTCCCGGTTGGCGGCGGGCGGAGGTCGCGCCTGCATACGCCGGAAGCAGATCTGCCCGGCTGGCCATCAGCACCTGTTCCACCAGCAGCCAGCGGCTGCGAGGCCCGACGCATCAGAACAGTAAAAGGTGCGTTGCGTCATGCTGTGATAAACGGCCGCCAGGCGCAAGGATGTCGCACTGATTTTGCTCCCGCCATGCTCCCTCCCGCCTCTGGCTGTTCTCTGGTTCCCTGCCAAACGCCATGCCATCCGGCGGGTGGAAGTGGCGAACATATTGAATCAGCATTGAATCCCGGTCAATCGCCACCCGGAGTCCGGCGAACTGCTGCACGATGAACCGATAGCTGTCTGCGACAAAGCGAGAGATTCCGGCGCTGTTCCGAAGGGTGCTTCTGCTTGCAGCAACTGGCACGATATGGGGCAACCCATTGAAAAAGCGGCCACCCCGGTTCGAGGTGGCCGCTTCCCGCTGGGGATGGAACGCCGATCAGGAAGGCAGACGCGCCTGCACGACGCCGCGCCGCCGCACGGCGCCCCCCACCAGAGCGAACCCGGCAATCAGAAACGCCCAACTGGCCGGTTCCGGAATTCCCGGGGCAGTCACACTCCCATCAAGGGTAAAATCGCCGAAGGTGGCGGGTTGGCCCTGATACTGACCGAACGTGACCGTGCCCGTGGCGGTGACCCATCCGGACGCATCAAGATAGCGGCCCGAGCCGCCGGTAATGGTCAGGTAGCTCACCGTATTGAGCACGCCGGGCATCCCCGATGGAGTCAGCACGCTGTAGTCGGTGCCGAACACTGTCCCGCGGCCATCGTCAAAGGTCCACTCCCAGGTGCCATCGTAGGTCTGGCCGGGGGGTGGTGCGGCGATGCAGTGATGGGCGGTATAGGTGTAATTGCCGAGGTTCGAGGTGCCGCCTGCCGCATACAGCGACGGGCTGAAATACAGGCTGATGTCGGGCCCGCAACTGCCATCGACCGACCCTGGCGGCGTGATGTTGGTGCGGGTTCCGGTAACGGCAAGGGTGCCGGCGCTGGCCGGTGCTGCCATCAGGATGGCCCCGATCGCGGCAGCTGCCGCCGATGCCACTGTGCGGCCGAAGATGGTGGTGTTGATGAGACGCATTGCAATCCCTCCTGTCTGGAGCGGGCACAGGAAGCGCGCCCGGTCAGGCAAAGCTGTCTGGCCATGGCTGCAAAGGCCATGATGCAAAGCTGATGTTTTGCTGATTTTCCCTGATGAACATGTGGTCGTTCCGACCGGTGATCTGAAAGCGCCGGATCATTCCCCGGTCCACCTGATTGCGCTTGTCGTCAAACTGCAATCATGCCACTATATATGGGCAGAACACGGCCCAGGAGACGCAACATCAGCGATCCGCACCCATTTGCTGCACGGTGGCGCCACGGGGCCCCAATGCCCGCGCCGGCGCGGATGTTCCACCGGTGACCGCCCTCGCCGCCCAGCTTTCCGCCGTTCTCGGCCCCACCAACACCGGCAAGACTCATCTCGCTGTCGAACGGATGTGCGCCCACAGCGGCGGCATGATGGGCTTCCCGCTGCGCCTGCTGGCCCGCGAAGTCTATGACCGGGTGGTGGCCCTGAAAGGGGCGCCGCAGGTGGCGCTGGTGACCGGCGAAGAACGGATCGTGCCACCCGGCGCCCGTTATTTCCTGTGTACCGCCGAAAGCATGGTGACTGATCGCACCTTCCCCTTCGTCGCCATCGATGAGGGCCAGATGGGCGCCGACCCGGAACGCGGTCATGTATTCACCAACGCCATGCTGCATCTCAGGGGCACGGCGGAAACCATGATTCTGGGTGCCGATACCCTGCGGCCGCTGCTCAACCGTCTGCTACCCGATGCCCGCATCATCGAGCGCCCGCGGTTTTCGCGCCTGACGTGGGAGGAACCGCGCAAACTGTCGCGGCTGCCGCCACGATCGGCGATCGTCGCCTTCACCACCGAGGAAGTCTATGCGCTGGCCGAGATGCTGCGGCGCCACAAGGGTGGGGCGGCCGTGGTGATGGGCGGCCTGTCGCCACGCACCCGCAACGCCCAGGTGGCGCTCTACCAGTCGGGCGAAGTCGATTATCTGGTGGCGACCGACGCCATCGGCATGGGGCTCAACATGGATATCAGCCATGTCGCCTTTGCCTCGCTGTCGAAGTTTGACGGCCGCCGCCACCGGCGGTTGCGCGCTGCCGAAATGGCGCAGATCGCCGGCCGTGCCGGCCGCCACCAGCGCGACGGCACGTTCGGAACCGTACAGCTGGGGCGCTCGACACCCGAAAGCGGCCTGTTGTTCACGCACGAGGAAATCGCCGCCATCGAAGACCATCGGTTTTTGCCGCTGTCCGGGCTGGTGTGGCGCAACCACCGGCTCGACACCGCCACCCTGCACCGGCTGGTTGCCAGCCTCGAAGCCATGCCCTCGTCGCCCGACCTGCGGCGTGGCGACGACGCCGTCGATCTGCAGGTGCTGAAGCTGCTCGCGGGCCAGCCCTGGGTGATGGAACGCGCACGCGACCGCCCAGCCATCATGCGGCTGTGGGCGACCTGCGGCCTGCCTGACTATCGCAAAACCGGAGCCGAGGCTCACAGCCGGCTGGTGGGCCGGGTGTTCCGCTATCGCACCGAGGGCAACGGACGGCTGCCCGATGAATGGATCCGTTCGGAACTGGCGGTGCTTGACAATGTGGCGGGCGATATCGCCACCCTGTCTGACCGCATCGCCGCCGCCCGCACCTGGACCTACATCTCGCACCGTGCCGACTGGCTGAAAGATGCGCCACTGTGGGCCGAACGCGCCCGAAAGGTGGAAGACCGGCTTTCGGACGCGCTGCACGAACGGCTGACCCAGCGGTTCGTCGATCGTCGCACCTCGGTGCTGCTGCGCGATCTGAAGCAGCGAACCGGAGGCGCCCGGGTCGAGGTGGACCCGGATGGCGCCGTAGTCGTCGATGGCGTCATCATCGGCACCCTGAAGGGGTTTGTGTTCCGTACCGACCCGTCGGCGCGCGCCGGCGAGAAAAAACTGCTGCTGGCCGCTGCCGAGCGTCGCCTGCAAAGCGAACTGCAACAGCGCGCCCGCCAGCTGGCAGCCGCGCCCGACGCCAGCCTGTCGCTGGCGTTTGAAGGGACGCTGCCGCCTCGCCTGCTGTGGCAGGATGAACCGGTGGCCGCCCTGCGACGCGGCCGCGATGCCCTGAACCCGCACATCGAATTGCTGCGCGGACTGCACAGCCTGCCCGAGGCCCTGCGCCATGCCGTCAAGGCACGGCTGGCTGACTGGCTGCAGGCCGCCAAGTCGCGGCATCTCGGTGTCCTCATCCGTCTGGAGCGGCTGAAACCGGCGCTGTCGGCAGCGGCCCGCGGGCTGGTCGTGCAACTGACGGAAACCATGGGTGCACTTCCCCGCGCCAGCGTCGAACCACTCATCCACAGCCTGACGGCTGAAGACCGCCGGTCACTCCGTCAGGCCGGGGTGCATATCGGCGTCTGCCACGTGTTCGCAAGCACCGCGCTGCGGCCGGAAGCCACCCGCTGGCGCCTCGCCCTCTGGGCGGTGTCAACCGGGATTGCCCACATGCCGCCACCGCCGCGCCCCGGCCTCGTCCGCCTGCGGATCGACCAGCAGGCACCACCCGGCTATTACGCCGTGGCGGGCTTCTGGGCGCTCGACGGGTTCGCCATCCGCGTCGACATGGCGGATCGGGTGGCCCGCCTGATGCACGAGCATCGCCGCGAACGGGGGGCGGGAAACGGCGCCCTGCGCCCTGACCCGCAACTGGCGGGAAGCCTCGGGCTCACCATCAGGGAATTTTCCCGGCTGATGAAGGCGCTGGGCTTTCGCGACCAGCAGCAAGGTGGCTTCACCTATTCCGGCGACCGGCGACGCCAGCGCGACAAAGCAGCGCAACCCGTCGATCCCGGGCACCCCTTCGCCCCCCTTGGCCGCCTGCTTGGCCAGATGAAGACGACACGCTGATGGCGACGGCCTCGTCACCGCGATTTACCCCAAAAGAAAGGAGAATGCCCTTGGTTTACGAGCGTGGCATGCGACTTGATAAATGGCTGTGGTTTTCAAGGCTTTCGCCAAGCCGCAGCGATGCGCGAAAACTGTGTGAAAGCCGGCATCTCCGCCTCGACGGGCGGGTGATCGACCGCAGTTGCGCCACGGTACGCCCCGGTTCGGTGCTGAGTTTCCCGCGCGGAGAGCGGGTGATAGCGGTTCGGGTTGAGGCCCTGACCGAGCGGCGCGGCCCCTATTCGGAAGCCTGCGGGCTCTATACCTCTTTGCTGCCATCATCGGCATGATTGCCATTGCGCGCCAATCGCGCTAGCGAAACCAGACAGGCCGAAGTGAATCCGGGGAACGAAGATGACCTACGTTGTGACCGACAACTGCATCCGTTGCAAATACATGGATTGCGTCGAGGTCTGCCCGGTCGACTGTTTCTACGAGGGTGAGAACATGCTGGTCATCAACCCCAGCGAGTGCATCGACTGCGGCGTCTGCGAACCGGAATGCCCGGCCGAAGCGATCTTCCCCGATACCGAACCCAACCTCGAATCGTGGCTGGAGCTGAACGCCAAATACAGTGCCGAATGGCCGAACATCACCACCAAGGGGGAACTGTTCCCCGATGCCGAAGAGATGGATGGCGTGAAGAACAAGCTGGAACAGTTTTTCAGCCCCAACCCCGCGAAGCACTGAAGCGCGGCCGCGCACGCCAACCTGGCAAGGCGCTGCAGCGCCGCCGTCTTCAGCGCGGGCGCAGTTCCAGAGTCCAGCGGGTTGGCCCCGGGAGAAACGGTGTGGCCCGCCCCTCCACCCAGTCTTCATGGCCGGCCAGATACCAGGGGGTACGCGGGTTGCCGCCCTGCCCGCCCGGCATGTGAAACACCCCTTCATTTTCATGCCCCGGAGAGACGGCGAAGCGCTCGGACGCGCCAAACCCCGGGGCGGCCGCCCGCACCGTTACCACGTCTCCGGGCACCGACACATCGGGCGGATCGAGAAAGCGTGACAATTGCGGCACCGCCCGCGACAGCGGGTGCCGCACCCCGGCCTTGCCGATCACCCCCCAGCGATAGGCGCTGATGTCGCCTCCGGCGCTGTCATCGATATCTTTCAGCACTGCCGCGAGGGCGGAATCGATAAAGGCATCCCAGCTGGACGCGCCCGGAGGCACCAGCCCCGGCGGTCGGGCCCGCAGCAGCCGGCGGGCCGGGCCTTCCGCCTGCGATGCCACATAGGTTTTCCGCAGCGGGTCGCCCTCGGGGGCACCGATCCATCGTTCATAAAGCCCGTTCACCACCTCCTGCCGGAAGCGGCTGACGATCCGGTAGCCAACGGAATCGGGAACCGCCCGTTCTCCCCAGTTGCGCACCGGGGCCACCAGCTCTTGCAGCCTTCGGTCGTTTGGGTGGCGGCGAAGTTCCGCCAGCAGCTGCTGCTGCCAGAAACGGTTGCGGGTGGCGGTATCATCCAGCTGTATCGCCAGAAAATCGCGCGGCGTGAACTGCTCCTTCGCCAGCAGCAGGTCGCGGATGCGGCCGGCACGCGCACCAATATCATATCCACCGAATCCCAGTTTCGCATAGGCCTCTCCGCCTGCCACCCGGGCGTTGGCAGTCCAGATGCGGCCATCGGGCGGGTTCACCACGGCCGGGGTATCCGCCGGAGACAGGTATCCATTCCAGGCGCGGCTGCCATCAGCGAAACTCACTGCCTCGCTGCCGTCAAAGCCGATGCGCCGGGGAATGCGGCCGATGATCGTCCAGCCGATGGCACCGCTGGCATCGCCCACTGTGAAATTCTGCTGGGGAATGCCCGATCGCTGGGCGATGGCAATCGCCTCGGCCACCGTTCCCGCCTGCTCCAGCGCCAGTGCCGGCTCCAGCCGGATGGCGTCTGGCGCATGCGCTGTCCACACCATGGCGATGGTCCGGCCGCGCGCATCCTTGCCGATGATCGGGCCCCAGATAGTTTCACGCACCGGGAAATCACGGCAATGGTCGCGCGCACACAGCCGCTCGGTAAAGCGCCGCACCGTGCGCACGCCATGGGGGGTGCGGTAGCTGCCGGCGGCTTCGTCCACCCACGCGACGATGACGGCATCAGCGGTATCGATATAGCTGTTGGTATAGCCCCAGGCGATATGGGTGTTGGACCCGGCGACCATGAACGGCGTGCCCGGAAGGGTCACCCCCGTCACGTCAAGCGGCCGGGCATTGCTTCCGGCAGCCGGGCGCACCCGCATGCGGGCCCGAAACCAGATCGACGGCACATCAAGCCCCAGATGCATGTCGTTGGCAACGAGCGCCGCCCCAGTGGCGGTATGCCCGCCGGATACCGCCCAGTTGTTCGACCCCGCCATCGCCGGCTCGGCAGCGCTCTCGGGCGTACGGTCCCCGTCTCTGTCCCCGTCTCTTTCCCTGTCTGTGTCCCTGTCTGCGGCTGGCGCGATCCTGTTAGGCATCGGCGGTTCGGAAAGGCGGCTGCCGTCGATCGGTGCGTCAAGCTCGGTGGTAACCGGATAGAGAAAGGCCGCCATGTCGCGCCCCACCGCCTGCTCGGCGCGCACCCGGTCGAGCTCGGTGCGCGGGGTGGCCGGTTGCAGGTTCAGATACATGGCAAAGACCGCCAGAACCGTATCCTCGGGCTGCCACGGCCGTGGCGTCGCCCGCAGCAGCCAGTATTCAAACGGCCGCCCGGCCAGGTCGCCCAGGCCGCGGTTCACCCCGGAGACATAGGCCTCCAGCAGATCCCGCTCTGCCGCGGGAAGCTTCGCCACCATCTGACGCGCCCGGCTGCGAAAACGGTGCACACGGATCGCCTCATCCACCTTCAGCGTCGCATCGCCCATCAGCACCGACAGTTCGCCAGCAGCAAAGCGACGCAGCATATCCATACGGAAAAAGCGTTCCTGCCCATGCAAATAGCCCAATGCCAGCGCCAGGTCGCGGCGATTGGCAGCCGTAATGGTGGGGGTGCCAAGGTCGTCGCGTTCCACCACCACCGGCGCTGACAGGCCGGGCACTGCCACCGCCCCTTGCGCCAGCGGCCGGCCTCTTCCCACCAGCCACCAGGCCGTCAGAGCCACCAGCACCAGCACCACGGCCAGCACCCCCGCCACCCAGCCGGCGACCCGCACGATGCGCTTCATGAAACCCCCTTGCTGTGGGCGGCAACGCTACCGCCCTCCACGCCCGGCAGCAACTGCCAACCAGACCTCATGTGTGAAAAGCGGGTGCATTGCCGCTTTCCCTCGGTTAGAGCCGGGGTATGGCTGAACCGAATCCGCTCGAAGATTTCCGTCAGGCGCTGGCGGCCGGCATGCGGGCATTGGGCCACCGGCCCGAGTTCGAGCTGAATTACACTGCCGATCGCCCCAGCGCCCAGGGAGATCTGGTGCGGATCCCGCAGCCCCCGCGTTCCCTCAGCCCCGAGCAGGCCGCCGAGGCGCGGGGTTGGGCCGACAGTTTCGCACTGCACCGCCGCCTCCACGATGAACAGGCACATGCCCGCGTATCGGTTCGCGCCGGGCTGGCGCGCGACATGCTGAACGCCGCCGAACAGATGCGGGTGGAGGCGCTGGGCAGCCGCGACATGGCCGGAGTGGCCGACAATCTGCGTCACATGCTCGATGCCCGGCTGCGCAGCGACCCGATCATCCGCGCCCGCACCCCTGACGAAGTGCCCCTGGCGACAGCGGTGGCGCTGCTGGTGCGCGAACGGCTGACCGGCGCCCCCGTTCCCGAGCCGGCTGCCCGAGCCGTCGACATGGTGCGCGAGCGGATCGAGGAACTGGCCGGCGACGACCTCGACCGGCTGGGCGCCGCCATCAATGACCAGCAGGCGTTTGCCACCGGCTTTCTGCATGTGCTCCATCATCTGGGCCTTGCCGACGACCCCGACGACGAAAGCGGAGAAGACGCCCCCGACGACAGCGCCGAGGCCAGCGATCAGGGCGACGACGCCCAGCAGGAAGACAGCACCGACGAAGATGGAGGCCACCCCGAAGCCTCGTTCGATGCCGGCGCCGACAGCAGCGACGACGCTTCCGACGATGGCGACCAGCAGGACGGCGACAGCGACGCTTCTGAAACCGATGATGGTTCCCCCGGAGACGACGCCGAGGAAGGCATGATCCCGTGGCGGCCCAACCTGCCCGGCAGCAGCCCGACGCCCGATTTCGCCTATCAGGTCTATACGACAGAGTTCGATGAAACGGTTGCCGCCGAGGACCTGTGCGATGCAGCCGAACTCACCCGCCTGCGCGCCTACCTCGACCAGCAGCTGGTCACACTGCAGGGCGCTGTCACCAAGCTTGCCAACCGCCTGCAACGCCGGCTGATGGCACAACAGCGCCGCAGCTGGGATTTTGACCAGGAAGAAGGCCTGCTCGACACCGCCCGCCTGACCCGGGTGGTGGTGCAACCCGAATTCGCCCTCTCCTACAAGGTCGAGCGCGACACCCGGTTTCGTGACAGCATCGTCACCCTGCTGATCGACAACTCCGGCTCGATGCGCGGGCGGCCCATCTCAATCGCTGCCATTTCCGCTGATATTCTGGCCCGCACGCTTGAGCGCTGCGGCGTGAAGACCGAGATTCTGGGCTTTACCACCCGGGCGTGGAAGGGCGGCCAATCGCGTGAGAAATGGCTTGCCAACGGCCGTCCGCCCAAACCGGGACGCCTGAATGACTTGCGGCACATCGTCTACAAACCCGCCGATGCGCCATGGCGGCGCGCGCGGCGCAACCTCGGCCTGATGATGCGCGAGGGGCTGCTGAAAGAGAATATCGATGGCGAGGCGCTGCTATGGGCGCATAACCGGCTGATCGGCCGGCCCGAGGACCGCCGTATTCTGATGGTGATTTCCGATGGCGCCCCCGTTGACGATTCGACGCTGTCGATCAACAGCGGCAGCTATCTGGAAAAGCATCTGCGGCAGGTGATCGGCTGGATCGAGGCGCGCAGCCCGGTGGAGCTGATCGCCATCGGCATCGGCCACGATGTCACCCGCTATTACCGCCGCGCTGTCACCATCATGGATGCCGAGCAACTGGGCGGCGCCATCATCGAACAACTGGCTGCCCTGTTCGACGAAGAAGGCCGCAGCCAGAACTGAAACCCGACGGCACCTGCTTCTGAACATGGCCGCTAACCGGATCGACCCCATGGAATGGCACATTGCCGTTGGCGATCAGGAAACCTGTGGCGTCGGACGCCGCCGCCAGTTCGGCAGCCGTCGGCATCCGCCAGCCGAACTGTGCCTGACAGGTCAGCATCGAGGCATCACCCGGCAGCGGGTTCCCCCGCGCCCGGTACCGACCCCCGAAGGTGATGTAGCTGCCGACTGGCAGCGGCGCATCAGGTCTGGCGGCTGTCCAGGGGCAGCGCCACACACAGCATGGCAGCGCCCGCCAGAAATTTGCTCAGCATGATGATGTCCCTCCACGATGGCGGGCACCGCCATCACTCCCGTAGCCTTGTGCAACTGGCGATTGTACGACGCGGCTGATGGTCATTAAAAAACACAAAATAAAAAGGGCGGCCGATGGCCGCCCTCGTTGAGTTTGCGATGTTGCTGCGCGCTCAGTGCCCGGCCAGAGCCGCCAGCAGAAGCAACGCCACGATATTGGTGATCTTGATCATCGGGTTGACGGCGGGGCCGGCGGTATCCTTGTAGGGGTCACCCACCGTATCGCCGGTGACGGCTGCCTTGTGCGCTTCGGAACCCTTGCCGCCATGGTGGCCATCCTCGATGAATTTCTTGGCGTTATCCCAGGCGCCGCCGCCCGATGTCATCGAGACGGCGATGAAGATACCGCCAATGATCACCCCCATCAGCAAGGCGCCGACGGCGGCGAAGGCATTGGCCTGCCCGCCTGCTGCCCGAGCGATGAAATAGAGGGCGATTGGCGCCAGCACCGGCAGCAGCGATGGCACGATCATCTCGCGGATGGCGGCCTGAGTGACGAGGCCGACGGTGCGGGCATAATCCGGCCGCGAGGTTCCTGCCATGATTCCGGGGTTGGACCGGAATTGATGGCGCACTTCCTCGACCACGGAGCCAGCCGCCCGGCCTACAGCCGTCATCGCCATGGCGCCGAAGATGTTGGGCAGCAGCGCCCCCAGCAGCAGTCCGACCACCACCCACGGGTTGGAAATGGTGAAATCGACTTCGACATCGGCGAAGAACTTCTGCAGGTCGGTGGTGTAGGCGCCAAACAGCACCAGCGCCGCCAGACCAGCCGAACCGATGGCATAACCCTTGGTGACCGCCTTGGTGGTGTTGCCAACAGCATCAAGGGCATCGGTGCGCTCGCGCACTTCGCCTTCGAGGCCAGCCATTTCGGCAATGCCGCCGGCATTGTCGGTCACCGGGCCATAGGCATCGAGCGCCACAACCATGCCGGCCAGCGCCAGCATTGCCGTTGCGGCAAAACCAATGCCGATAACGCCAGCCAGCGCATAAGAGGCGATGATACCGACGCAGATCACCAGCACCGGCAGGGCGGTTGCTTCCAGCCCGACGGCCAGGCCCTGGATGATGTTGGTGCCGTGACCGGTAACCGAGGCCCTGGCGATCGAGCGCACCGGGCGATAGTTGGTGCCGGTATAATATTCGGTGATCCAGACGATGAGGCCAGTGACTCCAAGCCCGATCAGCATGCACCAGAACAGGTCCATGGCAGTGAAGCCGCCTTCCTGAACCGTGGCATCGACGACGGCAAGGCCATCAGGGCCAATGGCAGCAGCTTCCGCCACCGGCACCATGTCGGCGCCACCCAGCACCGCCCCCATGTCGGGGAACAGCGCCCTGGTGGCGATCCACAGCAGCGGTACCGAAACGACAGCCGAGGTGACAAACCCCTTGTAGAGGGCGCCCATGATGTTCTTCGAAGACCCGAGCTTGACGAACCAGGTGCCGATGATCGAGGCGAGGATGCACACTCCGCCGGCGAGCAGTGGCAGAACCATCAGATTACCCAGATGCTCGCCGCCCACCAGAAGCGCCGTCAGCACCATGGTGGCGCCCACCGTCACCACATAGGTTTCAAAGAGGTCAGCGGCCATGCCGGCACAGTCGCCGACATTGTCACCGACGTTGTCGGCGATGACCGCCGGGTTTCTGGGGTCGTCTTCGGGGATACCGGCTTCCACCTTGCCAACCAGATCGGCGCCCACGTCGGCGGCCTTGGTGAAGATACCGCCGCCCAGCCGCGCGAAGATCGAGATCAGCGACGCCCCGAACGAAAGTGCCACAAGGCTGTTGATGACCACCCGGTCGGTGGGGGCATGACCGGCATTGGTGAGATACCAGTAGTAGCCGGCGATCGCCAGCAGAGCGAGTCCCGCCACCAGCAGCCCGGTGACCGCCCCGGCCTTGAACGCCAGTGTCAGCCCCGACTGCAGGCCATTGCGGGCGGCTTCGGCGGTACGGACATTGGCCCTGACCGACACGTTCATGCCGATGAAGCCGGTAAGGCCCGACAGCACGGCCCCCAGCACGAAGCCGATCGCCGGGTAGGTTCCGAGGAAATACCAGACAAGCGCTGCCACGATCACGCCGACAATGGCAATGGCACTGTACTGGCGGGTAAGATAGGCCTGCGCCCCTTCCTGAACGGCGGTGGCGATTTCCTGCATCCGGGCATTGCCGGCCGGCGCCGCCAGCACCGCGCGGGTGGTGACGACCCCGTAGACGACCGCTGCCAGACCGCACAGAATTGCAATCAACAGATAATCCATCCCCTGAGACTCTCTTTCTGCAATGGGTGGCCCGGTCTAGGGGGATAGGCAATCGAGCGCAAGTCACAGCGTGCAACCGGGCGATAACACACCGTATAAGTGTTCTGGGGCCGGGTGTCAGTTATGGCGATACCCGAGGCTGGCCGGAGCTTTCCCATCAAGCCACACCCCGGCGCCTGCCTGCAACACCCCGATCTGTGTGACTTGCGTGCGCGCTGCTGCTGCCGCCGCCAGCACCGCCGCAGTGGCGGCTGGCGGAGCGGCAAACAGCAGTTCATAATCATCGCCCATGGCCGCCAGGCTTTCCACCGACACTCCGCTGGCCTTAGCTGCCGCCGACAGCGGGATGGAGGCACCATTGATATGCGCTGAAAGCCCCGAAGCCGCTGCCAGCCGGCCGGCATCAATCAGCAGGCCATCCGACACATCCATGGCAGCAGACGCCACCTGCCTTAGCGCCAGCCCCAGTGCCAGCCGCGGCTGCGGGCGACGGTAGCGCTTCAGAAGACCGGCGCCCTGTCGCCGGCCCAGCGCCACTTGAAGCCCCAGACCGCCATCGCCAATGGTTCCGGAAACCCAAAGTGAATCACCAGCGGCTGCTCCGCGCCGGTCGAGCGCCTGCCCCGCCGGCACGCTGCCCAGCGCCGTGATCGCCAGCACGCTGCCGTCGCCCGCCCGGATGGTATCCCCGCCCAGCAGCGGCACCGCAAAGCGCGCCAGCGCCTGGGCCATGCCGTCAACCAGCGCCAGCGCCCACTGCTCGTCTCGCTGGCTGCCGATCCCGGCCCCCATCAGCACCCCCAGTGGCCTTGCCCCCATGGCCGCCAGATCGGAAAGGTTCACGGCCACCAGCTTCCAGCCGATGTCGGCGGGCGGGCAGTTCGCAGTGAAATGCACCCCCTCGGCCAGCATGTCGTGGGTGGCGACCAGATCAAGTCCCAGCGGCACGGAAAGCACGGCGGCATCATCGGCAAGGCCGCGCGCCGCTGGCGTTGTGGCAAGGGTGCGCAGCCGTGCCAGCAGGGTTGCTTCCAGCTCGCTCAGCCTGCCTGCTCCTGCCGCACGCTTTTGCCCAGCCGGTCGAGCAGCGCATTGACGAAGCCGACTTCGGTGCGGCCATAAAAGGCATCGGCCACATCGGCATATTCCGACACCACGGCCGCGCGCGGCACATCGGGCCGCGCCACCAGTTCATAGGCGCCGGCGCGCAGAATCTGCAGCATCAGCCGGTCGAGCCGCGCCAGAGTCCAGCCCTGGCCGAGATAGTCACCAACCAGTGCATCGAGTTCCTCGCAACGCACCAGAACGCCCTTCACCACGTCATCGAAGAAATCGCGGTCGGCTTCGGTCAGCTGGGCACCATCGATGGTTTCACCAAAGCGGTGCTGGTGAAACTCGGCCATCAGTTTCTGCGGGTGAGTATTGACGAGCGACTGCTGATAGAGCGCCTGCACCGCCGCCAGTCGGGCGGCCGACCGGTGGCGGCGTGCCTGTGCCGCCGCAGAGCGTGGAAGGGGGTGGCCGGTGGCCGGAACGGATTTGTCAGTGCTCATGCTGTCGGCCTCGGATGGCTGTATACAAAGGCTGGAACCACATGGGCCGGGTGCCGGATGGGCGCCAGCGCCTGTCCTGTCGCCGCTGCCGTTTTATCCTCCGGCATTGCCGGCCCGGCGCTGGCCTAACGCGTTTTACCGACAATTACCATCCACGAGGCAGCAGGTGGTCTTGACGTTCGCCCCCGCCAGGTGCGAGGGGCCAGACCGATCAGGCCGCACGGCGCCAGTGCCGCACCCTGCTGACAGGCTGGCAGGTGTTGCAGTATCAACAGGGGCTGGACGGCAAGGCAATCGGGTGTTCAGGTGGAAACCCTATATCGGTTTTCAGGTTCCTAAGGAGAGTGGGATGCGCAAGTTCATTTCAGTGGCGGTGGCGGCGCTGGCAGTTGCCAGCATTTCGCAACCGGCGGTCGCCCAGAAGAAAAAGGAAGAAAAGGGGCCAACCTACAAGTTCTCGAAGAAGGTGCAGCCGCTGCTTGCCAAGGCCCAGGCCGCCCAGTCGAAGGGAGACGCCGCTGGCGCCCTTGCCGCTCTCGATGAAGCGCGCGCCGTCGAAAACCGCAACGACGACGACAATTACATGATCGCCATGATGACACTGAATGCTGCCATCCTCGCGAAAGACAACGCCAAGATCGAAAGCGCGCTGGAAGGGGCGCTTGCCACCAATCGCCTCTCGCCCGAAGATCGCGGCAAGTTCATCCGCAACCTCGGGGCAATGGCCCTGCAACGCAACGATTACCCCAAGGCCACCAGCTATTTCGAGCAGTCGCTGGCCGCCAACCCCAACGACACCCAGCTGCAGGTGGAAGTGGCCGAGTTGCAGCGCCGGCAGGGCCAGAACCAGAAGGCCATACAATCGCTGCAGGCCGCCATTGCCACCCAGGAAAAGAACAGCGGCCAGAAGGCCGACGAAAGCTGGTATCGCCGGGCGCTTGCCATTGCGTACGACAGCAAGCTTGCCCCTGAGACAATCGCTACGGGCGAAGCACTATTGAAAGCCTACCCCAGCCCCACCAACTGGCGCGACGTGCTGGTGATCTTCCGCGACGCGACCAAGGGCGATGATCAGACGAACCTCGACATCATGCGGTTGATGCGCGCCAACGGCGCCCTCACCGGCGAGCGCGATTATGCCGAGTTCGCGGAAACCGCCGCCCTCAAGGGCTTCCCCGGCGAATCGAAAGCGGTCATCGATGAAGGCATCGCCAAAGGCGCCATCAAGCAGACAGCGCCGTGGCTGAAAGACATCATGGCCGCGGTTGGCCCCAAGGTGGCCGCCGACCAGAAATCGCTTCCCGGCCTTGAAAAGGAATCGGCTGGCGCCAAAGATGGCAAGCTCGCCTTCGGCACTGCCGACGCCTATCTGGGCTATGGCGAATGGGCAAAGGCGGCGGCCCTTTACAAGCTGGCTCTGTCGAAGGGTGGCATCGACACCAATGCCGCCAACCTGCGCATGGGGTTCGCCCTTGGCAAGGCTGGTGACAAGGCCGGCGCCGCCCAGGCGCTGGCTGCCGTGACGGCGGCGCCGCGTGGTCAGCTGGCACGCTATTACAAGATCTGGCTCGACAATCAGGGTTGAGCTGCTGCTGCAGCGGTGGCGGAATTTCCGCCACCGTCACTGCGTAACCGGGTGAGAGGACAGGAATGGCGATACGGCTTGGCCTGACGTTCGACGATGTGTTGCTGGTGCCACAGGAATCGGTGGTGCTGCCGTCGCAGGCCGACACCTCGACGCTCATCACGCCCGACATCCGCCTGCAGATCCCGGTTCTGTCTTCGGCGATGGATACGGTAACCGAGGCGCAGATGGCGATCGTCATGGCCCAGGCTGGCGGCATCGGCGTGCTGCACCGCAATCTCTCCATCGAGGAACAGGTGGAAGCGGTGCGACAGGTGAAGCGCTTTGAATCGGGGATGGTCGTGAACCCCATCACCATGACCGCCGACCAGACCTTGGGGCAGGCGCTGGAACTGATGGCCACTCACAACATCTCGGGCATTCCGGTGGTCGAGGACGCCCCCTCGGGCCAGCCGGGGGTGCTGATCGGCATCCTCACCAACCGTGATGTCCGCTTTGCCGAGAACCTGCAGCAGCCGGTTTCGGAACTGATGACCCGCCACAACCTCGCCACCGTTCCGGCCGGGACCACCCAGGAGGAGGCCCGCCGCCTGCTGCACCAGCGCCGCATCGAAAAGCTGCTGGTGGTTGATGATGCCGGGCGCTGCGTCGGCCTGATTACCGTGAAAGATATTGAAAAGGCGGTAAACTACCCCAACGCCACCAAGGATACCGCTGGCCGCCTGCGGGTAGCCGCTGCCACCACCGTCGGTGACAAGGGCGACGAACGCTCGGAAGCGCTGATCGACGCCGAATGCGACCTGATCGTCGTTGATACCGCCCACGGCCACTCGGTCTCGGTGGCCGAGGCCGTGCGGCGCATCAAGAGATATAAACCCTCGGCCCAGGTGATTGCCGGCAATGTGGCAACCGGTGCCGCCGCCAGGGCGCTGATCGACGCCGGCGCCGACGGCATCAAGGTGGGGATCGGGCCGGGCAGCATCTGCACCACCCGGATCGTCGCCGGGGTGGGGGTGCCGCAGCTCACCGCCATCATGGATGCCGTGGAAGCCGCCAGCAAACAGGGGGTTCCCGTGATTGCCGATGGCGGGCTGCGCACCTCGGGCGATATTGCCAAGGCAATGGCGGCCGGGGCTGCGGCGGTGATGGTCGGCTCGTTGCTGGCCGGAACCGACGAAGCGCCTGGCGAAACCTTCCTCTATCAGGGCCGGGCCTACAAAAGCTATCGCGGCATGGGCTCGGTCAGTGCCATGGCGCGCGGCAGCGCCGACCGCTATTTCCAGCACGACATCAAGGACCAGCTGAAGCTCGTTCCCGAAGGGATCGAGGGCCAGGTGCCCTACAAGGGGGCGGCACGCGATGTTCTGCACCAGCTGGTAGGCGGGCTGAAGGCGGCAATGGGCTATACCGGTGCCGCCAACCTCACCGAGTTCCGCAAGCGCGCCGAATTCGTGCAGATCACCAATGCCGGTCTGCACGAAAGCCATGTGCACGACGTGACCATCACCCGCGAGGCCCCCAATTACCCCACCCGCTGAGGCCGCTCCTTGAGACCGCCGGCCCGCGCCCAGGCGGCCATCGAGATCCTCGACTCGGTGATTGCGTCGGCAGCCGAGGGGGGCGCTGCCGCCGACACGCTGATCCAGCGCTATTTCGCCAGCCGCCGCTATGCCGGAGCGAAGGACCGGGCCGCCGTGCGCGAACTGGTGTACCGGGCCATTCGCTTCACGGCCGATCGCCCGCCCTCGGGCCGTTCTGCCCTCCTGGGTATGGCGGCCGACGATCCCGCACTGCTGGCGCTGTTCGATGGCACCACCCATGCGCCGGCTCCGCCACAGGTTGGCGAACCCCGCGCCCGCCCATCGCTGGCGCCGCACTGGCTCGCGCCGCAGCTGCGCGCGGCATTCGGCAGCCGCTACGGCGAGGAACTGGCGGCATTGGCCACCCGCGCCCCACTCGACCTGCGCGTCAACAGCGGTCGCGCCACGGTCCACGATGTGCAGGCAGCGCTGGGCGGCCACCCGATCGCCGGGCTGCCTCTGGGCCTGCGACTGGATGGCAGCGCCCCGCGGCTCGATCAGCATCCGCTCTTTCTGGCTGGCGGGTTCGAAGTGCAGGACGCCGGAAGCCAGCTGGTGACGCGGCTGGCCGAAGCCCGCCCCGGCGAAACGGTGATCGACCTGTGCGCCGGCGCCGGCGGCAAGACGCTGGCCCTTGCCGACGCCATGGCCGACGAAGGGCGGCTGATCGCCACCGACACCGACCGCAGCCGGCTGCAGGCCATGACGCCGCGACTGACGCGCGCCGGCGTGACGATGGTGGAGCAGCGGTTGCTGAACCCCGGGAAGGAAACCGCCGCCCTTTCCGATCTCGCCGGCGCTGCCGATCTGGTGGTCGTCGATGCCCCCTGTTCCGGCACCGGCACCTGGCGGCGCAACCCCGAACTGCGCTGGCGTCTCACGGCCAGGCGCCTGCACCGGCTGTGCGCCATTCAGGCCCGGCTCATCACGCTGGCGGCACAACTGGTGAAGCCGGGCGGGCGGGTGCTGTTCATCGTCTGTTCGGTGCTGAACGAAGAAGGGACTGATCATTTGCCACTGGCTGCCAACCTTGGCCTGACTGTGGACACCAGCCTGACCCTGTCGCCGGCCACCACGGCAACCGACGGGTTTTTCGCGGCTCGTTTCAGGGCCTGACACAGCCGGGAGATCGGGTTGGCCGATGCATTTGCGCCTGGCGCCAGCGATGGTGTAAACAGAAGCATCGGGCCGGACTGCCCGAGAGGAGAGGGTTTGATGCACTTGAAGACGCCACGGCGACCCTGGCACCTGCTGATGGTTGCTGCAGCGGCAGCAGGCCTCACGGTTCCAGCGGTAGCTGCCCCGGAAACTCCACCACCTGCTCCGGCGCGTGGACTGCCCGACAACCAGTTGTCGCCGCTGTCACTGGCGATGCTGCGCACTGGCGAGACCCAGCTGAACGCCCGTCAGTTCACCGAGGCAATGGACAGCTTCGAATCGGCGCTGGCTGCCGATCCGCGCAACCGCAACGCCTGGCTGGGGATGGCGCGGGTCGCCGTTGGTCAGGGCCTGCCCGGCAAGGCGATCCGCTATTACCGTGAAGCCCTGGCCATCGACCCCAACGATGTGGCGGTGTTGTCGTTGCAGGGAACGGTGATGGCCGAACGCGGTGCCAAAGCGCGCGCCGAAGCCAACCTCGACCGGATCCACCAGCTGTGCGCGACGCCCTGCCCCCCGGCCGACCGGCTGGCCGCCGCCATCGCCCGTGGCCCGACCACACCGCCGCCAACGGCGATCGCCAAGGCCGACCCGTCTGCCGCATCCGCAGCGGATCCGGCCGTCACGAAGTAATCCCGGTGACTGACCACCTGTCTGTCCACCACCTCGAACCAGGGTCCGAGGCGCTGCATCAGGCTGCGGCCGCCGCCTTCACTGGCAAGGGCCTGCAATGGACAGACCTGCGCGACCTGGTGTTCCGGGTTCTGGCCGACAGCCCCGGGCCATCGTCTGCCTACACCATCGCCGAGCAGGTGTCGGCGGCAGCCCGGCGACGCATTGCTGCCAACAGTGTCTATCGCATCCTCGACCTGTTCGTCGCCCACGACCTTGCCAAGCGCATCGAAAGCCGCACCGCCTATGTGGTGAACCGCCACCCAAGCTGCCGGCATGATTGCATATTCCTGGTCTGCGAAGGCTGCGGCGCCATCCAGCACCTCGACGACGACCAGCTGGCCTCGGCCATGCGCAACCGTGCCGAAGAAAGCGGGTTTCGCCCGCATCGCGCCGTTCTCGAACTGCTGGGGTGGTGCGCCACATGCGAACCGCAGCTTCCCGACGGCCAGGTTTTGCCTTGACGGCCATTTTTCAGTAATCCGTGCTGATGAACACCCCCCCCTATCGACGGCCAGACACGCCCCTGCTTGATCAGGTTCCAACCCCCGTTGAACTGCGCCGCCTGAAACCGCAGCAACTGCCGCAACTCGCACGGGAATTGCGTGCGGAAATGATCGACGCCGTCAGCATGACCGGTGGCCACCTCGGCGCCGGGCTGGGCGTGGTCGAGCTGACGGTGGCGCTGCATTATGTCTTCAATACCCCGCGCGACCGGCTGATCTTCGATGTCGGCCATCAGGCCTATCCCCACAAGATCCTGACCGGCCGGCGCGACCGCATCCGCACCCTGCGCCAAGGTGGCGGTCTGTCGGGCTTCACCAAGCGATCGGAAAGCGACTACGACCCGTTCGGAGCCGCCCACAGCTCCACCTCGATCTCGGCAGCCATGGGTTTTGCCATTGCCAACAAACTGTCAGGCGCACCCGACAAGGCGATTGCGGTGATCGGTGACGGCGCCATGACCGCGGGAATGGCTTATGAGGCCATGAACAATGCCCATGATGCCGGCAACCGGCTGATCGTCATCCTGAACGATAACGACATGTCGATCGCCCCGCCTGTGGGCGCCCTCTCGGCCTATCTTGCCCGCGCCTATTCCTCGAGTGCCTTCCTGTCGCTGCGCGAGGCAGTGAAGCAGCTGGCCCGTCGCACCCTGCCTGACCGGCTGATCCCGCCCATCCGCCGCGCCGAGGAATATGTCCGCACCCTGCCGACCGGCGGCTCGCTGTTCGAGGAACTGGGGTTTTACTATATCGGCCCGATCGACGGCCATGATCTCGACCGGCTGGTGCCAATTCTGGAAAATGTGCGCGATGCCGCCAATGGCCCCTGCCTCGTCCATGTGAAGACCCAGAAGGGCAAGGGCTATGCCCCGGCCGAGGCCGCTGCCGACAAGTATCATGGCGTCAGCCGCTTCGATGTGGTGACCGGTGTGCAGGCGAAATCGCCAGCGGGGCCGCCAAGCTATACCAGCGTGTTCGCCAGGGCCCTGATCGCCGAGGCCGAACGCGACGACCGGATCGTCGCCATCACCGCCGCCATGCCATCGGGCACCGGGCTCGACAAATTCGCCGAACGCTTCCCCGAGCGCTGCTTTGATGTCGGCATTGCCGAACAGCATGCCGTCACCTTTGCTGCCGGGCTGGCGGCGCAGGGGTATCGGCCGTTCTGCGCCATTTATTCCACCTTCCTGCAACGCGCCTATGATCAGGTGGTGCACGATGTCGCCATCCAGAATCTGCCGGTGCGCTTTGCCATCGACCGGGCCGGGCTGGTAGGCGCTGATGGCAGCACCCACGCCGGCAGCTTCGACATCACCTATCTGACGACCCTGCCCAACATGGTGGTGATGGCTGCCGCCGACGAAGCCGAGCTGGTGCACATGGTGCATACCGCCGCCTGCCACGACAGCGGCCCGATCGCCGTTCGCTATCCGCGGGGCGAAGGCGTTGGCGTAGCACTGCCCGCCACTGCCGAAGTTCTGGAAATCGGCAAGGGCCGGGTGGTGCGCGAAGGCCGCAAGGTGGCGATCCTGTCGCTGGGCACCCGGCTTGCCGAGGCACTGAAGGCAGCTGACGATCTGGAAGGCCGGGGGCTGTCCACCACCGTCGCCGACCTGCGCTTTGCCAAACCGCTCGACGAGGCGCTGATTCGTCGCCTTGTCACCACCCATGAAGTGGTGGTGACCATCGAGGAGGGAGCCATTGGCGGCCTTGGCGCCCATGTGCTGACACTGGCAAGCGACGAGGGCCTGCTGGACGCCGGACTGAAGATCCGTACCATGCGGCTGCCCGACCGTTTCCAGGATCAGGACAGCCCGGCCCGCCAGTATGCCGACGCCGGGCTGGACTCCGCTGCCATCATCAAGACGGTTCTGACGGCACTGAGGCACAACCAGACCGAGCCGTTGGACAACCCCAATTCCGGGGGTCTGCGCGCCTGACGTGAGCGGAAAAGCCGCAAGACAACGGGTCGATCAGCTGCTGGTGGAACGCCAGCTGGCTGAAAGCCGCAGCAAGGCACAGGCGCTGATCATGGCCGGGCTGGTGTTCACGGGTGAACGCAAGGTCGCCAAGGCCGGAGAGCTGCTGGCCGCCGACTCCGCTCTGACGGTGCGCGGACGCGACCACCCGTGGGTTTCACGCGGCGGTATAAAACTGGCGCACGGCCTTCAGCATTTCGCCATTTCCGCGGCCGGTGTTGTGGCGCTCGACATCGGGTCGTCAACCGGCGGCTTCACCGATGTGCTGCTGCACCATGGCGCAGTGCGGGTTTATGCCGTTGATGTGGGCACCAACCAGCTGGCCTGGAAACTGCGGCAGGACGAGCGGGTGGTGGTGCTGGAGCAAACCAACGCCCGGACGCTGACCAGTGAACAGGTGCCGGAAGCAGTCGATCTGGTGGTCTGCGACGCGAGCTTCATCGCCCTTGCCAAGGTGCTGCCGGCGGCCCTGGCGCTGGCGCGGCCGGGGGCGCGGCTGGTGGCGCTCGTCAAGCCGCAGTTCGAGGCCGGTCGCGATCAGGTGGGCAAAGGCGGCGTGGTGCGCGACCCGGCGGTTCACCAGGCAGTGTGCGATTCCGCAGTCGACTGGGTACGCCGCGAAGGATGGCGGGTGCTGGGGGTGACACCCTCACCAATCACCGGGCCCGAGGGCAATATCGAGTTTCTTCTCGCTGCCATCAAGGGCTGACACGGCCACAAAGGAAAAAGCGCGGAAGGCTTTCGCCCCCCGCGCTTCCCAACCAACCGTCGTTCAACGAACGGTCAAATCAGTTCAGGCAACCGCCTTCTTCACCGATTCAGCGGCCACGGCCACACGGTTCGACAGCGGCTGCACCACTTCGCCGGCAACCTTCATCCAGGTTTCGCTGACCTTCGACCAGTTGGACACAGCGCGATCGAACTGGGCCTTGGCGAAGTCGTTGTGGTGCTGGAACAGCTCGTTCGGGGTCTTGGCGGCAGCCATCGACTTGAAGGCGGCTTGCGCTTCTTCAACGGCAACCTTCGAGGTTTCCACGAAGTGGTTGGCCAGAACTTCGGCGCCGGTGGTGGCAGCCTTGGCCGATTCCACGACCGCTTCGAAATTGCCCTTGGTGAACTCGGTCACGTCAGCCATCGACTTCATGTGCTTCTCCATCATCGTCTGAAACTTAACCTGAAACTCTTCATAACCGGCCTTCATCTGCGCCACGGTTTCGGTGGTCGCCTTTTCCATGCCCGGAATGATCTTTTCGAAAGACACTACGTCAGCCATCACATACTCCTTGCGACTGTGGGTTTCCGCTTCTTGTTGCACGACAGCGGGAACAGTCTCGACCGCTTGCACCTGCTTGCGGTTGCTCGGGTTTGATGCCGCCTTGCGTTGGCGTGCCGGTTTGCCGTCGCTCATCTGTACTCCAACTCTGTCACTAACGGATGCACCGGAAACCAGCCGCATCCATTGCTGCAGCGCAATATAGACAATTGCCCATACAATTACAAGGGGATTTTGTGCAGTGCGGCAAAAATATCCTCGTGGCCGGAATCCCGGCGCAAATTCCGTGGTTTGCCGTTGCCGTCAGTGAGCGGCAGTCACCCTTGCCACTCCGGAAAGCTGCAACTGCTCGTTGATGGCCGCTTCCAGCCGCTCGAGCGCCGCCAGATCGCGCCCTTCCGCCCGGGCCACCAGCACATCCTGGGTATTGGAGGCCCGCAGCAACCACCAGCCATCGGCCGTGTTCACCCGGGCGCCATCGGTATCGTTCACGTCGGCGCCCGCTGCCTTCAGGCGGCCCAATACCTCGTCGACCACCACAAACTTGCGGTCCTCGGCACAGGGGAAGCGCAGCTCCGGGGTGTTCATCACTTCGGGCATGGCGCTTTTCAGGTCGGTCAGCGATCCCCCCAGTTCCTTGACAGCCTCGATCAAGCGAACAGCGGCATAAAGCCCATCGTCGAAGCCATACCAGCGGTGCTTGAAGAACAGGTGGCCGCTCATCTCGCCGGCCAGGGGCGCCCCCACCTCTTTCATCTTGGCCTTGATCAGCGAGTGGCCGGTCTTCCACATCAATGGCTTGCCGCCAAGCTCGTCGATGCGATCATAGAGCGCCTGGCTGGCCTTGACGTCGGCAATGATGGTGGCGCCCGGAAGTTCTTTCAGAACCGGCTCGGCAAGAATGGCCAGCAACTGGTCGCCCCAGATTACCCGCCCCCGCCCGTCGATGGCGCCGATGCGGTCGCCATCGCCATCAAAGGCCACCCCGAAATCGAGATTCAGCTCGCGCACCAGCTGCTTCAGATCCTGAAGGTTATCCTCCACGGTCGGATCGGGGTGGTGGTTGGGGAACTCTCCGTCGATTTCGGTGAACAGGATATGGTGCTCGCCGGGGAGCAATTTCACCAGCCGCTCGACGATTTCGCCGGTCGCGCCGTTGCCGGAGTCCCAGCCGATGCGGAAGGTGCCGCCGCGAAACCCCTCTACCAGGCGCGCGGCATAGCGGTCTTTCAACTCGACAGTGGCAGTGGTGCCCCTGCCGGATTCCCAGTCGCCGCGGGCCGCCATCTCGCCAAGCGCGCGGATATCGGCGCCGAAGAACGGCCGGTCGGCAAGCGCCATCTTGAAGCCGTTGTGATCCTTGGGGTTGTGGCTGCCGGTAATCATCACCCCGCCATCTGCCCCCACCTCGTGAATGGCGAAATACAGCATGCCCGTTGGCCCCATGCCGATGCGCACCACGTCACAGCCGGCGCTCAGCAACCCCTCGACCATCGCGGCTTCCAGACGCGGCGACGATTTGCGGCCATCAAAGCCCACTGCCACCCGGCGCCCCCCCTTGCGACGGATCACCGTTCCGAACGACCGGCCCACGGCGGCGGCGTCACGTTCCCCAAGGGTTTCGCCAACGATCCCGCGGATATCATATTCTCTGAGGGTGACAGGATCGAAACGGTGGCGGGGCATATCGGCTCCAATATCGTGTCCGGCAGTCTGCTGCGTGGTCATAGTGCTGACAATCCTGATGTCATTCGAAAGGGTGATGCTCTCATCGGGTGGCTCGCTGGCCTGCCAGCAGCACGTCGCGGGCCATATTGACCCGCCGGGCCAGTTCGGCGCTGCCGCCACGATCAGGGTGAACGCGGCTGATCAGCCGCCGGTGCGCGGCGATGATCTCGTCAGGTCCGGCCTCCAGCCCCAGTTCCAGAACCCGCCGCGCTTCCAGTTCGTCCATGGCAATGGCCGCCACCCGCCGCTTCAGAGCGCTTTTCCACAGGCTCCAGCCGATGAACAGCGCCAATGCCAGCGCAACCAGCGCCATCAGGCCGCCGCCGCCGAAGGAAGACGATCTGCAAGGGGCAGTTGCAGCGCCGCCACCAGTTCGCGCAGTTCAGCGCGCGCTGCCACATGGCTCATCGAGGCTTCCGGCAACTGGGCGCTGTCCAGCAGGGTGAGACCGCGGGGGAACAGCTCGCGGTAGATCACCCGCTCGGAAAGGCCGGGAACCACACGAAAGCCGATCCGCCGCGACAGTTCCTCCAGCGCTGCCCCCACCCGCTTGCGGTTGCGCGCCTCGAGCGTCGACAGGCGGTTGCGCAGCACCACCCAATCGACGGTGCCGCCATCGCTGCGTGCCCGCTGCTGACGGGCCTTCCACACCAGTTCGGCAAAGAAGCTGGGCTTCGTCACCTTGAAGCTTTCGGGGTCGACCTGCCCCAGCAGATCGAAATCGATGAAGCTGTCGTTGATCGGTGTCACCAGCGTATCGGCGCGGGAAATGGCGTGACGGGCAATGGGGCTGTCGCGGCCGGGGGTGTCGATGACCACAGCGTCGCATTCGCCGGCCAGCAGCTGATCGAGGGCCGCGCTGTCATCGTCGCCCAGCACCGTCACTGGCGGGTGGCACAGGTCAAGCGCGTGCCGCTGCGCCCAGTGGCGCCGGTTCTCGAGATAGCGGGCCGTCGACCGCTGGCGATGGTCGAGGTCGACGAGCGCCACCGAGAGGCCCGAAACCGCCAGCGCCATGGCAATATGAACCGTGGTGGTCGACTTGCCCGAGCCACCTTTTTCATTTCCCAGAACGATCGCATGCGGTCGCTTCGTTGACATTCCACCCCGCCTCTTGGCAACGCCGGCAAGACACGCCGACGCTGCCCTTGTCTTGGAAAGCCCGTCGTTCGTCAATCGAGAGAGAGGGTCAGGGCATGGAAATCATCAGCAATGTTGCCGATCTGCGCACCCGGGTGGCCGGGTGGCGGCTGAAGGGCGAAACGGTGGCGCTGGTACCCACCATGGGGGCGCTGCACGCCGGCCACCTGTCGCTGGTGGCTCTGGCGCAGAAGGCAGCGGCGCGGGTGGTGGTGTCGATTTTCGTCAACCCCACCCAGTTCGGCCCCAACGAGGATTTCAGCCGCTACCCCCGCCAGCTCGAAGCCGATTCCGCCCTGCTGCAACAGGCCGGCGCCAATGTGGTTTTCACGCCCGCTGTCGATGATGTCTATCCTTCGGGCTTTGCCACCGCCATCAAGGTGGCAAAGCTCGACAGGCCGATGGAGGGGGCCGTGCGGCCCGGCCACTTCGACGGCGTGGCAACGGTGGTTGCGAAACTGTTGCTGATGGCTGCCCCCGACGTCGCCATCTTCGGCGAGAAAGACTGGCAGCAGCTGGCAATCATCCGCCGCATGGTGGCAGACCTCAACCTGCCGGTGCAGATCGAAGGCGCCGCCATCGCCCGCGATCACGACGGGCTCGCCCTGTCGTCACGCAACGCCTACCTCAGCGCCGACGAACGCCAGCGCGCGGCCGCACTTCCCGCCGCCATGCGCACGGCTTCGCGTGCCATCTCCGCCGGCGAAAACCCCGACGAAGCCATTGCCACTGCCCTCGAACAGCTTGCCGCCGCCGGCTTCATAACCGATTACCTGACTCTGGCCGATGCCGCCTCCCTTGGCGAGCCGGTGCCCGGCCAGCCGCAGCGGTTGTTCGTGGCTGCCCGCATCGGCGCCACCCGCCTCATCGACAACTGGCCGGCAGGGCAGGCGCAGTGACAGCCGAACCGCTTGACAACGCCATCGAGCGCGCAATTGCCAATGCGCCGTTCCTGCGCGGCCTCATTCGCCGCGAACCCGGGCTGATCGAAACCATGCGCAGTCAGGGATTCGACGCAGCGATCAGAGCTTCGCTTGCCCGGCTAGACCCTGACATTGCCGCTGTATCGGTGCGGCAGGCGCGCGCCGGGGTGGCATTGACAGTGGCACTTGCGGATCTGTCTGGCGCCTGGCCGCTGGAAACCGTGACGCGCCACCTCACCCGCTTTGCCGATACCGCCGTGCAGTTCGCGATAACCGCGGCCTTTGCCGAACGCGATGCCAGCCCCGCCGGGCTTGCCGTGCTGGCGCTTGGCAAGATGGGCAGCTTCGAGCTGAACTATTCGTCCGACATCGATCTCATCTTCCTGCACGAGGCCGACCTGATCCCGCGTCGACCAGGCGAGGACCCGACCGAAGCCGCGGCCCGCATCGCCCGCCGGGTGGCGGCCCTGTTGTCGGAACGCACCGCCGACGGCTATGCCCTGCGCGTCGACCTGCGTTTGCGCCCCGACCCGGAAAACACCCCGCCATCGCTTCCGGTAGGGGCCGCCGAACATTATTACCAGTCGGAAGCGCTGGCGTGGGAGCGCGCAGCCTTCATCCGCGCCCGGGCCGCCGCTGGCGACCTGACGATGGGGAACGCCTTCCTGCAAGCCATCAGCCCTTTCGTCTGGCGGCGCACACTCGATTATTCGGCACTTGCGGAAATCCGCGAAGTCAGCCTGCGCATCCGGGATCATTTTGCCGAGGGCCAGAAGCTTGGGCCCGGTTTTGATCTGAAACGCGGGCGCGGCGGTATCCGCGAGGTGGAGTTTCATGCCCAGACCCTGCAAATGATCTGGGGCGGCCGAGACCCAAGTCTGCGTTCGGGTAACACCATCGAGGCGTTGTCAGCGCTGACAGCGGCCGGGCGGATGCCCGCCGACGACGCGGCGCTGCTCGCCGATGCCTACCGGCATTTCCGCACCCTTGAGCACCGTTTCCAGATGGTGAACGACCAGCAGACCCACAGCGTCCCGCGGCTGGCAGCCGAACGCGCCGCCGTGGCCCGGCTGGACGGATACACATCCTGGAAGGAGGTGGAAAGCGAACTGGCGCCGCGGCTGAAACAGGTCTCGCGCCTGTATGACCAGCTGATCGACACCGGACGCGAGGTGCGCGGCAGCCGCATTCCCCTCGCTGCAGCAGAGGCGGAGCGCTGGGCGACCCAGTCCCGCATCGACGACCCCGCCCTTCTGGTCAGGCTGCTGGAAGACTGGCGGTCGGCACGGGCGCGGTCACTGCGGGTGCCCGAGGCAATCCAGGCGTTCGAGCAGGTCATCCCGGCGCTGGCGCGGACGGTCGGCCATGGCAAGGGCGGGCGCGAGGCGCTGCTGCGGCTCGACCAGTTCATCAATGCCCTTCCGGCCGGTGTGCAGTTCTGGCGGCTGCTGGTCGCACATGCCAATCTGGCCGGTGTGGTGGGCCGGCTTCTCACCGCCACACCGCTGCTGGCCGATGCGCTGGCGAAAAAGCCGGCACTCATCGATGTGCTTCTGGAACCGGCGCTGCCCCTTGCCGATGCCGCTTCCGCCACCGCCGAACTGCGCCAGCTGGTGCGCGGCATGCCCGAGGAAATGCTGCTAGACCGGGTGCGGATCTGGACGGCCGAGCGCCGTTTCCAGCTGGGCGTGCAACTGCTGGACGCCGCCATCTGCCCCATGCAGGCAGCGCGGGAAATGGCGCTGATGGCCGAGGCCGCCGTCGCGGTGCTGCTGCAGGCCATTCTGACCGGCTTTATCGACCATTATGGCGACATGCCCGGACAGCAGCTGGTGCCGCTGGCCCTGGGCCGATTTGGTGGCGGGGCGCTCACTACCCAATCCGACCTCGACCTCGTGCTGCTGTTTTCCGGCAGCTTTGAAACCCGCTCTACCGGCACCCCGCCCATAACCGCCAGCCAGTGGTTCAACCGGCTGGGCCAGCGCCTGATCGCCGCCCTCAGCGTTCCGACGGCCGCAGGCCCCCTTTATGAAGTCGACACCCGGTTGCGGCCATCGGGCAACGACGGCCTGCTGGTGGTCAGCATCGACAGCTTCGCCCGCTATCAGCAGAACGACGCCGACGTGTGGGAGACCATGGCTTTGACCCGTGCCCGCCCGGTTGGTGCCGAACCCGATGCCGCCGCGGCAGCCCAAGCCGTAATCGACTCCGTGCTGACGACCCCGCGCGACCCAGCCCATATCCGCCGCGAGGCGCTGGCCATGCGGCGGCACATTGCCAAGCACAAGCGCCCGCGCGGGCCGTTCGATGTAAAGCTGATGAAAGGCGGGCTCGTCGATATCGAGTTCATCATCCAGACCCGGGCACTGGCGCTTGGGCATGCCGTCCCGCCCGAACTGGTGGCTGCCGCCAGGCAGCTTGCCCCCGAACTGGTGGAGCCCGCCCGGCTGATGATGTCGGTGCTGGTGATGCTGCGGCTGGTCCAGCCCCACGACGCCGAAGCCGCCCCCGGCGCTGCGGCCGGGCTGGCCATCGCCCGCGCCTGCGGCCGCCCTGGCATCGCGGCCCTGAAAGCCGATCTCGCCAGCGCCCGTGCGATCGTGCAGAACTGCTGGGCCGAGACTTTCGAAGGAGCCTGACTGATGATTGCAGCCGGATCAACCGCCCCAGCCTTCACGCTCGAAACCACTGAAGGCCCCGTCAGCCTTGGTGATTATGCCGGCAGGATGCTGGTGCTGTATTTCTACCCCAAGGACGACACCTCGGGCTGCACCGCCGAGGCCATCCAGTTCAGCACCCTGGCAGACGATTTCACCGCTGCCGGTGCCGCCATTCTGGGCATCTCCCGCGATAGCCTTGCCAAACACGAAAAGTTCATCGCCAAACATGACCTGCGCATTCGCCTGGCCGCAGACCCGGAAGGCGAGACGGTCGCCGCCTATGGCTGCTGGGTGGAAAAAAGCATGTATGGCCGCAAATACATGGGAATCGAGCGTTCGACATTCCTGATCGGTGCCGATGGCAAGGTGGTGGCAGCGTGGCGCAAGGTGAAGGTGACAGGCCACGCCGCCGCCGTTCTGAAACAGGTGCAGGCGGCAACCGCTGCCTGACACCTGGCCGGCCACCCGATTCCCGGCCCGTGATTCCCGGAGTCCGGGCGCTTCAGCTCCGGGCGGCCGGTCTCGATTCAACGACTCAGCGCGCCAGCAACCCGTTCTGACGACAGACCGCTTCCGCAGGCTTGGCAGCAGAAAGCTTGTCTCTTACCCCGTTTCACGCAGCTGACGGCGATGATGTACATAAGAAGCACGTCGGCGGCCGGGCAGGGATATTCCCAGAGGGTATCCGTACCGTCAGTTGAAACAATCAAAGGGTGTGCCGGGCTGGAACCGGGCAACCGCCGTGAAGGGGTCAAGGCAGAGAATGCAGGCGAGAATCAACCGTGCAGTGGCGCGCCTGTGTTCCTCTGTGTGTGGATGGCTTCCGGAACGACGGGTGCACATCGAAACGACCAGCGGGCACAAAACCTTCAATATCGGGACGCGCGAACAGCTCATGGGTATTGCATCTGCTGCGATGATCGCCAGCTGGCTCACGGTATCAACCGTCAGTGCCGTCAACGCCGACCAGAAGGCCGACCAGCAGGCCGCCGCCGAACTGGCGCGCATGGCAGCGCAGGTGCAGGCTCTGAAAGCCGATGCCGCCCAGCTCAACGCCAGCGTCAAAACCACGACTGACCGCATCGAATCGCGCCAGCAGTTCCTCGACGCCCTGCTGACAGGCAAGGTGCGCGGCGCCGCTCTGGCCGAACTGCTGCCGGCCGGAAACCACAAGCTGTCGGCCGAAGAAGCGAGTGCTGCCGGCGTGATGGCCCCCTTTGCAGCGCTCGAGCAAAAACAGATCGCCCTCCTGGACAAGGCCGCTGCCACCGCCGAGGCCCGCCTCAAGGATGCCCAGTCGCTGATCGGCCGCCTCGGCCTCAACCCCGGCCGGTTCGTCTCGCAATCCTCAGGGCGGATGATGCAGACAGCGCTTGGCGGCCCCTTTGTACCGGCCGGAAGCGACGCCAGCGGCGCTGATCCGCGCTATGCCGAACTGTTCGTCAACTGGCAGCGGGTTGAACAACTGGAAGACGCGATGGCCTCGGTGCCATCGTTCGTTCCCACCCGCAATTACACGCTCACCTCCAGCTATGGCTTCCGCTATGACCCGTTCAATGGCCGCGGCGCCTCGCACGCCGGCCTCGACATGGCCGGCGCCCAGGGAGAGCCCATCTACGCAGCCGCTGCCGGCCGCGTCATCCGCGCCGGACGGTTCGCCGGCTATGGCAACTGCATCGACATCGACCATGGCCGCGGCATCGTCACCCGCTATGGCCACCTGTCGTCGATCAACGTGCAGGTTGGCGACAAGGTGGCGATGGGTGAGAAGATTGGCGGCATGGGATCGACCGGCCGTTCGACCGGAACCCACCTCCACTACGAGGTCCGAATCGATGGGCAGGCCGTCAACCCCCGCCCCTTCATCGAGGCGTCGGAATATCTGCTGGCCTTCCGCAAGGAAGCCGCCGGGCCCAACCTGCCCCGCAACAACTGAGCCCGTCACCGCTAACGCCGCCAGGTAACCACGCCGGTTGCAAGCCGGCGGCAGGCAGCCTACCTATTGCGCATGGAATCGCCCTCGCAAGTTGCACTGACGGCTGCCGCCGCCGCCCGGGTTGCCACCATTGCCCAACGGCAGGGGAAGTCTCCGCCGCGGCTGCGGCTTTCCGTTGATGGCGGCGGCTGTGCCGGCTTTCAGTATCGCTTTGAACTGGCCGACGACAGGTCGAGCGATGATGTGGAAGTACTGACCGACGGGGTCGGCCTCATCATCGATTCGGTCAGCCTGCCGCTGGTCGAGGGCTGCGTCGTCGATTTCGTCGAAAAACTTGGCGGTTCATCGTTCGAGGTAAAGAACCCCAACGCCTCGTCATCCTGCGGTTGCGGCACGTCCTTTTCGGTCTGAAAGGGTGAAGGTCGCCACCTTCAATGTGAACGGCATTGGCGCCCGGCTGCCGCGCCTGCTGGAATGGCTGGACGCGGCACAACCCGATGTCGTCGGCCTGCAGGAAATCAAGACCGAGGCCCACCGTTTCCCTGTGGCCGAGCTGGAAACCGCCGGCTATCAGGCCCTGATCAGCGGTCAGAAGGGCTTCAACGGAGTAGCCATCCTGTCGCGCCAACCGGCCAGCCTGATCCGCAGCACCCTGCCCGGAGACGACGATGATACCCAGGCCCGCTGGATCGAGGCCGACATCGCCGGAATCCGCTTCTGCAATCTTTATCTTCCCAACGGCAACCCGCAGCCCGGCCCCAAGTTCGATTACAAGCTGCAGTGGATGGAACGGCTGCGCCGGCACGCCGCCACCCTGCTGGCTGGCGAACAGCCAATAGTGATGGCCGGCGACTGGAACGTCTGCCCGACCGACCACGACGCCGCCCGGCCCGACATGATGGCAGATGACGCCCTGGTACAGCCACAAAGCCGCGCTGCCTGGCGGCAGATCATGGCGCAAGGGTGGACGGAGGCGATCCGCGCCTGCTTCCCCCATCAGCCGCTTTATACCTTCTGGGATTATCAGGCCGGTGCCTGGGCGAAAAACTGGGGCCTGCGAATCGACCACCTGCTGCTGTCGCCGGCTGCCGCCGACCGCCTGATCACCGCCGGCATCGATCAGCAGGTCCGCGCTGCCGAACGCGCCAGCGACCATGTGCCGGTGTGGATCAACCTGCGATAAACGACACGACAACCTGTTGAGGGAGTAACGCATGCGCCTTGCCAATCGCCTGTTTCTGGTGGCCACAGCCTCGGTGCTGGTGTTCGCCAGCGCCGCCACCGCCAAAGACGCCTTCAAGCCCGATGATCTCTATGCGCTGTCGATGGTGACCAGTCCGGTCGTCTCGCCCGATGGTCGCCGTGTGGTCTTCACCCGCGTTGCCTTCGACCGCCAGACCGACCGCCGCACCGGCGAACTCTGGCTTGCCCACCTCGACGACAGCGGCAAGGTGATCGACAAGCGCCTGCTGGTTGGCCGCGATGTGCAGCCCAACAGCGCGGCCTTCTCTCCCGATGGCAGCCGCGTCGCCTATCTCGCCACCTCGCTGGGCAAGCCGCAGATCTTCGTGATGGCCTTTGCCGAAGGGTTGGGCCAGCCACTGACGGGCGGTGATGCCCAGCCCGGCAACTTCCGCTGGTCGCCCGACGGCACCCGGATCGCTTTCGTCGGCCGGGTCGACGCCAAGCCTGCCAGCATTCCCGGTCTCCCCGAAAAGGTGAAAGGCGGCGATGCCGCTGCCGACGCCAAGATCATCACCGACCTGTTCTGGCGGGCCGATGGCGTTGGCGAAATCAAGCCCGGCAGCGACCAGCTGTTCGTGGTCGATGCGGCAACCGGCGCCATCACCCCGGTCACCTCCGGCGACACCGACCAGATCGACAGAGGCAGCGGCCTAGCCTGGACCCGCGACGGCAAACACATCGTCGCCGCTTTCTCCGCCGACCCGATCAACGGTCCGCGCGAAAGCGACCTCTATCTCTATGATGTCAGCGGCAAAACCGCGAAGCAACAGCTCACCAGGCGGCCGGGCAGCGAATATGCCCCGGAAGTATCGCCAGACGGCAGGACCATCGCCTTCCTTGGCTCGGAAGCATCGGCCAACTTCTACGACATGCCGCGTCTGTGGACCACGAGCCTGCAACCCGGCGCCCCGGTCGTGGCCGTCGCCGCCGACCTCGACCGGCCGGTAAACGACATCGTCTGGCGCGAAGACGGCGGTGCCATCTATGCCCTCTATTCCGACCGCGGGCTGCAACGAGTGGCGGCCATCGATCCGGCAACCGGCCAGCGCACGCCTGTGGTCGATGCGGTTGGTGGCACCCGGCTTTATCTGCCATCGTCGGGCGGCGGATTCTCGGCCGCCAACGGCACCTTCGCCTATACCACCGCCCGCACCGACAGGCCGGCCGGCCTCGGCATCAGCCGTGGTGCCGGGGAAACCGCCTCGATCGATTTCAGCCAACGCTGGGCCGAGGGCAAGACTCCGTCGCGCATCGAGGAAGTGAACGCCGTCAGCCGCGCCGGCGGCCTTCCGGTGCAGGGATGGATCGCCTTCCCGCCCGATTTCTCCCCCGCCAAGCGCTATCCGCTCATCCTCGATATTCATGGCGGCCCCAACACCGATTACGGGCCGATGTTCTCGGTCACCCACAGCCTCTATGCCGCCGCCGGCTATATCGTGGTGTTCGCCAACCCACGCGGCTCGATCGGTTATGGCAATGCGTTCGCCAATGCCATCACCAACGCCTATCCGGGGCAGGATCATGACGACCTGATGTCGATCGTCGATGAAGTCGCCAGGCGCCCCTATGTCGACAGCCGCAACCTGTTCATTGGCGGCGGATCAGGGGGCGGCGTGCTTACCCTGTGGGGAATCGCCAAGGAGCCCGACAAGTTCCGGGCTGCGGCCGCCCTGCGCCCGGTGGTCGACTGGACCGATCAGGTCACCACCTCAGATGGCACCGCCTTCTTCATGAAACACTGGATGGGGGCAACGCCGTGGGAGCAGCCCGACCTCTATTTCAAACGCTCGCCCTTCAGCCTGGTTGGCCAGATCAAGACCCCGACGATGCTGATCACCGGTGAGTCCGACTATCGCACCCCCATCAGCCAGACCGAGCAGATGTTCGGTGCCCTGAAACTACGCGGCATCGAGGCGGAGATGATCCGCCTGCCCGGATCCGGCCATGGCATGGGCCGCCCGTCGCAATGGCTGCAATCAATTCTGGCCCCCATCGATTTCTTCAACCGTCACAAGGCTAAATAACCCAATCCAGGGCAATCACCTCAGGCAATCACCTGGCCAGATGGCCCCGAAGCGATGCCCGGCCGGTCACCTCCGGTCGGGCGCGCGGGCCTGCCAGTCTTTCAGCCGCCCGCTCCCTTCAGCCGCCCGCTCCCTTCAGCCGGTCGGCAAAGCGGTGCATGAACTTGGTGACCTTCGGCGAAATCACCACCGTGCAATAGGGGTTGGCATCGCCGGTGCGCGCGAAATAATCGCGATGCTCGTCTTCGGCTGGCCAGAAGGTTGAGTCCGGCTCGATGGTGGTGACAATAGGTTGCGGCCAATCGGGCTGGGCACGGGTAATGGCAACACCGGCTGCCGCTGCCTGCGCCGGAGACTGCGGGAAAATGGCGGAACGGTATTGCGGGCCGATGTCGTTTCCCTGCCGGTTCAGCTGCGTCGGGTCGTGGGTGGCGAAGAAAATGTCAAGTAGCTCGTCATAGCTGATGATCGCCGGGTCAAAATGAATGCGGATGGCTTCGGCATGTCCGGTATCCCCGGCGCAAACCTGCCGGTAGCTGGGGTTCGGCACTGACCCCCCGGTATAGCCACTCTCGACCTCGTGCACACCGCGCAAACGATCGAACACCGCCTCGGTGCACCAGAAACAGCCACCCGCCAGCACGGCAACATCCGTTCCGGCTGCTTTGCCGTCTGCTCTGCTGTCAGACATCGCCAACCTCCTTCCTGTGTCAAATCGACGCAGCGCACCACATCACTGCCAAATCGTTAACGAACTGCTAACTCACTATAATCCATAGCAGAGATAATGATGCACCCCGCCTCTTTCCACACCCGACCGAACTGCCGGATCAGGCCGCCTTCTTGCAACAGGTGCCCTGCCACGAACGTGGATGCTGCTTTGCATCGATTGCCATGACGAACAGGTTTCAGACGCTCGAGGCCTGTGCCGAGGCCCTGGAGCAGGCTACCTCTCTTTCAGAGCTGAAGAAGCAGCTGGGGCTTGTCCAGCAATTTCTCGGCCTCGATCATCATTATGCCCGGTTCCTCATCCAGGGGTCAGATCCCCTCACTCTCAGCGATCTGCCCGAGGGCTTCCCCTTCGACCCGTTGCCGGTGCAGAAATCCTCGGCCCGCCGGGTCAGGCCGTTCTTCTGGAATGTCACCACCGCCAGCCCCCAGAACCGGCGCAAGGATGCCACCATCTTCGTCATCCCCCTGCACATCCACAATCTGGCGTCTGGCTGGCATGCCTGGTTTCTCGCCGCCAGCGGCTTCCTCACTCCGCAGCTGGCAGCCAGCCACTATCTGGCCGGCTGCCTGTTCGACCAGCTGTTCAAACTGACCGACAGTCAGTCCGTCGCCGGCCTCACCCTGTCGCGCCGGCAGATCGACTGTCTGCGGCTGGTAGCCAAGGGGAAATCCAACTGGGTGATCGCCGATATTCTTGGCCTGAAGCCCAACACCGTCCACAAGTATATCGAAGACGCCAAGGCGCGCTATGGGGTGTCGACCCGCACCGAACTGGTGGTCCGCGCCCTTTATAACGGCCACCTGCACTTCCACGATCTCATGTAGGGTGGCGCATCGGTCAGCCCCTCGCCGATGCGCCACCCCGGCTTCACAAGGCAGCGCTCAGGCCGCCTTTCTGGCGGCATTGCCATAAAAAGTCTCACCCCTGGCTGCCATGTCGCGTAGCAGCTGCGGCGGAGCAAAGCGCTCTCCATAGCGTTTTGCCAGGCGGTCGAGCGTCTGCACGACCGTATCGAGACCCATGGTGTCCATGGCGCTGAACGGCCCGCCGGTATAGGGCGCGAACCCCCAGCCGAAAATGGCGCCCAGATCGCCATCCTGGGGTGTTTCCACCACACCTTCGGCAAAGCAGCGCGCCGTCTCTACCAGCTGCCGGAACAGCAGACGCTCTTTCACCTCGGCAGGGCTGGGCGGATTGGTGGCCGTGGGGAAATACTGGCCAAGCTCCGGCCACAGATATTTGGGCGAACGGTCTTCGGGATACACATAGAACCCCTTGCCATTCTTGCGCCCATGGCGGCCCAGTTCCATCATCTTCTCGATGATCAGTTCATTGGGCTGTTTGGGGCTGGTATCGCCCAGGTCCTTGCGGGTCTGTTCGGCCACCTTGTAAGACAGATCAAGCCCCACCTCGTCGTTCACTGCCAGCGGCCCGACCGGCATGCCCATCTGCCGTGCGACATTTTCAATCAGCGGCGCCCCCGCTCCTTCAGCCAGCAGCGACAGGCCTTCCTGCACATAGGTTCCGAACGACCGGCTGGTATAAAAGCCCCGGCTGTCGTTGACGACGATCGGGGTCTTGCGGATCTGCGCCACGAAATCCAGCGCCTTGGCAATCGCCGCCGGCCCGGTCTTTTTCCCGACGATGATCTCGACCAGCGGCATCTTCTCGACCGGCGAGAAAAAGTGGATACCGATGAAGTTGACTGGCTTGTCCCACACTTCGGCCAGGCTGGTGATCGGCAAGGTCGAGGTGTTCGACCCGAAGATGGTATCGGCCCCCACCACTTCCTGCGCCTTTCCGGTCACGTCGGCCTTCACCTCGCGGTTTTCAAACACCGCTTCGATGATGAGATCGCAACCGGCGAGATCGCCATAATCGGCGGTCGGGTGGATACGGTCGAGAATGGCCTTGGCCTTGGCGGGGTCGGTCCGGCGTTTGGCCAGCCGATCGGCAGTGTATAGCTTGCCTTTTTCCGCAGCTGCCAGGTCTCGATCCAGCAGCACCACCTCGATCCCGGCCTGCGCCGACACCATGGCAATCCCCGAACCCATCAGGCCGCCACCCAGCATCCCCAGCTTGCGGGTCGGGGCGGCGGGCTGGCCCTGCGGACGCCGCGCCCCCTTTTCCGCCGCCTGTTTGGAGACGAACAGCGAGCGGATCATGGCACTGGCCTGCGGATCAGCCGCCACCTTGGCGAAATATTTCGATTCCAGCTCGATGGCCTTGTCCATCGGCAGTTGCGCGCCCTCGTATACCGCCGACAGGATCGCCTGCACCTGGTGCAGATTGCCCTGAGACTGCTTGTGGGCCATGGCATTGACCCCAAGGAAGGTCTGGGCGAAGGCCGGGTTCGTGGCCCCGACGCCACCGGGGAACCGAAAACCCTTTTGGTCCCACGGCTGCTGCACCGTCTTGCCGATATTGGCCTTCACCCACGCCCGGGCGCGGTCAACAATCTCGGCGTCCGGCGCCACTTCCTGAACGACGCCAAAGCCCAGCGCTTCCTGTGCCGTCAGGTTCTTGCCCTGCAACAGATAGAGGAGGGCATTCTGCACCCCCATCACCCGGGGCAGCCGCTGGGTGCCGCCACCACCGGGCAGAAGACCCACCAGCACTTCCGGCAGCCCCAGCACCAGCTTGGGGTTATCGGACACCACCCGGTAATGGCAGGCTAGCACGATCTCGAAGCCGCCGCCCAGCGCCAGCCCGTTGACGGCAGCCGCCACCGGCTTGCCGCAGGTTTCCAGCGCCCGGAAGGTGCGGTTGAGGCCGATCACCTGATCGAAGATCTGCTTGGCCCGGCTTTTGCCGCTGGTTTCGCCCTCCTGAAAATGCATGCCCTTCAGATCGGCGCCAGCCACGAAGCCTGAAGGCTTTCCCGATGCGAACACCGCCCCCTTCACCGAGTCGTCTCTCCTGATCCGTTCGGCAATGGCGGCGAGATCGTCATGCATCTGCATGGTGATGACGTTCATCGATACGTCCGGAACGTCGATGGTGAGCATCAGGATACCGTCGGAATCGCGTTCCTGACGAATGGTTGGTTCAGACATGACGGCTCCCTTCAGATACGTTCGATGACGGTGGCGGTGCCCATACCGGCCCCCACGCACAAGGTGACCAGCGCCGTGCCCTTGCCGGTGCGCTCCAGCTCGTCGAGCACGGTGCCGAGAATCATGGCGCCGGTGGCGCCCAGCGGGTGCCCCATGGCGATGGCGCCGCCATTCACGTTCATGCGGTCGTGGTCGATGTCGAGTTCCTGCATCATCCGCAGCACAACGGCGGCAAAGGCCTCGTTCAGTTCGTAGATATCGATGTCGTTTACGCCCATGCCCAGCCGCTTCAGCAGCTTTCTGGTCACCTGTCCGGGGCCGGTCAGCATGATCGCCGGCTCCGAGCCGATCGAGGCCATGCCCTTGATCCGCGCCCGTGGCTTCAGGCCGTATTTCTGGCCGATTTCGCGGTTGCCGACCAACACGGCCGCTGCGCCATCGACGATCCCCGAGGAATTGCCGGCATGGTGCACATGGTGGATCCTCTCGATTTCGGGATAACGCAGCAGCGCAATGGCATCAAAGCCAGGCATCTGTTCGCCAATGGCGGCAAAGGCCGGTTGCAGGGCAGCCAGCGCCTGCATGTCGGTGCCGGGGCGCATATGCTCGTCGTGGTCTAGCACCACTTCACCGATCACGTCGGTTACGGGAATGATCGATCGGGCAAAGCGTTTCTCCTGCCACGCCCGCGCGGCGCGGCGTTGCGATTCCACCGAGTAGGCATCGACATCATCGCGCGAGAAACCGTATTTGGTGGCGATCAGGTCGGCACCCACGCCCTGGGGTACGAAATAGGTCTTGAAGGCGACCGCCGGGTCGAGCGCCCATGCCCCACCATCCGACCCCATGGGAACGCGGCTCATGCTCTCTACTCCGCCGCCAATGGCGAACTCCGCCTCGCCGGCAACGACCTTGGCGGCTGCCATGTTCACCGCTTCAAGGCCCGAAGCGCAGAAGCGGTTGACCTGCACGCCGGCCGTCGTCAGCGCGTAATCGGCGTTCAGTGCCGCCACCCGGGCGATATCGGCGCCCTGCTCGCCCACCGGCGAAACGCAGCCCATGATCACGTCGTCGACATCAGCGGTATCGATGCGGTTGCGGTCGCGCACGGCCTTCAGCACCTGGGTCGCCAGTTCGATCGGCGGAATCTCGTGGAGGCTTCCATCCTTGCGGCCCTTGCCGCGCGGGGTGCGAACCGCATCGTAAATAAAGGCTTCTGCCATTTCACTCTCTCTTTCAGGCTATGCCCGCCGACGAACGGCCAACAGGAGCGGGTTCAAACATGGATCAGAATCGGTCGTCTTGAAAGCGCATCATCGTTTCAGCGCCTACCTTCACCTGAGCAGCACAGGCAGCTGCCAGCGGCATCTGCTGCTCGAAATAATGGGCAGCCGTCAGGCACTTGGCGGCCAGAAACGCCTGGTCACCCGTTCCGGCATCCATCTGCGCGCGTGCCGCCCCTTCCATCAGCAGCCAGAAATGGCCAAAGGTCACGATTCCCAGCAGCTTGAGGAAGGCCATTGCTCCCGCCCCGGCATTGTCGGGGGCGGCGAGGGCGTTCTGCATCAGCCACATGATCGCGCCTTCCAGCTCGCCCTTGGCGGCTGCCAGCATGGCGGCATGGGACTTCAGAGGGTCGCTTCCCGCCTGTGCCGTGGCGATGCCGTCGTCCACCATCTTGAGGAACAGCCGGATCGAGCGGCCGCCATTGGCTGCCAGCTTGCGGCCCACCAGATCCATCGCCTGAATGCCGTTGGCGCCTTCATAGAGCATGGCGATACGGGCATCGCGCACGAACTGCTCCATGCCGTTCTCAACGATATAGCCATGGCCGCCGAACACCTGCTGGGCATTGGTGGTATGGCGATAACCCTCTTCGGTCTGCCAGGCCTTGATCACCGGGGTCAGCAGCGACAGCAGGTCGTCGGCGGCTTCGCGTGCTTCGGCCGTAGGGGCCTTGCGGGCCAGCTCGACCTGCATGGCCGCCCACAACGACAGGGCGCGCGCCCCCTCGTTGAAGGCGCGGGCATCCAGCAACATGCGCCGCACATCAGGGTGCACCAGAATCGGGTCGGCCTTGCCATCGGCATTCTTCGGGCCGGTCAGCGCCCGGCCCTGCAGGCGGTCGTGGGCATAGGCAACAGCATTCTGATAGGCCACTTCCGAAATGGCATAGCCCTGCACCCCCACCCCCAGCCGGGCGGCGTTCATCATGATGAACATGGCGCGCAGGCCCTTGGTTTCCTCGCCCACCAGCCAGCCGGTGGCGCCGTCATAATTCATCTGGCAGGTGGAGTTGCCGTGGATGCCCATCTTGTGCTCGATGGCGCCGCAGGACACGGCGTTGCGCCTGCCAGGCGTGCCATCGGCGTTCAGAAGGAACTTGGGCACGATGAACAGCGAAATGCCCTTCACGGAATCGGGCGCACCCGGAGTCTTGGCAAGCACCATGTGAATGATGTTTTCCGACAGATCATGGTCGCCCGAGGAAATGAAGATCTTGCCGCCCGTCAGCGACCAGGTGCCATCGGCCTGCGGCTCGGCTCGGGTGCGGATGAGCCCAAGATCGGTGCCGGCCTGCGGCTCGGTCAGGTTCATGGTGCCGGTCCATTTGCCGGCGATCAGGTTGGGCAGATAGGTCTGTTTCTGCTGGTCTGACCCAATCGCCGAGATGGCGCTCACCGCCCCCTCGGTCAGGCCGGGATACATGGAAAAGGCCATGTTGGCCGATTGCAGATATTCGCCAAAGGCCAGCGCCAGCACATGCGGCAGGCCCTGCCCGCCATAATCGCGCGGCGCAGCCAGCGTTCCCCAGCCACCAGCCACGAAGGCCTCATAGGCTTCCTTGAAACCGGCCGGAGTGGTGACGCTGCCATCGGGGTGACGGGTGCAGCCCTGCTGGTCGCCCACCATGTTCAGCGGATGTATCACTTCCTCGACGAACTTCGCGCCTTCTTCGAGAATGGCCTGCACCATGTCGGGCGTTGCATCGGCAAAGCCCGGCAGCGCCCGATACTGTTCCAGCCCGACCACATGATCGAGCACGAAGCGGGTATCGGCAACCGGGGCACGGTAGATCGTCATCAGTCATTCTCCAGCTGCTGCAGCTTGTCTTCGACGGTGCTGCAGAATCGGTTGATTTCGAGGATGGTGGCATCGATGGAGGCCCGCTTGGCCTCGAGGTGCGCGACATGGGCGCGGCATTTCACCAGCGTTGCCTGCATCTGGTCGCGGCGGGCGCGGCCGGGGGCATAGAGATCGAGCAGTTCACGGATATCGGTGAGGCTGAAGCCGACGGCGCGACCGCGCAGAATCCACTGCACACGGGCGCGATCGGTGGCGGAATACAGCCGGGTTGAGCCGCGCCGCTCGGGGTGGATCAGGCCTTCGGCTTCGTAATGGCGCAGGGTGCGGGGGGTAATGTCAAACTCCCGCGACAGATCGGTGATGGAAAAACGCGGCTCAGCAGGCGCCCTGCCTGCCGACTTGGCCTTGCGGCCGCCCGCTCCACTGACTGATCCCTCCACCGTCATGGCGGGTTGCCTACATTACCTTTACGTTCACGTCAACCAGCGGCACCCGAAATTTGCCGCTTGCGGCAACTACCGCAATGCGGTTTCCCGGCCGCCAGCTCAAACTCAATCCTCTTCTGCTTCGCCTCCCGCATCCGTATTCATATAGGCAACAATGACATAGTTGGCGGCCCCGCTATTGACCGACACTCTGGTGGTGGTGCCACTTACCCGCTGGCTGACTTTGGTGGCGTCAAACGGCCCGAAGATGGACACGATCCAGCCTTTATCAATCAGGAATTTCGCCTTTCCCGCAGCATGTATCTTATCATCACACAGATAGATTTCAGCCATTGCCATTGTCCCCATTCTTCTCTTCGTCGACCGGGCTGGATATTGGTGCCATTGTCGCAGGCACAATCTGCTTCGCCACCACCCACTGTTCAGGGTCCAGCAAGTCCAGCAGCGAGGTGCTGCGGATCATCTCGGCGCATTCCCTGGCTTTGGTCAGGCTCTTGCAGGCCATCGTGAAGCGATCATCGCTGGTGGCTGCATCCAGTTGCCCAAGATAGGCCACAAAGCCTGCGTCTCCCGCTTTTTCAACATTGGCGGCAACGGCTTCACGCCCGCTCTTGTCAGCCTCCACCAAGGCGCGGGCCGCCGCCAGCGCCTCCGGAGAGTTTACCGCTTCCACCATCGCCGCCGAGCCGGCAAGGCGGCCGCCAACCACGGCCGCCGCCCCTGTCGCCACGGCCGACGGGCCGCTGCGCTCGGCCAGTCGGCGCGCTGCAAGACCAGTGGCAAAATACTGGCTGATCTCACCACTGATGGCTTCTGCCTTTAGGTTATGCTTGGTACCGAAACTTGCCATCACCGATAGCGAGTCGCGCTCATTCGCCCCAGATCCCATCAGCAGGCAACCCTCTGTGTTCGCACCAGATGGTTTACCAGAGCTGATCTTCTCAGGCTGACAGAAGGTGAGCTTCCCCTGATCCTGCCATGTGTTGGCTGCAACCACCGGCAGCAGCACGGCCTCCTGACGGCGAAAACCAAGCGTCAGCTCGGGCGAACCGGCGGTGCCATTACCTGCCGACAGGCCAAGAACGGTGTTGGTGCCAAAGATCAGGGCATTGGGATTGGCAGCGCACCCGGCCAGCAGAGGCAGCATACAGGCAATCAGTGGCCATTGTCCGTTTGATCGACGATACATGGGTCACCCCCAATGTTGTTCAGCATGTTCCGCACATGATCCAGTTCAGCCAGCTCACGAACGATGATGACCAGCCGACAGGAATCCGGCTCAACCAGAACCTCTGATGATTTCTGCAATCCAACCAAAACGCCTTGTCTGCCGGGCATACTGCCAACAGACATCCCCATAGCCTGAATAGTGCGCGCCAGCAGTTTCTTTTCGGTATGATTCCTTATATGAACAAGGCCAAAGTACCACTGATCACTGTCTGTTGTTCCGGGGCCAGCAACACAACCAGATACCATCCCTGCAACAAGCGCCAGAAACCACCATCTGATCATGGGTTGCCATATAATTATGGCTTACAATTGTCAATATTTATTAATTTACTACTATGATTGTCAAGAATCCGGTAAAAACAGCTGGTGGCCCCGGTATGGCAGGCGGGGCCATGGGGAATGGCGCGCAGCCATAAACAATCCTGATCGCAATCAACGCGAATCTCGACGACATCAAGAAAATGCCCCGAAGTCTCGCCTTTCAGCCACAACGCCTGCCGGCTGCGCGACCAGAAATGCGCGCGCCCCGTCTCCCGCGTCAGTGCAAGCGCCTGCGCATTCATGTGGGCCACCATCAGCGGCGCCCCGGTTTGCGCATGCACCACCACTGCCGTCAGCAGCCCCTGCGCATCGAATTTGGGTTGGAACATGTCTGCCATACCTGCAGCGTTGGCAGTGCGCCAGCACGAAAGCTAGCGACAAATGGCGATTCACGGCCTACATGGCAGCGGCAGGCTGGGCTGAAGGCTGGATTGTATGACAAGCACACAAATTTCAGGTGGTGTTGAACCGCTTTGCACCAACCCGTTCGATCACTCTGCCGATGACGATACCCTCCACGAGGAATGCGGCGTGTTCGGCGCCTGGGGCAGCGATGGTGCCGCCGCCATGGCCGCCCTTGGCCTCCATGCGCTGCAGCACCGCGGGCAGGAGGCGGCCGGAATCGTCAGCTACGATGGCCGCAATTTCCACAGCCACCGGGCACTGGGCCATGTCGCCGGCAACTTCGACCGCCCCGACGTGATGGAAAATCTGCCGGGCCACGCCGCCATCGGCCACAACCGCTATGCAACAACCGGGGAAGCGGCCGCCATCCGCAATGTCCAGCCCCTGTTCGCGGAATTTTCAACCGGCGGCTTTGCGATTGCCCATAACGGCAACCTCACCAACGCCCTCACCCTGAAAACCGAGCTGATCCGCCGTGGCTCGATCTTCCAGTCAACCTCCGATACCGAAGTCATCATCCACCTGGTCGCCACCTCGTCGTTCCGCACCCTGCTCGATCGTTTCATCGATGCGCTGAAACAGGTGGAGGGCGCCTATTCGCTGGTGTGCCTGACGGCGGAAGGGCTGATCGCCTGCCGCGACCCGCTGGGGTTCCGGCCGCTGGTGCTGGGCAAGGTGGGGGAAAGCTATGTTCTCGCCTCGGAAACCGTGGCGCTCGACATCGTCGGCGCCCAGTTCCTGCGCTCGGTCGAGCCGGGCGAGCTTCTGGTAATCAACGATTCGGGGCTGCGATCACTGAAGCCGTTCGAGCGCTTCCGACCGCGCCCCTGCATCTTCGAGCAGGTCTATTTTTCAAGGCCCGACAGCTGGTCGGACGGGCTTTCGGTCTATCAGGTACGCAAGGCGATCGGCCGCGAACTGGCGATCGAATCGCCGGTTGCCGCCGACATGGTGGTGCCGGTGCCCGATTCGGGGGTACCAGCGGCCATCGGCTATGCCCAGCAATCGGGCATTCCGTTCGAACTCGGAATCATCCGCTCGCACTATGTCGGCCGCACCTTCATCCAGCCGGGCGACCAGATCCGTCACCTGGGCGTCAAGCTGAAGCACAACGCCAACCGCGCCATGGTGGCCGGCAAGAAACTGGTGCTGATCGACGATTCGGTGGTGCGCGGCACCACATCAGTAAAGATCGTCAACATGATGCGGGAAGCCGGCGCCGCCGAAGTGCACATGCGCATCGCCAGCCCGCCCACCACCCACAGCTGCTTCTACGGGGTTGATACACCGGAACGCTCGAAGCTGCTGGCCGCACGCATGGATGTCGAGGCGATGCGCGAATACATCAATGCCGACAGCCTCGCCTTCATCTCGATCGATGGTCTGTATCGCGCCATGGACGAACCCGGCCGCAATGCCCGGGAGCCCAGCTATTGCGACGCCTGCTTCACCGGCGACTATCCCACCCGCCTTACCGATCACGAGGCCCACAAGGCGCCGCGACTGTCGCTGATTGCCGAAAGATAACATGACCGACCAGCCAACTGGCCGCCCCGGCGGCGAACCGAAGATCGCGCTGGTAACCGGCGCCAGCCGCGGAATCGGCGCCGCAACCGCTATCCGTCTGGCGGCCAATGGCTGGCACGTGGTGCTGACCGCCCGCACCGAAGCGGGGCTGATCGAAACCGAAGACGCCATCCACGCCGCCGGCGGCACCGCAACCATCGCCCCCCTTGACCTGATGCGCCCCGACGAGACCGACCGGCTGGCCGCCGTCATTGCCGAGCGCTGGGGCCGGCTCGACCTGCTGGTGCTGAACGCGGCCACCCTGGGGTCGCTCACGCCGCTTGCCCATGCCGATCCGCTGGAGTTCGGCAAGGTGATGGCCCTCAATGTGACGGCGCCATGGCGGCTGATCCGCAATTTCGACGCTATGCTGCGCCGCGCCCGTGGCACTGTGGTGGCCATCAGTTCCTCGGTCGCCAGCCGTGACGCGCCCTATTGGGGGCCGTATGCGGCATCGAAGGCGGCGCTTGAGAAGCTGGTTGGCACCTATGCCGCTGAAATGCAGGTGCTGGGGGTGAATGCCCTGCTGGTTGATCCCGGCGCCACCCGCACCGCCATGCGCACCCGCGCCTTCCCCGGCGAAGACCCGGAAACGCTGAAGTCTCCCGATGTGGTGGCCAACGCCATCGCCGAGGCGCTGCCAACCACACCGGGGCTGCATCGCCTGAAACTCGATCGTGCCGGCGCCCCCGTCAGCAGCACCGAGTAAGGAATCAACTGTCGCGCTTGCCCTGCGCGCGCGCCGTCTGCCTGGTGACGCTACCCACCCTGGCGCCCGCCACCTTCGTTCGCCCCTTGGGGTTCTCCACCCTGGCTGGCTCCTTGCGCGCCGTCGGCTTGTTGGCCGGCCTGCTGCTGACAGCAGCGCGGCGCCGGGCCAGCGCCTGCTTTTGGCTGTTCATGCTCTCAGTGCGCGCCGCAAGGGCGCGGCGACGTTCCGCCTCGCTGTTCAGCCGCTGAACCGCCTGAGCGAAGACCTGCTTGCGCTCGGCCGGGCGTTCGGCGGTGCCGGGAAAGCTGCCGCCGCGTGCTTCAGCGCTGCCTTTGCCGACCCGGAGTTTGTGACGAGCAAAACCCTGTTCCTTGTCGTGCAGTTCGCGCAGGCGCTTGCGAGTTGCCTGCAAGTCCGCATCGGCAAGGCGTCCCAGCGCCGGATGGTGCGTCGGGGCCACCAGTTCCCATTCCTCGTGGCTCAACAGCGCTTTTTCCGATTTCACACTGATCGTCACAATCGTCTCCCCATGCTATCAAACGGTGATGGCTCAGATTGTCGGCCGGCAGATGGCCTGCCACATGGTAAGCGCCTGCCGCGTTTGTGCAACGTCATGCACGCGAATCCAGGCTGCGCCCGCTTCCAGGCCACGGATGGCAAGGGCAAGGCTTGCCGGCAGGCGATCCTCGGGCGGGGTCGGGCCGACAACTGCCGGAATCAGCGATTTGCGGCTGGCGGCCAGCATCAGCGGCACCCCGAGCGCGTGAAACGCCTCGAAATCCTGCAGGATGGCCAGATTGTGGGCGGCCGTCTTGCCGAACCCGATGCCCGGGTCGGCAATCAGCCGCTCGCGGGCGATCCCCGCTGCCTCGCAGGCGGCAATGCGGTCAGCCAGCGCTGCGCGCACCTCCGTCACCGGGTCGGCATAGTGTGCCAGCGTCTGCATGGTGCGCGGGTTGCCGGGCATGTGCATCAGCACCACCGGCACATGGCTGTTTGCTACCACCGCCATCGCCCGCCGGTCGTGGCTCAGGGCCGACACATCGTTCACCATGGCGGCTCCGGCGTCGATGGCCGCCTCCATGACCTCGGCCTTCATGGTGTCGATGGAGACAGGAACGCGCTGGCGCACCAGCGCCGCGACCACGGGCATCACGCGCCGCAATTCCTCGTCGGCTGACAGGTCCACGGCACCGGGGCGGGTGCTTTCGCCGCCCACGTCGATAATGTCGGCGCCGGCGGCATGCATGGCAAGCCCATGGGCAATCGCCCGCTCAGGGTCCAGCCAGCGCCCCCCATCCGAGAAACTATCAGGGGTGACATTCAGGATCGCCATCAGTTTCGCCATGGCGTCCGTGCTACAGGCTCATACAGCGGCAAGCGCCTGCTCGAAATCGGCGAGCAGATCGTCGGCGGCTTCGACACCGATCGAGATGCGCACCAGATTATCCGAGATTCCCAGCAGCTTCTTGCGCTCGGGCGGAACCGACAGATGGGTCATGGCGGCCGGCGCGCTTGCCAGAGTCTCGGTGCCGCCCAGGCTGACCGCCAGCTTGGCGATGGTGAGGGCATCGAGGAAGGCAAAGGCCTCGCGCTCTCCGCCTTTCAGATAGAGCGAGAATGTCGAGCCGGCACCCTTGCACATGCGGCGGTAGATATCGGCCTGCCGATCATCGTGCAGGAACCCCAGATAACCGACATGCTCGACCTTGGGGTGGTCGCGTAGGAAGGTGCACACCTTCTGCGCGTTCTCACCGGCGCGGGTCATCCGCAGTTCCAGTGTCTCGAGGCTGCGCAGCAGCATCCATGCGGTATGGGGGTCGGTGATGGTGCCAATGGTGTTGCGCATGGTGCGGATCGGGTCGAGCAGGCGCTTTTCGCCAACGATCCCGCCCGCCACCAGATCGCTGTGGCCGCCGGCATATTTGGTAAGCGAATAGACACTGAGTTCGGCACCATGGGCGAGCGGCTGCTGCCACAGCGGTCCAAGGAAGGTGTTGTCGATGGCGATCGGTGGCTGATCTTCCGGGAACAGGCGGTCACGCACCCGGCGCACCGCCTCCACATCGACCAGCTGGTTGGTGGGGTTGGCCGGGCTTTCCAGATAAATCAGCGCCACCCGCCCCTTTTGGGCGGCGGCTGCCAGCACCTCCTCGATCTCGGCCTCGGTGGCGCCGGCCTGAAAATCGCGGTAGCCCACGCCGAACTTGCCGAGAATGCGGGCAATCAGCGTTTCCGATGCGGCATAAAGCGGCCCCGAATGCACCACCATGTCGCCGGGCTTGCAGAACGTCAGCAGCAGCGTGGCAATCGCCGACATGCCCGAGGAAAAACTCAGCGCTGCTTCGGCATTCTCCCAGATGGCGAGGCGATCCTCGAGAATCTCCTGGTTGGGGCCGTTGAACCGCGAATACACCAGCCCCGACGATCCGCCGGGGCGTTGGCCGACCAGCGCCTCGAAATGGCGTTTGCCGGCAGCCGCCGTTTCAAACACGAAGGTGGATGTGAGGAAGATCGGCGGTTTCAGCGCCCCTTCCGACAGGGCCGGGTCAAATCCATAGCCCATCATCTGGGTGGCCGGGCTCAGGCGGTGGTTGGCAATCGACAGCCGTTCGGGCCGACGCCGGCGATCCTGGGGCCTGCCGCCCTGGTTGCTGTCATCGCCTTTGGTCATCTCACCCTCCGTTTCATCCCGGTTTCCTGTCTAGCAGATTGCGGCAGTGGTGAAAGGCCAGCGGCTAGAACGGAAAGAAAATCTGGATGGCCGTGATCGCCACGGCAAAGGTCAGAAGGTTGAGCGGCAGCCCCACCCTCAGGAAATCGACATATTTATACCCGGCCATCTGATAGACGATGGTGTTGGTCTGATAGCCGAACGGCGTTGCAAAAGCCGCACTCGCCGCCATCATCACCGCCACGATGAACGGCCGCGGGCTGACGCCCAGGCTTTCAGCAAGCGCAATGGCCACCGGCGTCACCAGCACGGCAACCGTTGCGTTCGACAATAGCTCGGTCAGCACCATGGTCGCCCCATACAGCACGATCAGCGCCATCAGCGGCCCCAGCCCCTGCAGGGATCCAACGAAGGCCTCGGTCGCCAGCCGCGCCAGCCCGCTTTCATCGAGCGCGATGCCCAGCGCCACCATTCCGGCGATCAGCACCAGAATCTCGGGCTTCAGGCCATGATAGGCCTGGTCGGCCGTAATGATCTTCAGCAGAATCAGCAGCACCGCGCCTGCAAAGGCCGTGGCGGCAATCGGCGCCACTTTCATGGTGGCAAGGGCGATGGCAGCAACGAAAATCGCCAGCGACACCAGCGCCTGCTTGAGGTGGAAAGGCCGGGGCTCGGCAAAGACGCTGGGGTCGCCCACCTGCCCGACATCGAGCTTGTGCGACGCCTGCAGATCATCGGGCAGAACCTCATCGGGCGCAGCGATCGAGCGCCGCAGCAGGAAGCCACTGAACAGGAACAGGTAGATACCTCCGGCCAGTGCCATCGGCAGGCCAACGGGGGTGATTTCAAACATGCCGAACCGCGGCTGCCCGGAGGTGCGGGCCATGTCATCGACCAGCAGGTTGGTGGAGGTTCCGATCAGTGAGCAGCAGCCCGTCAGCACCGTGATGTAGGAAAGCGGCATCAGATAGCGCTTGGGGGATTCCTTCAGGGTGATCGCCACATCACGGATGACCGGGGCCGACAGCACGACAATGGGTGTCGAGTTGAGGAAGCTGGAGATGAACCCGATCCCGATGAACACCAGCCAGATGCCCCGCGCCCCCACCCGGCGGCACATGCTGACCGAGGCGGCAATCGCCTTGTCGAGCAGGCCCGACAATTCCATGGCATAGGCAATCACGAACAACGAGGCGAGTGCGATGATCGCCGGGCTGGCAAAGGCGCCCTGAATGTCGACCGGCCGCACGACCCCCGTCATCAGCAGGACCGCCGCCCCGGCCAGCGCCACCACATCGGCGCGCGCGGCATCGACGATCAGGCTCGCCACCACCGCCACCAGCACCACCAGCGTGATGATCTGGTCGACTGTCATCGCAGCGGGCAACGCCGGGCAGGAATCATCCGGTCACCCCTTCTGTTTGTGGACCTGTCGTTCGGATATGCTATCGTCATGAAATGGATGAGCCAAGCGAAAGAAACAGTCGGCTGGCCCTGGCGGGTGGTCTGGCCGTGGCGCTGGTGGTGGGCGGCGCCGGTATCCTGATCGGCCGCGCCACCGTCAAACAGGCAGAGCCTGCCGCCCAGGAACAGCCGGCCCCCACTCTGCCACCCCCCGAACCAACGCCGGCCGGCCCGCTTGGCCGTGCCGAACTCCTGACCCTGGCGGCGAGCGCCGCCGATGCAGCATCGGCGGGGAGTGCCGTACCCGACGCCGTCATCGCCAGCGCCGGCCGCCGCTTTGTGCTCTATCTGCCCTTCGGCTGCAAACAGGACGGCCAGACTCACCCGGATGCCACCATTTCGTGGAGCTATGACGACCAGCGCCGGGTGCTGAAACTGCGCACCACACTCAGCCGCTGGCTGCCGGCCGACTGGTGGCCCGCAACATCAGCACCTGCTGATACCGTCGCCATATCCGGGCTGTGGGTCGGCCACCCCTGGTCGACGGCCGAACGCTGCCCGCCGGTAACCGCTGCTTCACCACCTGAGGAAACCGCCACGCCCGAATCCGCCACTGGTACCGCCGCCGGTGCCGCCACTGACATCGCCAGCGCCACCAGCAGCACCTCTGCTGCAACGGCAGAAAAAGACAGATCAACAAAATCTCCGGCCATTGCGGCCACCACCAACCGGTTGAAGGCAGCCATCGCCAAGGTAACGCCCCAAACCCCCGAACTGCCACCGGAACCGTCAGCGGCCCCGACACCGCCGCCGTTGCTGGCGCCCGAACGAACGCTGGCGATCGGCCAGCTGCTGACGGCCACCAGCCCGCGCAGCCTGTTGCGTGACGGCAAGCCGCTGGAAGCCGATATCCGCATGCCCAGCGGTTTTGCCATGCCGGCAAGCGGCCTGCGACTGCGGCTGGCCGGACGGATCGACCCGCAGCGCAGCGACGGGCCCATTCGCTGCATTCAGCCCGAGGGGTGGCGTCAGCGCCCGATCTGTCTGATCATCGCCACCATCGAGGAAGCGGTGATCGAAAACCCCGATACCGGCGCCCGTCTGATCAGCTGGCCGATCGGCGGCTGAGGGGCATTTCCAGGCCCCGGAGCCTGCCGGTCAGGCAACCCGGCGCAGGTGGCCCATCTGCAGCAATTCGATCGTCACATCCTGAACTCCCGGCAGTTCGCGGATGGCGGCCTCGATCCCCGGGGGCAACGTCAGGGTATCGCCCAGCCGGATATGCGCCGCTCCGCCCGAGGCCAATGCGATCCGCACCTCCACTACACTGCGCCCGCCATTGGGAAGCAGAGCCGCCAGCCGCGCCGCCACTGCTGTCGGCGCATCGCCCGCCAGATGGATGCACAGCAGCGCCCGCATATGCCGCGCCGCCTCTTCCAGCACCGTGGCTCCGCGCACCGTCAGGCGGGGCGTTTCATCGCCCTCGCGCCATTGCAGCTCGACATCAAGGAGCAGCGCCCGACCATCGGCGGCTGCCGCCTCGATCAGCTGCTGGGCCTCGGCCTCGAAGCAGGTGGCGCCCCACTGGCCACTCTGATCGGTGAAATCGACCATCATGTAGCGGCTGTCGGGCCGCTTGCCCTGCGGCACCCGCCAGCGGAAATCCTCGGCCAGCCCGGCAAGCCGCACCGATTGCCGGGTGCCCGCCGGCATCCGCCGCGCCACGGCCTCGTCGGCCCGCAACACCCCCAACGTCGTCAGCGCCACCGAATGGGCCTCTACCGGGTGGCCGGCAAACCAGAAGCCGAAACTGTCGCGTTCATGGTGCAATCGCTCACGCAAGGTCCATGGGGTGGCCTCGGGCAGCGGCACGGCGGCCGCCTTACCGGCATCGCTGAACAGTCCACCCTGCCCGGTCTCCCGCGTGCGCGCCGCCTGCGCCGCTGCCGCCATCAGCAGGTCGGACGCACCGAACAGGGTGGCACGATCAACCCCGAAGCAGTCGAATGCCCCGGCGGCCGCCAACGCCTCCATCTGCCGCCGGTTGAGGGCATGGGGGTTGATCCGGCCGATGAAATCATCGAGCGACGCAAACGGGCCATGGGCAGTGCGCTCGGCAACGATCTCGGCCATTGCCCCCTCGCCCACTCCTTTCAGGCCGCCCAGCGCATAACGCACCGCCAGTTCGCCGTCGGCCGCCGTCTCCAGCGTGAAATCGGCACCGGAACGATTGATGCAGGGCGGCAGCAGCGGCACGCCCAGGCGGCGCATGTCGTCAACGAACACCGCGAGCTTGTCGGTCTGATGGATGTCATAGGCCATCGACGCCGCGAAAAAGGCCGCCGGGTGGTGCCATTTCAGCCAGGCCGTCTGCCACGCCACCAGTGCATAGGCGGCGGCATGGCTCTTGTTGAAGCCATAGCCGGCGAATTTGTCGACAAGGTTGAAGATGAACTCGGCACGGTCCGCATCGACACCATTGGCCCTCGCACCTTCGATGAAGCGGGCGCGCTGGGCGTCCATCTCGGCCTTGATCTTCTTGCCCATGGCGCGGCGCAGCAGGTCGGCCTCGCCCAGTGAATAGCCGGCCAGCACCTGGGCAATCTGCATCACCTGTTCCTGATAGATGATGACACCATAGGTGGGTTTCAGGATCGGCTCGAGCATCGGGTGCAGATAGTCGGGCTGTTCGCGCCCCCATTTGCGGGCGGCAAAGCTCGGGATATTGTCCATCGGGCCGGGCCGATAGAGGGCACCCAGCGCCACGATATCCTCGAACACCGTAGGTTTTGCCAGCGCCAGCGCCCGGCGCATCCCCTCGGATTCGAACTGGAACACGCCAACGGTGTCGCCCCTGGTCATCATCTGGTAGACGTCGGGGTCGTCCCACGGCAGATGTGCAAGGTCGATGGTGGTGCCACGCTCAGCCAGCAGCGCCGTCGCCCGCGCCAGCACCGACAGCGTTTTCAAGCCGAGAAAATCGAACTTCACAAGGCCGGCTTCCTCGGCCCATTTCAAGTCGAACTGGGTGACGGGAAAATCCGAGCGCGGATCGCGATACAGTGGCACCAGTTCCGACAGATCGCGGTCGCCGATCACCACGCCCGCCGCATGGGTTGAGGAATGGCGCGGCCGTCCTTCCAGCTGGCGGGCGATCCGCACCAGATGGTCGACCTTGGCGTCGGCCCGCATCTCGGCCTGCAGTTCCGGCACCCCGGCAAGCGCCCTTTCCAGATCCCAGGGGTCAGCGGGATTGGCCGGAATCAGCTTGGCGAGACGATCGACCTGCCCATAGGGCAGCTGCATCACCCGGCCGACATCTTTCACCACGGCGCGCGCCTTCAGCGTTCCGAAGGTGATGATCTGCGCCACCTGCTGACGGCCGTATTTGCCCTGCACATAGCGGATCACTTCCTCGCGCCGCGTTTCGCAGAAATCGATGTCGAAATCGGGCATCGACTTGCGCTCGGGGTTCAGAAACCGCTCGAACAGCAGGCCAAGCGCCAGCGGATCGAGATCGGTGATCGCCAGCGCCCAGGCCACCACCGAACCCGCGCCCGAACCACGCCCCGGGCCAACCGGAATCCCCTGCCCCTTGGCCCACTGGATGAAATCGGCAACGATGAGAAAATAGCCGGCAAAACCCATGCGACCGATGACATCAAGCTCGAAGGCCAGTCGTTCGAAATAGCCGGGGTGCTGATCGGCGGCGATGCCGGCGAGCCGCCGTTGCAGGCCCTCGCGCGCCATTTGTTCCAGCGTGGCGCGCTCGGCGTCGGCATCGGGCACCAGCTTGGGAAGCACCGGGTCGCGTTTCTTCAGGGCAAAGGCACTGCGCCTTGCCACCACTTCCATGTTGGCAAGCGCTTCGGGTAGATCGGCAAAACGATCCTGCATCTCGGCGGCGGTTGGCAGGTAATGGCGCGGGTTGCTGCGGCGGCGGTCGGCGGTTTCCAGATAGCTGCCTTCGGATATGCACAGCATCACGTCATGGGCTTCGTGGCCGTCAGGCGACAGGAACTGTGCCGGGTTGGTGGCAACGATGGGAACGCCATGCTGGTGGGCCAGCGCCAGCAGCCCCGCCTCGCTTGCCCGTTCCACCGGCTCACCGCTGCGGCTGATCTCGATATACAATCTGTCGCCGAACAACGCCTGCAACTGCACCAGCAGCGCCTGCGCATCGGCCATCTGCCCCTCGCCCAGCAGCCGCGCCAACGCCCCGTCGGCCGCCGCCGTCAGCGCCAGCAGGCCCTGGGTGCGGCCGGCCAGTGTCGCCAGCTCGGCCGGTCCATCGAGATGCAGGCGCGACACCAGCGCCAGCAGGTTCTGCCAGCCGGTTTCATTCTGCACCAGCAGCACCAGATGATCGATCGGGGGGCTGGCGCCGGGGCGCAGACTGCCGGGCGCCATCGAGCGCACCACCGGCAACATCACCCCCAGAATCGGCTGCACGCCGTTATCCATGCAGGCCCGGGAAAAGGCCATGGCCGCGAACAGGTTGCCACGATCAGCTAGTGCCACCGCCGGAATGCCCCGACGCGCGCATTCGCTGGCAAGCTGCTTTACCTCGATGGTGGATTCCAGCATCGAATAGCAGGATTGAACGCGAAGCGGAACGAACATGGCCCTCTTTGGCCTGTTCGCGTCAGCGCCTCAAGGATTCGTCTGGCGCCGGTTCAGAAAATGCTTGCCCCCAACAGCACCACCATGCCGGCCAGCGCCAGCACCCCCGGGGCCAGCGCCATGTTGCACCACAACGGCCGCCGCCCCCACGCCAGCAGCAGGAAGCAGCCCAGTTGCGACGCCACGAACACCCACGCCAGTGCGGCATGCAGCATGTCGGCGCGGCTCGACGCCACCACCACCAGTGCCAACGCCACGAACGGCACAGAGAGGTCGCTGCCCGGCGCCCCCTTTGCGGCCGGGGGTGGTTCGGCGGCCCCGCCGGGCCGCCGCAGCGCCATTGCCAGCCGCCACAGCCAGCGCACGGTCAGACCGGCTGCCAGCACCACGATGGCCTGCAGGATCGAGGTGGCGTAAATGTCCATGCGTCAAGCGCTTACCAGCTGCTCGATCAACGCCCGCACCTTTGCGGATTTCCACTGCGGAGCCGGAGCACACAGCCAGTAGCCATCGGAGGTCTCCTGCCGTGCCCCGCGTTCTTCCAGCCGGCCATCGGCAAGATAGGGGGCGGCCAGAGTCAGAGGCGCCTGCACCGTGCCCAGCCCGGCCAGCGCCCAGTCGAGCGCCTGCCCGGCATCAGGCAACGCCACCGCCGGACCCTCCATCGAGCGCCAGCCCAGCGCCCGAGCGGCCCCGCCGGGGGCGGCCACGGTCACCAGCCATTCGTCAGCCAGCTTGCGTCCGAAAACCCCTTCGGCCTCGGGCGCCGGCCCATAGCTCAGCGCAAGGTCGAGATTGGCCTGCCCGAAATCCACCGGGCCATCGAGCGCCTGAATCCGCACTGAAGCCTCGCCATGCTGTTCGAGCCACCCCTTGAGACGCGGTAGCAGCCAGTGGCGGATGGCACCGCGCGCACAGCCCAGCGACAGGCGGGTGGCGGCCTGCCCCTCGCGCAGAGCCGACACGCTTTCCTCGAAGGCCGAAAACCCCTGCCGCAGATGCGGAAGCGCCCGTTCGGCCTCTGCCGTCAGCTCCAGGCCGCGGCTGGTGCGGCGGAACAGAATCACCCCCAGCGTTTCCTCAAGCGCCCGGATCTGCTGGCCGACCGCCGCCGGGGTGACGGCCAGTTCATCAGCGGCACGGGTGAACGACAGGCTACGGGCGGCGGCATCGAACACCCGCAAGGCATTCAGTGGCAGCATCGAGCGTTTCATTGGCGGGTCACATCGGGTGAGAGCAGATGGAAATGCGGAATCGCCACTTCAAAGCGGCGGCCACCACTGTCGACCATTCCGAACCGGCCCTGCATGCTACCCCAGGGCGTTGTCAGCGGGCAGCCCGATACATAATCGAAGCTTTCACCGGGGGCGATCAGCGGCTGCTCTCCCACCACGCCATCGCCCATCACGTCGCGGCGCACGCCATTGCCATCGATGATGATCCAGTGGCGATCGATCAGCTGCACGGCAACGCCGCCGCCATTTTCCACGCGGATGTGATAATGCCACAGCCAGTGTCCGGCATCGGGGTCGCTGTCTTCGGAGCGATAGATCGGGCGCACATACACGGTCACCATCTCGGTGGTGGCCGATACCGAAAACAGGCCCGGCAGGCTCATGGGTTGGGGCTCCCCCCCATTACAGGCCAACCGACCGCAGCGCCTGATCGAGATCGTCGATCAGGTCGAGCGGGTCTTCCAGCCCGACCGAAAGCCGCAACATGCCATCGCTTATGCCCATCTCGGCGCGCACATCGGGCGAAACCGAGGCGTGGGTGGTGGACGCCGGGTGGGTCATCAATGATCTGCTGTCGCCGATGTTGTTGGAAATGTCGATCAGTTGCAGGGCATCGAGCAGCCCATGCGCCTGCTCCGTCATGCCATCGAGATGCAGCGCGATGATGGTTCCGCCCGAACGCATCTGCCGCATCGCCAGTTGGTGCTGAGGGTGGCCTGGCAGCCCCGGATACAGCAGCCTCGGCACCCGGCCCTCCAGGAAGCGGGCGATTTCCAGGGCGTTGTCACACTGGCGCGATACCCTGAGCTCCAGCGTTTCCAAGGCTTTCAGAAGCACCCAGGCATTGAACGGCGACAATACCGGCCCGGTATGGCGGGTGAACGCCAGATAGGTTTTTTCCAGCCATTCCCGCCGGCCCAGCACTGCGCCGGCCAGCACCCGCCCCTGGCCATCGATCAGCTTGGTTGCCGAATAGCCGACGATATCGGCCCCGAGATCGAGCGGCCGCTGCACCATCACCGAGGCAAAGGCGTTGTCGACGAACAGCAGGGCGCCTCCCCCGTGGGCGATATCGGCCACTGCCGCGATATCGACGATGTCAAGCGTGGGGTTGGCCGGCGTTTCAACGAAGATCATGCGCGTTTGCGGACGCATGGCTGCGGCAAAAGCCGCCGTGTCGCGGCCATCGACGATGGTGGTTGCAATGCCGAAGCGCGGCAGGATGGTATCGACCAGCACCCGACAGCTGCCGAACAGGGCGCGACTGGCGATCAGGTGGTCGCCGGCCGACAGCGACGACAGCATCACCGCCGACATTGCCGCCATGCCGCTTGCCGAACAGCGGGCGGCTTCCGCCCCTTCCAGTACGGCAAGGCGTTCTTCCAGCATTTCAACCGTCGGGTTCTGCAACCGCGAATAGGTCATGCCCTTCGCCTCGCCGCGAAACCGCGCGGCTGCCTCGCCGGCCGTGTCGTAGCAATAGCCCGACGTCAGGAAGATCGCTTCCGATGTCTCGCCGAACTCACTGCGGGCGGTGCCGCCGCGCACGGCCTGGGTGGCGGGCCGCCAGCGATGGGTGATGGCGCGATCGGTTCCGGTGCCTCGTTTCATGTCCTGCCCTTTAGACCGCGATTGCCGTGCAGGCAAAGCCCGCCCTCGACGCGACTCGCAGATAGGAGTATGACACAGGCCGGTCGATCACGGACGAGCTGAGGAGAGACATGCGCATCTGGTTTCCCATTCTCGGTGCAGGGGTATTGCTGGCCGGCGCCGGCATGGTGATGACGGCATCGAGGGCGCAGCCGACTTCAGCCAACACCCCGGGGAAGGCCCGCGCCGCCGCCAGCTCGGCCTGGGGCTTCGACCTGACGTCGATCGATGGCAAGCCGATGCCGATGTCGCAGTATCGCGGCAAGGTGGTGCTGCTGGTGAATACCGCAAGCATGTGCGGCTTCACTCCGCAGTACGAAGGCCTGCAGAACCTGCAGAACCGCTACGCCGCCAGGGGTTTCACAGTCATCGGCGTGCCCTCCGGAGATTTCAAGTCGCAGGAGTATGACGACAACAGGCAGATCAAGCAGTTCTGCGAATCAAAGTTCGGAATCAACTTCCCGATGGCGGAAAAGTCCCACGTCATCGGTACGGCGGCCCTGCCCATCTATCAGTGGGCCAGAAACAGCCTGACGACAGAGAATGAGCCGAAATGGAACTTCCACAAGTTCCTGATCGGCAAGGACGGCAAGCTGATAGCCGGCTTCCCGTCGAAGGTAGAACCACAAAGCCCCGAACTGATCCGGGCTATCGAGCAGGCGATGGGATCATGAACAAGCTGGCGATACTCTCTGTCTTGGCGCTGCTGGCCGCCTGTGGCCAGAAAGCCGAAGCCCCCCCTACGAAGGCACCGGAAGCAGCGGCACCGGCCGAACCGTCGCTGGCAACCGCTACCCGATCGGTTTCTTATGTGTGCGAACGCGATCTCGACATCACCGCCGTCTATGGCACCAACAAGGAAGGCAAGAAGGATGTCGGCCTGGTTTTCAAGGGCGACAGCTGGACTCTGGAGGAAGTGCCGACCGCCAAGGGCCAGCGCTATGAATCGGTCTACGGCCTCGATTCCCTGAGCGGCAAGGGGCTGGTGTGGCTGGTCGATGGCACCAACGCCCAACTGCAGGAAGCGCCATGGAAGCAGATTTCCGACCCGGCGGCTGCGACTACGCTTCGCACCTGCCGCGAGAAATCAGAGGCCGACGCCCCGAAAATCGCCAGCGGCGAAACCGTTGGAGCGGCCGTCGCCGGGGCGCCTCAGTCCCGGTGATGCGGGTTGCGCGCCCGCCACGTTGCGGGCGGCACCTGCTGGTCAGGCGGTAACGACCACAGGCCGCGCCCCGCCGCCCGTGCAGCGCGCTGGCCATCGCGAATGGCCTTGTCATCAAGATAGCGGGTGAAGGCCCAGGCGTGCCCCCCGCTGGTCATCGCGGCATTTACATAGTTGCGGCCCCGCCACACCTTGCCCACCAGCCGTCCATAGCGATCGCGATCGGTCACCTCGACCTGCACCTGCCGGCGGTCCACCATCCGCCGCAACGCCGAGCGCGACTGGATGCCCCACGGCTGCCCCAGTTCCGGGGCGTCGATTCCGGCGAGACGGATCTCGCTCTGGCGTTTCACGTCCGGGCGGAACACCACCAGCGAATCGCCATCCTTCACCCGCACCACCTCGGCGGTGAAAGAGGCAGCCATCACGGGAACCATCCCCCCGGCCATCAGCATCAGGGCGGCAAGCAGTCGAATTCGGCGCATGCCGCCATTCTTGCATCAGGCGGGCTCTGCATGCAAAGTCGCCGACGTGTCGAGCGACGGGACCATCAGCGGGGCCGACCCCGCCGCCAGACAGGCGCAGCTGCTGCGCGACGGAGGCAACCTGCGCATCTCCGGCCGCATGACTGTGGCAAGCGCCGCGCGTCTCGACCCGCTGCTGCGGGCGTGCGCCGACGAAGGGCCGGTTGCCGAGATCGATGTCAGCGCCCTTGAGCGGCTGGATACCGTAGGCGCCTGGCTGCTGCACCGCACCCGGCGTGACAACCCCGGCTGCCACATCGTCGGGCTGGATGCCGATGGCCACAGGCTGCTGAAGGCCGTGGCGGCGGCCGATCGGCCGATCAGCATCCACTCGGATCGCGGGCCGTTCATCCAGCGTGAGCTGCACCGCGTGGGCGCCTATATGTTCGCCCTGGCCGACACCTTGAAAAGCAGCCTCGCCTTTCTTGGTCTCACGGTGATTTCGGCATGGCGCATCGCCGGCGACCAGCGGCGCATGCGCTGGAACAGCGTCTCCAACCAGATGGAGCAGACCGGGATCGACGCGCTCGCCATCATCGGGCTGATGAGCTTTCTGGTCGGGATCGTCATCGCCCAGCAGGGGGCCGTGCAGCTCCAGCAGTTCGGAGCGGAAATCTTCACTGTCAATCTGGTGGGCCGGGCCACCTTCCGCGAGCTCGGGATCCTTCTGACGGCAATCATGGTGGCCGGACGATCGGCGTCGGCCTTTGCCGCCCAGATCGGCTCGATGAAACTGGCCGAGGAAATCGACGCCATGCGCACCATCGGTCTCGATCCGGTGCAGGTTCTGGTGCTGCCACGGGTGCTGGCGCTGGTGCTGATGATGCCGTTGCTTGCCTTTTATGCCTCTGTCTGGGCGATCATCGGCGGCGGGCTGTTCACCTGGCTGTCGCTCGACATTCCGCCGGCCTCGTTCGTGCAACGCCTGCGCGAAGTGGTGCCGATGACCGACCTGTGGGTCGGGCTGCTGAAGGCGCCGGTCTTTGGCGCCATGATCGCGGTGATCGGCTGCTTTCAGGGGTTCCAGGTATCGGGAAACGCCGAATCGGTGGGCACCCGCACCACCCTCGCCGTGGTCCATGCCATCTTCATGGTGATCGTGCTTGATGCCTTTTTCGCCGTGTTCTTCACCCAGGTGGGGATGATCTGATGGAGCCGGTCATCAAGGTGCGCGGCCTTGTCAACCGCTTCGGCGAGCAGACGGTGCACGACGGGCTCGATCTCGATGTGCTGCCCGGCGAGATTCTCGGCGTGGTCGGTGGCTCGGGGTCGGGAAAGTCCGTGCTGATGCGCTCGATCATCGGCCTGCAGCGCCCCGAAGCCGGCGAGATAACGGTTCTGGGCAAGCGGATCGACGGCCGCGAGCTTACGGAAGACCCCGACCTCACCCGCCAATGGGGCGTGCTGTTTCAGGGCGGCGCCCTGTTCTCCGGTCTGACGGTGGCGGAAAATGTCGAAGTGCCGCTGCGGGAATATTTCCACCTGTCGGAATCGCTGATGGATGAAATCGCCGCCTACAAGGTGGGCATGGTAGGGCTCCCGCCCGAAGCCGCTCCGAAATACCCGTCGGAACTGTCGGGCGGAATGAAGAAACGCGCGGCACTGGCGCGCGCCCTGTCGCTCGACCCGCGGCTTTTGTTCCTAGACGAGCCGACCGCCGGGCTTGACCCGATTGCCGCCCAGGGCTTCGACAGCCTGATCCGCACGCTGGCCCAGACAATGGGGCACACCATCTTCCTCATCACTCACGATCTCGACACCCTGTTCAGCATCTGCGACCGGGTGGCCGTTCTTGCCGACCGGCGGGTGATCGTCACCGACCGACTGGAGAAAGTCGTGCAGTTCGATCATCCGTGGGTGCAGGAATATTTTAGCGGCCCGCGCGGCCGCACGGCAGGGCTGGCGCAAGCTGCTCAATCCGTGCAGGAAAGGCGCTGATGGAAAACCGCCAATCCCACGTACTGGTCGGAGCAGTCACCCTGGCGTTGCTGCTGGCGCTTGCCGGCTTCATCATGTGGCTTGCCAATTATTCCGGCGAAAAGCGTCAGGAATTCGATATCTTCTTCAAACAGTCGGTGGCCGGGCTGACGGTCGGTTCGGGGGTGAATTTCTCGGGCGTCCCGGTGGGGCAGGTGAAACAGATCGCACTGATGCCCAAAAGCCCCGAGTTCGTGCGGGTCCGCATCGAGATTCAGCCCGAGGTGCCGGTCCTCACCGGAACCACCGCGGCCCTCTCGGGCGTCGGGTTCACGGGCGTCACCGTCATCCAGCTGAGCGGATCGGCCAGCGGCCAGCAACCCATCACCGAACCCGGCCCCTATGGCGTGCCGGTCATCCCGGCCGTTTCGTCGGGCTTTGGTCAGCTGCTCGACACCGCGCCACAGGTGCTAGAACGCGCATCCACCCTGCTGGCCCGCCTCAATGAAGTGTTCGACGACGAAAATCGCGCGGCACTTGCCTCCACTCTCAAGAACATCGACAAGGCCACAACCGTCATCGCGAACGAAGGCCCGGCCATCCAGCGGGCGCTGCGCGAGGCGGAATCCGCCCTCAAGGCAACGCAGGCCGCTGCCGAGAAATTCGGAGCCGCCAGCCAGTCGGTCAACGCCCTGGTCACCGACGAGGGCCGGCCGCTGGCCGCTGACTTGCGGCAGTCGTCCCGGCAACTGCACGAGGCGCTGACCAGAATCACCGCCCTTGCCGACAGTGCCCAACCGGGGGTGAAGATGCTGTCCAACCAGACCATCCCCGAGGTAAACCGGCTGATCGTCGACCTGCGCGACATGTCGGAACAATTGTCGGCGGTTGCCGCCAAGCTCGATTCAGGGCCGCTCAGTGCCCTCACCGGATCAGGAACGCTCCCCGATTACAAGCCGGAGAAACACAAATGAGCCGCTGGCCGCTGCTGCTGTTGCTTCTGGGTTCAGCCTGCGGGCCGCTGGTGCAGGTTGGCGCCGGGGCGCCCCGCCCCGACATGCTCTACACCCTGTCGGCACCGCCACCCGCCAGCGTGACAACCGGGCAGACCCCCATCGATGAAACGCGCGCCGTCACCTTCGATGTGCCAACCCTTGCCGCCGCGCTGCAAACCTCACGGGTGCCGGTAAAAACCTCGGAAACCACCCTGCAGTATCTGCGCGGCGCGCAATGGGCCGAACAGCCCAACCGGCTGTTCCAGCGCCTGCTGGCCGAAGTGGCAACCCATGCGGGTATCGCCGTCATCGACCAGCGTTCGTCTGGGCAGGTGGCGCGCAACAGGGTATCAGGGCAGTTGCTTGATTTCCAGCTCGATGTCAGCGGGCCGCTTCAGGTGGTGGTCCATTACAGCGCCACCCTGAAATCTCCCGATGGCATCCGTCAGCGCCAGTTCGTGCGCACCGTGCCAGTTACGACCGACGACCCGGCCGTCGTGATGCAGGCACTGAACCTCGCTGCCAACCAGACCGCCAGTGACGTGGCTGCCTGGATTGCCAGCTCTTCTTGACCGTTCCGCCCGCAGCCGCTAATCGCCCCGCCTGCAGCATCGGGCGGGGTAGCTCAGCTGGTTAGAGCACAGGATTCATAACCCTGAGGCCGCGGGTTCAAGTCCCGCCCCCGCCACCAGCACCATTTATGCATGATGCGTTGCCATTGGCCGCCCGCAATAGCCATTGCCAGCCGTTTTATCGCAGCGTAGTCGGGCAGCATGAGCGAAGACCTGACCCGCCTGATCCACCTGCTCGATGTCGAGGAAATCGAAGTCGACCTCTACCGTGGCCGCAATACCGATGCCGGCTGGATCCGCGTTTATGGCGGGCAGGTGGTGGCGCAGGCGCTGGCGGCCGCCCAGCGCACGGTGCCGGCCGAACGCCCGGTGCACTCGTTGCACAGCTATTTCATCCGCCCTGGCGAACCGCGTATCCCCATCCTCTATCAGGTGAGCCGCGAACGCGACGGCACCAGCTTCACCACAAGGCGGGTTCAGGGCATCCAGCATGGCCGCACCATTTTCGTTCTGACCGCCAGCTTCCAGACCGTCGAGAACGGCCTTACCCACCAGGACCGCATGCCCGATGTACCCGGGCCGGAAACATTGCCGACCGAGGAGGAACGCCACCGTCAGCGGCGCGAATCGATCCCTGAGAAATGGCGCGACATCTTCGACAAGCGCGATCATCCGTTCGAATTCCGCCCCTTGGACTCCTACGATTCCTTCAGGCCGGTGCCGATGCATCCGGCATCGCGCCAATGGTTCCGGGCACGCGGCACCGTGCCTGACGATCCAGCGCTGAAAGCGGCGCTGCTTGCCTATGCCACCGACATGACCCTGCTCGACACCAGCCTGCGCCCCCACGCCGTATCCTGGGGAGACCCGGCCCTGCAGGCCGCCAGTCTCGACCACAGCATCTGGTTCCATACCGTCCCGGAACCGGGGCACTGGCTGCTCTATGATCAGGTCAGCCCGGCAGCGGCCGGCGGCCGAGGCCTCAACATGGCAATGTCTTCGATTCTGACGGGCGGCTGATCGCCACCGTGGCCCAGGAGGGGCTGATCCGTGTGCGCCGCTGACCCACCTGGCGCTACCCCCTTGAGCGACTGACATGTCGCCACCCATCCATCTGTCGGTGTTCACGGAACTGCGGTTCACCAACGCTGACCTGGAGGATGTGACCCCGCGTGGACGCAAGGCCCGGGCCATGATCGCCTTTCTTGCCTGCGAACCCGGCAACAGCGCCACCCGCGACCGCATCATCGGCCTGCTGTGGGCAGATCGCGGCGAAGAGCAGGCCCGCAACAGCCTGCGACAGGTGCTGGCCGAGCTGAAGCAGACGGCGCCCGATGTTGCAGCCCTGGTGCGGGGCGATCGCACCACCATTGCCCTTGAACCATTGTGGACATCCGATCACAGCCAGCTGTTATCGGCCATCGCCGCGGCAGACCCCATAGCGCTCGCAACGGCCCTCGAAGGGTTGCGCGGCGAACTGCTGGCCGACCTCAGCGGATTGTCAGACTCGTTCGACGACTGGCGCCGGGCCGAACAGACCCGCATCGAACAGCTGCTGGAACAGCAGGGGTTCGCCATGGCCCGCCAGCAGGCCGCCAGCCAGCCACTGCTGGCCCGCCGCCTGCTGACAAGCCTGCAGCGACTGTTGGGTGGCAACGAGGAAATCGTGCGGCTGGGAATGATCCTTGATGCCGAAGGCGGCGATATCGCCTCGATCCATCGCCGCTACCGCAGCCTCGAAGCCGTGTTGCGCCGCGATTTCGACATCACTCCCTCGCCTGCCACCAAACAACTGCTGACGGAACTGGCCGCCGGACACTTCACGAAATCCGCCCAGCTGGCCGCCGGCACCTCCGCTGATGCGAGCAGCCTTGCCAGCAAGGGCGGCGCCGGCAGTGCTGGCCACACCGGCCCGGTCGTCATCGTCACACCCTTTGCCGTGCTGGACAGCGACGGGCAATGCGCGGCTCTCGCCAATGTGTTATGCCTCGACCTTGAATCGGCACTGGTGCGGCTTCCCGACATCCGCGTGCTGCGTCATTCCGGCACTGGCTCGCTTCCCCGCGAAGACATTTTGCGCGGTGCCATAGCCGGCTATTCATTAACCGGATCGGTTCGTCAGTCAGCCAACGGCATCCGGCTTGCCATTACCCTGGCCGATACCGAGACAGCCCGGACCATCTGGTCGCATCAGGAAGTGGCTTCCCGCGATCGTCTTGGTGAAACACTCGATCTGGTTGTCAGTCAGGTGGCCGGCGCCCTGCTTCCCACCGTCGAGCGGGACCTGCTGACCACCAGGCGGCTGGAATCGGCCAGCCCCAATCTCTATGCCCTCTATCTTAACGCGCGCGCAACGCTGCTGACGACTGCCAGCCTTGCCGAAGCCCAGGACGCAGCCCAGACGCTGGAACAGGCACTGGAAGAAGACCCGCACTTCATCAATGCCCTGCTGCATCTGGTGCTGTGCTATAATACCGATTTCCTGCAACGGTCTGCCGGGCACGACCCATTGCCGTGGCGCCAGCGCGCCATGCGGCTGGCGCGCGAGGCATGGACGCTGGAACCCGACAACCCCGATGTTCTGGCCCGCCTTGGCTGGTGCCATCTGCGCCACCACGAATGGGATACCGGCCGGGAATGGCTGCACAAGGCGCTGAACCGTGGCTGCAACTATGCCGACAACGTGCAACAGATCGGCTTTGCCATGCTCTGCCTTGGCGACATTGACGAGGGGCTGTCCCTGCTGCGTGAAGCGTTCCGCCTCAACCCCTTCCCGCGAAGTGACTATTTCGCCGATATCGCCTTCGGACTGTTATTGCAGGGCGACCCCCAGAGCGCCGCCCAGCAACTGGAAATCGCCGCCGACCGCTCGATACTCTACCGGGCTATCCAGACCGCCTGCCTCGCCCACGCCGGCGAGAGAGCGAGGGCAACGACCATGCTGGCAGAAGTCTGCCACGAGCTGGCCATGATCTGGCAAGGCAAGGGCAAACCGCACCATACCGATCTGGTAACGACCATGAACATCTTCCTGCCCTTGCGCCAGGATCATCATCGGGCCCTGCTTCTGGAAGGCTGGCGTCTGGCAGGGCTGAAGGCATAGCCTGCCCCAAAGTCAGCTGTCACCGGGCCGGGCACTACCCGACGAAGCGGAACAGTGACGCAACAGCCGCTGGTAATAGGCGGTCAGCGGCAAACGCCTGACGGGAGGTGGCGGATCGACGGGGCGGCGCAGACGGTCCAGCAGCAATTCCACATCCATTGCCTTGCGGCTGGCAAGATGGGGGGCCAGCTTTGCTGCCAACCGCCGGCCTTGCGGGTGGGCGTCCAGCATGGCGGGCCATGTCCGCTGCGCATAGGGCAGGCGCCGGGCAATCTGCAGCAAACCCGAGCGTTCGTCGACAGACAGGCCTGCGCGGGCAATACTGTCTTCGGCATCGACAAGCGCCACACTGAGTGGCTGATACCCAAGCTCGGCCGGCGCATGTGATACCAGAACGGCATCATCGCGCACCAGCAGGCCATCTCGGCAGGCGGCAAAGACCGCTCCTACCCCCTCCATGCCGAACCGATGCAGTTCCGCTGCCCGCAACGCCCCGAGGCTCGCGGCCCCCAGTACGGCAATGCCATGGTCGAGCACCGCCAGAATCTCTTTGTGCCAGACGCTTGGCGCCGTGGCGAACACCCCGTCAACCAGTGCCATTGCCTGTGGCCGTTCGGCAATGGCGCGCGCCATGTCGCCCGCAACGGCCGGCGGCCGCAGCACCACCCCGGCCGGTATCGCCTGCGTCACGCCATGCAGGCTGGGCCCGGCGAACAACAGGATCATGGCTGCTGACGCTCGCCATCGGGCAGGCCGGGCGCAAGCGCCTTGACAAAATACAACGGCCAGTCAGACGGGCTGAGATCAGCAATGGTGATCGCAGCGGCACCATCCACTTCCAGCAGGCGCAGCAGGGCATCGCGCGAGTCGTCATCAGCAAGCGGCACCTCTGGCGAAACCGGGTGGTCAGACGGCTGAAACGACAGGGAGCGCAGAAGTATCCCGGCCACGCGATCTACAGCATCACCGAACTGATCGAAACCGATGTCGTCGCGGGCGCCCGCCAGCAGCGTTACCCGTGATTGTGCGGCCTCGGCAATGGCGCCGAACGCCGCTGCCGCCTGGCCACGCCGGCAGCACACCCCCAACGACGGCACAGTCATCTGTGGACCGCCACTATCGAACAGCACGGCAACGATTACCGGCCACGGCTGGCCGGGAAACATGTCCCACAGGCGCAGATGGGCGCCGGCACCGGCTATCCGCCGGGTTGCCCATTGCATCTCGCGCGAGGGCAGGCTGGCGGGGTCGATCTCGGCACTTCGGCGCTCAAAGGCATCCATGGTGGCAAAGCGGTGCAGGCCCACCCGGTCGCGCACCTCGCACAAGGCCGTGGTGATGGCGCGCTCGCGAGTGGCATGGCCGGCAAGCCCGGTCGAGATGGGATGCATTGGCTGGGGCCGGGTGAAATCCATGCTGACCAGCCCGTGCGGCAACGCGCAGTGCCGCCCCGACAGCAGGTCTTGCCCTTCGATCCAGTCGATGGGCTGGCCACCAAGGCGGGCGCCCGGCGGCAGGTGCCGGTTCCACAGAGATTGTTCCGAGAGGTCCGGCGGGCGCCGAGCAGCCGGCAATACCTTTTCTGCCAGATGCAGTTCCAGCGCCTCCATGGCGGCCGATATACCGGCTTGCCAGCGGCTGCGGCCCTTGCCCTGCGACACGCTGAGCGAGCGCGACTGCGGACGAACCGCCTGCATCACCGGGATACCGATCCGGTCAAACCCGGTCACCTCGGCAAAGCGCGTTACCCCGGCCTGCCGAGCCAGCCGCCACGCCGTTTCCCGCAAATCCACCTGATGGCTCAGTGCAAGTGCCGCAATTTGTCAGTTCTCATCCGGCGGGCGATCAGATGCAATAAAACTGGCGATCATTTCTGTAAATGATTTCATAAATTTAGAACGATCCAAGGAAGGATCAAACGGGAATGCATGAAACACTATTCCCCGGCTATCTGCTATCTTTTCCATTTCCTGAAGTTCCTGGATAATTTTTTCATCCACCATACTCGGTTGATTTTTTGATACCTTGGTAACAGAAACTGCAAATACGTAATCATCATTACGCCTTATGGCAAATACTTCGCGCATCTTGGGCATAGCTGTCTCCGATCTGTCCTTGATGATCATAGGAACTCTCCGGATATTGGAATGGCGGTCAGCCGCTGTTTACATACACTACCGCCGGAGTATTTCCAACTCCGGCGGTATTGGTGTCAGTGCGGTAATATCAGCCTTCAGCCGTCTTGCCTCCGAAGCGGGCAGCATAGACAACCGCATCGGCGCGCGGAGCAGCATTCGCCAACGTGTTGGCCTGACAGGCAATCTGCGACGACAGTTCGCGGTTCACCTTGCGGCACAGCTGGCGGGCGGTCAGGGCGATCCGCTGGTCGAGTTCATGCTCGCCACTGGCGGATGCCAGGTTGATATCCGCATAGCTGACGGCCTTGCTGACGCTTCCTGCCATCACACCGGCCTGAGCGGCACCCGGTACGATGAAAGCGGCAACGGCGAGGGTGAGGATGGTTTTGCTGGTCATCGGTCTTCTCCACTTTTTGCCGGAAGCCCTTTGCCACCGGCCATGTGTCTCCTATGCACCCGGTGCCGCCAACCCATCGTTAGTCCAGCGTTAGAAAAACATGTAATCGTACTTTTTTTGCTCCGGCCCGCTGCATGGACGCCGGAGCTCGCCCTCGCTAGCATCTACCGATGCAGACCATCTGGCGATTCTTCCGCTTTGCTCTGAAGACGGCCTTCTTCCTGCTTGTGGCGATCTTCGTGGTGCGCGGTATCGAGTCGTTGCGCGGGCCTGAGCTGCAATCCTGGCACACCAAGGCCCCGAACGACGCCACTGCCGCAGAGATCGCCTCGATGGACTGGCAGCAGTGGCTGAAACGCGAGCAGGCCGTGATGGACGAGGTGCGCCGCGAAATCGTCGACCCGCTGCCCGCGCCGCAGCGCATCGCCTCCAACCGCTATTGGGTGAAGGCGCCGATGTATCCGCCCTCGCTGGCGCACAACTGGAACCGCAGCTTCACCCTAGCGCCCGTCGGGCCGCCGGCTGGCGTGGCGGTGCTGCTGCACGGCATGACCGACTCCCCCTACAGCCTGCGCCATATCGGTGAGCTTTATCGCGCCAACGGCTATGCCGTGGTGGCAATACGCCTGCCCGGCCACGGCACGGTGCCTGCCGGGCTTGCCAGGGCCAAAGCCGAGGACTGGGAGGCCGCCGCCCGTCTGGCGGTGCGCGAGGCCATGCGCCTGGCGCCGGGCAGGCCGCTGCATCTGGTCGGCTATTCCAACGGCGCCACGCTCGCTGTCATCCACGCTCTCGATGCCACCAAAGACCCGGCGCTCGGCATGCCGCAGAAGCTGGTGCTGGTCTCGCCGATGATCGGGCTTACTCCCTTTGCCCGTTTTGCCGGGGTGGCGGGCTGGCCCGCCTTCCTGCCAGCCATGGCCAACGCCGCCTGGCTTGATATCCTTCCGGAATACAACCCGTTCAAATACAACAGCTTCCCCGTCAATGGCGGGGTCCAGGGGCATCGCCTCACCGTCCACCTCGATGAACGCATGGCCAAAGCACGGGTTGACAGACGGGTCAAAAAGCTTCCCCCCGTCCTCACCTTCCTGTCGGTGGTCGATTCAACCGTCAGCGCCCCGGCGGTGCTCCGCAACCTCTATGATCTGCTTCCGGCCAACGGCTCGGAACTGGTGCTGTTCGACATCAACCGTCGCGCCTATGTTGGCCCGCTGATCCAGAGCCGCGCCACCAATGCCCGCCAGACCTTCCTGCCCTCCGGACCGCGCCCCTTCGCTACTACCCTCATCGAGAGCGATAGCGACACAGCGAGCCGCATCCGCCACTGGGCGGCCGGAAGCGCCAGCGAAGAGGTCTCGGCGCTCGCCATTCCCTATCCGCGCAACTTCTACTCGCTGTCTCATATCGCCCTGCCCTTCCCGCCGTCCGACGGCCTCTACGGCATCGACCCTGACCCGGCCGACAAACAGGGTGTACAACTGGGGGCCATGGCGCTGCGCGGTGAGCGGGGGGTGCTGTCGGTTGGCATGGGAACCTTCGAGCGCGCCTCCTCGAACCCCTTTTACGCCTATATGCACGCCCGCATCGCCGAGGCCATCAACTGACTGTTCCCGCTCTGGTGTGGCTGGTGATCGCCACTGTGGCGCTGCTGGCCGTGGGTCGTGCCGGCTGGATGTGGCGGTTCGGGCCGCTGGAAAGCTGGCACAAGCGGCCACCCCCTGAACCCCCGGCCTGGCGTTTGCACCGCATGGGCTGGTCGGGCTGGCTGAAGCGCGAGCGCCGCACCATGCGCTATGTCGAAAAGCATATCGCCGGTACTGCCCGCACCGGCCGCTATGCCCCCGGCATGTCCATTCACCCGTGGAACAGCAGCCAGTTGCTGCGTCCTTCAGCGCCAATACGCGGCGCCGTGGTGCTGCTGCATGGCCTGACTGACAGCCCGTGGTCGCTGCGGGGGCTGGCGCTGGCCGTGCAGCAGGCCGGCTTTGTCGCCATCGTGTTGCGCCTGCCCGGCCATGGCACCGCCCCGGCGGCGCTCGCCCATGTCAGCCGCCAGCAGTGGAAGGCGGCCGTGGCGCTGGCGATGCGCGCGGCCGGCCACCTCGCAGCGGGGGGGCCAGTCAGCCTGATCGGCTATTCCAACGGCGCCGCACTTGCCCTTCATTACGCGCTATCCGGCCTGTTCGATGACCGCCTTCTGCCGGTCAGGCACCTTGTTCTGCTGTCACCGATGATCGGCATCGGCCGCCATGCCCGCTTTGCCGGAATAGCGGGGTGGCCGGCGATCTTCCCGGCGTTCGAACATGCCGCCTGGCTGACTCTGAAACCGGAAGACAACCCCTGCAAATATGCCAGCTTTCCCGTTCATGCCGCCGTGCAGAGCCAGAAGCTCACTGTCGATGTGCAGAGGCTGCTCGATCGTGCTGAACAGGCCGGGAAACTTGACAGTCTGCCGCCGGTGCTGGCGTTTCAGTCGGTGGTCGACGCCACCGTTTCCAGCCGCGCCGTGGTGACGGACCTGTTCGCCCGCCTTCCCGCTAACCAGCCCGCCCGCCACGACCGCCTGCTGCTGTTCGATGTCAACCGGTCGCTGCTTCCCGAGTCTCCGGCGCTGGCCGAGGTACTGGGCGCCGGCCCGCCGCCATCCGTGCAGATGGCCGACGATCAGGGAGTCTCCCTGCCCTGGCCACCCGATGTGCTGTCACTGTCGCACGTTGCCCTGCCATTCGCGCTAGATGATGCGATCTATAGGTTCAACCCCGCAGACGGTGTCCGCCGGGGCGAACGCGGATTGGCCCCCGGCGTGGTGCGCATTACCGCCAACCCCTTCTATCCGCTGATCGAACGGCAGGTTCTGATGGCGCTAAGCGGAGATCAGCCTTCGCTGGCGTGCTGAACCGGGTGGATGGCATGGAATGACACACTGAGCCGATTCCAGGTGTTGATCATGGCCACCGCCACCGTCAGCTTCACCAGGTCTTCCTCGCTGAAATGCTTCAGCATGTCGGCATAAAGGGCATCGGGAACCCCGTTTTCGGAAATCAGAGTAACAGCCTCCACCCAGCGGAACGCCGCCCGCTCGCGCCCGGTGAACAGCGGCGATTCCTTCCACGCCGCTACCAGGTACAGCCGCTGCTCGCTCTCGCCATCAGCGCGGGCTTCGCGGCTGTGCATGTCGACACAGTAGGAACAGCCATTGATCTGCGAAGCCCGCAGCTTCACCAGATGCAGCAGGCCGCGTTCGAGGCCGCTGTCGTCCACCGCCTTGTTGAGCGCAAGCACCGCCTGCATCAGCTTGGGTGCCCTTGCGAAGTAATCGAGTCTCGGCTCCATCATCTGTCCTTTCCGGAAAGCCGGGGGTGGCCGCTCAGGCCACCGCCCGCCACGTCTCGACCGACACCAGCGCCGGGTCGTCGGCATGATCGGTCAGCATCGCTGCCACCCGCTGCTGCCACAAAGCCCCGAATTTTGCGCGGGCGGCGGCATCGGGCGCCTCACCCAGCACCACGGGAAACAGCTGCCGCATTTCCGCGGCTGGCGGCACCACCGAGGCATCGAGATCGACCAGCACCCCGGCGCCAGTATCCTGCCTTCGCAGCGCCATCACGCAGTCGATCGGCGCCGAAAAGTGCAGCAGGCCCCGGCGCACGAACTTGCCGGCAATGCCGCCAAAACCGGTTTCCGGGGCGGCGCCCGTCAGCAGGGTGGCAACCGAAGCCGTCACGCCGGTGGTGCCCTCGTCACGGGGGTCACGCATGAACACCTCAAGCCCGCCACGCTCTGGCAGCTGGTCGCCATAGAGCGCTTTCAGGCCGGCGCGCACCATCAGATAGGCGCCAGCAACCGTCGGGCAGGAATGGCCGGCCATCCGCACCACATCGGCATAGCCATAGGTCATGATCCCATCACGCGCAGCGCCCAGAAACTCAGCCAGAGGATCGGTAACGGTGATGGTGGGGGCGGTATCGAAAAAGGCCGGGAAACCCATGCTGTCCTCGCAATGCTGGTGGTTGCCGGCTGCCGCCACACCGAGGTGCGATGCCAGCCTTGCTGAAATAATATGCATTTTGGGTGCATATTATAAGGCCCGGCAGACGCGCCACTCTGCCGCAGGCCGATCAGCCGCGTCCGGCGATGCGATCCATGATCGGACATTCGGGCCGATCGTCGCCATGGCAACAATCGGCAAGCGTCAGCAGTTCGCGACGCATCTGCTGCAGCGATTCCGCCTTGCGCCCCAGTTCATCCGCGCGCGCCAGCGCCATTGCCTTCACATCAGCACTCGAGCGATGCTCGTTCGACCACAGGTCAAGCAGGGCGGCGATTTCGTCGATCGAAAACCCCAGATCACGGGCATTGGCAATGAAGATAAGCCGCTGGACATCAGCCTGCCCGTAATCGCGATAGCCGCTCTCCCGCCGCAACGGTTTGGGCACCAGCCCGATCTCTTCGTAGTGGCGGATCATGCGGGCCGATACCCCGACGCGGGCCGAGACTTCCCCGATCTTCATTGCAAGGCGCCTTTCAGCCGCAAGGCGTTATACACCACGCTCACCGACGACAGCGACATCGCCACCGCCGCCACGATGGGCGACAACAGAATTCCGAAGGCCGGGTACAAAAGCCCGGCGGCAATGGGAATACCGGCGGCATTATAGCCGAAGGCAAACATCAGGTTCTGACGGATGTTGGCCATGGTCTTTTCCGAAAGCGTCCGCGCCTTGACGATCCCGCCCAGATCGCCGTGCAGCAAGGTGATACCGGCTGCCTCGATGGCGGCGTCGGTGCCGCTGCCCATGGCGATCCCCACGTCTGCCGCCGCCAGCGCCGGGGCATCGTTCACACCGTCGCCCGCCATCGCCACCACTCGGCCCTGTCGCTGCAGGCGTTGCACCAGCGCTGCCTTGTCTTCCGGCAACACCTCGGCTTCCACGTCATCGATCCCCAACTGGCGGGCCACCGCCTCGGCGGTCTGGCGTTTGTCGCCACTTGCCATCACCAGCCTGATGCCATGGGCCTTCAGCGCCGCAATGGCGGGTGCTGTCGACGCCTTCACCGGGTCGGCCACGGCAATGACTCCGGCCGCGACACCGTCTACTGCCACCAGCACCGCCGTTGTGCCATTCCGGCGCCAGCGGCGGGCCTGATCCTCCATCGCTGCGACAGCGATGCCCTGTTCCCCCAGAAAGCGGGCGTTGCCGATATGCACCTGCCGGCTGCCAACGCTGGCCACCACACCGCGCCCCGAGGGCGCGTCGAAACCGCTGGCATCGGCAATGGCCAGCCCGCGCGCCCGTGCCGCTGCAACGATCGCCTCCCCCAGCGGATGCTCCGACAGACGCTCGACCGCTGCCGCCTGCGCCAGCAGTTCATCTTCCGTCATCCCTTGCGCGAACAGGCCGGTTACAGCGGGCCGTCCCTCGGTCAGCGTTCCGGTCTTGTCGATCACCAGCGTATCAACCTTGGCCATCTGCTCCAGCGCCGTGGCGTCGCGCACCAGCACCCCGGCTTCGGCGCCCGCCCCCACCCCCACCATGATCGACATCGGGGTTGCCAGCCCCAGGGCACAGGGGCAGGCGATGATCAGTACCGAGATCGCCGCCAGCAGGGCATAGGAAAAGCGTGGTTCCGGCCCGACGGCTGCCCACGCAGCAAAGGCCAGCAGCGCCGCCGCAATCACCGCTGGCACGAACCAGCCGGAAACCTTGTCTGCGATGCGCTGGATGGGGGCGCGGCTGCGCTGGGCATCGGCCACCATGCGCACGATACGCGCCAGCATCGTCTGCTGGCCAACCGCCTCGGCGCGCATCACCAGCGACCCCTGACGGTTGAGCGTGCCGGCCCGCACATGGTCGCCCGCATGCACACGGCGTGGCAGTGATTCACCCGTCACCAGCGCTTCGTCGATGGCCGAGGCGCCTTCTTCCACCACGCCATCCACCGGAACGGCCTCGCCGGGGCGCACCCGCAAACGATCGCCCACCTGCACCTTGGCCACAGCCACTTCCCGCTCATGGCCGCAATCGGTCAGCCGCAAAGCTGTCTTCGGGGTCAGGTCTAGCAGCGCCCGAATGGCCCCCGAGGTGCGGTCGCGGGCGCCCAGTTCAAGGATCTGCCCCAGCAGCACCAAGGTCACGATCATCGCTGCCGCCTCGAAATATACCGGCACGCCTTCGTGGGTGTGGAAGGCCGGCGGGAACAGGCCGGGCGCCAGCACCGCCGCCAGTGACCACAGGAAGGCAACGCCGGTGCCAAGGGCAATCAGCGTGAACATGTTGAAGCGCCGCCGCACCACCGACGCCCAGCCGCGCTGGAAGAACGGCCAGCCCGCCCACAGCACCACCGGCGCAGTCAGCAGCATCTGGAGAACCGCCGACAGCCGCGACGGCACCAGATCGTGCAGAGCCGGGAACAGGTGCGCCCCCATCGCCAACCCCACCACCGGCACCGTCAGCGCTGCCGCCACCGCGAAGCGACGGCGGAAATCGACCAGCTCGGGGTTGGGGCCGCTGGCGGCGGTAGGCAGCATCGGCTCAAGCGCCATGCCGCAGATCGGGCAGGCACCGGGGTGATCCTGCACGATCTCGGGGTCCATCGGGCAGGTGTACAAGGTGCCCGGCGGCCCGGCCTCGGGCGCGGGCGGGCCATCGGCGTAACGGTCGGGGTCAGCCAGGAACTTCACCTTGCAACCGGCCGAACAGAAATACACCGCGTTCCCGTGATGGTGCACATGGTGTGGCGTCGTCGACGGGTCGACCGTCATGCCACAGACCGGATCGATGACCTTTTCGCGTACCTGTTCCATCCCCTGTCCATAAAGTTTCACATCATGTGAGGGTCAAGCCCCGCATCCCACCGCTGTCGGCCTGATGCACCCCCCCTTGACCTTGACACCATGGCAAGGCTGAAAGCGCGGCATGACCATCGCCATCGACCGACGCCGGCTGCTGCTTGCCGGGGCTACCGGGCTGCTGCCGGGCTGGGCGCTCAGCGGCAGCGCCGGGCTTGCCGCCACCCCGCCGCTTTCTGGCGAGGATATCCACCTAAGTGTCGGGCACAGCCGCTTTGAAACCGGTGGGCGCAGCGGCCACGCCATCACCGTGAACGGCACCCTGCCGGGGCCGCTGATCCGCCTGAAAGAGGGGCAGACCGTGCGCATCCATGTGCGCAACACCCTGTCGGGTGAAGACACCTCAATCCACTGGCACGGGCTGCTGCTGCCCCACACCATGGATGGCGTCCCCGGCCTCAGCTTTCCCGGAATCCGGCCGCGAGAGCAGTTCACCTACGAATTTCCGGTGCGCCAGTCCGGAACCTACTGGTATCACAGCCACACCGGCCTTCAGGAACAATCAGGCCTTTATGGCCCCATCGTCATCGACCCGGCAGGCCCTGACCCTAACCCCTTCGACCGCGAGCATGTAATCGTGCTGTCGGACTGGACGTTCCTGCACCCGCATACCCTGATTTCCCGGCTGAAGGCCGAAGGCGGCTATTTCAACCGCCAGCGCCAGACGCTGCTGTCTGGCGACATGCCAATGGCCGGGCGGCGGATGTGGGCCGCCATGCGCATGGACCCAACCGACATCGCCGACGTGACGGCCGCCACCTACAGTTATCTGCTGAACGGCCACGGCCCGCGGGAGAACTGGACTGGCCTGTTCACCCCGCAACAGCGGGTGCGGCTGCGGCTGATCAACGCCAGCGCCATGACCATCTTCAACGTCCGCATTCCGGGGCTGAAGCTGCTGGTGGTGGCAGCCGACGGGCAGGATGTCCGCCCGACCGAGGTGGAGGAACTGCAGATCGGCAATGCCGAAACCTATGACCTGATCGTGGTGCCCGACGATCGGGCCTATGCCGTTGTCGCCGAATCGATCGACCGCTCGGGCATGGCGGTGGGAACGCTGGCGCCCCGGCCGGGAATGCGCGCCACCCCGCCGCCGCTGCGGCCCCGCCCCACCCTGACCATGCGCGACATGGGGATGGGCGGGATGGCAGAAACGGGCGGGCATGGTGAGCATGGCGATCATGGCGGACACGCCAACGCCGGTGGCAACGCTGGCGGCCACGGCGGCGGCCACAGCGGCCACATGCCGATGCGCGACAAGTCCATGGCGCCGCCGCAGATAGAGATGGGCGTCGGCGTCGACATGATCGCTTCCAACCCGGTTGACCGCACCGGCGAACCGGGGCTGGGGCTGGCCGATGTCGGGCACAAGGTGCTCACCTACCGCGACCTGATGGCCTTGACCCCCAACCCTGACCAGCGGCCGCCCACCCGCACCGTCGAGGTGCACCTGACCGGCAACATGGAACGGTTCATGTGGTCGTTCGACGGCCGCAAATACAGTGACGGCGTCGACCCCATCCGCTTTGCCCGCGACGAGCGCGCGCGGGTGGTGCTGGTGAACCACACGATGATGACCCACCCCATCCACCTGCATGGCCATTTCTTCGAGCTGGTGAATGGCCACACCGGCAGCCTGCCGCGCAAGCACACGGTGAATGTGCTGCCCGGCGGCAAGGTGACTTTCGATTTCACCGCCGACGCGCCGGGTGACTGGGCCTTTCACTGCCACCTGCTGCTGCACATGCACGCCGGCATGTTCCGGGTGGTTTCGGTGCGACCGCTAGATGGGGCCACGGCATGAAGGCGCTGCTGCTGATGGCGCTGCTGGCTGCTGGCCCGGCACTGGCGCAGACCGCCGCCGACCCGCACGCCAGCCATGCCATGCCGACGATGGACCACGGGGCAATGGACCATGGCACAATGAACCATGGCACAATGGACCACGGCGCAATGGACCACACGCCCGCCATCGCCAACCCACCCGTGGCGCCACCCCCCGCCGCGGCGTTCAGCGGGCCGGCATGGGCGGCCGATACCAGCTTCGGGGCCGCGGCCATGCAACGCTCACGCGCCGGCCTTAGGGCTGAGCATGGCGACATCCGCACCGCCGTGGTGCGCCTGAAGCGCGCCGAGGCGCAGTTCCACGATGGTGCCGATGGCTATGCGCTTGAGGCGGAGCTGTCGGCCGGTGGCGATATCGACCGCGCCTTTGCCCGCACCCGGCTGCACGGGGTATTCGCCGGCCCTGCCGACGCCGCCATCGAGGCCGGGTGGCGGCATGCCATCGGCCCATGGTTCAACCTGCTGGCCGGAGTCCGTCACGATATCGGGCCCGAGCCTGACCGCACCCACGCCATGATCGCCATCAACGGTCTGGCGCCCTACTGGTTCGAAGTGGAAGGGGCGCTTTATCTGTCGACCCGGAGTGAGCTGCGCGCCCGTTTCGAGGCCGAGACCGATCAGCGGCTGACGCAGAAGCTGATCCTGCAACCGGCCCTTGAACTGGAACTGTCGGCACAAGACATGCCCGACATCCACCGTGGCGGCGGCCTGACATCGGCTGAAGTCGGCCTCAGGCTGCGCCAGGAATTCGTGCCCGAAATCGCCCCCTATATCGGGGTCATGCATCAGCGGCTGTTTGGCCGCACCGCCCGTTATGCCCGCATGCGTGGCGACGAAACGGCCGGCTGGCGGCTGGTTGCTGGCCTTCAGGCCTGGTTCTGACCACAACTGCGGCCCACGCGGGTCCATTCCGATTCTGGCCCGATTCTGGCATCCCTTCTGCATGTCGCGGAGATAACGTAATTATTTCATTCTTGAAAAATTCATGAAATTGCGCTCCATTAACCATGCGGTCGTTCAGCCGCGAACATGGGGAGTATGTCATGAAATCTTTAGTCGCCCTTGGTGCTGCCCTCCTGATTTCCGGGTCTGTGCAGGCCGCCACCACCATTATCGTTGACTTCAACGAGCTGGTGCCATTCGATACGTACAATTCGCCGCTGGTCTCGGGTGGGCTGAAGTTCGAGAACCCCGGTGACGGAGTCGGCGCCGACGCCTTCTTCGCAGTCGGTGATGGCTGGGTGCTGGGTGCCGATGGCTCGCAACTGGTTCCCAACTATTTCGGCTCGGTCACCACCGTCTCGCGTGCCGATGGCAAATCCTTCGATCTCTACAACTTCGAATTTTCCGATGTCTGGGACTTTGCCGACGATCCGGTCACCATCACTTTGGTGTTCGACACCGGCTCGGCCGAAATCGTCAAAAGCTTCACCGCCGATGAAAATTACGGCATGCAGGTTGCCAACGTGAACGTAACCGGCATCCGTTCGTTCACACTGGTGACCAGCGGCAGTGTCTGGGATGAAAATACCGTCACGCTCGACAACTTCAATTATGCGGTCGTCGTTCCTGAACCCGCCACCTGGGCCATGCTGATCGCCGGCTTCGGTCTGGTGGGCCTGACGGCGCGCCGCCGCCGGTTGCGTGCCAGCGCCTGACAATCGCCAGATCAGGCAAGCTTCACGGGCGGCTCACCTCGGGCCGCCCGTTCCTTGTCGATCAGGTCCGCCCCTGCTTCTCCGCCGCCTCGATGGCGGTGCCACCAACCCATGAAATGCCGTGCATCACCAGGTGCAGCGCTCCCTGCGCCGCCATCAGTGCCGCCACATGCACCGACATCGGGCCGGTCAGCGTGACGGCGACAGCAGCAAACAGGATCTCCTTGTTCGGGAAGGGCAGCCGCATGATCACGAGCCGCATCGCTCCCAGCAGAATCCACACGTCAAGCGCGATTTCCGGCACAGCAATGATCCAGCTGAGCGTGAACAGCAGATGCTGCATAGACACCCGGAAGAAATGCACCCCTGCCGACCACAGATTGTCGCGGGTGGGAATGCTCATCACCTTGCCGCGGAAGGCCAGGATCGAAAGGCTTAATATCACCAGAAAACTGAAGCCGATGGCAAAGCGGCGAAGGGCCTCGGGGTCCATCGTATCGAACAAAAGTTCATCGCCCCCCATCACCAGCGCCACGATCAGCATCAGCAGGGTGAAGAAATTGCCGGCAAGGCCCGACGTGATATTCACATCCTTGATGGCCGCCAGCGGATATTCCCGGGGGTCAAGACCCGGCCCGTCGCCCCGCCCCAGAATCGGCGGCTGCCTGACCTTGGGGTCGAACGCGAACCCCAGAAGCCGCGCCGCCCAGGCCATCAGGTAGGTCTCGCCGGAATAGGCGAGCAGCGCCTCGTTCATCACCCGCTTCTTCAGGAAAGGCGCGATCCCCCTCCATCCAAACGTCCACCAGCGGCGATAGATGATGAAATCACAGGCGGGCTGAATGAAATACGACCCAAGGTAGCACAGCCAGAACCACGGGTTCAGCGGCAATGCCGCCAGCACTTCCTGCCAGCCGATCTCGGCGATGGCACGAACCAGCACCAGCAGGATAATCAGCGACAGCCCGATCGTGCCGATGCGCTTCACCCTGAGGCCGGCCGGTGTCGAGAACCATTGGCCGATGGCCGCGCCCGCCATCATGAGCTTGTTGCTGAGACTGGGGGCGGCGTCCATCCACTGCAGACCTACCGTAGCATCAACAGGGTGGCAACTGCCCGGCAAAAGTGCCAGAAGTACGGGGCCTATGGGGGGAATCAGATGATCACGCTTTATACGGCACCCACGCCCAACGGCTACAAGGTTTCCGTCACGCTCGAGGAAATGGGGCTTCCCTACGAAGTCCACAGTGTCGATCTGGCAAGCGGCGAGCAGAAATTGCCTGCCTTTCTGGCGCTGAACCCCAATGGCCGCATTCCCGTCATCGTCGATGACGGCTTTGTTGTTTTTGAATCGGGCGCCATCCTGCTGTATCTCGCCCACAAGACCGGCCTGTTGATGCCGCGCGACCTGAAGGGTGCCAGCCGCGTCGAGCAATGGCTGATGTTCCAGATGTCGGCGGTCGGCCCGATGATGGGGCAGGCCAACCTGTTCTACCGCTTCTTCCCGGAAAAGATCCCGGCCGCCATCAACCGGTATCACGCCGAAGTGCGGCGGCTGTTCACCGTGATCGACCGTCACCTGTCGTCACATGAATGGCTGGCCGGAGACTATTCGATCGCCGATATCGCCACCTGGTGCTGGACCAGAACGGCCCGCTGGTCGGGCGTCGACCCCGACCCGTTCCGCAACATGGCGCGCTGGAGCCTGGCGATCGCCAGCCGGCCGGCGGTACAGCGGGGCATCAATGTGCCGCACGACGGTGACTCCCGGTCGGATGACCAGCCGGCCGCAGCCCGCCACAGCCAGACCTCCGGTCAGGAATGACCTTCGCCCGGCCGCTGATCATCGCCCATCGCGGCGCCAGTGCCGAGCGGCCGGAACATACCCTTGGCGCCTACCAGCTGGCCATCGAACAGGGGGCCGACTATATAGAGCCCGATCTGGTGGCGACCGCAGACGGCGTTCTGGTCGCCCGCCACGAGAACGAGATCGGCTCGACCACCGATGTCGCCCGGCACCGGCAGTTCGCCAACCGCCGCACCACCCGGCTGATCGATGGTACCAGTGTATCGGGCTGGTTTACCGAAGATTTCACGCTGGCCGAGCTGAAAACCCTGAAGGCCCGCGAACGCCTGCCGCTGCTGCGCCGCGCCAACACCGCACGGAACGACACTGAGACCATCCCCACCTTCACGGAAATTCTCGAACTGGTAGCGGTCTGTGAACGCCGCTTCGGCCGCCCTGTCGGCGTCTATCCGGAAACCAAGCATCCCAGCCATTTCCGCCAAATCGGCCTGCCGCTGGAACCGCTGATGTTGCAGAACCTGGCCAATCATGGCCGCGCCGGCCCAGACGCCCCGGTCTTCCTCCAGAGCTTTGAAGTCGGAAACCTGCAACAGCTACGCCCGCTCACGCCTTTGCCGCTGGTGCAGTTGATGGAAAAGGACGGTGGCCCCGCCGACCGCCCGGGCACCACCTATGCCGACATGCTGACACCTAACGGGTTGGCGGCCATTGCCACCTATGCCGATGCCATCGGCGTGGAACGTGATCTGGTGATCCGCCGGCGCGGACGGCTGGCCGGCACCCCCACCGGGTTGGTCGATGCGGCGCACCGCGTCGGACTGAAGGTGCACGTCTGGACCTTCCGGCCCGAAAATTATTTCCTCGCCAGCCGCTATCGCAAGGGCCTGAACCCGGCGGCCCATGGCGACCTGGGCGCGGAAATCCGCGCGTTCGCAGCGGCCGGTATCGATGGCCTGTTCAGCGATTCACCGGCAATTGCCGTTGCCGCGCTGCGCTGAGCGTTGGTCGCAGCGCCAGGACCCCCGCTTCTAGGCGGCCAGCTGACGGGTGGCAGCCTCACGCACCCGGGCGATCATGTTGGGAAGCCCCTGGGTGCGGTTCGACGACAGGTGCTGGCGCAGGCCCAGCCGTTCGATCGTGCCGTTGAAATCGGTTGCCAGCACCTCGGCGGCTTCCTTGCCGTTGGCCATCGCCACCAC
>JBDHSK010000006.1:0-213840 GCA_039808025.1 Sphingomonadaceae bacterium | reverse complement strand
TTGGGGCGTAGCCAAGCGGTAAGGCAGCGGTTTTTGGTACCGCCATTCCCAGGTTCGAATCCTGGCGCCCCAGCCACCTCTCATCGAATCATCGCCGTCCCGGAATGGGCCCAGTGGTCTGATCTGCCGTCCATGGTGAGCGGCGGGCAGCACCGGAATGTGGCGAGGCGTTTCGCTGCGGCAGCACTTTGGCATTGACCGGCTTGTTTCGGCTCTTGGCTCCCCCTAAAGCCTCAAGGCAGATGATCGCTCGTATTGCTCATGGTCGGGTAGCAGCGCTTGGCGCGGCTTTGCTGTTGGCGCCGCCGGCCATTGCGCAAGCGGTTGCCGAGCCAGGACCGCCGTCCGGGGCCACCCCGCTTGCCGGGCAGGAGATCGAGTTCGAAGCCGACCTGCTGACCTACGATGAGAATAGCGAGGTGGTGACCGCCACCGGCAATGTGGTGGTGCAACGTGGCAACCAGCGACTGACGGCTGACGAGGTGGTTTATGACCGCCGCCGCGATACCGTTTCTGCCAGCGGCAAGGTGCTGCTTGACGGGCAGGACGGTAACCGCCTGGTGGCTGATCAGGTGGAGCTTACCGATACCCTGCGCGATGGCGCCATCGAAAACCTGCTGCTGATTCTGTCGGATGGCAGCCGGTTGGCGGCAAAGGACGGAACCCGTGTCGATGGGCGCGCCACCCTGAACAACGTCACCTACAGCCCATGCGATGTCGTCGATCGGCTGACCGGCTGCCCGCAGGAGCCAGTGTGGTCGATCAAGGCGGCGCGGGTAGTGCATGACCCGGTGCGCGGGCGGATCTTCTACAGCAGGGCCCGGCTCGAAGCGTTCGGCGTGCCAATTCTGGCACTGCCGAAACTGTCGCACCCAGATAGTTTCGATCACAGCTACACGGGTATTCTGAGCCCCAATGTCCGCTACTCGCGCGAACTGGGTGGCGAACTGATTCTTCCTTATCTGTGGTCGATCGCCCCCGATCGCGACCTGACGGCCACCGCCCACATCTATACCGAGGTTACCCCTGTCGCCGAGCTGGAATATCGTCAGCTGTTTGCCGGCGGGCCGATCACTCTTGGCGGCCGGTTCACCTACGCCAAGGGAGAAGCAATCGGCGAGGACGGCGCGATCATCCAGACCAAGGCGCGGTTTCGCGGCTACTTCGACGGGCGCGGACAGATCGATCATGGCAACGGCTGGCGATCAAGCTTTTCGGCCAGGCTGACCAACGACGACAATTTTCCCGGCCGGTATCAGATCAGCCTCGATTCCCGGTTGCGCTCGACCTACGCGCTAGAGCAGTTCCGGCCCGATCGCTATTTCGCGGTGCGTGGCTGGTTCTTCCAGGATCTGAAACCAGGCATGACTGCAGGACGCACACCCTTTGCCTTGCCGTTGGTGGAATTGCTGTGGCGGCTACCGACCAGGCCATTGGGAGGCAACCTGATGGTCGAGGCCAACAGCCTTGGCCTTCACCGAACCGACGGACAGTCGATGGCGCGGGCCCTGGCTTCGCTGACGTGGGAGCGCAGCCTGCTCACCGGGTTGGGGCAGCGCGTGACTTTCACCGGCCTGGTTCGCGGCGACCTTTACCACAGCGACAATACCCTGTTGGCTGACGAACCCCTGTATGCCGGCGCTGATGGCTGGAAGGCCCGCGCGCTGTCACTGGTTGCTGCCGATGTCGAATGGCCGTTCGCCGGGCCGTTCCTGGGTGGAACCCAGACCCTGACGCCGCGTCTGCAACTGGTTGCCTCCACCAATGGCAATAATGACGGCATCCCCAACGAAGACGCCCGCGCCATCGATCTGGAAGAATCTAACTTGTTCGCTCTCAATCGTTTTGCGGGGTATGATCGCTGGGAAGGGGGTACCCGGCTAACCTACGGGGTAGACTGGCGATGGACCCGGCCGGGGCTGGTGGTGACCGGCCAGCTTGGCCAGAGCTACCGCCTGTCCGACCGGCCGACGATTTTTCCCGAAGGCACGGGTTTGTCCCGCCGGCTCTCCGATATCGTCGGCTGGGCGTCGGTGCGGTTTGGTGGCGTCGTCGAGGTGACACAGCGGCTGCGGCTCGACAAGGACAGCCTGGCGGTGCGGCGCTCGGAAACCGACATCGCCGTCGGGTCGTCGCGCACCTTCGTTTCGGTAGGCTATCTGCGCTTCAACCGCGATATCGATCTCGAGGATCTGACCGATCACGAAGAAGTGCGGGCCGGGGCTCGCATCGCTTTTGCCAGATACTGGGCGGTGTTCGGATCGGCGATCGTCGACCTTACCTCGAGGGGTGATGACCCCCTCACCACCAACGACGGCTTCCAGCCGATCCGTCATCGCCTCGGAATCAGCTACAGCGATGAATGTTTTGACTTTTCGGTTACCTGGCGGCGCAACTATGTCGATAACCCCAATGCCCGGCTTGGCAGTTCGTTCTATTTTACCATATCACTGAAGAATATCGGGTAAGGGGCTGTTCAGGCAAAGGCTGGCAGGGTGAGCGGGCAGAATCCCTATCCTCCCAAGCGTGGCCTGACGGGAGAGGATTGGCTGAAACATGGGCTTTGGACCATTTGAAAAGCAGAGGCGAATGTCGACAGTAACGCGTGAAAAACTGGTTGTTCTGCTGTGTGCGGGGGCGCTGATGATGCCAGCGCTTGCCGATGTGGCCAAGGCGCAGAGCGATACGCTGACTGCCAGCCAGCGCCAGGCAGCGGCGCTCAACCTGCCGGAAATCACCATGATGGGCCCGGTGGACCCTAACGTCTACAAGGCGACAGCGATCGTCAATGGCGATATCATCACCGACACCGATGTCGCGCATCGCCTGGGGCTCGTCATCATTGCCAACGGCGGCAAGATCTCGGATCAGGAACGGCAGATGATGCGCCTGCAGGTGTTGCGCAACCTGATCGATGAAAAGCTGCAAATTCAGGAAGCTGCGCAGAATGAGATTGTCGTTCCCGCCGAAGATATCGAGCAGACCTACAATCGCGTGGCTGCCAATTTTCGCCAGACGCCCGAGCAGTTTGCAAAATTCCTGAAGGAAAACGGCTCATCTCCGGCCACCATCAAGCAGCAGATCCGTGGTGAAATGGCCTGGAGCCGCCTGCTGCGCAAACGGGTCGAGCCATTCGTCAATGTCGGCGATGATGAAGTGCAGGCCATCATCCAGAAACTCGAGGCCGCCAAGGGACAGGATGAATACCGGGTTGGTGAAATCTTCCTGTCGGCGACGCCCGAAACCCAGTCGCAGGTCATGGCCGGAGCGCAGCGCATCGTTGACCAGGTGCGTCAGGGCGCCAGTTTTGTCGCCTACGCCCGCCAGTTCTCGGAAGCATCGACAGCAGCGGTCGGCGGCGATCTGGGCTGGGTGCGTGCAGAACAGCTGTCACCGGCGCTGGCCGCCGTGGCGGGGTCGCTGCCGCGAGGAAGCGTGTCGGACCCGGTTGCCGTGCCGGGCGGCGTTGCCATTCTGGCGATGATCGACAAGCGTCAGGTTCTGTCGGTTGATCCGGCCAATGCCATTCTCAGCCTCAAGCAACTGACCATTCCGTTGCCCAAGAATGTCACCGAAGCGCAGGCGCGCCAGCTTGCCGCCGACATCCAGAAGCAGACGCGCTCGATGGGTGGGTGCGGTCGCGCCGAGGAAGTGGCTGCTTCGCTGGGGGGCACCGTGGTTTCCAACGACCAGTTGCGTCTTGGCGACCTGCCGCAGCAGCTTCAGCAGATTATCGGCCAGATGCAGGTGGGCACGGCGACGCCGCCGTTCGGATCAGCCGAGGAAGGGCTGCGGGTGCTGGTTCTGTGCGGCCGCGACGACCCGCCCGCAACAGCCGGACTGCCGAGCTTTGATCAGGTTTACAGCCAGTTGAACGACCAGCGCGTCAACAGTGCCGCCCGGCGCTACCTGCGGGACTTGCGACGGGATGCCGTGATTGATTATCGCTGATCATGCCTGACAGCCTGCCAGAGCCTGCCCCCTTTGATTGTGACCCAGATCGTCCGCCTCTGGCGGTATCGATAGGCGATCCGGCGGGCGTGGGGCCCGAGGTGATTGCCAAAGCGTGGGCAGTGCGTGCCGCGCACAGGTTGCCACCGTTTTTCGCCATCGGAGACCGTCGCAGCATCGAAGCGGTGTGGGATGGCCCGGTTGCGCAGATTTCCCGTCCCTCTGAGGCGCTTTCACTGTTCCACGAAGCCTTGCCGCTGCTGCAGGTCGATGAGCCGGGTGATATCATCCCCGGAGAGCCGACGCTTGCAGGGGCGCGGGTAGCGCTGGATTCTGTCGAGATGGCAGTGGGGCTTGCCCGTTCGGGGGCGGCATCGGGGCTGGTGACCGGGCCGGTTGCCAAGGCGCAGCTGTATGCCATTGGCTTCACCCACCCGGGCCAGACCGAGTTCGTGGCGGAACGCTGCGGTGTTGCCGATACCAATGTGGCGATGATGATGTCGGGGCCGGAACTGCGCACGGTTCCTGTCACCATCCACCGTTCGTTGGCCAGCGTTCCCAAGGCATTGACAACCGAGTTGATTCTGTCGCGGGCCCGGGCCGTGGTTCGAGGCTTGCAGCGCGACTTCGGGATTGCCTCACCAAGGCTGGCCTTTGCCGGGCTCAACCCCCATGCCGGAGAGGGGGGCGCCATGGGCAGCGAGGAAATCGAGATCATCGCGCCGGCGGTCCAGGCCCTGCAGGAGGAAGGAGTGAACGTGATGGGGCCCCTGTCTCCGGACACCATGTTCCATGCCGCTGCCCGCCTGCGGTACGACGTCGCCATCTGCATGTATCATGATCAGGCGCTCATCCCGTTGAAAACCCTGTACTTCGACAGTGGAGTAAACGTAACGCTGGGGCTGCCGGTGTTGCGGACCGCACCAGATCATGGCACGGCCTTCAATATCGCCGGGCAGGGCAAGGCCAGCCCCCATGCGATGATTGCCGCCATTGCCCTTGCCGGAGAGTGTGCGCGCATGCGGTGTGCCGCCAGCAACCCCTGATGACAGATCCGGCTGCGGCCATAGCCTTGCTTCCACCGCTGCGCGATGAAATCGCCGAAGCGGGGCTGCGCGCCAGCAAGGCGTTGGGGCAGAATTTCCTCCTTGATCTCAATCTGCTGGATCGTATCGCCCGCGCCGTGCCACTGAAGGCCGGCGATATCGTTTATGAGGTGGGGCCGGGCCCCGGAGGCCTTACCCGGGCGATTCTGAAGGCGGGGGCCCGGGTCGTTGCCGTTGAGCGGGATCGTCGCGCCATCCCGATACTCGAGCGTCTGGCAGCAGCAAGTGGCGGGCGTCTTTCGATTATCGAGGGAGATGCACTTTCCACCAACGCCGCTGAAGTGGCGGGGCAGGGGGCGCATATCGTTGCCAACCTTCCCTACAATATCGCAACCCCTCTGCTGGTCGGCTGGCTGTCGGTTACGCCATGGCCGGGGTGGTGGCAAAGTGCGACACTGATGTTCCAGAAAGAGGTTGCCGAGCGCATTGTCGCCCGCCCGGGCACGGCGGCCTATGGCCGATTGTCGGTGCTGTCACGCTTTCGGTGTGACGCGCGGATCATCATGACCTTGCCGGCGCGAGCCTTCACGCCGCCTCCCAAGGTCGACAGTGCCGTCGTGCAACTGGTGCCGCATCAGCGTCATGCCGATGTGCCTGTTGTCGTGCTCGAGAGGGTTACGGCCGCTGCCTTTGGTCAGCGGCGCAAGATGCTGCGACAGTCGCTGAAATCTGTTCCGGGCGCCATTGATGCTCTGGAAAGCCTTGGCCTTGATTCGAAGGCCCGGGCCGAATCGCTCGATGTCGAGGCGTTCAGTGCGGTTTCCAGGGTTTTGGCGAAAATCCCTGCACATAATTCAGAGTGATGCTGATGACCGAGACACCCTGCACGTTCATAGTGACACTGCTGACTGGTGGCTTTGATCGCCCGAGTTTCGGGTTGTTGCTGAACCCGAAGCCATCGCTGAATACCGAAAGCTTGCCATCGGCATCACGATCGTGGAGCGCCACCACCGCATAGGGGCCGGCAGTGGGGAGGGGGACGCAGATCGTCATCGGCCCGCTTGCGGTCATCGGGGTGTCGATACGCTGCACATAGCGCCCCGAGGCCAGGAATTCCTCTTCGTTGGCGTTATAGACGGCAATCCGCAGGTTGCCCTTGCGGTCCTTGAAGCCCTGGGCAGTGACTTTGACGGCGGGTCCTCCGGCATCTGCCATGCAGGCGGATGGCTGCGCCAGCACCGGAGGTGGAGCTACCAGAGTGCTGCCGGCGGCAAGGCCCATCACGGATAGAAAGAATCGCATATCGACGGGCGATAACCAATCAAACATGTATGGGATATTGCAGAAACGTTGCGCAATGGAAATCACCCCGGTGGCTTCCATCTGCCCGGGTCCTGCTTTAAGCGGCATTTGATGGGCTTCCCGAGCACGATAGACCGCTACCTCTTCCGGCTGATCCTCGTGCCGCTGTTCGGCACGCTGCTGATCGCGGCGATGCTTCTGCTGCTCGAGAAGATGCTAACCCTGTTCGATTTTGTGGTAACCGAAGGCGGGCCGGTCTCGGTGGTGTGGCGGATGCTCGGCAACCTTATTCCCGAGTATCTGGCATTGGGAATTCCCATCGGCGTTGCCCTTGGCATTCTGCTGGGGTTCCGGCGGCTTGCCCTGTCGTCTGAGCTGGATGCCCTGAATGCGGTGGGGGTGGGCTATGGCCGGCTGTTGCGTGTTCCATTCCTGTTCGCGTTTGTCTTTGCCATCGTCAATCTGTGGATCGTCGGCTTTCTGCAGCCCTATTCGCGCTATGCTTACGAGGGGTTGCAGTTCGAATTGCGCTCAGGGGCGCTGGGCGCCTCCATTCAGGTTGGCGAATTCGCCCATCTGGGCAAGGGCACGACTCTGCGGGTGGAAGAAAGCTTCGACAAGGGCGCTGATCTGCGCGGTGTGTTCTTCCGCTCCGAACGGCCCGACGGATCGACATTTGCTGTTTCGGCGGTGCGCGGCCAGTTCCTGATGACCGATGATCGCGACATCATCGTGCTGCGGCTGATGAATGGCACACTGGTGCAGGACAGCCCGCAACTTTCGCTTCCACGGGTGCTCACCTTCGTTCAATACGATCTGCCGGTGCCGCTTCCCCAGATCGAACGCTTTCGCGGACGTGGCGGCGAAGACCGTGAACGCACCCTGCCGGAGCTGTGGCGGATCATGCACGACGCGGCGACCCCGAGGGACGACCTGCTGGCCGCGCAGTCGAGCTTTCACCGCCGGGTGGTGATGTCTGTGGTGATGTTCCTGCTGCCGTTCCTGGCCGTGGCCCTTGCGGTTCCGCCCAAACGCTCGACGTCGGCGGTCGGGGTGATCTTGTGCGTGATCATGCTGGTTACCTATCACAAGATCAGCGAATATGGAGAGCGCATGGGAGCGATCGGCAGGGTCAATCCGGTGGTGGCGCAATGGGTTCCCTATGCCATTTTCGCCGCTTTGTGCCTGTGGTTCTACCATGTTCTGGCGCACAAGCCCGGTGGTCAGCCCATCGGCGCCGTCGATCGCCTGTTCCGCAAGGTGACAGGCCTGTTCGGCAAATTGCGCAAACCCGTCGAAAAGATCGGGCTTGGCCCATTGGTTCCGCACGATACCGATGCTGACGATACCGCCGATGGCGGCACCAGAGCCGGGGCTGCCTGATGTTGCGCGCGCTGTTCCCATCGCTTGGCATTGCCCGCTACACCGGCAGGATGTTCCTGGTGCGGACTCTGGCCTTTCTGGGTGGTCTGGCGCTGGTGCTGATGAGCCTTGATCTGCTGGGAGAATCGGCCAAGATTCTGGCTGCCCCCGGTAATGGTGAAGCCGATCTCTGGCGCTATGTGTCGCTGCGGCTGCCGCAGATCATTTCGCTGTTCCTGCCGTTTTCAGTTCTGCTGGCGGCCTTGCTGACGTTCATGACCCTGAACCAGAACAGCGAGATCACCATTTTCAAATCCGCCGGGATCAGCGCCCACCAGATTCTGGCGCCGCTGATCGTGGTCGGGCTTGGGGTGGCTGCCGTCAACTTCGCGTTCAACGAGTTCGTGCTGGTGAGGGCCAACAGTCAGCTAGATGTCTGGAAATCAAATAATTACAAAAAGATAACAGATAATGTTGAATCGGCAGGTGAAGTGTGGGTTCATGCCGGAGATGATCTTTGGCATGCCGCGCGGGTCGTGGGCAGTGGCGCAGATACAAGACTGGAAGATGTAACGGTCTATAATCGCGAAGATAATCATCTGGCGGAAATCATCCGGGCGGAATCGGCCCGGCTCATGGGGAACAACTGGGAAATGCGCAACGCCCGCCGTTTTGATGTGGCCAGCGGACGCCAGACTTCCGAGCCTTTGATGCCGCTGGTTTCTTCGGCACGACCACACCAGTTCATCATCAGGCGGGTTAACGCCGACCATCTGCCATTCTGGGAGCTGCTACCGGCCATTCACGACCTGCGTCTGGCGGGGCGACCAACCGCCAACCTGGAGGCGCGGCTGTATCACAAGATTTCAGGGCCATTGTCGGCGGTGCTCATGCCGCTGCTTGGGTCGGTTGCGGCTTTCGGGCTGGCGCGATCCGGGCGCCTGTTTATCCGCGCTGTCACCGGGCTGGCACTGGGGTTTGCCTTTTTCGTTGCCGACAATTTTGCCATGGCCATGTCGGATTTCGGCACCTACCCCCCATGGGCGGCGGCGTTCGCCCCGTTCCTGCTGTTTCTGCTGCTGGGAGAGAGCGTGCTGATTCGCACCGAGGAATGACGCGCTTGCCCCCCCGATATGTGCCGCAGGGGTGCAGACGGCTTGAATTCATGGCATCATGCCCCAGATGTGCCGCAATCGTGGGTTAGACGAGGCGCCCGCATACAGGAGTGTTTTTGACGTGATTGGCGACTTTGCAAAGCGCCCCGGCATCTGGAATCGGGCGCACTACCTCGACAGGATGACTCTGAGGGACCTGACGGTCGCCTATTTCCAGTATTACGCCATTCAGGGTTATCTGCTGGTGGCGGCCATCGCCATCGGAGTCGCCATCTGGCAACCGCCGACGCTGCTGCAGTCGGTGGCGATCGTCATCACCACCATGGTGACCTATTCGCTGGTGTGGTACATCCTGCACCGCTGGGTGCTGCATTCGCAGTGGATGTACAAGTCGCGGCTGACGGCCAAGGTATGGAAACGCATCCATTACGACCACCACCAGGACCCGAACCATCTGGAAGTGCTGTTCGGGGCGCTTTATACCACATTGCCGACGATTGCCCTCATCACCATTCCCATCGGCTGGCTTTACGCCGGGCTGGGCGGTGCGGCCCTGTCGCTGGCGGCCGGCCTGCTGATGACCTGTTATTATGAATACTGCCACTGCATCCAGCATCTCAGCTACAAGCCGAAACACCCCTGGCTTGCCGAGATGAAGCGGCGCCACCTTGCCCACCACTTCCACGACGAAGATGGCAACTTCGGCATTACCAGCTTCTGGCCCGACAAGTTGTTCAGAACCGATTATGAACGTGCGGATCGTCCGAACAAGTCTGAGAAGGTCTTCAACCTGGGGTATACCGACGAGATGGCCAGGCGGTATCCGTGGGTAGCCAATCTGTCGGGCGGAGTTGCCAAGGGTCACCCCCGCTATCGGGACCAGTCTGACACTGTGACAACCAGAGACGCCGCCTGACGTGAGCGGCAGCGCCGTTCGCATCCGTGCGGTTCAGTCGGCCGCCGATCGCCGGCGTTTTGTCGATCTGGCCTGGGACATCTATGCCAACGACCCGAACTGGGTTCCGCCACTGAAATCAGAAGTGCACGGCCTGATTGGCGGCGCGCGCACCAATCCGTGGTTTCAACATGGGCGCGCGGCGTTCTTTCTGGCTGAACGCGATGGCAAGGCGGTGGGGCGCATTTCCGCTCAGGTATGCGCTCTGGTACAGCAGCGCCACCCCGGCCTTGGCCAATGGGGTTTCTTCGACACCATCGATGACCCGGGCATTGCCGATGCCCTGATCGCGGCTGCTGAACAGTGGCTGCGACAACAGGGGATGGTACGGGCGCAGGGCCCGGTCAGCTTGTCGATCTGGGACGAGCCGGGGCTGCTGGTGTCAGGGTTCGAAGAGCCGCCGGTGGTGATGATGGGGCATCATCTGCCCTATTACGAAGCACTGATCCGCAGAGCTGGCTATGAGGGAGTCAAGGATCTGCAAGCCTGGGATCTGGATATCACCCGAAATTTTCCGGAGCTGGTGCAGCGGATCGTGGCCGCCGGCGAGAAGAACAGTCGCATTCGCGTTCGAGAAGTCGATCTGAAGCGCTTCGATCAGGAGGCTGCTCTTATTCTCGACATTCTGAACGAGGCCTGGAGCGAGAACTGGGGCTTTGTGCCGCTGACACCGGCGGAAGTCACCTATGTCGGGAAAAAGCTGAAGCCGATCGTGTTTGCGCATATGGTCCGGATAGCGGAATATGATGGTGAACCGGTGGCCTTCATGCTGACAGTTCCCGACATCAATCAACTGATCCGGCCGCTGAACGGCAGTTTGCTGCCGTTCGGGTGGGCGAAGCTGTTGTGGCAGTTGCGCAAGCCGCCGCAGGTCACATGGGCGCGGGTGCCGCTGATGGGGGTACGCAAACATCTGCAGGGAAGCCGCACCGCCTCGCTGCTGGCATTCATGATGATCGAATATATCCGCCGCGATACCGTCCGTCTGAATGGCAGCACACGCGGAGAGATCGGCTGGATTCTCGATGACAACGGGCCGATGATCGCCATTGCCAAGGCCATCGACGCCAAAATCCGCAAGACATACCGGATTTTTGAACGCGATCTGGCTGCGGGCTAGAACGGGCGTCTGCCGTTCAGGCAGCGCCGATCCGGTCGGCCATCAGGGCCGAGGCGCACTGCCACAACCGCTGACGATGGGCCTCGGGCAGCATATCGACAAGACAGGCATGAAACGGCAGCTCCGCGCCCTTCTCGGCGTGCGACAACAGGGTCAGCAGCCAGAATTCATCGGGAGAGATGCTGTCGGCACAGGGCGGGTAGGTGGTAAACGGCTCCTGCCACGACACTACCAGCAGCTCCATCAGCAAACAGAAGCGGGCTGCCGACGCCCCCAGCAACGCCTCCAGCGGCGGGCGGGCGGATCGTCGGGCGCGCGCCAGCATGACCCATAGTCGCGCTGCCTTCAAAAGCACACGGCTTTCCTCGGAGATCGTTGCAACGGGTAGCGGCATGAAGCAAGCTGGTGACAATCTGGCCATGCGGTTGCCTTTTCAAATCAGGGAGCGGCAGAGTATTGCGACTGATTATCAAAAGCAAGCGATAAGAATAACAGGGGATTGATCGTCCCGGCAGGGGAGGGGCTAGCCGACCTCGCTGTGGGCGCGGGCCAGAACTTCGGTCCGGAAGTGCCAGGCTGTGCGGCCCGAGCGCCCTCCGCGTGCCAGTGCAAAGGCAATGGCTTCCTCCGCAGAGAAATCGAGCCCTTCGGCGCCGAGGTGTCGCCGCACCATTTCGAGATAGCTGTCCTGATCGGGGGCATGAAACCCCAGCACCAGTCCAAAGCGATCCACCAGCGCCAGCTGGTCGTCCTGGGCGTCACGGGCGTGGCGGGCCTCGCGCAGGTCAGAGACCGGGCGCTCAAGCAGGTGGCGATGGTTGGAGGTGACGGCCAGCCGCACATGATCGGGACGGGCTGAAACCCCGCCATCGAGCAGCGACCGCAGGAAACGGATGGCGGGATCGTCGGGGGTGAACGCCAGATCGTCGATAAAGACAACCGCCGGGCGTTTTGCCTTGCCCAGAATGGTGAACAATCGCGGCAGTGTAGCCAGTTCGTTGGCGGTTGCCTGCACCATGGCGAGGCTGGTCGCCAGTGCAAAGCTGCGCAGCAATGCCGATTTCCCCATGCCGCGCGCGCCCCACAGCAGCATGTCGTGGGCGCCAATGCCTTGCGCAAGCGCCCGAAAATTCCGGTTGAGCGCCGTCATCTGCTGATCGACTCCGACAAACCGCGCAAGCGGCACAACCTGTTTTTCATCGGTAATGGCGTCTTGCAGGCTTGCGCCATCCCAGTGGAAGAACAGCCCCTTGCTGATATCGGCTGCAGAAGCCGGAACCGGAGCCAGCCGTTCCAGCGCTTCGGCAATGCGACGCAGCAGATCAGGGTCCGGGCTCATTTCACTGTCCTTGCTGGCGGCATCAGGTTGCACAGATCTGCGGCCCCGGCCGGGCGAATGAAAAAGGCGTCGTGACGGTTGGCGCGGGCTGTCACCCATTGTCCGAAGGAGGGGGAATCCGTGCGCATCACCTGGAAAACCGGACGTTCAGCTTTGGGCAGAGTGCTTGCCAGCCTTGCCGACACCAGTTTCACCAGTTGTGAATCCTGTTCATAGGTGCCCAACGGCCCTGTCCCCCGCGGGAGTGCTGAGACATGTTCCATGCCGCTCAGCACGCGGCCAACCAGAGCGATGTTGCGGTCGAGGTGTCGCGGGGCATGGCCGATCACGACATAAAGCTCGGCGCCAGTTCCCGTGTCGGGCGCCATGTCGCGGCCGACACCAACCATGGCCGGGCAATGAACCAGCCAGTGGGCATTGGCGTCGGCGGCAACCGGCCAGTCGTCGCTATGGCCAATTATGGTGGCGTAGGCATCGCGGTATGGCAGGCGGCGAAACGTCGCAGGAAGGCCAGGGCGTTCATAGCTGCCCTGTGGTTGCCTGATCAGACCATCGGGCAGCGGCGCATCAGTGGTGGCGCCCCATTGCACGACATAATTTTCCTGCACCCGGCTGATGGCGGCGTGGCGTTCAAACCAGCCATCCCGCAGCAACAGCTTGATGTTGCTGACATGTTGCGGTGCATAATCAGGCGCAAGCTCGATTGCGAGCTTTCGTCCTCCGGCAAATTCCAGCAGCATCAGCTGATCAGCGGCAACTATACGCCAGGCGCTTGCCGGGGCGTTGTCGATGATCTGCGACGCGGAGGGGCTTGCGGGAGGTGCCGGCTGGGCGTTGGCGGCCGCCGCAGCCAGCAGCAGCAGGGGCAGAAAATGTCTCATCCTTCACTCCTACCTTGACGGGCGCGAACTACAACACATCTTGGTAACATGACCGGCAGGGTATATTGTTAATTCTGACAGCGAAGGAGAATGGACATGGGCCAACCGGAACTTCCACATGCCGACGATCACACGCTCATCAGCACCAGTCGGGTGAAAGGTACCGATGTCTATGACAGCGACGGGACACATATCGGTCGGGTGACGGATGTGATGATTGAACGCAAGACCGGCAAGGTCGCCTACCTCATTCTTTCCAGTGGTGGCCTGTTCGGTATTGGTGGTCAGGTGCAGCCGTTGCCGTGGAGCACTGTTTCATATGACCCTGCCATTCAGGGTTACCGCCACCTGATGGCCAGCGAGCATATACGTAATGCTCCGAGCTTTGCTCCGGAAGCGCTGGCGGCAGACCGAACCGAACCGATGCCCGACCTCAGCGATGTCGAGAAATTCTATGATTCAGCTGAAGCCGAGGGCCGCATGAAGAAGCGTGAGCGTTCGGCGTTCACCGGTGCCCAGCTTGAAGAACGGGTGCTTGGTGGACTTGGCGGGCCGGCCGGAACCAGCGGCGGCATTTCCGGCACTTCGGGGATCGGCCGTAGCGGTTACTAACCGGTTCCGGAACGCGTCTGACGGTAGTGGCGCGCTCAGCGATGAGATTGTTCATCGCTGAGCGGTTGTCTGTGGCAGCAGGTCAGGCCTACAGCGCCCGCAGGCTGGCCGCCAGAGCCTGGACCACCGCCGCAAGCCGAACGGCCGCCTGGATGACGTTCGATTGCAGGCCATGATCACGGAGTACCTTTTCGTGGCTGTCGATGCAGCTGCCGCAGCCGTTGATTGCTGAAACCGCCAGAGCAAACAGCTCGAAATCAACTTTTTCGATCCCGGGCGCCCCGATCACGTTCATCCGCAGCCGCGCCGGCAGCGTTGCATATTCCTTGTTCGATGCCAGGTGGATGAACCGGTAATAGACGTTGTTCATCGCCATGATGCTGGCAGCGGCCTTGGCGGCGGTCATCGCCGCTTCCGACAGCTTTTCGCCGGCTTCGGCCTCGGCAGCGGCAATCAGCGGCTGGTGGCCGGTAGCATGGGCACAGGCGACAAGCGTGCCATATTTCTGCTGGTCGGTCAGCAGGGTTTCACCCAGCAGCGAACCGATGTTGAGGCGGATGTCCTTGGCGTAATCCGGCAAGGTCCGCGCGAGATCCGTGACAGACATAATACCCTTTATCTGGTTTTGTGTGAAAGGAAAGGCGGTTGCGGGCGCGACGCCCGCAACCGTTCCATGGGCTGGCGTCAGGCCGCCGGCTTCAGTACCTCTTCGCCCTGGTGCCAGTTGCACGGGCAGAGTTCGTCGGTTTGCAGTGCATCGAGGTTACGCAGCGTTTCCTGCGGGTTGCGCCCCTGATTAAGGCCGTTCACCGTAACGTGCTGGATCACGTTGTTGGGGTCGACGATGATGGTGGCGCGCAGGGCAACGCCAGCATCCTTGTCGACAATCCCCAGAGCGTTGGCGAGTTCCTTCTTGTTGTCGGCCAGCCACGGGAAATCGCACTTGGCAAGCCGTTCGTCAGCCTTGCGCCAGGCAAAGTGCACGAAATCGGTGTCGGTCGAGGCGCCGATCAGCACGGCATCACGATCGGCGAAATCCTGCTTCAGTTCGCCATAGCCGATGATCTCGGTTGGGCAGATGAAGGTGAAATCCTTCGGCCAGAAGAAGATTACCTTCCACTTGCCGGGGAAGCTGTCGTGCGACAGCGTTTCGCCGCCGGGCAGGGCATCAATGCCTTGTTGCACCGGCACCTTGAATTCGGGAAGCTTGTCTCCAACGGTCAGCATCTTGGTCTCCTCGGATAGGGTTGCGTGATGGAAAATCCTGTCGGCGCCGTGGCGCGACACCACCTTCATGCCCTGTGGCGGCTTATCGATCAAGCAAGTTAATACGATTGTTATGATCGATGTAGTCGATTAGATTTCCGCCATGATCTATCACCCGACGATACGGCAGCTGCACTATCTGGTGGCGCTGCACCGCACCGGCCATTTCGGCAAGGCGGCCGATGAATGCCATGTCTCGCAGTCCACCTTGTCGGCCGGAGTGCGCGAGCTCGAGACGCTGTTGTCGGCAACTCTGGTAGAGCGCAACCGGCGGGTGGTGCGCTTTACCACGCTTGGCGAAGCGGTGGTGAAACGGGCCTGGCGGCTGCTTGCCGAGGCTGATGCCATTGCTGAACTGGCCCGTTCTGCCGGGCGGCCGCTGTCTAGTGATCTGCGGCTGGGCGTCATCCCGACCATCGCCCCGTTCCTGCTGCCGCGCCTGTTGCCGGCATTGCGACGGCAGCTGCCCGATCTGAAGCTGTTCCTGCGGGAGGAACAATCAGCGGCCGCCTGTGAAGCGCTGGCGCGCGGCCATCTCGATTGTCTGCTGCTGGCGCTGCCTTATGCCTGTGGCGACATCGAGAGCGAGATATTGTTCGAAGACCCTATTCGCCTTGCCTTTCATGCCAGTGATTTCCCTGATGCCCCGGATATCGTTGACCCCGGCCGTATCGATGAAGCCCGGCTGCTGTTGCTTGAGGAAGGGCATTGCCTGAAGGACCACGCCCTGGCCGCCTGCAACCGCGCCACTTTCCGGCCCGATCAGTCGGTGCTGGGCACGTCGCTGCATACGCTGGTGCAGATGGTGGATAACCGCATCGGCCTGACTTTGCTGCCGCAGATGGCGATCGATTCCGGCATTCTTGCCCAGACCCATATCAAGACGCGGCCACTTGCCAGCCCTGATGCGCGGCGGACCATTGCGCTGGTGTGGCGGCCATCAAGCCCGCGCGCCGGGGAATACCGCCTGTTTGCACAGATCCTGCGCGATCTGCACCAGCAGCCCGCATTACGGCGACAGGCTGTTTAACCATCGCCGCGGGCATCCGTGAACAGGGGGGCAATGGAATATCCATCTCCCACCCAGTTTCAGCAGGACGATCAGGGCAATCACGCCAGCGCCCGGTTCAAGACCGGAGAATCATTGCTGGCCGCAGCGTGGGTGGGGCTGGCGTCGGCGCGGTACGAGGCCGTCGATATTCATCTGCGGACCGGTCAGGTGATTACCAATGCGCTCAACGTGCGGATCGATGGGCAGCTTGGCGAGGCAGCATGCCGTCGCGATGAATGGACGCATGTGTTCGCTGTCAGCGATGTCGTTCTGATTCAGCGGATCGTCCGGGGGCGGCGCACCGTCTGAGCCTGTTTCCACCGCAACTCCACTTGCAACCTGCGCCAAGTCATTCCAGTGAATACCCAGCACAATTGCAGGTGAATGCCATTATGAACAAGTTCCTTGTCGCGGCACTTGCGGCCGCTTCCCTATCCGGTCTGGCGATGGCGCAAACCGCACCACTGGCAACGGCAAACCCACCGGCCACCCATCCGACCTATGGCAGTTTCGGGATCGATGAGGCCGGGATGGACAAGGCCGTGCGGCCCGGCGATGATTTCTATCGTTTCGTGAACGGAACCTGGGAACGCAATACCCAAATTCCGGCCGATCGTTCCAACTATGGCATGTTCACGGTTCTTGATGACCTGTCGAAGGAACGCACCAGAGCCATTCTTGATAACATGCGGACGCAGGCCGACAGCCGGCCCGGTCGTGCCTATGCATCCTATCTCGATCAGGCCACGGTAGAGGCGAAGGGCCTTTCCCCCATTCAGCCGTGGCTCGCAAAAATCCGCCAGATCGACAAGGCAGGGTATCCAGCCCTGGTGGCCGAGGCCCAGCAGGCCGGAATCGCCACGCCTTTTCCCAATTATGTCGGTCAGGACGACAAGTCGCCTGAAAATTACATCATTTCCATGCGGCAGGGCGGTATCGGAATGCCCGACCGTGATTATTATCTGCTCGACACTCAGAAGATGGCGAAAACCCGCGCCGCCTATCTGAAGCATCTTGCGCAAATGCTGGAATTTGCCGGAGAAAAAGATACCGCCCGGCGGGCGCAGGCAATTCTCGATTTTGAGACGGCCATCGCCCGTCACCACTGGACCAAGATTGCCAGCCGCGATGCAGACAAGACCTACAACAAGCGCACGCTGGCGGAACTGCAACGGGAAGCGCCCGGCTTTGATTTTGCGCCGCTTCTCACCTCCAATGGCCAGACGGCTTCGGAACTGCTGATTGCGCAACCCGATGCCGTAGCAGCCACGGCGAAGGCTATTGCCGACGCCCCCATCGAAGTCTTGCGCGACCAGATGATGGTGCGCAGCCTCGAGGCCTATGCCAACTATCTGCCCGATTCCGTCGCTGACGCCAATTTCGCGTTCTTCGGCACCGAACTATCGGGAACTCCGCAGCGGCAGCCGCGCTGGAAACGCGCTGTCGATTTTGCCGTTGCCGTCGTCCCCGATGATGTCAGCAGGGAATATGTGTCGCGGTATTTTCCTCCGGAAACCAAGGCGGCGATGGATGAACTGGTGGCCAATGTTCTGGCGGCGATGGGACGGCGGATCGACGGGCTCAGCTGGATGACCCCGGAAACCAAGGTGAAGGCGAAGGCCAAGCTTGCCAGCTTCACCACCAAGATAGGCTATCCCGACCGCTGGCGGGATTATACCGGGCTGACCATCAAGGCTGATGATCTGTTTGGCAATGCCTGGGCCTCCAACCAGTTCGATTTCGCCTATGATCGCGGCAAGCTGGGGCAGCCGCTGCGGCGCTGGGAATGGTTCATGACTCCGATGACCATCAACGCCTATGCCAATTTCGGAATGAACGAGATCGTGTTCCCTGCAGCCATTTTGCAACCTCCGTTCTTTGATCCGCATGCCGACCCCGCCGTCAACTATGGTGCTATCGGTGCGGTGATCGGCCACGAGATCAGCCACCATTTCGATGACCAGGGCTCGAAATATGATGCGCATGGCCGGCTGACGACCTGGTGGACCGAAAAGGATGTGGCCAATTTCAAGGCGTTGGCCGACAAGCTTGTCAAGCAGTATGATGCCTATGAACCTGCGCCTGGCGAACATGTGAAAGGGGCGTTGACCCTGGGCGAGAATATCGGCGATCTGGCCGGGCTTGCGGTTGCACTCGATGCCTATCACGCAAGTCTTGGCGGCAAGCCGGCCCCGGTCATCGATGGCCTGACGGGAGATCAGCGCTTTTTCATGGGCTGGGCGCAGGTGTGGCGGAGGAACGTCCGCGAGGCCGAAGCACGCCAGCGATTGCTGACTGATCCGCACGCTCCCAGTCAGTATCGTGCCGATATCGTTCGCAATTTTGATCAGTGGTATGATGCGTTCAAGCCAGCGCCAGATGGCAAGCTGGTTCTGAAACCCGCTGATCGCGTGAAGATCTGGTGATACCCGAAAATCGGGAACGTCCAGACTTTTCATGATCGATGAATTATGGCAGCCTTCAGTGCCCGGTGACTGAGGGGACACCGGGCACCAACCATGTCATGTGGAGAAACCCATGAAACATCTGCTCACCATGGCGGCCGTCTTTGCTGTTGCCATGACCCCTCTAGTTGCCAAGGAAATATCTGTGTCGGGCACCCCACTGATTGAACGCGCCAAACTGTTTGGTAACCCCAGCCGGATTCAGGGGCGGTTGTCGCCTGATGGCCAATGGATCAGCTGGCTGGCCCCCAAAGACGGGGTTCTGAACATCTGGGTGGCGCCAGCTGCAAGCCCCGATCAGGCCCGGGCGCTGACCGCTGAAACCGGCCGTCCCATCCGCCAGCATTTCTGGTCGCCCGACAGTTCGATGGTCCTGTTCATCAATGACAAGGGCGGCGACGAGAATTTCCTGCTGTATGGGGTGCCCGTACAGGGCGGGGAAACCCGGCTGTTCACTCCGTTTCAGAAGACCACTGTGGAAATTATCGGCATTTCCCAGCGCCACCCGGAGCGCATTCTTGTCGGTCTCAATAACCGCGACGATAAATGGCACGATGTATGGTCACTCGATCTTGCCAGCGGCAAGCTGACGGAAGTGATGCGAAACGATGGCTATTCCGGGTACCTGGTCGATGAGGATCTGGTGTTGCGGGGGGCGCTGCGTCCCAACGCCGCCGGCGGGCAGGATTATTTCCGTATCGACAAGGGCGTCGTGGCAGCGCAGCCATTCCTCAGCTACGGGCTCGATGATTCCGCCACCACGGCACCGCTTGGCTTTTCCGGCGATGGCAAGACGTTGTACTGGCAGGACAGCCGCAACCGCGATACCGGGGCGCTGATGGCCATGGATTGGGCAAGTGGCGCCTTCACGGTGCTGGCCGAGGATCCACGCTCCGACCTTGGCAATGTGCTGATCAACCCGGAAAGCAGGCGCATCGAAGCGGCGAGCTTCGATTATCTGAAGCCGGAATGGAAGGTGCTCGATCCGTCAGTGGCTGATGACATCGCCTTCCTGAACGACGAGCTGGGCAACTGGCTGATGTCGTCGCGCACCCATGCTGACGACCGCTGGATCGTCACCACCGACAATTCCGCCAGTGCGGCAGCCGTCTATCTTTATGACAGAAAAGGCAAAAACCTCAGCAAATTGTTCGATACCCGGCCGGAACTGGCAGGGGCGACCCTGGCAACCATGCGCCCGGTAGAGATCACGGCACGCGATGGCCGGACTCTGGTTTCCTACCTGACCCTGCCGCCTGCGGCAGGAGAGAAGCCGGCAAAGCCGTTGCCGATGGTGCTTTTGGTGCATGGCGGGCCGTGGTCGCGTGATACCTATGGCTACGACGGGTACAGCCAGTTCCTCGCCAACCGTGGCTATGCCGTGCTGCAAGTAAATTTCCGGGGCTCGACGGGGTTCGGTAAGGGCTTCACCAATGCCGGCAACGGCGAGTGGGGGGCCAGAATGCACGACGACCTGCTCGATGGCGTGCAATGGGCCGTGAAGAACGGCTATGCCGACAAGGGCAAGGTGGCGATCATGGGTGGCTCTTATGGTGGCTATGCAACGCTTGCCGGGCTGACGTTCACACCTGATACGTTCGCCTGCGGGGTTGATATCGTTGGCCCCTCGAACCTTGTCACTCTGCTGTCGACGGTGCCACCCTATTGGGAGAGTTTCCGCAAGCAGCTGATCGCCCGCATGGGTGACCCGGATACCGAGGCCGGGCGCACATGGCTGAAAGAGCGTTCGCCGCTTACCCATGCCGACCGGATCAGGAAGCCGTTGCTGATCGGCCAGGGGGCCAACGATCCTCGGGTGAAGCAGGCGGAAAGCGACCAGATTGTGGCGGCCATGCAGGCAAGGAACATTCCCGTCACCTATGTTCTGTTCCCCGATGAAGGCCATGGCTTTGCCCGGCCGGAAAACAGCATCGCCTTCATGGCAGTGGCCGAGAATTTCCTCAAGCAATGTATTGGCGGACGTGCCGAACCCATTGGCGATACTGTGAGAAAATCATCGGCCGAAGTGCCCCATGGGGCAGAATTCGCACCAGGGCTGAAAGCTGCAATGGCCAGGTGATATTCCCCGGCCGGAACAGGGGTTGATGCGCCCGTGCCCCCCATGCTGGTGTGGCACGGGCAGCATTGAACGAAGGTGGCAAAGCGGTTAAGCCCCCGGCAAATTTTCTTGAGGATATGTCATGGGTTTCCGTTGCGGTATCGTCGGCCTGCCGAATGTCGGCAAATCTACCTTGTTCAATGCCCTGACCGAAACTGCAGCGGCGCAGGCCGCCAACTATCCGTTCTGCACCATCGAGCCCAATGTCGGTAACGTTGGCGTGCCCGACCCGCGGATGGAGGCCATCGCCCGGATCGCCGGCTCGCAGAAGATCATCGAGACGCAGCTGGGGTTCGTTGATATCGCCGGCCTGGTGCGCGGAGCATCGAAGGGGGAGGGGCTGGGAAACCAGTTTCTCGCCAATATTCGCGAGGTGGACGCCATCGTGCATGTGCTGCGCTGCTTCGAAGACGACGACATCACCCATGTGGACGGGCGCATCGACCCGGTGGCTGACGCCGAGACGGTGGAGACCGAGCTGATGCTGGCTGACCTCGAAAGTCTGGAGCGGCGGGTGCCCAACCTCGTGAAAAAGGGGCAGGGCGGTGACAAGGATGCCAAGGTTGCCGCCGCCGCCCTTACAAAGGCGCTTGATCTGTTGCGCGATGGCAAGCCGGCGCGACTGGTGGATACGGCCGACCCCGAGGAGAAACGTCACCTGGCACTTGCCCAGCTGCTGACGGCAAAGCCGGTTCTGTATGTCTGCAATGTTGAAGAATCAGCGGCAGCCACCGGCAACGACCATGCCGCGCGCGTTAAGGAAATGGCGGCACGGCAGGGCGCCGGCGCCGTGGTGATTTCAGCCGCGATCGAGGCGGAGATCGCCACCATGCCGGAAGCAGACCGTGGCGAATTTCTCGAATCGCTGGGTTTGTTGGAAACCGGGCTCGGGCGGATCATCCGCGCCGGTTACGACTTGTTGCACCTCATCACCTTCTTTACCGCCGGCCCCAAGGAAACCCGCGCCTGGACCATCGAGAAGGGGGCGACGGCACCGCAGGCGGCGGGCGTTATCCATAGTGATTTCGAAAAGGGCTTTATCCGCGCCGAAACCATTGCCTATGCCGATTATATCGCCTGCAACGGCGAAGCCGGGGCCCGGGAACAGGGCAAGCTGCGCGCTGAAGGCAAGAATTACGTCGTCCACGATGGCGACGTGATGCACTTCCTGCACTCGAACTGAACAGGCGCACCGCTTCCCGGCCCGGCGGCCGGGAAGCCTTCGTGCTGCCTCAACCGGCTTCGGCTTCCAGCACCTTCTTGACGGCGGCGTTGGCGGCCACCCGGTCGTGCAGGGCCTTGACGTGCGGAAAATCACCAAGGCCGCCGGGCACCACGCCGGCAAGCCAACGGATCATCGGAAACGCATAGGCATCGACGATCGAACGCCCGCCATCGAGAATCCACTCGCGGCCATCAAGGTGCTGGTTCAACTGCGCGAACTTGCCGCGCACCCGGGCGAATGCCGCCTCTTTCACCTTCTGGCGGGCGGCTTCGCTTTCATCGACGGTATAGCGTGCGGCGCCGAAGATCGGCCAGAATGAGCCATGCACATCACTGTTGAAGAACGACAGCCAGCGATGAAGCTCGGCATTCGAGCGCAGGCCAAGGCCGCCACCGATGCCGGCCTCAGGGTGTTTTGAGGCCAGATAATAGAGGATCGCCGGGTTCTGGGTGAGGATCCAGCCATCATCTTCCTGCAGCACCGGCACGGCGCCCACCGGGTTGAGCGCCTTCAGTTCATCTGACCCGATGGTCACCCGCTTGGCGACATAGGGCTTGCCGATCCATTCCAGTGCGATGTGCGGGGCAAGCGAGCAGGCGCCGGGGGAATAATAGAGGGTAGGCATGCCATTCTCCTTGATGACGGGGCTATGCAACCGCCCCTGGTTTCGCCTAAGGCCCTAGCACCATGCGTGCCGAAGCTCAAAACCACGTCGACAAAATCCAGCAGGCGCTTGCCCTGCTGAGGAGGTTTCTTTGACTGGGATCGTGCCCTCCAACGACTAGACCAGTTGAATCACCGCGCCGAGGATCCGACGCTGTGGAATGATCCGCGGGCCGCCCAGGAGCTGATGCGCGAGCGCCGCAAACTTGATGAAGCGATCACCGCCACCCGCCGGATCGAGAGCGACCTTGCCGGGACCGTCGAGCTGATCGAACTTGCCGAGGCCGAAGGCGACGAGCAACTGGCCGAGGAGGGGGTTGCCGCCCTTGCCGAGCTGGCCGAGCGTGCCGAAACCGACAAGGTGGAAGCGCTGCTGTCGGGCGAGGCTGACAGCAACAATGCCTATATCGAAATCAACTCGGGCGCCGGTGGCACCGAGAGCCAGGACTGGGCCGAGATGTTGCAGCGCATGTACATGCGCTGGGGGGAACGCCGCGGTTTCAAGGTGGAACTGGTTGATTACAACGCCGGCGAGCAGGCCGGGATCAAGTCGGCCACCATCCTGCTGAAAGGCGAAGGCGCCTATGGCTGGGCCAAGACCGAATCAGGCGTCCACCGGCTGGTGCGTATCAGCCCCTATGACAGTGCCGCGCGCCGTCACACCAGCTTTTCGTCGGTATGGGTATACCCCGAAATCGATGATTCGATCGAGATCGACATCAACGAAAAAGATCTGCGGATCGATACCTATCGGTCGTCGGGGGCTGGCGGCCAGCACGTGAACACCACCGATTCCGCAGTGCGCATCACCCACCTGCCCAGTGGAATCGTGGTGGCCTGCCAGACCGAGCGTTCACAGCACAAGAACCGCGCCACGGCCTTCAAGATGCTGCGCGCGCGGCTCTATGAAGCGGAACTGCAACGCCGCGAGGCCGAGGCCAATGCCGTGAACGCGACCAAAACCGATATCGGCTGGGGGCACCAGATTCGCTCGTATGTTCTGCAACCCTATCAGCTGGTCAAAGACCTGCGCACCGGGGTGACCAGCACGTCGCCGCAGGATGTGCTCGACGGTGATCTCGACCCGTTCATGGCGGCAGCCCTCAGCCAGCGGGTGTCGGGCGAGGCCGTCGAGGTTGAGGATGTCGACTGACCCTGATCTGTTTGCCTATATCCGCCGGGTGGAGGCGGTGCTGTTTGCTGCGGTGGAACCCCTCACCCCCAATGATATCCGCGCTTATGCAGGAGAGGGCGACTTGGGGGGAGCGATCGAGCGATTGACGGCGGAATATGCGCCTCGCGGCGTCAATCTGGTGGAGCGCGGCGGCCGATACCTGTTCCAGACGGCCCCCGATTGCGCCAACGTGCTGGAGCGTGCCCGAGAGGCACCGCGCAAGCTGGGGCGTCCGGCGCTGGAAACGCTTGCCATCATTGCCTACCACGAGCCGGTTACCCGCGCTGAAGTGGAGGCGATCCGTGGTGTGGCGACATCGCGCGGCACGCTTGACCTGTTGATGGAGGTTGGCTTCGTGCGGCTGGCGGGCCGGCGGGAAACCGTGGGTCGCCCCATGCAATACGCGACGACCCCGCAGTTTCTCGCCCATTTCGGGCTGGTTTCACGCCGTGATCTGCCGGGGATTGCCGAGCTGAAGGCCGCTGGTCTGCTTGAACCATTGGCCGAGATCAGCGCGGACGATAATGCAGAGGGCGAAGACATGCCAGCAGCGGCCGATGCCCCCGAACTGGCAGGCGATGCCGGCTGATCATGGCTGGCGGCGGCCGATCAGCCGGCAGTGTCATTCAGACATCGTCGCTTTCGTCTGGGCCTGTCAGCAGCGCTTCTGAAACACCGGCGGAATCCGCGCGGATCGCGGATTCGATCTTGGCCATCATCTCAGGGTTTTCCAGCAGGAATTTCTTGGCGTTTTCCCGGCCCTGACCAATGCGGGTGCTGTCGTACGAGAACCAGGCGCCAGATTTGTCGACCAGCCCGGCCTTCACGCCAAGATCGAGAATTTCGCCGACCTTGGAGATGCCGGTTCCGTACATGATATCGAACTCCACCTGCCGGAAGGGTGGGGCCACCTTGTTCTTCACCACCTTGACGCGGGTGGTGTTGCCGATGATGTCGTCACGATCCTTGATCTGTCCGGTGCGGCGGATATCGAGCCGTACCGAGGCATAGAATTTCAGGGCGTTACCGCCCGTTGTCGTTTCCGGATTGCCATACATCACGCCGATCTTCATCCGCACCTGGTTGATGAAGATGACGATGCAGCGCGAACGCGAGATCGAGCCGGTGAGCTTCCTGAGAGCCTGACTCATCAACCGTGCCTGCAGGCCGACATGGCTGTCGCCCATTTCGCCCTCGATTTCTGCCCGCGGAACCAGTGCTGCCACGGAATCGACCACCAGAACATCGATGGCGTTCGATCGCACCAGCGTGTCGGTGATTTCCAGCGCCTGTTCGCCGGTATCGGGCTGCGAAACGATCAGGTTATCGGTATCGACCCCCAGCTTCTTGGCGTAAACCGGGTCGAGTGCGTGTTCGGCGTCGACGAAGGCTGCAACGCCACCGGCCTTCTGCGCCTCGGCGATCACATGCAGAGCAAGCGTCGTTTTCCCTGAGCTTTCCGGGCCATAGATTTCAATTACCCGCCCGCGCGGCAGGCCGCCAATGCCAAGAGCGATGTCGAGGCCGAGCGAGCCAGTGGAGATGGACTCGATCTCCAGCGTCTCACGCTGGCCCAGTTTCATGGCGCTGCCCTTGCCGAACGCCCTGTCGATCTGCGCCAGGGCCGCTTCCAGGGCTTTTTCCTTGTCCATGCAATCCCCTCTCGTGCCGGGGCCCCAAGTTGCCCCATGATGTGTAAGCTGACCCTGATTGCAGCGTTAATGCGCCATGGCCAACCCTGCAAGCCGATGCTTTGTGCACGATTTGTTCCGGCTATGCAATGGCCCGATTTCCATCACCCGCCTCCTTACAGGGTGCGATACATGACGAGCGCATCGACAAAGCCAAGCCGCGGGTGGCGAAAAGCGTCCGGCAGACGGCCGACGATGTCGAACCCCAGCGATTGCCACAGCTGAACGGCGCGCTGATTGGAGGAAACGACGAAATTATACTGCATGGCCCGAAACCCCCGCTCCCGGGCCCGCGCGATGGAGTGGGCATGCATGGCCCGCGCCACCCCCTTGCCGCCTTCGCCGCTGATATAGCCGCAATTGGCTACGTGATTGCCACCTCCCGGCTGGTTGGCGCGCAGATAATAGGTGCCCACAACCTGGTTATTGCTAACGGCAACAAAGGTCTCGCGGTCGCTGCCCAGCCAATAGGCAAGGGCCTTGGCGCGGGGCAAATCCGGATCGAGCGCGTAGGTTTCACCGGCCCTTAATACCGGGCCTATCAGTGCCCAGATCGCGTCCTTGTCTTCCTCAGTGGCTGGCCGGATGTGCATTGCCGTGGTCTAGCAGATGCAGAACCGCTTCCTCCAGTCGCTTTGTTGTAAAGGGCTTTTCCAGAAATCCGGCCTCCACCCCCGGAATGGCAACGCGCGCCCGTTCATCGGCAAAGCCCGACACCAGAAGCACCGGCAGGCCGGGGTGGTGGGCGCGTGCCCGTCTTGCCAGTTCCACGCCATCGATTCCGGGCATGCGGATATCTGATATCAGAAGCGCCGGGCGTTCGGTTTCCAGCCGCGCAAGTGCAGCCTCGCCATCTGCTGCCTGTCGCACCCGAAACCCCAGCCGTTCAAGCGCGCGCGCCGCCGACATCCGCAACAGCAGTTCATCATCCACCAGCATGATCACGTTGCCGCATCCTTTGCGCGGAACGGTCGTCGGGCGGATTTCCTCTGCCACTTCCGGCAGATAGATGGAGAAGCGAGCACCACCAAGCAGGCTGTCGTCACACAGCAGGAAACCGCCCGACTGCTTGACCAGCCCGAAGGCCGAGGAGAGGCCAAGGCCGTGCCCACTATCCCTGGTGGTGAAATACGGGTCGAAGATGCGGGCGGCAATGTCGGGCGCAATGCCGGGGCCATTATCTTCGACAGTGAGGCAGCCATAGCTTTTGTCCGGCATGAACGAGCGACCGTTGGAGGGGAGTTCGGCGGCTGTAAGGCGCCGGCAGCTCACCCGGATGCGCCCCTGCGCGCGTCCGCATTCCCGGATGGCGTTGCGGGCGTTCAGCAACAGGTTGACCAGGATGCGCTCAAAGGCAGTGGTATCGATCTTGACGAAGACCGGTGGAGCCGCAACCAGATCGAGCCGGATGTCGCGGCCAACGGTAGCTGTGCAGTTCTGTTGCAGGGCCAACATGATTGCCGACAGGTCGACTACGACCGGGTTCAGGGTTTCCTGACGGGAAAAGGCCAGCAGCTGGCGGATCAGCTGACTGGCGCGCGCGGCCTGATCGACGGCCGATTGCAGATCGAGGCGATCGTCTTCATTGGCGCTTCGCTCTGCCACAAGTTCGATCGTTGTAATAATGGCGGCCAGCATATTATTGAGATCATGGGCAAGGCCGGCGGCAAGCAAGCCAACAGCCTGGGTTCTGACCGGCATGGACTTGCCCTTGGACGCTACTGGCATGGGTATTCGTAACCCCTTGTTTCGTGGTGAAGGGGTTAACGGCAGAGAGGGAAAGAGCCTTAGGAGTGGATTACCGCGATTCACTGCCGCCGTTGCAGCGCGCGGGGTGAAATTCGGAATGCTGCCGGAGTTGTGGGCTTTGGGCCTTACAGCAGGCCGTGGCTGGCTATTCGCCGCTCAAGCCGGACGCGGCGCCGGTAGCGAACCCGCAGGCCCCAGCTGAAGTGGGTGATGAAAAAGCCGGCGGCGGCACTGACCATCGCGAATACCAGCAGGCCCAGATAGGTTGGCCCGGCCAGTGTCACCAGCCAGCCCAGAAACCCTTCGATCATTCCGGCGTTGGGGGCAAAGGCCAGAATCGCTTCAGGTGGTGTATGAAGCATCCTCGAACCCAGCAGATAGGCGAGCGGGTAGAATATCGGCATCGTCAGCGGGTTGGTGACGAATGTTGCGGCAGCCGCCACTGGCAGGTTGGCGCGCATCACTGCTGCCAGCACGGCGGCGGCTGGTGTCTGGGCAAGCGGAACCGCAAAGGCAGCGAACAGCCCGAGCCCGATACCACGCGCCATTCCCCGGCGGTTGATTCGCCACAGCGAGGGGCTGGACAGGTGGCGCGCAAAAGGTTGCAGCCAGCGGGAGGCCAGCAACTCTTCGCGTTGGATCACCCTCAGCCAGCGTTTCACGCCCAACTCCCGTGTCCGGCGGCAGTCAGCCACCACCAGTCTGCCCGTCATCTCTTATAGCATGTGACAGGCCTTGCCTGAACAGTCCGCGAACCGCCAGCGGCAGACTGATCATGGCAGCCATGCAGCCTGCGCGGTGGTGTCAACGGTGGCTTTACCCGCGGTCGCGCAGTAGCCTTGCCTTTTCGCGCTGCCAGTCGCGGGCCTTTTCGGTTTCGCGCTTGTCGTGCAGTTTCTTGCCCTTGGCCAAGGCCAGTTCCAGCTTGGCCTTGCCACGGGCGTTGAAGTAGATCGACAGGGGGATCAACGTCATGCCCTGTCGGGCAACGGCCCCATGAAGCTTGGTAATTTCCCGTTCGGTCAGAAGAAGTTTCCGAGGCCTTTTCGCTTCGTGATTAAAGCGGTTGCCGTGGCTGAATTCCGGGATGTTGGCGTTGACCAGCCAGACTTCACCGTTTCGTACTTCGGCGTAGGATTCGGCGATCGATCCTTCGCCGAACCGCAGGGATTTCACTTCGGTGCCAACCAGAACGATTCCGGCGTCCAGCACGTCCTCGAAGCTGTACTCATAGCGTGCCCGCCGGTTTTCCGCGACCGTCCTGACCTTTTTCTGCTCGGGGCGTGGTCGTGCCATCAGGGGGCGATTCCGGCATGGGCAAGGGCGGCGTCAACGATGGCGCGCGACTGGTCTGACGGCGCCACGATTGGCAGGCGTGTGTCGGGGTGGATATCGCGCAGCAGCGACAGGGCATATTTTGTCGGCCCCGGCGACGGATCGGAAAACAGGGCCTGATGCAGCGGCCAGAGTTGATCCTGGAGTGCCAGAGCCGTTGCGAAATCACCATCGAGCGCCGCCTTGACATGGGCGGCATTCAGTCGGGGCGCCACGTTGGCGGTAACCGAAATGGCCCCGTGACCGCCATGGGCGATGATGCCCAGAGTCATGTAGTCATTGCCGGACAGGATCAGGAAACGTTTCCCGCACATATGGCGGATTTCCGATATGCGGTTGATATCGCCGGTTGATTCCTTCACTCCGATGATCCGGTCGAGCGTTGCCAGTTCGGCCATGGTTTCGGTTGACATGTCGATGCCCGAACGGCCGGGGATATTATAGATGATGACGGGCAGGGGGCTGTGCCGGGCCAGGTGCTGAAAATGGGCCAGAAGGCCACGCTGGCCGGGCTTGTTGTAATAGGGGCAGACAACCAGTGCCGCATCGGCCCCGGCACTGGCTGCCGATTCGATATGGTGCAGCGCCACGGCGGTATCGTTCGACCCGCAGCCGGCGATGATCGGCACCCGTCCGCGTGCCGCCTTTGCAGTCAGGGCGACGACATGATCATGTTCCTCGATCGACAAGGTCGCCGATTCGCCGGTAGTGCCACACGGGGCCAGCGCATTCGACCCTTCCGACACCTGCCATTCCACGAAGGCAGTCAGCGCCTTTTCATCAACCCTGCCGTCAGCAAAGGGCGTTATCAGTGCCGGAATGGAACCTGAAATGTCGGGCATATCGTCCTCGGTGGGCCGTTCGGCCCGCTTTTGCCAGAGATGGTCTTGGCGACCTTCCTCAGCATCCCTAAGGAATGGCACATGATCGTGCAATATCGCGGGCGCCGCAAAGCCGGGACAATGGCGCTTCCCCTGTTATCAGCGCTGACTGTCGGCGCCGCCATAGTTTCAGGCATGTCGGTTTCTGCCGCCGCCCAGACGCCTGCGCCGGCGGCAACCGCTGCAGCGGTTTCCACGCCTGCTGTCCGTAGCTGGCTTGCCCAGCAGTTTGCCGCCAACGATTCCGGCCGTCTGCAGATGCCGTCAGGTGCACCTTCAGAGCTTGCCAATGCGCTGGCGACATGGGATTGGCTGCGCCGGGTTTCCCCCAAGGGGCAGGAGCCGGGGCTTGGTGTGCAGGCTGATTTCATTCTTGCGCATGGTGACTGGCCCGGTGTGTCTGCCATGCGCCGGCGCGCCGAGCAGCAGGCCCTGCAGCCAACCACTACCGATGACGAAGCGCTGGCGTTCTTCCGGCGGGTGGCGCCCCAGTCCGCTGGCGGTCAGGCGAAATTCGCGCTTTTGTCGACTGGCCCGCAAGCCGAGAAGCTGGCGCGTGCCGCCTGGGTGCGGCCTGGCATTCCGGTAGAGATCGAGGCGCCGTTCGTGGCCCGCTTCGGCACGCTGTTCACGCCAGAGGAATCGGCAAGACGCGTCGACCGGCTGATCTGGGCCGGGCAGACCAGTGCCGCCAGCCGGGCGCTTCCCCTGCTTGATTCCGAAACGCGCAAGCTGATGGAGGCAAGGCTTGCCTACCGGTCGTCACAGGCTGATGCCGAAGCATTGTCTGCATCACTTCCCGCGCGTTTTCAGCGCGATATTGCACTTGCCTATGATCGGGCCATCTGGCTGGAACGGCGCGGACGGCTGGCAGATGCCGAGCAATTGCTGGGAAGCGGCAGTTTCGATGCGGGGGCGGCAGCCCCGGAAACACTGCTGGAAAAGCGGCTGGCGATGGGCCGAGCCGCCATGCGGCGCGGCAGCAACGAAACCGCCTACCGGTTGCTGGCCAACCACAAGGCCTATGCGCCGGGTACCGATCTGGGGGCGCTGCCACTGTCTGAGCGGATCGACCTTTCCGATACTGAATGGCTGGCCGGATGGCTGGCGCTGAGGAAGCTCAACCGTCCGCAGGATGCCGGGCGCCATTTCAAGCGGTTCAAGGAGGCCGTGAATACCCCCATCAGCCTGTCGCGCGGAGAGTATTGGCTGGGCCGGGCCGAGAAAGCGCGTGGGGATGCAGCAGCCGCCAAGGCAGCATTCGAACGGGGGGCCCAGTATTTTGACTATTTCTATGGCCAGCTGGCGGCCGAGGAGCTGGGGCGATTACCGCAACTGCCGGCAGCGACAGCAAAGGTTGCAGTTACCGCCGCCGATCGCGCCGCCTTTGAAAATACGCCTTTAATGCGGGCCACGCGGATACTGAACGAGATGGACAGCCGCGAGCGGGAATCCTTGTTTATCCGCACACTGGCATCCTCTGTTGATACCCCGGCACAGGCCCAACTGGCTGCGGAATGGGCAAAACGCCTCGATCGACCGGATCTTGGTGTCTGGACATGGAAAAATGCCCGTCCGCGCGGCGATCTTTCCACCTTCGATACGGCTTATCCACAACTGCCAGCCTCTGCCCCGGTGCCGGCGCAGGAATGGATCATGAGCCACGCCATCGCCCGCCAGGAATCAAGTTTTGACCGCACTGCCGTTTCGCCTGCCGGAGCGCGTGGACTGATGCAGCTGATGCCGGGGACGGCGGCCGATGTCGCGAAGAAACTGGGGCTCGACTATTCCCGTACCAGGCTCACTGATGACCCGGCCTATAACCTGACGCTTGGCAGCTGGTATATCGGCCAGCGCCGCGACGGGTTTGGCAATGCCGCCATGGCAATCGCCGCCTATAACGCCGGCGCCGGGAACGTGAACAAATGGGTGCCCCTGAACGGCGATCCGCGCTCTGGCACCGATGCCATCGACTGGGTGGAAATGATTCCCTTTCAGGAAACCCGTAATTATGTGCAGCGGGTGATAGAGAATGCCGTTGTCTACAGCCTGCTCGACCCCAAGCGGCCAGACGGCAGCCCCAAGCCGTCGCGCTGGCTGAAAGAGCGCTGACCCGGCCTGTGTCGCCACAGGCCGGGCAGATCTCCCCTCAGCGAGTCAGCTTCTTGTAGCTGAGGCGATGCGGGCGGTCGGCCGCGTCACCAAGGCGGCGCCGTTTGTCTTCCTCGTACATCTCGAAATTGCCCTCGAACCACTCGACATGGCTGTCGCCTTCGAAGGCCAGGATATGGGTGGCAAGGCGATCGAGAAAAAAGCGGTCGTGGCTGATCACTACGGCGCAGCCGGCAAAATTTTCCAGCGCTTCTTCCAAAGCCCGCAGTGTCTCGACATCGAGGTCGTTGGTCGGTTCGTCGAGCAGAAGCACATTGCCGCCTTCTTTCAGCATCTTGGCCATGTGCACACGGTTGCGCTCACCACCTGATAGCTGGCCCACTTTCTTCTGCTGGTCGGTACCCTTGAAGCCGAAGGCGCCGACATAGGCACGGCTCGAGACCTCCTGCTTGCCGAAATAGAAACGCTCGTTGCCGCCAGAGACTTCCAGCCAGACAGTATTGTCAGGGTTGAGGGCATCGCGCGACTGATCGACATAGCCGAGATGTACGGTCTCGCCGATCCGGATAGTGCCGGAATCGGGCTGTTCCTGGCCGGTGATCATGCGGAACAAAGTGGTTTTCCCGGCACCATTGGGGCCGATCACACCAACGATTCCGCCGGGGGGCAGGGTAAAGCTCAGGTCTTCGAACAACAGTTTGTCGCCATAGGCTTTTGAAAGCCCATTGGCCTCGATGACGGTAGAGCCAAGCCGCTCGGGGTTGCGGATGAGGATCTCGCGGTCGGACGAGCGGCGGGCTTCCTGCTTGGCCACCAGTTCGTCAAACGCCTTGATCCGCGCCTTTGATTTGGTCTGCCGCGCCTTGGGGCTCGAGCGTATCCACTCCAGCTCCTGAGCGATGGCCTTCGATCGCCCTTCGTCCTCGCGCTTTTCCTGCTCCATCCGCTTGGCCTTGGCTTCCAGCCAGGCGGAATAATTGCCTTCAAACGGGATTCCCTGCCCGTAATAGAGTTCGAGCACCCAGCCGACCACATTGTCGAGGAAATAACGGTCGTGGGTAACGAGGATGACGTTGCCCTTATATTCCTTCAGGTGGGTTTCCAGCCACTGAACCGATTCGGCATCCAGGTGGTTGGTCGGTTCGTCGAGCAGCAGGATGTCGGGCTTTTCCAGAAGCAGCCGGCAGAGCGCAATGCGGCGCTTTTCCCCACCAGACAGGTTGATTACCGGCCAGTCGCCCGGCGGGCACCTGAGTGCGTCCATGGCAATTTCCAGCTGGTTGTCTAGCGTCCAGCCATCGACGGCGTCGATCTTCTCCTGAAGTTCGCCCATTTCCGCCATCAGGGCGTCGAAATCGGTGTCGTCCTTCGGGTCGCCCATTTCCGCGGAAATGGCGTTGAAACGATCGATCATGTCGGCAACGCCGCGCACGCCGTCCTTCACATTCTCAAGCACGGTCTTGGCCGGATCGAGCTGCGGTTCCTGGGCCAGATAACCAACGCTGACGCCCTCACCGGGCCATGCCTCTCCCGAGAAATCCTTGTCGAGGCCAGCCATGATCTTCATCAGGGTGGATTTGCCCGAGCCGTTGATGCCGATGATGGCGATCTTGGCATCGGGGTAGAACTGCAGGTTGATGTTGTTCAGAACCGGCTTGGAGGCGCCTGGAAAGGTCTTGGTGAGACCCTTCATCACGAAACTATATTGTTGAGCCACTGAAGTCTTTCACATGGGAGGATGTTATTTGCGGCACCCCTTAGCAAAAGGGGGTGGCGGCTTGCAAACGCCCACGTCCTTCGGTGATACGCACCCCTCCTGAACCAGCGGCAAGGCCTTTCGCAAAAGGCCATCAAGCACACGGCCCGGTTCCTCGATCATCGGCAGATGGGCGGAATGCTCAAACCACAGGATCTCCTTGGCCGGTGCCTGCAGGTGGTCGAACCACTGGCGGGCAATTTCAGACGGCGTTGTGAAATCATGTCGCCCGAGCATCAGGATGATCGGCGTGTCGATCCGTCGCACACGCGCCTTGCTGATCCCGGACAGTTGAGGGAACAGCGTGCTGATGGTGAAGGCGCTGCCGTTACCCCACGCCTCGCGGTCAGCGGGTGTGTAATCAGGTGAAAGGCGGGTAAGACGGAAGTACCAGTCAGCGTTGTTGTGGTATGCGATCAACCCACCGTAGTAAATCGACCATTTACGTTGTGTCGTCATTTTTGCGACATCAAATGCGCCAGGCCCCGGATAGGGTTTCAGGGCTTCCAGTTCGGCGATCGCCTCGGCATTGCCATCCTGGCGGGCGCGGCCCAGAGTCCATTCATAGCCAATACGCTCATTCTCCCGAAAATCGATCAATTGCCCCATGCCGATATAGGCATGGAGCAAATCCGGCCGCTTTTCGGCTACCGAAAGCCCGACAAGGCTGCCCCAACTATGGCCCAGAAGCAGTACGCAGCGTTTATTGTAGCGCCTGTTCAGGGCCTCAATCAGTTCGATAGCATCATCGCGATAGCGATCGAGAGTGAGCGTGGGCCCAATTGCCGCCTGATCGCCAAGGCGGTACGAACGGCCGGCAGCCCGTTGATCCCATTGAACAACGGTGAAGAAATCTTCCCACGGGCGCTGGAAATGCCAGGCAAAAGGCATCTCGACTGCTCCGGGTCCGCCATGGACAAACAGCAGCAGGGGGTTGTTGCGATCATTGCCGCGCACGTTCACCACCTGTTGCACACCGCCCAGACGGATTGTGAATGTTTCCTCAACGCCATTCGGGGTAACGATACGTCGCGCTTCCCTGATGATTTCTTTGGCCGGCGCGTAAGGATCGGCTGGCTGGCTGGTTTCGGAAACGGCAGGTGTGGGCACAGCCAGCAAGAGTAGCAGAATATAACCTAGTCGAATCACTATACCACCAGCAGGGTATTGGGGAGTTCGTCGGGGTTTTCTGGCGTTGGTGGAAAATGTTCGGCCAGCACCTTGCCGGCGAGGGCAATGGCATCCTCAAAGCCACCGGCCGGGTCCTGCCGCTTGAACCCTGCCAGCAAGGCTGCTGCGGCGTCGGCCCAGTGTTCGGGGGAAACGCGGGTATAGATTTCCTTGTCGGCGATCACCTCGACGACATGATCGTGAACCGACGCATGCAGCAGCACCCCGGTGCGCCCAACTGTGGTATGGATGCCGCGGGCCAGAAACTGGTGGAGTGCTGCCTCGTGCACCCGCTCGCGTCGCAGCGACAGGGGGGCATAGCGCTGGGCCAATGGCGACCACCACAGCAAGGCCGTCGTCAGCAGCAGCACCAGCAGCTGGGCAATGGCATAGGCCTCGACCAGCCGGATTTCCCCCACACCCTCGGCCTGCCAGATGCCAAGCATCGCCAGCCAGTCAGACGGGCCGAAGCCGACAATGGTGGCGACAAGCGGCACTGCAAAGGCGATCACCGCTGCCAGCGCCAGCAGCCATTCGGCATAACGGTGCCGTTCGAACGAGATGGTGCAGACGATTTCCCCTTGTGTCGTTGCCTCTGCAGCGCTGATGGCAGCAGCCACTCGCTCATGATCGCGGTTGCTCAGCACTCACCAGCCTCCACTGGCGCCACCGCCACCAAATCCGCCGCCGCCTCCGCCAAAGCCACTACCGCCCCAGCCGCCGCCACCTCCACCGCCCCAGCCGCCAAAACCGGGGCCCCAGATGATGATCGGCCCGCCATGTCGCCCGGCTTTTCCCGACTTGCCAGCCTTGGCACGACGTGACGCCATGTAAAACCACAAGGCAAGAAACCCGAAGAAGATTATGAGACCAAAGGGAAACCCTTCATCTCCCTGTTGGGCGCGGGCAGCATTGGCAGCGGCCACATTCTGTTGCGCCTGCTCAGGTGGCAATGACAGTTGGGTCGCAATGGCATCAAACCCTGATTCTACCCCTGCGGCCAAGTTGCCGGCACGGAAATCGGGCAAAATGCGCTGCTGGATGATGACCGACGACAGGGCATCGGTCAGCACTGGCTCCAGCCCGTAACCCACTTCGATTCGCACGCGCCGGTCATTGGGGGCAACCAGAAGGATGACACCGTTATTCTTGTCTTTCTGGCCAATTCCCCAGTGGCGACCCAGCTTATAGCCGTAATCCTCGATCGGGTAGCCTTGCAGATCGGGAATGGTGGCCACCACCAGCTGCGCGCCGGTCTGTTGTTCGATCTCGGCTGATCTGGCCTCGATCCGGGCGATCACATCGGGTGTGAGGATATTTGCTGCGTCAACCACACGTCCGGACAGAGCGGGGAAGGTCTGTGCCACCCCCGGTGCCGCCAGCAGCAAAACTGCCGCCACCAGAGCCACCATCGCCACCAGCGCCGACCACCAGATGGCCGGACGGGTGGCATAACGAGGTGGAGCTGGTATCAACCGAATGCAACCTTGGGCGCAGTTTCAGCGTTGGCGGCTGTGGCCTTGAATGGTTCCTTGGGGGTGGCACCATAAATGGTTTTGGCAACCAGAATGGCCGGGAAAGTGCGGATCTCGGTGTTGTAGGCCTGCACCGCAGCATTATAGTCGCGCCGGGCGATGGCCACCCGGTTTTCCGTGCCTTCCAGTTGCGATTGAAGGGCCAGGAAGTTCTGATCCGATTTCAGCTCGGGGTATTTTTCAACCACGACCATCAGCCGGGAAAGTGCCGACGACAGGCCGTCCTGCGCCTGCTGATAGGCGGCGACCTTGGCCGGGTCTGACAGGTCTTCGGCTTTCAAAGTGGTCTGGGTAGCCTTGGCCCGCGCTTCGGTGACGCCAACCAGAACAGCCTGTTCCTGCTTGGCAAACCCTTTTACCGTTTCAACCAGATTGGGGATGAGGTCAGCTCGGCGCTGATACTGGTTCTCCACCTCGCCCCAGGCGGCCTTTACCCCCTCGTCCTTGGTGGGAATGCTGTTGATGCCGCACGCGCTCAGCGACAGCGCCGCAACCAGCGGCAATGCAACCCGGAATAACCCCATGGAACCCTCCTGCATCGTGTGTTGGCGCATCCAGATCAGACATCGCCATCGTGATGGCACTATATTGGCAGGCATGCTGGCTATCAACAATTGCATTTGCAATATGCCCCAACTCTGGCAGAAACAGGCAAACAGGGAATAAGGGGCCAGGGAATAAGGGGCAATGCCATGCTGCTGAAAGAGTTCAAGGAATTCATCTCTCGCGGGAACATGCTCGATCTGGCGGTCGGGGTCATCATCGGTGGGGCGTTCGGCACCATCGTCAAATCGCTGACCGACGACATCATCATGCCGGTGATTGCCGCCTTTACCGGCAAGCCGGATTACAGCGAGATGTTCATCCGTCTGGCGCCGCTTCCGGCGAATTTCGCCGGCAACCCGCGCAGCTACGAAGCCTTGAAGGCAGCAGGCGTCGCGACACTGGGGTATGGGGCCTTTCTGACGGCGCTCATCAACTTCCTGATTCTGGCGGCGGCCGTGTTCCTGATCGTCAGATATACCAACCGCTTTTTCAAAACTCTGGAAGCCGCAGCACCGCCACCCACCGAAGATGTGCTGTTGCTGCGTGAAATTCGCGACAGCCTGAAAAAATAGCACGCCGCACCGGCCGGGTATCGCGCAGCGCCAACCAGCGCCGAGGCTGGCCCCATCCGGGTGCGCGGCCGACAATGCAAGGCCGATAATGCAAGTGCGCAGGGACGTGGGGCGGCACTTTGCTGTTAGTGATGGAACCACCAAGCAAGCCAATGCCGGCACTGCTTTTGATGCGCGATTTCGATCATCCGTGATCAGTAGCCGTATTTTCGGGTGCTGCGGCCTTGCCTGAGGCAAAGAAACAGGTGCAGGATGGCTGCGTTTGGCCATGGTGGTTACACAGGCAATGGTGCCGTCGCAGCACAACAGGCGCGACAGACACATGGCAGCCGAATGGAGGTTATTGATGTCTAACGGACTATCGCTGGTGGCAGCCGCTGCTTTGCTGGCACTGACGGCCTGTGCGTCGAACAGCGCCCAGGTCGAGACGCCACAGGTTCGGAACGGGCTGGCCGGGCCGGAATGGACATTCTTCGAGATTGGCGGGAAGCCTGTTATTGCCGATGTGAAGGCGACGATCAACTTCAAGGAGGATCAGGCCTTCGGGTCGGGCTCGTGTAACCGCTACACCGGCAATTACACTGCGGGGAATACTTCGCAGCTGAAACTGGGCAAGATGGCGTCGACGATGATGGCGTGCCTGGATCCGGCGATGGAGCAGGAAGGCCGCCTTCTGAAGATTCTGGGGGATGTCACATCTTACAGCATCGATGCCGATGGCGTTCTGACCCTGAAAACCGCCGATGGGCAGACAGCACGGGCCCGTCGCTGATCAAATTGGCTGATACTGAAACGACCGACACGGCCGGGCACGTTCACGCCCGGCCGTGCAAAGCGTGGAAGGTATCAGTAACGGACGGTGACCGTCTGCCCTGACGGACCGGGGAAATCGCGGAACAGCATCTTTGCCAGTTTCGGCACATCGGCTGCCGGGCCATCCTTGCTGTCCATCGTGGCACGGCCTTCCCAGACGGTGGCATTATCAGCCTGGCGCACGATGGAGACGTTTAGAGTTGTCGTGTGAATGGTGGCGCCCGGTTTCGTGCCGCCGATCGGCATCTGCACATTGCCGCCTACACCGACATTGCCGGAGCCGAACCCGCCACCAATGCCGATCGAGAAGCGCGAGCGTTGCGGCATTCCCTCACGAGTGGCGGTATCAACGCTGACAGTGGCAACATAGGCAGCTTCAGACCGTTCGGCCGTAGATACATAGCCGAGGTTCTGAAGCTGGCGCGCCACCTCGAGGTTATAGACGAACGCTTCGATGACCGATGGTTTGACCGGCTCGGGCGAAGTTACATAGACCTTGCCCTGAGAAATGGGCTGGTTGATGTGAAAGCGTGTGACATCTGCCTGGGGCACAGTGCTGCTGCATGCCGCCAGCCCGATTGCAGCCAGTAACGGGAGAACAACTCGGTTCATGTCCAGATCCTTGGAGACAACACCAGAAGAGTGGCATTAAACAGCCCACGGCCTCTTAAATCGGGTTGCCATGGGCCGTCGTCAACGTCGGGAATGTAAAAATCAGTAATCCGGATCGGTGCTGCTCAATTCTGCCGACACCAGAGTGACCGGGGAAATCGGCGAGCAGGGCATGCACCTACTGGCGCTGCCAAGGCCAGGGTAGCGCCCTTGTGGTTGTGGCGGATCAGGGGCGACAATCGACATTACCTGACCCTAACCGGCTGGTCGAGCAGCGGGCGCCACCGCTGACGGTCACATTGCCCGACCCTACCGATGTCACCGAGGCGGTGCGGGAGGCATGGGCATTCACGGTTCCCGAACCGGTGTTGCTGATGCTGATGGCGGCGCAGCTGAGACGTTCGGCGTTGATGGAACCGCCGCCGGCGTTGGAGAATTCCCCCTGCGTGCACTGGCCGGCTATCCGGACATGGCCATTGCCGGCATTGGAAACCTCTACCTCGCGGCTGTTGGCGCTGGTGACATCGATGGAGCCTGAACCGGCGTTGCTCGCTTCGAATGACGAGCGGTCTGTGCGGTCGAGCGACAGGGAAACGCTGCCGGCGGCCGAGACGTCACGAATGCCGGTTGCAGTAGTGATCCGCACACGAACGCGCCCAACACCCGACAAACGCGCGCCGCGACGCAAACGGATTTCCAGATCGTTGCCATCATTGTCGACACGAACCTGCGCGAGATCGCGCGGGTCTCCCTCGGCAGTGACTGCGTTGGTTGTGCCGGTGGTGATCGTCACGTCGAACGGACCGGCGACCGACACTTCGTTGAATGGGCGCACGTGAAATTGCTGAACCTGGGCGGCAGCGGATGATGCGGCTAACAGGGCGCCAGCGGCAAGCAGGGAAGCAGGAATGCGCATGGTTTCTCCCCTCTAGAAGATGCGGCCGATGATGAAATAGAGTGCGCGACCGCCGCGCGCCTGTCCGAAAGCGACGGTGATCGGCCCGATGGGGCTGTGGACCGAGGCAAACAGGCTGGCGGCAGGGCGCAGGTCGCCTAGGCTGATGTCCGAGAAGGAATACCAGCTGTTGCCCAGTTCGACCGAGGCCCCGACATAGAGCGGAAGATCGAAGATCGGTGCCTGTTTTCCGAGGCGATGCAGGTAGATGGCCCGGCCGATCAGCATGTGGCGGCCGATGAACTGGGTGGGCTGGGTGCCTGACAGGTTGAGGAAGCCGCCCAGCGGGAAATCGCCGAGGATCGGTCCGTCCCCTTCCACCGTGAAGCCGAAATCACCAGCGAGGATGATGGTGTTGCGCTCTGACAGTTCCAGTGGCCGCACGATGCGCCCAGAAACCGTCGAGTAGCCGAAATCTCCGAGGCTTGGCAGGTGATGTGAGCCGGCGACTCGCGCCAGCCAGCCGCGCCGGGGATAGAAGATCTCGTTCAGGCTGTCGTGGGTGTAGATAAGCGACACGCTGGCATCCGTCAGGCCATGGCCATCGATGATCGGCTCACCTACCTGTGTCGACAGGTTGACCCGGGCATAATCGGCCCGCAGGCGCAGCTCGCTGGTGTTGCCAAGCAGCAGCCCGGTATCGGCGTGCAGGCCGATGCGTTCATTGCGGATTTCCGCAAGGTGGGTTTTATCGACATAAAGGGCGCTGTTGTCGCGCCGCCAGTAAGGCCCCGTTTCAACGAATACCCGGCCGAATTCCCGGTAGAGGTTGCTGGCCACCAGCAGGTTGGTTCCAAAGCGCAGATCGGTCCGCCATTCCACCGAACTGCCGAGCAGGTTGCGGTTGGTATAGGCAAGGCCAAGCGTAATATCGCTGGTGCGATCGAAATCGGTGGTGATGCCAAGGCCGAACTGCACCCAGTTGCGGGTTGAGGGGTCGCCCTCGGCGACGATGGTCACTCCTTCGGAGCCGGGGTCTCCGGGTTTCGGCCCGACCCGATAGCGAACCGACCGGAAGGCGCCCATTGCATAAATGTCTGAAAGGTCGCGGGTCATCATCGCCGCATCCAACGGCTGGCCGCTTTTTTGTTCGATCTTCTTCCGGATCTGCCGATCGGGGATCGAACTGCTGTTCTCCAGCTCGACGAATTTCAGAACCGGCGCATAATGGGGGGCGCGGGCGGCGCGTTCGGCCAGATAGGCCGCCCAGGCCTCGGGGGAGAGCTGCATGGCTTTCAGGCGGGGAAGGGCAGCGGTGGCGGCAGCCCGGCCCAGGGCTATCCCCTGATCTGACATTTCGAAGCTGGTGGCGCCGATGGTGCTGATATCCGGCTGGATCAGCACATCGCCTGACGTGAGCGATTGCAGGGCCCTGTCGATGGCGTCCCGCCCCAGCATCCGCTGCATCTGGTCGATCACCGAAACGAAGCTGGTGATTTCCTGACGGGTGCGCAACGTCGCCGACACATCGACGACGATCAGTCGTTCGGCTCCCATGCCACGCGCCACGTCGACCGGGACATTATCGACCAGCATGCCATCCACCAGCAGCCGGCCATCGCGCTCGACGGGAGGAAGGCCGGCAGGAACCGCCATCGAGGCAAAGACGGCAGTGGCGATGTCGCCATCGCCCATCACCACGCGCTCTCCGGTAACGATATCGGTTGCCACGGCCCGGAACGGCAGGGCCAGCTGATCGAAATTGCCGACGCCGCGCGCCGGGGCAAGTTGCTCGGCCAGAACCAGAAACAGATCCTGACCGCGCAGCACGCCCTTGGGAAGCACCAGGCCCTTGTCGTCGAACGAGATGCGATAGTCGATCAGCACATCGCGCTGGTCTGACCGACGGCGGAAGCTGAGCCGGCGGCGCGGGATATTGTCAGCGAACAGGTTTTTCCAGTCGATGGTGTGAACGGCCTCGGTGATTTTGGTTGCGTCCTGCCCCGAGGCATAGAGGCTGCCGACCACGGCCCCCATTGATGTTCCGGCGACGACATCAACAGGAATGCGGTTTTCCTCGAGAACCTGCAGGACCCCGACATGGGCAAAGCCCTTGGCGCCGCCGCCGCCCAAGACCAGGCCGATGCGCGGCCGGTGCAATGTGGCCATGCCGGTGTCTGCGGGAGGTGGGGGCGCATCCTGCGAGCGGGCCGGAGCCTGAAGCGCAACCAGCGGGAAAAGCAGCAGGCACAGGAACAACTGGACCAGTTTGTGCATGGTTGGCCAATCTCCGGTTGCGCGGGCGCCTAATGGTCGCGGCGGTGCAGAAACGCCAGCCGTTCGAACAGCATGACATCCTGCTCGTTCTTCAGCAAGGCCCCGTGCAGAGGTGGAATCAACTTGCGCGGGTCGCGTTCGGTCAGCGTTTCCAGCGGCAGATCTTCGTGCAGCAGCAGGCGCAACCAGTCGAGCAGTTCCGAGGTGGAGGGTTTCTTCCTCAGGCCCGGCACTTCGCGGACATCGTAGAAAATGGTCAACGCCTCGCGCACCAGTTCCTTCTGGATTCCGGGAAAGTGCACGTCGATGATCCGCTGCATGGTCTCGCGGTCGGGGAACTTGATATAGTGGAAAAAGCAGCGGCGCAGAAAGGCGTCGGGCAGTTCCTTTTCATTGTTCGAGGTAATGATGACAACCGGGCGTTCCTTCGCGCGCACCGTCTCGCCAGTTTCATAGACGTTGAACTCCATCCGGTCGAGTTCCTGAAGCAGGTCGTTGGGAAACTCGATGTCGGCCTTGTCGATCTCGTCGATCAGCAGCACCGGCAATTGCGGCGCCGTGAACGCTTCCCACAGCTTGCCCTTGCGGATGTAGTTGGAGATGTCGGCAACACGCGGGTCGCCCAGCTGGCTGTCGCGCAGCCGGTTCACGGCATCATATTCATATAGCCCCTGTTGCGCCTTGGTGGTCGACTTGATGTGCCATTCCAGAAGCGGCGCCTTGATGGCGGCGGCGATTTCATGGGCCAGCACTGTCTTGCCGGTGCCCGGTTCCCCTTTTACCAGCAGCGGCCGCCTGAGCGTTGCTGCGGCGTTGACCGCCACCTTCAGATCATCGGTTGCCACATAGGAACTCGTGCCTTCAAAACGCATGCCTGCCATCCTTTCGTGGTCCAAGTGGCCAAATTCGCTTCCCGGCGCAATCGGCATTTTCAGCAGCCTGCTCGGCTTGCAGTGGGAAGGATCATGGTTGCGAAGCCGGGCTGCTTGCCGCAAAGGGCTTGCGCCTGCCGCCATGGTCGCGCATCAATTGCCATCGGCACACGCCGGCCTGCCAGCGGAACGAGCAGGAACAATAGGGAGTTGGGGATTTGGACCGCAAGCAGCTTGATGGCGAAAAAGACGCCAGTTCATCAGCGGCCATCCATGATGGCAGTCTGGATTCCGGGGTTACTGGCAACGGCACGACTGATGCCGGCTGGTTTGGCCACCCGCGCCAGCTGGCCCGGCTGTTCACCACCGAGATGTGGGAGCGCTTTGGCTATTACGGCATGCGTGCCCTGCTGGTGCTGTTTCTGGCGGAACATTTCCTGTTCAGTGACGCAACGGCGAGCGGACTTTACGGCGGGTTTACCAGCCTCGTGTACCTGACGCCGCTGTTCGGCGGGCTGATCGCCGACCGGTTCATGGGGTCGAAGCGCAGCGTCAAGCTGGGGGCGTTGTTGATGTCTCTTGGCTATCTGGGCATGTGTTTTCATGGCCCGATGTCCAAGCCGATCCTCGATGTGAACGGCACGGTGCACGAACTCGTCATCCAGAAGGACGGCGAAGTGAAGCGCCAGTTCGTGGTGGCACCCTCGGGTAACCGCTACGAGATCAAGGGCAACGATGACGGCTCGCTCTCGCTTCTGGGCTCTGACGGCAGCGAGCTTCCGTCGACGCTGGCCAAGGGCACCTTCAAATCGAGCGCCGTTCGCAACCCCTTCTGGGTGTCGGTGGTGCTGATGTCCCTGTCGCTGGTGGTGATCGGCAACGGGTTCTTCAAACCCAATATCTCGACGATCGTCGGTTCGTTATACCCCAAGGGTGACCCCCGGCGCGATGCCGGGTTCACCATCTTCTACATGGGTATCAACCTCGGCTCGTTCATTTCCCAGTTCTTCTGTCCCCTGCTGGCCGTGTGGTTCGGCTATTCGGCCGGGTTCGGGCTGGCTGCAGCGGGCATGTTGCTGGCCTTCCTACTGTTCCAGTTCGACGGGGGCAGGCTTGATGGGTATGGCGAGCCGCCGGCCGGTTCCGGGGCCAGAACCGGCCTGATCGTCACCATTGCGGCACTGGCCTGTGTGCCGGTGGCCTGGTTCCTTCTGAACAACACCATGCTGAATGCGGAAGCGGCCGTCGAGGCCGCCAGGAGCGGGACTGGCTTTTTCGGGTATATCGCCAGCCTGCCGTTGCTGGGGCAGGTTCTGTTCTTCGTTTTCGTGGCAGCCGTGATCGGCATTCCGGTGTGGGCAAGGAAAAACGGGACGGTCGAAGAGTTCCAGATGATGGTCGTCGCCATCATCCTTGTGGTGTTCACCGTCGTCTTCTGGACCCTGTTCGAACAGGCGGGCTCGTCGCTCGTGCTGTTTGCCGAACGTAATACCGACCGCGAGATCGGCAGCTACCTGATGCCCGCCGGGCAGACGCAGGTATTCAACGCCCTGTTCATCGTCATGCTGGCGCCACTCATGTCGATGTTGTGGGTGAAGCTTGCCAAGCGTGGCCTTGAACCAACCACGCCCGTCAAATTCTCGATCGGCCTGTTCCTTGTCGGGTTCGGGTTTCTGGTGCTGGTGTTCGGCTCGCGCTTTGCCGGAGATGATTTCAAGGTTGGCCTGTTCTGGCTTGCAACCCTGTATTTCATCCATTCGGTTGGCGAACTCTGTCTGTCTCCGGTCGGCCTGTCGATGATCACCAAATTGTCGATCGCACGGATCGTCGGCCTGATGATGGGGGTTTTCTTCCTTGCCACCGCCATTGCCCAATATGTGGCAGGCATTGTCGCCCAGTTCGCCTCGGTCGAGACGGTTGGTGGCAATGTGACCAATCTGGGCGTGAGCCTGGCTACCTATGTAGGCGTATTTCAGACCATCGGCTTTGTGGCCATCGGCTTTTCGGCATTGCTGTTTGCCCTCTCGCCACTCTTGAGCCGCTGGATGCACGGAGTGAGATAATGAAACGATACTATCTGCTGGCGGGACTGCCGCTGTTATTGGCGGCATGTGCCACCAACGGAGCCCCGACGAAATCAGCCTCGTCGCCTTCTGCCCCTGTCGAGCAGGGGCAGAAATGGGAGGCGGAATCGGCCTTCCACTCAACCTACAAGCCATGGCCGGGCGTGCCGACGGTCGTCACCAATGTCACCATCTATGATGGCTTAGGCGGCAAGATCGATCATGGCGCCGTCCGCTTTGAAAACGGCAAGGTGGCAGCGGTTGGCCAGACCGTCGATACCGGTGGCGCCACCGTCATCGACGGCACCGGAAAATACCTTACGCCGGGCATCATCGACGTTCACTCGCACCTGGGGGTCTATCCAAGCCCTTCTGTGCAGGCTCATTCCGATGGTAATGAAACCACTGGCCCGGTGCGCGCCGAGGTATGGTCGTTGCACGGCATCTGGCCGCAGGATCCCGGCTTTGGCCGGGCGCTGGCGGGCGGCGTTACCTCGTTGCAGATTCTTCCCGGTTCGGCTGACCTGTTCGGTGGCCGCGGGGTGACCCTGAAGAATGTCTATGGGCGCACGGCCCAGGACATGATGTTCCCCGGCGCCCCCATGGGCCTGAAGATGGCCTGTGGCGAAAACCCCAAGCGGGTCTATGGGTCGAAGGGGCAGATGCCGGGGTCACGCATGGGCAATGTCGCCCTGATGCGCCAGACCTGGGCCAAGGCGCGCGATTATCAGGCGAAATTGCGTAATGCCAAGGCGCCGATCCAGCGCGATCTGCAGATGGAAACCCTCGTTGGTGTGCTGGAAGGCAGGATTCTGGTCCACAACCATTGCTACCGAGCCGATGAAATGGCCAACATCATCGCCATGTCGAAGGAGTTCGGATACAAGGTGACGGCCTTCCACCACGCCGTCGAAGGTTACAAGATCGCCGACCTGCTGCGCGACAATGGCATCTGTGCCGCCATGTGGGCAGACTGGTGGGGCTTCAAGATGGAAAGCTATGACGGCATCCGCGAGAATCTGCCGTTCATGCATGCCACAGGCGGCTGCGCCATCACCCATTCCGATGACGCCAATGGCATCCAGCGGCTCAATCAGGAAACCGCCAAGGCGCTGGGGCATGGCCGCGCCATGGGGGTGAACATTTCCGACGAGGAAGCCTGGACCTGGCTTGCCATCAACCCTGCCAAGGCGCTGGGCATTGCCGACAAGGTCGGCTCGGTGGAGGCGGGCAAGCAGGCTGATCTGGTTTTGTGGAACGGCAACCCGCTATCGGTATATTCCCGACCGGAAATGGTGTGGATCGATGGCGCCTTGCTTTATGACACCAACGACCCGGCCCGTCGCCCGGTAAGCGACTTCGAGCTTGGCCAACCCGGAGAGGGAGACCGCAAATGAAGAAGCTGATTCTGGCGGCGGCCCTTGCCGGTATCGCCACGCTCGCCCAGGCGCAGGTGGCTTTCGTTGGCGGCAAGGTGGTGACCAACAACGGCGCGCCGATCGAAAATGGTGTGGTTGTCGTCAATAACGGAGTCATCACCGCTGTAGGTCCGGCCGGAACCGCTGTGCCCGCCGGCTATCAGGTCGTTGACGCCAAGGGAAAATGGGTGACACCTGGCCTGTTTCCGGGCATCAGCCAGTTCGGGCTTGCCGATGTATCGGGCGTGCGCAACAGCAATGATCTGCGCGCCCCCACTGCACCGGTAATGGCTGCCCTCTCTGCTGAATCAAGTTACAATCCCGCCGAAGTCACGATACCGGTGGCGCGTATCGAGGGCCTGACCTCGGCGGTTGTCGCTCTTGACAGCGGACGCGGTATTTTCGGCGGGCAGGGGATGATCATTTCGCTTGCCGACGGTGCAAGGCAGCCACTGCGGCCACGGGCCTTCCAGTATGTGGAATATGGAGAGCAGGGCGGTGCCTTGGCGGGCGGATCCCGTCCGGCAGCCTGGGCGGAGCTGACCCATGGCCTCGAAGAGGCAAAACGTCTGCAAAAAGGTAAGGCGACAGAACACAACCAGTCGCGCGATCCGCGACTTACTCCGGAAGATATCGAGGTTCTCACCCTGATCCTGAACTCGGCCCAGCCGTTGATGGTGCGGGTCGATCGCGCCAGCGATATCCGGCAGGTGCTGAAGCTGAAGACGATGTATCCGGGCATCCGGCTCATTCTGGTGTCGGCGGATGAAGGCTGGATGGTCGCCGACGAGATCGCCCGCGCCGGGGTTCCGGTTGTTACCCATGGCATGGACAACCTGCCGCGCTCGTTCCAGTCGGCCGGTGCCACCATGTCAAACGTCGGTCGCCTGGTGGCTGCCGGGGTGAAGGTGGCGCTGGGCACGCCTGATCTGGGTGGGTCGTTCCAGCCGCGGCTGCTGCCGCAATACGCCGGAAACATGGTGGCGCAGGCACGGGTGCCGGGCGCCGTCGGGCTGACCTGGGATCAGGCCTTTGCAACCATCAGCCGCAACGCTGCCGAAATCTTCAATCTGTCCAACGGTGTGTTGAAGACCGGAGCCCCGGCTGACGTGGTGCTATGGTCTGGTGATCCGCTGGAACTGACCACCCACGCCGAGGCGGTGCTGATCGGCGGGCGGGCACAGCCGATGGAAAGCCGCCAGACCAAGCTGGCGCGGCGGTATCTGCCGGGGCGCGATCGCAGCCAGCTTCCCGAAGAATACAGCCGCTGACGCGTGACCCGATGACCGCATTTCTCATCTGTCTGGGGGCGTTCATCGGGTTGCACCTGTTGCTGGCGAACGACCCGTTGCGCGGTCGTCTGGTGGCATTGATGGGGGAGGGTGGGTTCCGCCTGTTGTATTCAGCGCAGTCGCTGCTGCTGCTGGCCGGAGCCATTCTGTTCTACCGGCGCACGCCGCCCGAAATCGTCTGGGTGGCGCCCACCGGGCTTGTGCATCTGTCGGCATCCCTGATGCTGGTGGCTGCCATATTGTTCGTCGGCTCCCTCACTCCGGCCAACAAGGCGATAGCGCCGCAGATCAGCGAACGGCCGGCTAGCGGCGTGATGCTAATCACCCGTCATCCGATGATGTGGGCGATTGCCATCTGGGCCGCCGTTCATGCGGCACTTTCCGGAAGTGTCCCCACCATCACGCTGTGTTTTGGCCTTGGCTTTCTGGCACTGGTGGGGGCAAGCCTTCAGGATGGCAAGAAGGCGCGGCTGATGGGTACCCGGTGGCACCGCTATGCTGATGAGACCGGCTGGTGGCCGCTGGAAGCCCAGTTTTCCGGCCGCCAGCCGTGGCGCACGGTGTGGCCGGGGGCCTGGCCGGTGCTTGGGGGAACGGCCTTGTGGCTGGCGGCAACCTGGCTCCATCCCCTGCTTGGCGGGCCGGTAGTTCCCCCCTGGGCCTTTTCGGGGGGATGAGCGTCTTTTCCCGCATTTCCTCGGGACGCTGGCTGTTGGTGATTCTGGCCGCTTTTGTGATCGCCGGCGGCGCAATGCTTCTGGCCAGGGCTGGTCTGGCTGAGTGGCTGCTGCTTCCGGCCGCCATGCTGATCATGGCGGTGGCCACCCTCTGGCTTGCTGGCCGCCAAGCGCCGGAAAGGGTGGAAGAGCCGCTGCCAGACGCATTGGCGCAGCAACCGCGGCCGCACCTGATTAGTATCGATGCCCTTGGCGACCCGGCCATCGTTCTGTCGCGGGGCTGGCGGATCGTGGCCACCAACCAGGCGGCGCAATCCTTTCTGGGAAAGCGGCTGGTGGGCACCGATGTGCGCCAGACGCTGCGGCTTCCCGCCATCGTCGACGCCATTCGGATCGTTCTGGATGGCGCAACCCAGTCATCGACGGAAGTCGGCCATCTGGGCAGCCACGAAGGCAGCTTCCGGGTGCGGGTTTCGCACCCCGGCGGTGGTGCGCATTTGCTGCTGCTGATCGAGGATGTGGCGGCTGCCAAACGTGCTGAAAGCATGCAGGCTGATTTCATTGCCAATGTCAGCCACGAATTGCGAACACCGCTGGCCGGCATATCGGGCTTTATCGAAACCTTGCAGGGGCCAGCTGCCGAGGACCCGCCGGCCCGCAGCCGCTTTCTGACGATCATGGCGGGTGAAGCCGCACGGATGACCCGGCTGATCGACGATCTGCTCTCGCTGTCGCGCATCGAACGAGACCGGTTCGTGCGGCCGCAGCAGCCACTCGATCTTGCGGCACTGCTGGCGGAATCGGCGGGCAGCTTTGCCCCCCAACTCAATTCCGATGCCCGCACGCTGAACCTTGTGGTTGCAGAAAGCCTGCCCGAAGTGGCAGGAGACCGCGACCAGATGTTGCAGGTCATCCATAACCTGATCTCGAACGCCATCAAATATGGGCGGCATGGCACCCCCATCACCGTTTCGGCCACCCAGGTTGGACGGCAGGACGGGCACTACATCTGCCTGTTCGTCGAGGATCAGGGAGAGGGGATTGCGCCGGAACATCTGCCACGCCTGACCGAACGCTTCTATCGGGTTGATTCCGGGCGATCGCGTTCGATGGGGGGAACGGGCCTTGGCCTTGCCATCGTCAGGCATATTGTCGAACGGCATCGCGGCCAGATCGAGATCAGCAGCAGACTGGGGAAGGGAACCCGGGTGAGCCTGTATCTGCCAGTCGGAAGGGCTGCCCCTTTGGAACAAATTTCATAATGTAATATGGCTGACATAATTCCTGCCCATAGGCCCAGTGTAACGCAGTGAGAGGTATCGGGTCAGGCCTGCCAACGGCTATCCCGACAGTGTTGAAAGGCCGAAGTTTCTTGGGTTTCCATCGCACCATCGGACTGGCGCTGTCATTGGTCGTCGTTCTGGCCGGATGTTCCGACTCGCGCACCCAGATTCGTATCGTCGGATCGTCGACGGTGTTTCCGTTCACAACGGCGGTCGCCGAGAACTTCAACCGCATCAACCCCCAGTATCGCGCGCCTATCGTCGAGGCGACGGGAACCGGAGGCGGTATCAAGCTGTTCTGTGCAGGGGCGGGATCGCGCTTTCCCGATATCGCCAACGCATCGCGGCGGATGAAAAAATCCGAACTGGAAGGCTGCCACCAGCGTGAGACCGGGGACATCGTGGAAATCCAGGTCGGGATTGATGGTATCGTGCTGGTGCAGGGCAAGCGCGCCGAGCCGATCGATCTTACCCTTCGCGATGTCTATGCGGCCCTTGCCGCCGAGCCGTTCGGCCGCAAGCAGACGGCGGTGACCTGGAATGACGTGAACCCCCGGCTGCCGGCAACCCGCATCGAGGTGATCGGGCCGCCGCCCACATCGGGCACGCGTGACGCCTTCAACGAGCTTTACATGCTGGAGGGATGCCAGAGCGACCCCGGCATGAAGGCTCTGAAAAAAACCGACGAGGCTCGCTTCAAGAAAATCTGCGAAACCATCCGCGAAGACGGCCATTATGTAGACGCCGGCGAGAACGACAATCTGATCGTTCAGAAGCTGGGCACCAACCCCAATGCCATCGGCGTGCTTGGGTATTCCTTTCTGGAACGCAATCTCGACACGCTGCGCGATGTGGCGATCGATGGCGTAAGTGCCTCGTACCAGACGATTTCCGACTTGTCGTATCCGGCGTCGCGGCCCTTGTTCATTTATGTGAAGGCCAAGCATGTGCGCGCCATTCGCGGCATGCAGGCATTCCTCGATGAGTTCACCAGCGAACGCGCCTGGGGCCCGGATGGCTACCTGAAGCGTCGGGGCCTTATCCCGTCTCCGGATGCGGTGCGTGCCGAAAATCGTCAACGCGCCGAGAACCTGACTCCCCTGCGCCCTGAGGATCTGGCATGAGCATGTCCTTTGCCCTTCTGGCCATCGTGCTGCTGGCCGCTGCGTCCTGGTGGTTTGGCCGTCAGCGCGGCCTGGCTTTTCAGGTGGCCACGCAGCATAGCCTTGGTTCGGTACACTCGCTTCCCGGCTATCATGGTGTGTGGGTTGCCCTGGTGGCCCTGTTGCCGGCGCTGGCGATTCTTGCAGTTTGGGCCCTGGTCAAAGATCGTCTGATTGCCACCGAGGTGCTGAACGCATTGCCAGCCGGTGCTGTCGGCAGCAGCCCTGATGAACAGCGGGCGTTTCTTTCAGAAGTGCGGGGCCTGGTAGTTGGCGACTATGCCGCAGCCTTCAATCCGCATGCCGCAACGGCGGCCAGGCTGTGGGTGCAGGCGGCATCAAGGCTGGGCTGGATGTTTGGGTCAGCTGCGCTGCTTTCCGGGGCGATGGGGGCCGTTTATGCGTGGAGCCGCCTTACCCCCGGGTTCCGCGCCCGCACCCGCGTCGAGAAGTTCATGCTTGGGGTGCTTGCTGCCGCTTCGATTGTCGCCATTGTCACCACCTTCGGAATTGTTGCCAGCCTGTTGTTCGAAAGCTTCCGCTTTTTCCAGCTCGTCAGCCCGATCGACTTTCTGACAGGCACCCACTGGTCTCCGCAATCGACGGCGCACGCGGGTGATGATGCGTCTTCGGGGTTTGGTGCTGTCCCGCTGTTCTGGGGCACCCTGTTCATTGGCGCCATCATCGCCATGATCGTTGCGGCACCGCTGGGCCTGATGACGGCGGTATACCTCACGCAATACGCCAATCCGGCGTTCCGCAAGGTGGCAAAGCCGGTGCTGGAAGTGCTGGCCGGGGTGCCGACCGTGGTTTACGGCTTTTTCGCCGCCCTGACGGTGGCACCGCTGGTGCGGGATCTGGGCATTTCTCTGGGGATTGCCTCGGCCAGTTCAGAAAGTGCGCTGGCGGCAGGTCTGGTGATGGGGGTGATGATCATTCCCTTCATCTCGTCGATGGCCGATGACGCCCTGACAGCCGTTCCCGGAGCAATGCGCGACGGCAGCCTTGCCATGGGGGCTACACCTTCAGAAACTATCCGCAAGGTGATGATCCCCGCAGCTCTGCCCGGCATCGTCGCCGGCATGCTGCTGGCCGTATCGCGGGCGATCGGCGAAACCATGATCGTGGTGATGGCAGCAGGCCTTGCTGCCAACCTGACTGCCAACCCCTTTGCATCAGTGACCACGGTGACTGCACAGATCGTCGCCCTGCTGACCGGCGACCAGGAGTTCGACAGCGCCAAGACATTGTCGGCCTTTGCCCTTGGGCTGGTGCTGTTCCTGGTGACCTTGTTGCTCAACATCTTCGCCCTTGGCGTCGTCAAGAAATATCGGGAAGCTTATGACTGAAGCTCATGCGGTATCTGCCCCCACCACCTGGGATTCACCGGCGATGCAGGCGCGCATCCGCCTGCGATATCGCAAGGAACGGGCCTTTCGCGCCCTTGGCATGGTGGCACTGACCTTTGCTGCCGGGTTCCTGCTGTTCCTGCTGGTGACGATCGTTGCCGGAGGCTGGAACAGCTTCCGTCAGACGCAGGTTCTGGTGCCCGTCACCATCGATGCCACCGTGCTTGGCGTGACTGAAGCGCAGGCAAGGGCAAACCCGGAGGCCCTTGTCAGGGCCAATTTCCTGGGTGTGACGGCCGCTTCGGCAGAGCGTGCCTTCGGCAACCAGGCTGCCATCGTCTCGGAAGGGGCGTGGCTTGCGGTTCGCAAGGCTGTGGAAGATGATCCCTCACTTATCGGCCACAGCCGCAACATGTGGCTGATCGCTGCATCGAATATCGACCAGCTCGCCAAGGGCAGGGTGGACATTCACCTTCCCGAGGCCGACCGCCCGGTTTCCAACTCTGAAATCGTGGCTTGGAAGCAACTGCAGGCCACTGGCAAGCTGCGGAAAGTCGTGAACCTGACCTTCCTGACAGGAGCCGATTCGATCGAGCCGGAACTGGCGGGTATCTGGGGCGCCCTGAAAGGCAGCCTGCTGACGATGGTGGTAACACTCGCCATCAGTTTTCCCGTCGGGGCATTGACCGCCATCTATCTCGAGGAATTTGCGGCAAAGAACCGCTGGACCGACATCATCGAGGTGTCGATCAACAATCTGGCGGCAGTACCCTCGATCATATTCGGGCTTCTTGGGCTGGCGGTGTTCCTGAACACCATGAACATGCCGCGTTCGGCGCCCGTGGTCGGCGGTCTTACGCTGGCGCTGATGACTTTGCCGGTGATCGTGATTGCCAGTCGCTCGGCCATCAAGGCAGTTCCGCCTTCCATCCGCGATGCGGCGCTCGGGATCGGAGCCTCACCCATGCAGGTGGTGTTCCATCATGTGCTGCCGCTGGCATTGCCCGGTATTCTTACCGGAACCATCCTGGGTATGGCCCGGGCACTGGGTGAAACCGCGCCGCTTCTGATGATCGGCATGCGCGCCTTCCTCACATCCGTACCCAGCGGGCTCACCCAGCCGGCGACGGTGCTTCCGGTACAGGTGTTCATCTGGTCGGACGACGTATCGCGCGGGTTCGTTGAAAAGACGAGCGGCGCCATCATCGTGCTTCTGGCACTGCTGTTGTCGATCAACGGGGTGGCAATCTATCTTCGCAACCGATTTGAGGTCCGCTGGTGAACGTGATGACACAAACGATGAATGCTGGTGCTGCCATCGGGCAGCAACCAAAGGCTCCCAAGATGCAGGCCCGCGACGTGCGGGTGCATTATGGCGCCAAGGAGGCACTGAAAGGGGTGTCGATCGACGTCTCGAACGACGAGGTGACAGCCTTCATCGGCCCTTCCGGGTGCGGGAAATCGACGTTCCTGCGCTGCCTGAACCGCATGAACGATACCGTGCCGAATGCCCGGGTCTCCGGCTCCATCACCCTTGACGGCCGCGATATCTATGCCCCGACGATGGACGTGGTGCAGTTGCGGGCGCGGGTTGGAATGGTGTTCCAGAAGCCGAACCCGTTTCCCAAATCCATCTACGAGAATGTCGCCTATGGCCCTCGCATCCACGGCCTTGCCCGCAAGAAGGCCGACATGGATATCATCGTTGAGAAATCGCTGCGCCGGGCGGGGCTGTGGGACGAAGTGAAGGACCGCCTTGCCGACAGTGGCACGGCGCTGTCCGGCGGTCAGCAGCAGCGCCTGTGCATAGCCCGGGCCATTGCCGTGAGCCCGGAAGTTATTCTGATGGACGAGCCGGCATCGGCGCTTGACCCCATTGCAACCGCCAAGATCGAGGAACTGATCGATGAACTGCGCGGACGCTATGCCATCGTCATCGTCACCCACAATATGCACCAGGCCGCGCGGGTGAGCCAGAAAACCGCCTTTTTCCATCTGGGAACGCTGGTGGAATATGGCGACACCAGCGAAATCTTCACCAATCCGCGGGAAGCCCGCACCAAGGATTACATCACCGGTCGTTACGGCTGAGGAGACAGACGTGGAAAACAACCCCAACGCACATACCGTCCGCGCCTTCGACAAGGAGATCGAAAATCTGCGGACCCTGATCGGCGAAATGGGTGGCCTTGCCGAATCGCAGGTGATCGATGCCGTCGGCGTGCTGATGCGCCGCGACGTCGACGAGGCGGCTCAGGTGGCCGCGCGCGATCAGCAGCTCGACCTCATGGAGGCAGAGGCGGAACGCCAGGCCGTCACCATCATCGCCCTGCGTGGCCCATTGGCCGATGATCTTCGTGACATCATTGCCACGATGAAGATTTCCAACATCATCGAACGGATTGGCGACTACGCCAAGAATATCGCCAAGCGTGTTCCCACCCTGTCCATGACTCCGCCGGTGGCACCACTGGTCATCATTCCGGAAATGACCAAGCTGGCAGCCGCCATGGTTCGTGATGCACTTGATGCCTATGCGCACCGCGATGCCAGGCTGGCGCTCGATGTCATGGAGCGGGACCAGCGCGTTGATGAATATTACAACTCGTTGTTCCGGTCTCTGCTGACGTACATGATGGAAAATCCGCACCATATCTCGGCGTCGGCGCACCTGCTGTTCATTGCCAAGAACCTGGAACGTATCGGGGACCATGCAACCAACATTGCCGAGATGGTCTATTTTTCAGCAACGGGTGAACGGGCGTCTGAACGCGCGAAATCCGATGAAACAACGTCTATTTCTGCCAATAGCGGAAAATAACCATGCAGAAGCCGCAGATACTCCTTCTTGAAGATGATGGCACACTTGTTGAACTGATCCGCTATAATCTCGAGAGCGAGGGCTTTGATGTCATCAGCACGCCGGACGGCGAAGAGGCGCTGCTGCTGGCTGAGGAAGAATCGCCGGATGTCGTCATTCTCGACTGGATGGTGGAAAACCTGTCGGGGATCGAGGTCTGCCGACGGCTGCGTCGACGGGCCGAGACAGCGTCGCTTCCCATCATCATGCTGACAGCACGAGCCGAGGAGGGCGACCGTATTCGCGGGCTGGAGACCGGGGCCGACGATTATGTCACCAAGCCGTTCTCGCCGCGTGAGCTGGTGGCGCGCGTTCGGGCGCTGCTCAGGCGCCTGCGGCCGGCCATGGCCGGCGGCACGCTGTCTTACGGGCAGCTGGTGATGGATACCGCCGCCCACCGGGTGATGCGGGACGGGCGCCCGGTGCATCTTGGCCCCACCGAATTCCGGCTGCTGCGCCACTTCCTTGAGCGTCCCGGCCGGGTATTCAGCCGTGAGCAGCTGCTTGATGCCGTGTGGGGCAATGGCAGCGACGTCGAGCAGCGAACCGTGGATGTGCATATCCGCCGTCTGCGCATTGCCCTAAACCTCGATGGCCTTCCTGATATCGTTCGCACCGTGCGTTCGGCCGGCTATGCGCTGGAGGACAGTTCGGCCGCTGATGAAACCCTGAACTGAGCTTCCGCCCTCGGGCTGGCATCGCGCAGGGGTATTGCAGGGCAGGGCGCTGGCGCGGCCATGAGCATGTCGTTGCTTCTGGTGGATAAATTTTTTCTATCAGGTGACTGGACGAGGCTGCTTGCCGGTGCAAAGGAACGCTGCGGCCGCATTCGTCGGCATCCGGGAATCGGCGATTGCCGATACCTTCATATCTGCAGGGAGTGATTTTCATGGCGATCCGCTTTGACAACCGCGTGGCAATTGTGACCGGCGCAGGAGGGGGGCTGGGCCGTCAATATGCCCTCGATCTCGCCAGCCGCGGCGCCAGGGTGGTGGTCAATGATCTGGGTGGAACCCTGTCGGGCGGCGGTGGCAGCCCGGTGGCGGCTCAGACGGTCGTCGATGAGATCACGGCAGCCGGCGGCACGGCAATCGCCAGTGGCGCCTCGGTAACTGATCAGTCCGCGGTCGCTGTCATGGTTGCCGAAGCGATCGCTACGTTCGGCAAGGTCGACATCCTTATCAATAATGCCGGAATCCTGCGGGATAAAACCTTCGCCAAGATGGAAATCGAAGATTTCCGGGCGGTGATCGAGGTGCATCTGATGGGCAGCGCCATCTGTTCGAAAGCGGTGTGGGAGCATATGCGCGAGCAGGGGTTTGGCCGGATCCTGATGACGACTTCCTCGTCAGGGCTTTATGGCAACTTCGGGCAAGCCAATTATGGCGCTGCCAAGATGGGGCTGGTGGGGCTGATGAAGACACTGGCGCTTGAGGGCGCGCGCAACAACATCCATGTCAACGCCATTGCGCCACTGGCTGCCACCCGCATGACGGAAAACCTGATGCCGCCCGAGGTGCTTGCCCGTATTCAGCCCCACGCCGTATCGCCGGCGGCCCTTTATCTGGTCAGCGACGAAGCGCCAACCAACGTGATTCTGAACGCTGGCGGTGGCGGCTTCGAAGCATCGAACGTCACCCTGACACAGGGTATTCATGTTGCAGACGATGCCCTGACCGTTGAAACAGTGGCCGCCCGCATCGCCGAGATCAGGGATCGTGGGGATGAACTGGTTCCCGATTCGGGGCTGGCGCAAGGGCAGGTCGCCATCGGCGGAGCCCGTCAGCCGCACTGAGACCGTTCAGGGGCAAGGAAATTGCGTCTTGCCAAAAGGTGCTTCATGGTTGAAACAACAGCCATACCGGAGAGGAGACGTGATGCTTAAGCCCCTGATCGCGGCGTTGATATTGGCGGCTCCCGCTGCACCGCTGCTGGCGCAGAATGCCGCCGCCCAGATTTCCGTGCGTCACAAGGCCTATGAAGCCATGGGGGATGCGTTCAAGAAGATCCAGGATGAGCTTCGCAAGCCAGCCCCCAGCCAGGCGGTCATGCAGCAGTCTGTCAAGACGATCACCGACATGGCCACCAGGCAATACAGCCTGTTTCCGGCGGGCACCGGCCCGACATCGGGGGTGAAGACGCTGGCCAAGGCGGAGATCTGGACGCAAACCGCCAAGTTCAAGGCAGCGCAAGACAAGTTCGCCGCCGAGGCCGGCAGCTTTTCCAGGATCGTGGCCTCAGGCGATGCGGCGCGCATCCGAGACGGCGCCAGGAATCTGGGGCAGGCGTGTAAGGGCTGCCATACCGATTTCCGGGCCGAGAAGAAATAGCCGGCAGTCCACGGCGAACCTGGCAGGGAGGAGACCATGTCTGCGAAGGTGGTAGCTGTATGGGATCGCCCCATTCGCAGCTTTCATTGGTTGCTGGTGGTTCTGATCGGCTTTTCCTGGTGGACTGCGGAAACCAGCCGCATGGACTGGCACCAATACAGTGGCCTTGCCATCTGCTTTCTGCTGGTGTTCCGCATTCTGTGGGGGTTCGTGGGAAGTAATACAGCGCGCTTCTCTCACTTCGTGCGCGGCCCGGCAGCAATACTGCGGCATCTGGGTGGCCATGACAGCGGCCGGGTAGGCCATAATCCGCTGGGGGCACTCAGTGTCGTTGCCCTGCTGCTCACTCTGGTCATTCAGGTGGCAACCGGGCTATTCGCCGTCGATGTCGATGGGCTCGAGTCCGGGCCGCTGTCGCATTATGTCAGCTTCCAGCAGGGGAGGCAGGCGGCGGCCATCCATGATGCGTCGTTCACGGTTCTGCAGGGGCTGATCGTGCTGCACCTGGCGGCAATCGCCTTCTATCTGCTGGTGAAACGCGATAATCTGGTGCGGCCGATGGTGACGGGATCTCGAACCGTCTCAGGCAGTTCCGTTGCCGGAATGGAACCGGCCCCTGCCTGGCGGTTCCTGCTTTGTGTGTCGGTTGCGGCGCTGTTCGTCTGGTATGTGGCCAAAGGCTTTCCGTTGTAACCGACACGGGGGCGAACGCCCTCAGCGGTTCAGCCCAGCTGCGCCTTTGCGGATTGCCACAGAGCCTCTTTTTCCGCTGGTGTGGCGCTGGTGAACCCCGGAGCGGATTCGATCAGGCGAAACCGCTTCTCGAACTTGGCGGTGGCCAGTCGCAAGGCGGTTTCGGCATCGATGTCCAGATGCCGCAGATAGTTGACCATTGCGAACAGCAGGTCGCCAGCTTCCTCCTGCCGCTCGGCCGCTGTCGAGGCTGCCGCCAGTTCGGCCATTTCCTCGTCTACTTTCTGCAAGGCGCTGGCAGCGTCGGGCCAGTCAAAGTTTCGTTGCGCGGCCCGATCAGACAGTTTCTGCGCCCGCAACAGGGCAGGAAGCCCCAGCGCCACACCGTCCAGAACGGAAAGGCGCGGTTTCTCGGCGGCCTTGATTGCTTCCCAGTTCATCCGCACGGCGTTAACGCCGCGCTCTTCACTTCCGGCAAAGATATGCGGGTGTCGGCGCTCCATCTTGTCAGCAATCGACTTCACCACATCCGCAAGGGTGAACAGCCGCTCTTCGCTGGCCATCCGGGCATGGAACACCACCTGCAAAAGCAGGTCTCCCAGTTCCTCCTGCAAGTCGGCCATGTCGTTGCGGGCAATGGCATCGGCCACCTCATGGGCTTCCTCGACGGTATAGGGGGCAATTGACTGGAAATTCTGGGCGCGATCCCACTCGCAGCCATCAGGGCCCCGCAACCGGTCCATGATGGCTACCAGCCGGAGAAACTGCGATACCTGCTGAGGCGTTTGGGTATTTTCCGGTATGGGCAGGGGTTTGGTGGTCATATATGGGTCATCATCTGCAACCGGGTAGTTGGCAAGAGCAATCGATCGGCAATGGTTTCAGTGGATGGCGCTTTCAGGAGAAGCCTTACTGAGAGTATCATATATCCTGATAATGCATATTATGTTAAATCAAATATCCTATGCCACGCCAACCCATCGCAGAACCACAACCGCCAGAACGATAATCACAGCCCATATCAACAGTATCCGGGCAGATTTTGCCATGCCTAATGAAGTGAAGACCGAGCGGTTCAGCGCCATCACCAGAAGCAGCGACAGCAGAACTGCCACCCACATCATCGCCCAACTGCCCTGACTATAGGTAATCCGTGATCGGCGTTGTGGGCTGGCCACTGGCGGCCATCGAACCCCGGGGTCACACCGTCGGGCAATTCCTTCAGCAAGGCGTCATGGTCCATGGACTGGTCCATGTGAGTCAACCAGGCCTCGCGCGGTCGCGCGCGGTCGATCCATTCCAGGGTTCTCGCCAGGTGGCTGTGGGTCGGGTGCGGTTCCCGGCGCAAGGCATCGACGATCCACAGGTCCAGCCCTATCAGCAGTGGCCAGCTGGCCTCGGGAATGCCGTTCACATCCGTTGAATAGGCAAGGCTCAGACCATTGCAATCAAAGCGAAACCCCGTGGAATCGATAGGCCCGTGGTGCTGGCGGAACGGCCTGACGGTAATGGGCCCGAACTGCATCTCGGAGTCCAGCAGATGCGCCCGGGCAGTCGGAGAATAGCCGGACCGACCGGCAAACACATAGGAAAAGCGATTGCGAAGTCCTGATCGTGTTCGCAAATCCATATAAAGATCAACACGATGGCCCATGTTGTGATAAAGCTGTCGCAGGTCGTCGATCCCATGCGTGTGGTCGGCGTGATCATGGGTATAGAGCACGGCCGTGACCCACGACACATCGGCATCCAGCAATTGTTCGCGCAGGTCTGGCCCGGTATCCACCAGAAGCCTGACATCGCCTGCCTCAACCAGAATCGAAACCCGGCGTCGGCGGTTGCGCGGATTAGCAGGGTCACATTGCCCCCAGTTGTTGCCGATTCGGGGCACCCCTGAAGATGTGCCACACCCCAGCATCCGCACCTGCATCAACCGGCCATCTTGCTGAACAGCCGACGGGTATTGGCGGTGGTTGCCGCAGCCAGACTTTCCAGATCGACTCCGCGCAAACGCGTCAGAAAGGCGGCGGTATGGGCGACGAACGCCGGTTCGCACACCTTGCCGCGAACCGGAACCGGCGCAAGGAACGGCGCATCGGTTTCAATCAACAACCGGTCTTCCGGTATGATGGCAGCTGTATCCTGCAAGTCTTTGGCGTTCCTGAAAGTCACGATCCCCGAGATGGAGATATAGGCCCCAAGCTGCAAGCACGCCTCTGCCAGCCTGCGACTGCCGGTGAAACAGTGAATGACCATCGGGAATGCGCCTGAAGCCATTTCCTCTTGCAAGATCGCGATGGTGTCGTCCTCGGCATCGCGGGTGTGCACGATCAGTGGCAGCCCGGTGGTTCGAGCGGCAGTGATGTGGGAACGAAAGCTCTGCCGCTGTTGAGCGCGGTCGGATTTGTCATAGTAATAATCCAGCCCGGATTCGCCTATGCCAACAACCTTGTGGTGCCCTGCTGCCGCAACCAGCTTGCGCCAGTCGACATCGGGGTGCTGATCGGCCTCGTGCGGGTGGATACCCACGGATGCAAAGACATGCGGGTGGCGATCAGCGCCGGCAACGACGTTCGCCCATTCCGATTGGCGTGTGGAGATCGAGATCATGGCCTCAACGCCGGCATCGGTGGCACGTTCCAGCACGTCGGCCTCGTGTTCGACAAGGCCCGGATAATTCAGATGGCAGTGGGAATCGATGAACATCAACCATATGTGGCGCGGTTGCGACGGGGTTTCAATCTTGCCTCGTGCTGTTAAAAACGCACCATGAACCGAAAAATTCCTGCCGAGGCCTGGCCCGGACTTGTATTGCTGGGCTCGGCGGTCATCGCCATGGTGATTGCCAATTCTACCTGGGCTCCCATCCAGAGTGATGTGCTGCAAAGCATCGGATCCGTGAGGTTCCGTTCCATCGAGATCTCGATGTCGCTTGCCAGCTGGGTGAAAAACCTGCTGATGGCCGTGTTCTTTTTCTACGTCGGGCTGGAACTGAAGCGCGAGCTGGTAGAAGGCGCCCTGTCGAGCCGCTCAACCGCAATGCTGCCGCTGATCGCTGCCATGGGAGGGGTTGTCTGCCCTGCCCTCATCTATCTTTATCTCAATCGCTCGTCGGGCTTTGACCACGGCTGGGCAATCCCGTCGGCTACCGATATCGCCTTTGCCCTTGGCGTGATCGCCCTCCTGGGGCGCCGGGTTCCCCCGCCGATCAAGGTTTTTCTGCTGGCGATCGCCGTTGTCGATGATCTCTTTGCCATTCTGATCATTGCCTTTTTCTATTCCGATACCATCGACTTGCGCTGGCTCGGTGTCGTCTGTCTGTTCTATGTGCCGATGCTTGTCATGATGCGGGCACGCCTCAACTGGCATGGCATGTACATGCTGCTGGCCATGCCGATGTGGGTGGCCATGCAGATGAGCGGGGTGAATCCGACGATTGCCGGGGTGCTTGCGGCGCTCGCCATTCCCATGCGTGGCCGTGACGGGTCATCGTTGCTGATCGATCTTGAACACCGGTTGCGCCCTTATGTGCATTACGGGGTCATGCCGGTCTTTGCCCTGGCCAGCGCCGGCGCTTCGGTGGGTGGCGGGTTTGCTGCCACCCTTGCCCACCCGGTGGGGCTGGGGGTGGCGCTTGGCCTGTTTCTTGGCAAGCCCATCGGCATCACTCTTGGCACCCTGCTGGGAGCGGCCTTACTGAAAGCGCGGCTCCCCGGTCCAGCGCCAGCGCTGGTGGGAACCGGCTTTGTGGCTGGTATCGGCTTCACCATGAGCCTGTTTATTGGCAAGCTGGCCTTCAACGATGCCGGCGCCGAACTGGCGATGAAAATGGGCGTTTACGCCGGTTCACTTGCCTCGGCGATCATCGGCCTGATCATTCTGGCAATCGTCTACCGTCACCAGAGTAGCGGCGTCGACGAAGCCGACATCTTCACGGGTGGCGGAGACGAGCGACACTTCCGCTGAACCAGCAGTTATTGCGCGTCGGCAGGCTCTGTCCAACGGGGAAAGACGCCCTGGGGTGCCGGAAGCGGTGTGCCCGGAACCAGCCTTTTGCCGATTGCTGCAAAGTCCCGATCGCTTGCGGGCACCCCCAGTTGATCGAGCAGCCGTGACGCACTTTGCGGCATGGCCGGCTGCACCAGAAGCGCGATCTGCCGCACACATTCAGCGGCATGATAGAGCACGATATCGGCACGCGCCGGGTCGGTCTTGCGCAGGGCCCAGGGCGCCATGTCGTTCAGATAGGCATTGACGGCCGAAACCCTGGCCCAGATGGCATCGAGGGCCACATCAGGGCGCACCGCTGCATGGGCGGCGCGGGCCTGCTCAAGCATGGTCCCCACATCCGCAAGTAACTGCCTGTCATCGCTGATTGCCGGCCCATCAGCAGGAACCATTCCGCCGCAGTTCCTGGCGATCATCGCCAGTGTCCGCTGCGCCAGATTGCCAAGGTCATTGGCAAGGTCGGCATTGATGCGCCGGCCGATGGCCTCGTGGCTCCATTCGCCGTCCTGCCCGAACTGGATCGCTCGCAACAGGTAATAGCGCAGCTGGTCAACCCCGAAGAGATCGCAAAGCGACAGAGGCTCAACCACATTGCCCAGTGATTTCGACATCTTCTCGCCACGGTTCAACACGAACCCATGGCCGAAAATTCCGCCCGGCAGCGGCAGCCCTGCCGACATCAGGAAGGCGGGCCAGTAAATGGCGTGAAACCGCACGACATCCTTGCCGATCACATGCAGGTTGGCAGGCCAGATGTCACCCTCATCGGGCCAGCCGGCGCCGGTCAGGTAATTGGCGAGAGCGTCCACCCACACATACATCACATGGCCCGGTGCATTCGGCACCGGCACCCCCCAGTCGAAACTGGTGCGGCTGATCGACAGATCTTTGAGACCGCGCTCAACAAAGGCGCGCATCTCGTTCAAACGGTTGGCAGGCCGTATGAACTCTGGCTGGCTGGCATAAAGGTCGATAAGGGGCTGCTGATAGCGTGACAGGCGGAAAAACCAGCTTTCCTCAACAGTCCATTCCACGGCCGTTCCGGTGGGGGCAAGCCGGGTTCCATCGTCGGCGGTGACGATCTCATCCTCGTCGTAATAGGCTTCGTCGCGGACGGAATACCAGCCTTCGTAACGGTCGAGGTAGATGTCTCCGGCGGCTTCCATCCGCTTCCACAGTTCCTGCACGGCCGCCTTGTGGTCGTTGTCGGTGGTGCGGATGAACCGATCGAAGCTGATATCAAGCCGCGCATCCATATCCTTGAAGTAACGCACCATGTCGTCGACGAAAGCCTTGGGAGAGACACCGGTCTTGCGAGCGGCCTGGGCAATCTTCAGCCCGTGTTCGTCGGTGCCGGTCAGGAAAAATACCTGGCGCCCGTCGAGGCGGGCAAAGCGGGCCAGCCAGTCGGTCGCGATGGCCTCGTAGGCGTGGCCGATATGTGGCTGGCCATTGGGATAGCTGATGGCAGTGGTGATATAGTAACGGTTCATGAGTTTCCGGATTCCATGCGGCCGGCACGCGCCAGCAGGTCGGCGACAGCCATTGCCACCTGAACCCGATCATAGGCAAGGCGAATGGCATCACGCAGCAGCGTTTCGGCAGAATCATAAAGATCAAGGATTTGGGGATGCGGGTTGCGGCGGGCGATGGCGGCTATCCGCTGGGTCGCCATCGTCAGAAGTGCTTTCAGGCGGCTGGCTGCGGCCTTGTCGGCAAAGGTGCGGGCAAAACTGATGGCATCGTCGCCGCGCAACAGCCTGCCGATCCACTGTTCAAGGTCGCCGATATCCGCTTCCCCCAGCTCGAGCACGGCGCCCGGCGCCCCGTTGGCAACGCCGGCAAGCGAGGCCAGCTGCTGCTCCGGCAGATCCGGGTAGAGTGAGGCCAGAACCTGCCGGGTCTGGGTATCCGGCAACCTGTCGAACGCCATTCGTCGGCAGCGCGAGCGGATCGTGGCCAGCAGGCCACCGGGGGCGTGACTGGTCATGAGGTAGAGGGTGTTGGGCCGCGGTTCCTCAAGCAGTTTCAGGAAGGCATTGGCGGTGTTCAGGTTCATGTCGTCGATCGAATCGACGATCATCACCCGCCAATTCGCCATCGACGGGTGGCTTTGCAGAAAATCACGGTGCGCACGCACTTCGTTGACGGTGATGGTGGAAGTGGCACTGCCCTTCCCTTCCACGGGCGGCGCCAGCACCCGATGATCGGGATGTGAACCCGCCGCCACCAGACGGGCGACGGGATGTCCGGGCGACACATCGTCTGGCCCTGTGTCATCGGCCAGCAGTTTCAGGGCTGCCCAGTCAGCAAAGCGTCGCTTGCCGATGCCGCGCGGGCCTGTCAGCAGCCAGGCATGGTGCAGGCGCCCGCTGTTCAGCGCCGACAGAAAGTCTGCCCGCTGGTGTTCATGACCGATCAGCATGATGGCGGCGTGGCATTGCAGCCGGTCACATGCAAGCCCTTTGCTTTTGCCCTGCCACAACCTATGATGACGGTTTCCCCGGGGGGCCACTATCGCGTGGCTGAGAGGCAGGCGCCAGGCCTGCGACCCGTCGAACCTGATCCGGTCAACACCGGCGTAGGGAGGGACGGCTTGCCATCCCTCCAGTGGAGAGGAGCATGAAATGGCCGATATCGCATCACGTCCAGAATCCCCCAAAGTGACAACCGGGTCGCTGCCGGCCTCGACCAAGGTCTATGTGCCGGGCCGCCTGCACCCCGACATCCGCGTGCCGTTGCGCGAAATCGCCCTCGAGCCAAGCGCCAACGAGCCGGATTTCCGTGTCTATGATACCTCTGGCCCCTATAGCGACCCGGCAGCCACCATCGATATCGAGCAGGGCCTTGCCAAACTGCGCACCGCGTGGATTGAGGCGCGCGGCGACGTCGAACGCTATGACGGCCGGCAGCTGCGCCCGGAAGACAATGGGGCCGGCCGGTCGGGCAAGAGTGATGTGCGCCCCTTTCCCGCACCCAATTTCCGCCCGTTACGGGCAAAAGCCGGGGCGGCTGTCACCCAGCTTGCCTATGCGCGGCGCGGAATCATCACCCCGGAAATGGAATATGTGGCGATTCGCGAAAACCTCGGGCGCGACACGGCCCTCGCCCGCCCGCGTGATGGCGAGAGCTTTGGCGCCGCCATTCCCGATCATGTAACGCCTGAGTTCGTGCGCGATGAAATCGCCCGTGGCCGCGCCATAATTCCGGCAAATATCAACCACCCTGAGCTCGAGCCGATGATCATCGGCCGCAACTTCCTGGTGAAGATCAACGCCAATATCGGCAATTCCGCCGTTACCTCGTCGATTGCCGAAGAAGTCGATAAAATGGTGTGGGCAACACGCTGGGGGGCCGACACGGTGATGGACCTGTCGACCGGGCGCAACATCCACGACACCCGCGAATGGATCCTGCGCAATTCCCCGGTGCCGATCGGCACGGTCCCCATCTATCAGGCGCTTGAGAAAGTGGGTGGCATCGCCGAAGACCTTAGCTGGGAGATCTTCCGCGACACATTGATCGAGCAGGCCGAACAAGGCGTTGATTATTTCACCATCCATGCTGGCGTTCGCCTCGCCTATGTGCCGATGAGCGCCCGGCGGGTGACGGGAATTGTTTCGCGCGGTGGGTCGATCATGGCCAAATGGTGCCTTGCCCACCACAAGGAAAGTTTTCTCTACACCCATTTTCGCGACATCTGCGAGATCATGCGCGCCTATGACATCAGTTTCTCGCTGGGCGACGGGCTGCGCCCCGGCTCGATCGCTGATGCCAATGATGAAGCGCAGTTTGCCGAGCTTTATACGCTGGGTGAGCTGACCAGGGTGGCGTGGGAGATGGACTGCCAGGTGATGATCGAGGGGCCGGGCCATGTGCCCATGCACAAGATCAAGGAGAACATGGAGAAACAGCTGGAAGCGTGCGGCGAGGCCCCCTTCTATACGCTGGGGCCGCTGACCACCGATATCGCGCCCGGCTATGATCATATCACCAGCGGCATCGGCGCCGCGATGATCGGCTGGTACGGCACCGCCATGCTTTGTTATGTCACCCCCAAAGAGCATCTTGGCCTGCCCGACCGCGATGATGTGAAGGTAGGCGTTGTCACCTACAAGCTGGCCGCCCACGCCGCCGATCTCGCCAAGGGGCACCCGGCGGCGCAACTGCGCGACGATGCGCTGTCGCGCGCCCGCTTCGAGTTTCGCTGGCGTGATCAGTTTCGCCTCAGCCTCGACCCCGAGACTGCGGAAAAATATCATGATGCCACCCTGCCCGCCGAAGGGGCGAAATCAGCACATTTCTGCTCGATGTGCGGGCCGAAGTTCTGTTCGATGAAGATCACGCAAGAGGTGCGCGCGTTTGCGGCCAGACAGAATCAGCCAGCAGAAGCATTCCTCGCGGCCGACGACGCTGAACGCGGCATGGCCGAGATGAGCGCGAAGTTTCGCGAAACCGGCGGAGAAATCTATATCCGCACAGAGTGACCCGGCCTGGCGACCACTGTAACGGTCAGGTCACCTGAACCAGAAACCTGCCGGTTTCGGCTTCCAGCAGGCGCCATCCCCGTTCACTGCACAAGGCGGGAATGTCGCCGGCTGCCGCCGGGTCGTCAGCAAGCAGCTGATAGCGGCCTGCGCCCTGTTCCCGCACCGCGCGGGCCAGCCGCAGCGCCGGTAGCGGGCATTGCAGGCCACGGGCGTCCAATAATATGGGTTGCACCGGCATGTGGCAGGCCATAACGCCATTGGTTACCGGACTCCAGATGTCCGGACCGGACATATGGGATGGACTTCATGACCAGTCAGCAATTTCTGATGGTGGCGCTGGCTATCGGCCTGATCGCAGTGCTGGTGGCCCTGTTGGTTGCCCGCCGATCGCGCGGTGCGGCTGGCGCCAGCGGCGCCGCACCGGCCGATTCAGCCGACGTTACGACACCACCTCCGGTGGTTGCCGAAGTCCCGTCTCCGTTCCTTGCCGCACCTGATGGCGCCGCTGATGACCTGTCGAAAATCAAGGGGATCGGCCCCAAGCTTTCGGCGTTGCTGGCGGAACTTGGGGTGTTCCATTACGCCCAGATCGCCAGCTGGACCCCCGAGCAACTGGCAATGGTTGACGCGCAATTGGGCAATTTTGCCGGACGGCCCGAGCGCGACCAGTGGCAATCACAGGCGCGGCTGCTGGCTGCCGGCGATATCAAGGCCTATGAACGCGCCCACGGCAAGATGGGTCCGGCCGCTTGAAATCGCTGTTCGGACGGCCCGGGCAACGCGGCCCGCTTGCGTTCATTACCCTTACCATTCTGCTCGATGCCATGGGCATCGGAATTATCATCCCCGTCATGCCGGGGCTGATCAGTGACCTGTCGCATCTGCCGATCGAAAAGGCGGCTTCCGTAGGTGGTGCACTGGTCATGACCTATGCGCTGGCGCAATTCTTGTTTTCTCCGGTGATCGGCGGCCTGTCAGACGCCTATGGCCGCCGCCCGGTGCTGCTGTTCTCCATGAGCGGTTTTGCCATCAACATGCTGGTATCCGGCCTAACGCCGGTGCTGTGGCTGCTGTTCGTAAGCCGTTTTTTTGCCGGGGCAGCCGGCGCCAGCTATTCGACCGCCTACGCCTATATCGCCGATGTGACCGACCCGCACGATCGCGCCAGCACCTACGGGCTGATGGGGGTGGCCTTTGGCCTTGGCTTCATCCTGGGCCCGGCGATCGGCGGCTTTGCCGGAGATTTCAGTGTGCGCGCGCCATTCTTCGTTGCAGCAGCGCTGGCCGGTCTCAACATCATCATGGGCCTCACCGTGCTTCCTGAAAGCCTGCCACCAGAACGACGACGACCATTTGATATCCGTCGTGCCAATGCCATCGGCAGTATCCGTCAGCTCATAAGGCTGGGCGGGTCGCTGCAACGACTGGCTCTGGTCTATTTCCTGTGGATGCTGGCCATGCAGGCCATGCACGGTGTCTGGCCATTCGTTGCCGAGTATCGCTATCGCTGGTCAGCGGCCGAGGTCGGGCTGTCTCTGGCCGTGATGGGCGTGCTCAGCATCATCGTCAACGGCGTGCTGGTGCGCCGGTCGGTAAAGATACTTGGGGAATTCAAAACCGCGCTGATGGGCCTTGCCGGCGGTGCCATCGGCTATGTGGCGCAGTTTTTCGCCGATACCGGCAGTCTGGCCTATGTCGCGATCAGCATCGGATCGCTGGGTGGGCTGGTGGTCCCACCCTTGCAGGCCATGATGACGGAACGAACCCCGCCGGCTGCCCAGGGAGAATTGCAGGGGGCGCTGGCTACGCTGTCATCGCTAACTGTCATTATCGGGCCGATCGTGTTCGCCAATCTGTTCACCTGGTTCACCAGCGCCAGCGCCCCTGTGCGGTCACCGGGGGCACCATTTCTGCTGTCGGCACTTCTTGCCGGAGCAGCCTTTGCCATTCTGGCGCTGGCGCGACAGCGGGCTGCGGCGCGACTCTGATGGCGCTGCAGCGACGGGAACTGCTGGTGTTGGCGGGCCTGCTGGGTGCTGGCGGGCTCACCAGCCTGCTGATGCGGGCCTCCCGTCCACTTGGTCGCAAGGCCCCCGATTCGCCGGTAACACGGGCGGTATTTGCTGAACCGGCGCCGTTCAGTGGCAACCCGTCGGGCAAGCTCCAGCTGGCGATGTTCAGTGATTACAACTGCGGTGTCTGTCGCGCCGGCTGGCCGGCCCTTCTTGATGCGGTCGAAGAGGATGGCGACGTGCGGATACACCATCTGGAATGGCCGATTTTCGGCGATGATTCCCGCGATGCCGCCCGCGTGGCATTGGCAAGCGACAATCTGGGGCTGTTTCCAGACGTCCACAACCGCCTGATGACGGGTCCGCGTGCCACTCTCGCTTCTGCAACAAGGGCTGTGGAAGCCGCCGGCGCCAGTCTCGAGCAGCTGTCCGCAACCCTGGCAAGTCAGGGGGCTGTCATCGACGGGCGTCTTGCTCGCTATGTCTTTCATGCCTTCTCGCTGGGGCTGCGTGGAACCCCCTCGTTTCTAACGTCTGCAACCCTCGTCGAAGGCGCATTGTCGACCCGTCAGTGGCGGCGGATCTTCCGCCAGGCGCGACCATGAATGGCTGTTAATTTCTGCTTGCTTTCCAAAAAGATTGGCGTAGCATTTTCGGCTGCTGACTGCTCGTTGCAGGCGTGCACAACTGGGGAGATTCACATGAACATCAAGGCGATGCTTTACGGCACGGTGGCGGCTGCCATGGCAGCTACGGCCATGCCGGCTTCGGCCATCACCATCAATCTCATCAATGTCGGTGGGGTTGAAAACGGCACCGATGCCTATGGCGGGTTCAAGGCCGCCGCCAAATTCTGGGAAACCTATCTTCCCGGTTCATCATCAGTGACGCTTGAAGTCGGCTTCTCGTCGCTTGGTGCCGGCATTCTCGGCTCAACGGGCAGCACCACCAACGTCGCCTATGTCGGCCACGTCCTCCCGGCGCTGCAGGCGGCTGCCACCAGCTCGCTCGATGCCATGGCGATGGCCAACCTTCCGGCAACCCGCCCCTCGGGTTTCATTGGCGGCATGGCACTCGACGCCTATATCTCAGGCCCCAAGCCGAATGGTAACGGTGTCAATATTCCGCTGCAATGGGTGCTGGATAATGACGCCGGCGCCAACAATTCGGCCCTTTCAGCCAACACCTCGTTGATGAAGCAACTGGGGTTCACGCCAGATTATACCGGTGTTTCGAACAGCCGCGATGGCGCAGTCACCTTCTCCACCAACTATAACTGGGATTTCAACCCGACCGATGGAATAACGGCCGGAAGCTTTGATTTCATCGGTGTTGCCGTACATGAAATCGGCCACGCGCTTGGCTTCCGTTCGGGCGTTGATGTGTATGATGCCAATGTGAATTATAATGGCAACATCGGCAACTTTGCCATCATGTCGATCTGGGATATTTTCCGCTATAGCGCCGGGTCCGGGGGCATCAACGACTGGTCGATCGCCACCCCCAGCTATTTCTCGGTTGATGGCGGCGTTACCCCCTTCATGGGCGGCTATTATTCCACCGGCCGGTTCAATGGTGATGGCCGGCAAGCCTCGCACTGGAAAGATTATGCTTCTCCCATCGGCCTGATGGATCCAACGGTGGCCGCTGGCGCAAGCACCTGGGTAACAGCGCTTGATATGGCGGCGTTCGACGCCATGGGCTGGAATTCGTTGGTTGATGTCAACTCCAACCCCAATTTCATCTTTACATCGGCCGACATGTGGAACCTTTACAATGTCACGGTTCCTGAGCCTGCCACCTGGATCATGTTGATCGCCGGCTTCGGCCTGGTTGGTGTAACGGCGCGCCGTCGGGCGCAACGCGAGATGCGCGCCACGGCCTGATCAGGTATCAACCCCATTATCAGCCCCGCGATCCAGGTGGTCGCGGGGCAATTTTTCTGCGCCTTGCCAGCTGTCCCTTGCGTTCACACCCTGTCGACGCTATGGCCAGCCCTTCGAAGAAAGCCGGAGGGGTCATGCATGCGGCATGGCCTTGCGATCGGCAGAGCAAGAGAAAGCCAGATATGCCGTTCTACGAGCATGTCTACCTCGCCCGCCAGGACCTGGCGCCGGCGCAGGTGGAAAGCCTTACCGAGGCATTTACCAAAATCATCACCGACAATGGCGGCGAAGTGAAAGGCACCGAATACTGGGGCCTGCGCAATATCGCCTATCGTATCGCCAAGAACCGCAAGGCGCATTATGTGCTTCTGAACATCGCGGCTCCGGCTCCTGCCGTTCAGGAACTAGAACGTCAGGTGGCGCTGAACGAAGACGTCATCCGCTATCAGACCATCCGCGTCGAGGCGCTGGAGACAGGCCTTTCCGCAATGATGCGCAAGTCTGAGCGTTCGGAACGGAGCGATCGCGGCGATCGTGGTGAGCGCGCCCCCCGCGCTGATCGTGCCCCCCGCGCCGATCGTGCCCCAGCCGCTGAAGGAGCCTGGTAATCATGGCACGTCCGTTTTTCCGCCGCCGCAAGTCGTGCCCGTTTTCTGGTAACAACGCTCCGCGCATCGACTACAAGGATATCCGCCTGCTTCAGGGGTTCGTTTCGGAACGCGGCAAGATCGTTCCCGCCCGCATCACCGCGGTGTCAGCGAAAAAGCAGCGCGAACTGTCGAAGGCCATCAAGCGTGCCCGGCACCTTGGCCTGCTGCCCTACATCGTAAAGTAAGGAAGGAGACTTCATATGGACGTGATCCTTCTGGAACGTGTCGAGAAGCTCGGCCGGATTGGCGAGATCGTCTCGGTAAAGCCGGGGTATGCGCGCAACTTCCTGCTGCCACGCGGCAAGGCGCTGCGTGCAACAGAAGCCAACAAGGCGAAATTTGAAGCGCAGCGCGCCCAGATTGAGGCAGATAACGCCAGGCGGCGCGAAGCTGCAGAAAAGGAAGCGGCGACCATGACCGACATCACGGTCGTGCTGATCCGTCAGGCCTCGAACGCCGGTTCGCTCTATGGCTCGGTGTCGGCGCGCGATATCGCCGAAGTGCTGACGGCCGCCGGTCACAAGGTGTCGAAGGGTGCTGTTACCCTCGAACGGCCGATCAAGACACTGGGCATCGCCGATGTCCGCATCTCGCTTCACCCGGAAGTGTCGGTGATGGCGAGGGTGAATGTCGCCCGCTCGCCGGAAGAAGCCGAACTCCAGGCGCAAGGTGTCGATGTGACCGCCGACCTGTTCGAGCGCGAAGAGGCGGGCTTCACCGAAGACTATGACCCCAACGCCGAACCTGGCGCTACAGCCGAACTGGCCGAAGCCGGCGAAGCCGCCGAAGCCTGACCGGGTCTGGGCTGCTGAATGATGGGGCGCTCCACCGGGGCGCCCCATTTCTTTTGCCTGAACCCGCTGTTGCCAAATCCTTTATTGGATCATGCCTGCCGTGACGCTACCATTGCCGCTCCATGAATCGGAAAGGCAAGATTATGGCCGACACCTGGCTTCCGTCATTGAAAACCGCCAACGCGCAAGAAGGGTTCGAACTGGCTACCAAGCTGGCCCGGGTGGGTGTGAAAGCCACCCAGCCCTCGGCCGAGATCCGCGACAAGCTGCGCGCGTCATACGAACAGGATTCCGCCCAGCTCATTGCCTCGTCGCAGGTGATTGCCATCCACTTCCAGACGGTGGCGGCCGCCAATAATTACTGGCGCGACTGAGCCTGAAGCTGCAACCGGGGTGTAGCCACCCACCCCGCCCTTCCCCGGGAATCAGCCCAATATTCCCGGCAGATCCAGCCCTTTCTCACGGGCGCAATCCAGGGCGATGTCGTAACCGGCATCAGCGTGGCGCATCACACCGGTGGCCGGGTCGTTCCACAACACCCGCTTCAGGCGGGTTGCGGCTTCGGGCGTGCCATCGGCGACGATCACCATTCCGGAATGCTGCGAATACCCCATACCCACACCACCGCCATGGTGCAGCGACACCCAGGTTGCCCCCGAAGCGGTGTTCAGCAGCGCATTCAGCAACGGCCAGTCGGAAACGGCGTCGCTGCCATCCTTCATGGCTTCGGTTTCGCGGTTGGGGCTGGCGACCGATCCACTGTCGAGATGGTCACGCCCGATCACGATGGGCGCCTTCAGTTCGCCACGGGCAACCATGTCGTTGAAGGCAAGGCCCAGCCTGTCGCGGTCGCCCAGGCCTACCCAACAGATGCGCGCTGGCAGCCCCTGAAAGTGTATGCGTTCAGCTGCCATATCAAGCCAACGGTGCAAATGTTTGTCGTTTGGCAGTAATTTTTTTACCATGGCGTCGGTTGCGGCTATGTCTGCCGGGTCTCCGGAAAGGGCCGCCCAGCGGAACGGGCCAATGCCACGACAGAACAGCGGGCGGATGTAGGCGGGAACGAACCCGGGGAAATCGAAGGCGTTCTTCACGCCCTCGTCAAATGCCATCTGCCGGATATTGTTGCCATAATCCGTGGTTGGCACTCCGTCGGCGTGAAAGGCCAGCATCGCCTGCACATGCCGGGCCATCGATTGGCGTGCCGCGGCTGCCACCACCTCCGGTTCGCGCTCCCGGCGTTCCACCCATTCGGCAACCGTCCAGCCCGCGGGCAGATAGCCGTTTACCGGATCATGCGCCGAAGTCTGGTCGGTCAGCAGATCGGGGCGCACCCCGCGCCTGTAGATTTCCGGAAGCAACTCGGCGGCGTTACCCAGCAGGCCCACCGATATCGGCGATGTTGCCCCCTGCACCCATGCCAGCGCTTCGTCCAGATTGTCGGTCGACTTGTCGAGGTAGCCGGTGCGCAAGCGCATGTCGATGCGGCTGGGCTGGCATTCGATGGCAAGGCACGAGGCCCCGGCCATTACTGCCGCCAGTGGCTGCGCCCCACCCATGCCGCCAAGCCCGGCGGTCAGCAGCCAGCGGCCCGACAGATCGCCGTCATAATGCTGGCGGCCCATTTCCACGAAGGTTTCATAGGTTCCCTGCACAATGCCCTGGGTGCCGATATAAATCCACGAACCCGCCGTCATCTGCCCGTACATGGCAAGCCCGGCCCGATCGAGCTTGTTGAAATGCTCCCACGTTGCCCATTTCGGCACCAGGTTGGAATTGGCGATCAGCACCCGTGGCGCGTCCTTATGGGTCTGGAACACCCCCACCGGCTTTCCTGATTGCACCAGCAGCGTCTGGTCGTCGCCCAGCCGCCTCAGCGTTTCGACGATCCTGTCGAAACTCTCCCAGTCGCGGGCGGCGCGGCCGATTCCGCCATAGACCACCAGTTCCTCGGGCCGTTCGGCCACATCAGGGTGGAGATTGTTCATCAGCATGCGCAGCGGCGCTTCCGTCAGCCAGCTGCGGGCCGACAGGGCCGTTCCTGTCGCCGGGCGGATCACGCGGCTGTTGTCGATACGGGTCATCTCTGGTCTCCGGCAAAATCGAGGCAGGCTTGCACAATCTGGCGCAGCACCCGCTGCAACGGCGCTGCACGTTCGGCGCTATAGGCAGGTGGCCAGTTTTCGGGGGTCGGCTGGCCATCGGGTTCATCAAGATAGGCTCGCATCGCCAGCTCCATCTGGATGGCATGAACGCCGCCATGCGGATTGCCATAATGGCGGGTGGTCCATCCACCGCGAAACCGCCCGTTCACCACCGTTGGCAGGCCGCTGGCCTCGCAGATTTGCTGCACCGTCTGCTGCAGCTCGGCTTCACAGGTACGGCCGCCATCCGTGCCGATATTGAAGACCGGCAGCGCGCCATCGAACAGGCGGGGAATATGGCTGCGGATGGAGTGGGCATCATAAAGCACAACGGCCTTGTGACGGGTGCGCAACCGCTCCAGCTCGGCGGCTATGGCCCGGTGATAAGGCCAGAACCAGCGGTCAAGCCGTAACTCCACGTCAGCAGGCGTAATCGCTTGGCCCAAAGGCTCGCCATCGAAGGTTTCAGCCGGAATCAGGCCGGTTGTCGCCTGCCCGGGGTAAAGCGAGTGCCCGGACGGGTCACGGTTCAAGTCGATGATGCTGCGCGAAATATCGCTGCGCACAATGGTTGCCCCCATGTCGGCCGCAAAGGCATACAGCCTGTCGACCCACCAGTCGGTATCGTGGCGCGCCAGCCACGCGTTTGGGAACGCATCTTCGGGCAGAGCGGTGCCGGTGTGCGGCAACGCCATCACCAGCGGCGCCTCGCCCCGAATTATGGAAATCCAGTTCATGCGATCCGGCTCAGGCAACGCCGGGCAGGCCGGCGGGCAGCCCGGCCCCAAGGCGAACCAGTTGCGCCGCAGCGGTAATATCTGGCGCAAAATGACGGTCATGATCGAGCATGGGTACCCTGCCCCGCACCGCTGCCCGCACGGCTTCTACCGTTGCGCTCGATTGCAGGGGCGCATGGAAATCACAGCCCTGCGCCCCGGCCAGCAGTTCGATCGCCAGAATCTGCTCCAGATTGTCGGCCATGGTTGCCAGCCGCCGTGCCCCGTGTGCTGCCATCGAGACATGATCTTCCTGGTTGGCCGATGTGGGAATGGAATCAACCGACGCCGGGAAGGCCCGGCCGCGATTCTCCGCTACCAGCGCTGCCGCCGTTACCTGCGGAATCATGAATCCGGAATTGAGCCCGGGCTGTGGTGTCAGAAAAGCAGGCAGCCCCGACAGCGCCGGATCCACCAGCATGGCAATGCGCCGTTCCGCCAGATTGCCGATTTCACACAGCGCCATGGCGATCATGTCGGCGGCAAAGGCAACGGGTTCGGCATGGAAATTGCCACCCGATAGTGCTTCGTCGGTATCGGCAAAGATCAGCGGATTATCAGAGACGCCATTGGCCTCGGTAAGCAGCGTGTCGGCGGCCTGTCGCAACAGGGTGAGGGCCGCCCCCATCACCTGGGGCTGGCACCGCAGGCAATATGGGTCTTGCACGCGAATGTCATTTACTCGGTGCGACGCGCGGATGGCGGAACCCGCCATCATCTGGCGCAGGGCGTCAGCCGTCTCGATCTGGCCCTTGTGGCCGCGCAACTGGTGGATGCGATGGTCGAACGGGGCGTCGGAGCCTTTGGCAGCTTCGGTCGACAAAATGCCTGTCACCAACGCCATCCGCCACAGATGTTCGGCACGCATCAGGCCAGACAGCGCGTAGGCATTGGAAAACTGGGTTCCGTTCAGAAGCGCCAGTCCCTCTTTGGGGCCAAGCTTAAGAGGCTGTAGCCCGGCCTGCGCCAGGGCATCGGCGGCAGGCAGGGTATTGCCGCCCGAAAGGATCTCGCCCACCCCGATCATCGCCGCTGCCATGTGGGCGAGCGGTGCCAGATCGCCCGATGCACCAACCGACCCTTGCGAAGGCACTACCGGCAGCAGATCGCGCGCCAGCATCGCCTCAAGCATGGCGATGGTGGCGGGTTTCACTCCCGACGCTCCGCGGGCCAGCGATGCCAGCTTCAGCGCCATCATCAGCCGCACCACCGCCGGGGGCGTCGGGTCGCCGACGCCAGCGGCATGCGACAGAACGATGTTGCGCTGCAATACCGCCAGTTCGTCGTCTTCAATGCGGATGGAGGCAAGTTTGCCGAAGCCGGTGTTTATACCATAAACCGGCACGCCCTTGGCCAGAATGCGGCCAATGGCCGCCGCCGACTGGCTGATCGCTTCGCCGCTGGCAGGGTTTAGCGTAAAAGCAGCACCATCGTGGATGGCGCGCCATTCGGCATAGCTGATGGATCCGGGGGTAAGCATTTTCATGTGCCCGAGTGTAGCCGCTTCCACAGGGGATTGAAGCCCATTTGCTGAACCAGTTCGGCCGGGTCAGCCACGTTCCAGATTGCGAGGTCGGCGCGCTGCCCGGCTGCCACAACGCCACGGTCGGCAAGCCCAAGGGCGCGGGCGCCGTTTACGGTCATGCCCCTCAGGCATTCGGCAACCGTCAGGCGGAAACAGGTGGCGGCCATGTTCATGGCCAGAAGCGGCGAGGTGAGTGGCGAGGTTCCGGGGTTGCAATCGGTCGCGACAGCGATCGGCACACCAGCGGCACGCAGGTCGACAACGGGCGGCAGCTTTGATTCGCGCAGGAAATAAAAGGCGCCTGGCAGCAGCACGGCAACTGTTCCGGCCTCGGCCATCGCTGCCACATCGGCAGCGGTTGCCCATTCCAGATGGTCAGCCGACAGGGCATGGTAGCGGGCGGCAAGTGTGGCCCCGCCCCGCGCCGAAAGCTGTTCGGCGTGCAGCTTGACGGGAAGCTCCAACGCCCGGGCGGCATCGAACAGTTGTGCGACTTCGTCAGGAGAGAAAGCAATGCTCTCGCAGAAGGCATCGACGGCATCGGCCAGTTGCTGCGCCGCAATCTCCGGCAGCATTTCTTCGATCAGCTGCTGCAGATAGGCGGTTCTGCTGATGCCCTGGGGCACGGCATGGGCGCCCAGAAACGTGGTTTTCACACTGATGTTGCGCAGCATCGCCAATTGCCGCGCCACGCCAAGCATCTTTATTTCCGTTTCAAGGTCAAGGCCATAGCCGGATTTTATCTCGACCGTGGTGACACCTTCGGCGATCAGGGCATCAAGGCGGGGAAGGCTTGCCGCCAGCAGCTCGTTTTTCTCTGCTGCACGGGTTGCTGCAACGGTTGCCAGTATGCCGCCACCACTGGCTGCGATCTCGGCATAGCTTGCCCCCTCAAGCCTCAGAGCGAACTCGCGGGCGCGGCTGCCGGCATACACGAGGTGCGTATGACAATCGATCAGCCCCGGGGTGAGCAGCCGGCCTTCACAGTCGGTTTCCGGGCCGGACCCGGCGGGAATTGCGTCTTCGTTGCCAGCCCAGATGATCTGTCCGCCGGAAACGGCAACGGCGCCACGTTCCACGATGCCAAGCCCATCGCCCTGCATGGTTGCAAGGCGGGCATTGCGCCACAGATGATCCCACTGCATGGCCTGAACACTAGGCCCGTCTGACAGATGGAGGCAAGGCATTGAACGGCTTGCCAGCCCGCATGGCTTGCCGCAGATTGGCGACCATGGTGCACAGATTGTGGTTCGAAGCGGCGCTGCTGCCCGATGGCTGGGCCAATCATGTCGCCATCGATATCGCGGACGGAACAATTGTCGCGATCGCTGCAGGGGCGCCGCCAGGCGCCAACTGCTACCACGTCGCCCTTCCCCCCCTCCCCAACCTCCATTCCCACGCCTTCCAGTTCGGCTTTGCCGGTCTTGCCGAACATCATCGCGGCAATGACAGCTTCTGGAGCTGGCGCGACCAGATGTATCACATGGTCGAACGCCTCTCTCCCGAAGATGTGGTGGCCATTGCCGCCATGGCCTATGCCTGCATGCTGGAATCCGGCTGCGGCCGCGTGGGAGAGTTCCACTATCTGCACCATCAGCCTGATGGCAGCCCTTATGCAAACCCGGCCCGCATGGCCGAATCCATTGCCGAAGCAGCCCGCCTTACCGGCATCGGCCTCACCCTGCTGCCGGTTTTTTACGCCCATTCAGATTTCGGCGGCGTTCCGCCCACCTCGGGCCAACGGCGCTTCATCCATGATCTGGATGGGTTCCACCGCCTGCTTGACCACAGTCATTCAGCGATAAAGGGGCTTCCCGGCGCGGTGCTGGGCGTTGCCCCGCATTCGCTGCGGGCGGTGCGCAGGGCCGAACTGCACGAACTTGTGCAGATGCTGCCCGAGGCGCCCATCCATATACATATCGCCGAACAGATGCGCGAGGTCGAGGCCAGCCTGGCCTTTTCGGGCACTCGCCCGGTCGAGTGGCTGTTCGATCATATTGCTCTCGACAAGCGCTGGTGTCTTGTTCATGCCACCCATGTCACCTCAGACGAGCTGTCTGCCATTGCCCGCAGTGCAGCAACAGTAGGGCTTTGCCCGATCACCGAGGCCAATCTTGGTGATGGTATATTTCCAGCCGCCGCGTTCGTGCAGATGGGAGGGCACTTCGGGGTTGGCAGTGATTCCAATGTGCGGATCGACCTCAGCGAGGAATTGCGGCTTCTGGAATATGGCCAGCGCCTGACACTGCAACGCCGTAATGTACTGGCATTGCCGGAAAGTTCGGTTGGGGGCAGCCTGTTCCGGGCAGCGCTTGACGGAGGCGCGCGGGCGCTTGGCGTTGCAGCGCCGGCGCTGGCTGCGGGGTCTCCGGCCGATATCGTCAGCCTGAAGGCCGAGCCGCTGCCCCTGACGGGTGACCAGCATGTCGATCGCTGGGTCTTTACAAGCGGTACCAGTGCTATCGACCATGTATGGTGCAACGGCCGCCACATTGTGCGCGATGGCCGGCATGTCGCCCGCGATGCCATCACAAAGGCTTATCGGCAGACAATGGCCCGCCTGCACAGTGCGGCCCAATGAAACAGAACTGGCTCATGAAACAGACAAGTCCATGCCCATGAACAACCGCCTGCTTCCGGCACTTGCCGCCTTATGCGCCTTTCTGGCCGTCGCTCTGGGGTCGGCTGGTTCGCACATGTTGAAAGACCCGGTGGCCAAGGGGTGGGTTTCCACTGCCACCAGTTATCTGCTGCTGCACTCCATCGCCGTGTTTGCCTTGCTGGCGTGGCGAAACATTGGCCTCATCCGTCTGTCGTCTGCCTTGCTGCTGGCAGGCGCAGCACTGTTTTCCGGGTCGTTATATGCCCTGGCCTTTGGCGCTTCGCATCAGGTCGCCATCGTGGCGCCGGTTGGCGGCACCCTGTTGCTGTTGGGCTGGGCCTTCACTGCCGTCAGCGCCTGCAGCAGCTGAAGATGGCTCGCCGTGCGAATGCTCAGGTGACGATCCCGTGACAATGCTTGAACTTACGGCCTGAGCCGCACGGACAAGGGGCATTGCGGCTGACGGTGCGCTGCCAGGTTTCGGGGTCCTCGACCACGAAATCCGGCCCGTACCCGGCGGCGACGGCCCGCGCTGATTCGATTTCATCAGGCGACAGCGGGTCACCCATCGAGAAAATCCCCGGGGCCGACAGCGGCAGGGCGCCGGTCGGCTCAGGGGCGCCATCCAGCCGCAGGAAATCCGGAAGTTCAGGCATGGGCATTGGCTCGGGCATGCGGAATTCGGCAAAAGCCAGCATACGCGTCACATCTTCGCGTACCAGCCGCAACATGCGTTCGAACAGGTGGAAAGCCTCGGCCTTGTATTCATTGAGCGGCTGGGCCTGCGCATAGGCCCGCAGGTGCACTACCTGGCGCAGGGCATCAAGTGTTGCCAGGTGTTCTTTCCAGTAATGGTCAAGGCTTTGCAGCAGGAAGTTGCGCTCGACAGAATGCCAGCTGTCTTCAGGAATCCCTTGCTGCTTGGCCGCCAGCTTTTCTTCCATCATGGCGTTTAGCCGTTCGGCGAACAGTTCCTGATCGATGGCATCTTCCTTCATCCACTCGGTGAAGGGAACGTCGAGGTTTAGCTGGTCGCGAACGGTTTCCGTGAGGCCGGCGATATCCCACTGCTCAGGATAGACACCCTCCGGGGCATGGGCGTCGATGATGCCGGCGATGGTATCATGGCGGAATCCCTCGATCAGGTCGCTCAGCTTTTCCGAATCCATGATGTCGGCGCGCTGGTCGTACACCACCTTGCGCTGGTCGTTCATCACGTCATCATATTGCAGCAGCTGCTTGCGGATATCGTAGTTGCGCGCTTCCACCTTCTTCTGCGCGGTTTCAATCGCCTTCGAGATCCACGGGTGAACGATCGCCTCACCCTCGGCAAGCCCGGAGTTCATCACCCGCGTCAGCAGGTTCTGCTGGCCGAAGATACGCAGCAGGTCGTCGTCGAGGCTCAGGTAGAAGCGGCTGAGGCCGGGGTCACCCTGGCGGCCCGAGCGTCCGCGCAGCTGGTTGTCGATCCGTCGGCTTTCGTGGCGTTCGGTGCCCAGCACGAACAGCCCGCCGGCTTCCCGCACCTTGTCGCGCTCCGCCTCGACTTCGGCGCGGATCTCGGCGATGCGGGCGTCGCGTTCGGGCCCTTCAGCAAGGCCTGCCAGCTCGTCGGCAATGCGCACTTCCAGGTTGCCCCCCAGCTGGATGTCGGTGCCGCGGCCGGCCATGTTGGTGGCAATGGTCACAGCGCCAAGCCGCCCGGCCTGGGCAACGATATGGGATTCCTGCTCGTGGTGGCGGGCGTTCAGCACGCTGTGCTCTACCCCTTCGCGCTTCAGATATTCCGAGAGGATTTCCGATTTCTCGATCGAAACGGTGCCCACCAGCACCGGTTGGCCTTTCAGCGATGCCTCTTTCACAGTCCGCACGATGGCAGCGAATTTATCTGCTTCGTTCTTGTAGAACTCGTCCTGGTCATCCTTGCGCATGACCGGGCGATTAGTGGGAATCTCGACGACGTTCAGCTTGTAGATGTCGTAGAACTCGGGGGCCTCGGTCAGCGCCGTCCCCGTCATGCCCGACAGACGCGGATACATGCGGAAATAATTCTGGAAGGTGATCGACGCCAGCGTCTGGTTTTCAGGCTGGATTTCAACGCCTTCCTTGGCTTCCACAGCCTGGTGCAAACCATCAGACCACCGCCTGCCGTCCATCATGCGGCCGGTGAATTCGTCGATGATCACCACTTTGCCGTCGCGCACGATATAATCGGTATCCAGGCGGAACATGGTATTGGCCCGCAGCGCCTGGTTCAGGTGGTGGACGATCTGGGTGTTCTCGAAATCATAGAGGTTGCCACCTTGCAGATGGCCGGCCGCCTCCAGCGCCCGTTCGGCGAATTCCGTCCCCTCTTCGGTCAGGATCACCGACTTGGCTTTTTCATCGCGTTCGTAATGTTCGGGCTTCAGGGTCTTCACGATGTGATCAACGGCGATGTAGAGTTCGCTCTTGTCGTCGGTGGGCCCAGAGATGATCAGCGGAGTGCGGGCTTCGTCGATCAGGATCGAGTCCACCTCGTCGACGATGGCGAAGTTGAATGGCCGCTGGACCATCTGCGCCCGATCATATTTCATGTTGTCGCGCAGATAATCGAAGCCGAATTCATTGTTGGTGCCATAGGTGACATCGGCAGCATAGCTGGCCCGACGCTCGACATCGTGCATGTTGGGCACGATGACCCCCACGGTCAGCCCCAGCCAGCGGTGGATGCGACCCATCCATTCGGCGTCGCGGCTGGCGAGATAATCATTCACGGTCACCACATGCACGCCCTTGCCTTCGAGGGCGTTCAGGTAGGTGGCAGTGGTTGCCACTAGGGTCTTGCCTTCACCGGTGCGCATTTCCGCGATTTCACCACGGTGCAGCACGATGCCGCCAATCAGTTGCACATCGAAGTGCCGCATACCCAGAACGCGCTTTGATGCTTCACGAACGGTGGCAAAGGCTTCGGGCAACAGGGAATCGAGCTTGGCGCCGGCGGCCAGGCGTTCCCGGAACAGCCGTGTTTGGTCCTGCAGCTCGGAGTCCGGCATCGCCGACATGCGTGGTTCAAGCTCATTGATCTTGCGCACCAGCGGCTGGAGAGATTTAATGTAGCGGTCGTTCGACGAGCCGAAAACCGCCTTGGCGACCTTGTTCAAACCGAGCATGAATGGCCTTCACAAATGCAGGAGCCGACAGGCGCGCGCCTTCGGCATGACGAAGCGTCACATAGGAAGCGGCTGGGCAAGCGTCAATTGCATCCGGGCACTGGCGCCGTTGTTGGCAGGCGTCTAAGCAGCACGACATGACTGTTTCAACTGTTTCACCCCTTGCCCGCCCCTTCCCTGACCTCCCCGGCATCGATGGCTGCGCCCTGGCCGTGGCCACCGCCGGGTACAAGAACTGGACCAGACACGACATCAGCCTGCTGGCCTTTGCTTCCGGAACGGTGGTGGCAGGGGTAACTACCCGATCGAAATGCCCGTCACCCGAGGTCGAGCATTGTCGGGCCCTGTTACCGGCCGGCCGGGCGCGTGCACTGGTCGTCAATGCCGGCAACTCCAACGCCTTCACCGGTAGCCGCGGCGCGCAAGCGTGTAAGCGGCAGGTGGCGGCCGTTGGTGCTGCTCTGGGATGCCCCGCCAGCGAGGTGTTCGCCAGTTCAACAGGGGTCATCGGCGTTCCCCTGCCTACCGACAAGGCCGAGGCCGGGGTTGCCGCTGCTGCCGCCGCCCTTGGAACGGCAAGCTGGCTCGATGTGGCGAAGGCCATTTCCACAACCGACACCTTTCCCAAGGGAGCAGTGCGGCGCATCACGATTGGCGGAAAGCCGGTTGTGCTGGTCGGAATCATCAAGGGCAGTGGCATGATCGCCCCCGATATGGCAACCATGCTTGGCTATATCGTAACCGATGCAGCCATTTCGGCCTCGGTGTTGCAGCAGTTTCTCAGCAGCGCCAACGCGCAGAGCTTTTCCTGCATCACGGTCGACAGCGATACCTCGACATCCGATACGGTTCTGGCTTTTGCCACCGGCAAGGCTGGCAACCCACCAGTGCTTCAGGCCAGCGATGAAGGCGCTGCGGCCTTTGCCGAGGCGCTATCGTCCCTGTGCCTGGAACTGGCGCAGCTGGTTGTGCGCGATGGCGAGGGTGCCAGCAAGTTCATCGAAATCACCGTTCAGGGGGCGATTTCCAACGAAAGCGCCCGCACCATCGCCTTGTCGATCGCCAATTCGCCTTTGGTGAAAACGGCAATTGCCGGAAGTGATGCCAACTGGGGCCGGGTGGTTGCCGCCATTGGCAAGGCCGGTGAACCCGCCGAGCGCGACAGGCTTTCCATTCGCTTCGGCGGAATCGAGGTGGCAGCCAACGGCATGGTGGTGCCCGATTATGACGAAACGCCAGTGGCCGCCCACCTTGCCGGTGACGACATCGCGATCGCTGTTGATCTGGGTATCGGGGCCGGCCACGCCACAGTATGGACCTGCGATCTCACCCACGGGTACATCAGCATAAACGCCGATTACCGGAGCTGAAGGCAGCTGACCTGATCGGCTGCCCGGCATGTGTCAGCCGGCGGGCTGGCGGTAGCTGGCAACCGGCTGGCACTGTGACGGTCAGATCGCGCCTTCGATCCAGCTTTTCAGGGCATTCTTGGGCTCGGCGCCCAGCTTCGATGCCACGACTTCACCATCCTTGAAAATCAGCATGGTGGGAATCGAGCGAATTCCGAAACGGGCGGCAAGCCCCGGTTCGTCATCGATATTGACCTTGGCGATCGTCACTTTGCCGGCAAGCTCGCCGGCGATTTCCTCCAGCGCCGGGCTGATCATCCGGCAAGGGCCGCACCATTGCGCCCAGAAATCGACCAGTACCGGCCCGCTGCCGGACAGAACATCCTTGTCGAAACTGGCTTCGGTGACATTGACGGTCGCCACGGGAACAACTCTCCTGCTATTGCCGAACCCATCTAGGCCGATCGCGGATTCATGCAAGCCTCGAGATCGCCGGAAGCTCGTCGGGATCGAGCAGGAACAGCTTTGGCCCAGATGTGAACAGCAGGGCCGCCTTCACGGACTTTCCGGGGAACGCCTGTTGCAGAACCCGCACATACAGTGCCATCTGGCGCCGGTGCTGGATCGATATTTCTTTCCTGTTTTCAGGAACAAGCCAACCGGTCTTGTAATCAACTACCCAGATTTCGTCCCCATGAATCACCAGCCTGTCAACCTTGCCGGAAACCGGATGCCCTTCAACGATCCCGGCAATTGGCGCTTCCGTCAACGCGCAGCTTTCGAACAGCAGCGCAAAGTCTTCGTGGTGCAATACTGTCAGCACCTCTGCGCACAGCTCCGATGCCTCGGCGGCTTCGACGCCCTGCCGGTACAGCCAACGCATGGCGGCCTCCGTCCGTTGCGGTTTCGGCAGTTCCGGAAGCCGTTCGAACAGCCGGTGCATCAGCGTTCCCCGACGTGCCGCTTTCGCCGAGGCAGGGCCAGCCGGGGGATCGTCAGGCAGCGCTGATGGAGTGAGTGGTCTTGTTCCGCCATTTGGTGGAGGCGCCATCGACAGATTCAGTGAATGGCTGGAATGGGTTGCCACATGTGGCTTCACCAGTGTCGCAGCTGGTGCCACTGTCCAGTCGCCACGACGCAACCGTCTGGCTTCCCCCCAGTCGTCGGCAATGGTTTCGCAATCGCTCAGGGTTGCGAATACTGCCTGCAAGCGGCTGTGCCAGCTGAAATCCTTGTCTCCACCAATCTGGCTGGCACGCAACCTGCCCACGGCCCCGCCGATATAGAGATGGTCAGCAGCGCGCGTCATCGCCACATACAAAAGCCGGTGGTCCTCCTGGGCCGCCCGGGTTTCCTGGTCTTCATAGCGGTCTTTCAGGATGTCGGGTATCGTTTTCTTTCCATTGTGGAAAAACGGGATTTCATGGGCTGCCCCTTCCAGTTTCACCGGTAGGTAGCTGCTGGCGGACCCTCTGGGGCTGTGGCCGGTATCCGCCAGGATCACCACCGGCGCCTGCAACCCCTTTGCGCCATGCACCGTCATCAGGCGCACCACGTCCCCGGCGGACTCAGCGTCGCGCTTCACCTCCAGACCTTCACTTTCGATCCATGCCAGAAACCCGGCCAGAGCTGGCGGGTTGCTGCGTTCGAAGTTGTGGGCCTGTTGCAGCAATTCGTCGATCGGGTCGTTCGCCTCAACCCCCAGCCGGTTGAGCAGCCGTCGCCGACCATCTAGCGGCCCTGAGACGATGGTATCGAGAAAGGCCGCCGGGCCCTCACGGTCGGCCAGTTGCAGCACGTTGTTCAGCCAGCCACGGGCTTCGCGGGCGCGGTCGAGTTCGCTCGACCCCAGCGCTTCCCACAGGCTTGCGCGCCGTTTCCCGGCTATGGCGCGGACTTCTTCATGCGACCAGCCGATGAACGGCGAAACCAGAATGGCGGCCAGGTTCAGATCGTCTTCGGGCTGGGTTGCAAAGCGCACCAGCGCCACCAGATCGAGCACGGCATACGGCTCAGAGAGCAGCAGCCGGTCGGCTCCGGCAACCGCAACACCCTGATCATGCAGGGCCGCCACCAGCGCCCGCATCAACGAAGACCGCCGCCGCAACAGAATCAGGATGTCTCCGGCGGCTGCATAACGCTGATGGGCGGGCAGCCACAGCCGGTTGGCGTGGCCGGGTTGCAGCCAGCGCGCAATCCGCTCGGCAAGTCTGGCTGCCATCAATCTTTCGGCATCCTCGCTGCTGCCCTCGCCGGTCTCGCCACTGTCTCCAGGTCCGCCATCCGCGCCCTCACATTTCAGTAACGGCCACAAGACCACTTCGCCGGCAGCATCCGCCCGGTGCGGCACATGGGCGCCAGGCGCTTCGGAAAGCCCCAGTGATCGCCACCCCTCGCCTGCCAATGTCGCATTGACGACATCGAGAACAGCCGGGCCCGAGCGGAAACTGAGATCCAGAGGAACCGCGGTGATGGCGGCAGGGGCATAGGGGGCAATGCGGACACGTTCCGAAGCAAAGATACGCGGGTCGGTGCCCTGAAACCCATAAATGGCCTGTTTCAGATCCCCGACGACGAACAGGGTGCGCTGACGATCGGAAGCGGTGAAATAATCGCTCACCAGCTGGCGGACCATCTGCCACTGCCGGTCGTTGGTATCCTGCGCTTCATCGACCAGCACATGGTCAAAGCGGTTGTCGAGCTTCCAGCCGACATAGCCGGGCATCCCCGGCTGACCCAGCAGATCAGCCCCCAGCCGGATCATGTCATCGAAGTCGACACGATTGGCCGCCCGTTTCAGGCTGGCATAGCGGGCTGCAACCCGGTGACCGACGCGCAACGCCCGTGCTGCATGGTCTGCCGCTTCCACAGCCATCATCGCCCGCAAGACTGCCCCGAGATGCAGATTCAGCCCCTCCATCGCCGCGGCCAGATCCGAAGATTTCTCCACGCGGCCATGCCATGTCTGTGGGGCGCCCTTCCCCGTCCACACCAGCGGCGCGAGCAACTCGATACGCTCCATCCGCTTCTCAAGCGGTTGGGCAAGCCAGTCTTGCGCGCGTTCGGCAGCTTCCAGCCCCTTTTTGGTGCCCCAGGCACGCATATCGTCTGCGTACCGGCGCAGCAGGGCCTCGATGGTGGCGCCACTGGCACAGGCCGTTTCCAGCAACCGCTGGCAGGTGGCATCGGGGGCCACGTCCAACAGACGACGGATTGCCACGTGGAATGCCTCGGGATTCTCGAACTCGGCCAATCCCTGAGCGTGGGCGACCAGCACATCCAGCATCTTGCCGATCAGGGTTTCGCCCTTGGCTATCGCCAGTTGCGCGACATCTTCCAGAAACCCCCGATCACCTTCGCCAATGGTTTCGAGGAAGGCGCGGCGCTTCAACAACAGCGCATCGCGCTCATCAAGGGCGACAAACCCGGGGGAAACGCCGGCCTCAAGCGGAAACGAAGCCAGAAGTGACTGCGCAAAACTGTGCATCGTCAGGATCTTGATCCCGCCGGTAACATCAAGAACATCGCTGAACAGGGCGCGCGCCCGCTCTCGCAACGCCGCTGATGGCTGGCACCCCAGCAGGCCCAGTTCGCTGTCGAGCATGTCATCAGCCAAGTGCTGCCAATGGCGCAGACGCTCAATCAGCCGGGTTTGCATCTCCGCAGCGGCCGCCTTGGTGAAGGTAATGGCCAGCAGGCGTGCCGGGTGGCTGCCATTCAGCATCAGCCGCAGCAGGCGGTCCGTCAGCACATGGGTCTTGCCGGTGCCGGCCGAGGCGGAAACCCAGATATGGCGGGTGGGGTCAGAGGCAAGCAGTTGCTGGCGTGTGCGCTTCATCGCCCCAGCCACTCCGCCACCCGGGCCAACAGGTCGTAATCCCGCCACCGCCGTCCCTGCACCATGTGCAGCTTGGCTAAAAAGGGGCGATCTCCCAGCAGATAGGCTGCTATCAACAGTTCCAGATCTGCCACTGCCTCCGATATGTGCTTTTGCACCCCTTCGGGCGTGCTGTTCTGCCCAAGGGCCTCCCGTGTGACGCCTGGTGAAGACCCGCCAGCAAGTTTCAGATATTGCAATGATTCAATCTGTCCACCTGCCACCCCTTTCAACAGGCCCTGCCCGGCCATTGCCCCCAGAAGGCCAAGCTGGGTCTCCCAGCAGGATTCGATGTCTTTGACAGTTGGCAAAGTTCCGGTCTTGTAATCGACAATTCGCAAACCTCCATCGCGTGAACGATCAACCCGGTCTGCCCGCCCTTTCAGAAGCACACCGCCGATGGTCCACGCGCCGTCCGTCTCGGCTTTCACGAACTGCCAGTGGTTGTGATCGAACTGATCGATGGCAAACTGCACCATGCGGGCAACCCGCGGTTTCCACAGGGCTGACAGCTCTGGCCGGTCTCCAAGCTTTGCCAGCCGGGAATCGATCAGTTTCTCAATATCATGTGATGGATCGTTAAACCAGTCTTCAAGGATTGCGTGCACAACCTGCCCACGCTCTCCGGCGGTTGGCTCGGCATCGCGCTGTTCCAGCGGTAACAGCTTCAGCATGTGCCTCGCGTAAAAGCTGAACGGATCGGCCTTCAGCATGGCGACTTCCGTCACCCGCAGCTTCCGCGGCCGGGCTGAAGCAGGCGGCGCCGGCGCCGGCTGACCAAGGCGAATGGTTGCCGATGGCTGCAACAGGCTGCGTGCCGCTGCCAGCAGGGCACGGCCATGAACCATCGGGCCATCGCCATCGGGCGGCGTGCCGCACACCGCCACCATGCGCTGCCAGAACCGGGAGGCAACCTGTGGCGCACCATCGAGGCGCGCCGGCCGGGTGATCAGCAGTTCCGGTGCCCCCAGTGCCGATGCAAAATCGTGCGCCTGCAAACCGGTACGGCGCTCGACCCCTGGCAGATCGAGGGCGCGACGCACGGCAGGCGGTAGGAAGGCATCCGCTGCCATCGTACCCGGCCAGGATCCTTCGTTCATTCCCCCCAGGATGACGAGATCCGCGTGCTGAAGGCGTGCCTCCAGTGGCCCGAAGACTGCCAGTTGCGGGTGTCGTCCCCAGCGCGGTCGCACTGTTTCAGCCTTCAGAAGGGCCGCTATGAAACCAGCCGCCTCAGCCTGGTCGACGGCCAGCCTTGCAAGGTCTTCGCCATGGCCAGCCAAACGTTCGAGCAGCGCCGAAAGGCTATGTCCCGCCTCTCCTGCCCACAGGGTCTGCCCGGCCAGTTGCGAGGCTGCTTCCCGCAGACACACTATCAGCGTCGATGCATCGGTTGGCAGCGTTTCCACCGGGCGCAGAATCGGCACGACCTCATCGGTCCACCATTGCCGCAACTCGGCCGGTGCCGTTGATAACCGCCGTGTCACCCCATCCAGCCCGGCCGGCGGGCGCAACCCGCGCAATGCCAACCGGTCAAGCGCCCGCACCCGGTTCAGCCACACCAGCCGCTCCGGCCCGGCCTGCACCAGCGGATGCAGCAGCATGCCCAACAGCGGGATCGGGGCAAACCGTTCGGCGGCAGCCTCGGCCAGCTGCACCAGCAGGCTGCCCGGCCCACTCTTGTCGAGCGGCACACCGGCACTGTCATCGATGTCGATTCCAAAGCGCCGCAACTGCACCTGCACCCGGCGCGCCAGAGCGCGATCGGGCGTGACCAAAGCGGCGCGCCTGCCTTCGTGGTCGATTACCTGTCGCATGGCGATGGCAATCACCAGTGCTTCCTCGGCAACGCCCGCCGTTTCCACCATATGAATGGCATCGATCATGTCCGCGGGCGTGGGTGCAACCACAGCACCCGCGTTGCCCGACGGTAACGACAGGGCGCGTGCCAGATCGGCACGCAATGGGCTGCTGCCTGCGGTTCTGGCCTGAAACGGCCAGTCAACTGCCTCTGCGGGCGAAAGCCGGGCCAGTTGCAGCAGGCGCAGCAGTGCGAATTGCGGGTGGGATTCCAGCCCCTGCGCTATCTGTTTGCGGCTGGTGTCATCAAGGCCGGTGTCCAGCCCCGGTACTATCAGCATACCCTTCGTCAGTCGTGCCACCACAGCCGCCAGCCCGGCGACGGCAGGCGGGGCGCTGGCAAATCCGGCCATGATCACCGGATGTTCAGGGGGGGTGCGGCTCCACCGTTGTGCCAGCTGCTTCAGCAGGCGGTTACGGCGTTCTGCGCCGCTCATCCAGCCGCGTGCTTCCAGAATTGCTGGCCAGTCGCTGTGCAGCCGGTGCAGAATGCGGCGGTTTCTCTCCCAGTGGTTGGCGGATTCCGCAGGGATGATGTCGTCGATCTCGGCAAGCGAGCGCCCTTCGATGTCGAGGGTATCGAGCGCCGACGCCATCTGATCGGCAAGCATCAGCGCTTCGGTTGCAGTCATCGGACGGGCGCCGCCAAGGATCCGCGCGAGGATCAGTCGCCGCGCCAGTGGTGGCGCTTCGGGCAGAAGGTCATCCAGCGTGTCCTGCCGGCCGAGAAACCCGCCCGGAGCCTCGTCGATATCCATGTCTCCGGCTGGTTCCATACGGGGCAGCAGCAGCGCCTTGCCATCAGACAGCGCCACGAAGGCATCGGTCAGAGTCCGGACGGCCCGCCGCGATGGCAGAATGACCAGAACCCGTGCCAGATCCAAGGGATCGGGGAAGCGATCTAGCAGGCCGGCCGCCAGATCATGGGCGAACGGTCGCCACAAGGGGATGGTGAACAGCCTGGCCTCAGAGCCGGCCAAGCAGAGCCTCGGTTTCGCTTACGGCAGCAGCCGTTCCGACATCGAACCACAGGCCATGATGAACCATGCCGAACAGCCGGCCGCTGGCCATCGCCTTGTCCCACAGGCAGTTGAGCGAAAACGGTGTTGGTTCAGCTCCGGCGAACAGGCGCTTTGAAAGCATCTGCAGCCCGGTATAGACGAACGGCGCCACCCTTCCGGGGCGGCGACGGCTCAGGCGGCCGCTATGGTCGAGGTGAAAATCCCCCGTCCCGACGTGGCAATTGGCATTGGCAAGCGGCACCAGCAGCAGCAACCCGTCCATGGCCTCGTCGTCCCAGCGCTCGGCCATCTGACAGATCGACGGATAAGGACCATCGATCCAGATGTTGTCGGCATTGATGGCGATGAACGGATCGGCATGAATCAGCGGCAGAGCCCTCGTGATTCCGCCGCCGGTTTCCAGCAGTTGCGCCCGCTCGTCGGAAAACTGCACCTCAAGGCCAAGATCGCGGGCCCGCACATAGGCTTCCAGCCGTTCGGCCATGTAATGCACATTGATCACCACATCGGTGACACCGCCGGCCCGTAAGGTATCTAGCGCGCGCTCCAGCAGCGTGCGTCCCGCCACCTCGACCAGCGGCTTGGGGCGGGTGGCTGTCAGCGGCCGCATCCGCTTGCCCAACCCGGCCGCCAGCACAATCGCTGAGGTGGGCACACCCTTTGGGGGGGTGATGGGCGACGCACTGCTTACGGGGGAGCCTTCGGTAGCTACAGGCGTTGCAGTGGGCTGCGGGGCGGTGGTCATCAGTGGCACCAGTCCTTTCGCAGCGGTTGAGGCACCTGCCGATCGAACCATTCTCTTACCGGGGCAAGCGCCGGGTGTGCGAGGTTGCGCTCAAGATAACCCCAGACCCGTGGCAGCCGCTCGACATAGCCGGATTTGCCGTCCCGGTCGCGCAGACGCACGAAAATCCCCAGAATCTTGGTATTGCGTTGCGCCCCCAATACTTCATACGCGGCACGGAACCGCGTCGCATCGGTCAGCCCCGACAGGGTGACGAAATGGTCGATCATCCGCCGCTCCAGCCGGGGTGAGACATCGCGCCGGGCATCCTGCAGCAACGAGACGACATCATAGGCCGGGTGGCCCGCCAGTGCATCCTGAAAATCCAGCAGGCCCAGCGCCCGGAAACCCGTGCGATCAGCAAGCAGCATCAGGTTTTCGGCATGGTAATCGCGCAATACCAGCACCGGGGATACGGCCGTTTCGGCAAGCACATCGGCCCACACCTGGTCCCAGCAGGCCAGATAACTCTCGGTATCCACGCTGACCCCTGCGGCCTTCAGATAATATTGCGGGAACAGCAGCACCTCGCGCGTCAGTTCGGCACGATCATAGGGGCGCAAGCCCTGCGGCAAGGGCGTGCGGTGCAGTTCGGCAAGCAGCTCGATGGCCTGTGCGTAAACACGGTCTTCAAGTTCGGGTTCGGTCTTCAACACATCGGCCATGCGACGGTCGCCGAAATCCTCGATCAGCAGGAAGCCATTGTCACGATCGGCCGCCATCAGTCGCGGCGCGGAAAAATCCCCGCTTGCCAGATGGTTGGCAATCGCCAGAAACGGGCCGACATCTTCATGCAATGGCGGGGCATCCATCAGCACCGCCTGACGGCCTCGATCATGCACCCGGAAATAGCGTCGGAAACTGGCGTCGCCAGCCAGCGGCCGGATATCCGCCCCCGCCCAGCCAGCTGCCGCCAGAAACGAGCTGGCGCCATCGCGCGGAATCATGCCAGAAATCATGTCAATTGCCGCCCATGCCGGATTCGGGGTGCCATCGGCCCTTCCAAGCCGCCGATGCCCGCCATGTCAAGAATCGTGTCGTTCGGCCGGCCCCTTCCAGCCGCAACCACAGGTGGTCAGGCCATAATTGCCCGTCCAGCCGTTCCGGCCATTCGATCAGCAGGGCGCCATCGTCCAGCCAGTCATCAAGGGCAAGGCTTTCGGCCTCGGCTGCGGATGTCAGGCGATAGAGATCGACATGGGCAACCGGCACCGGCAGATCCGGGTAGGTCTGCACCAGTGTGAAGGTGGGGCTTGGCACCTCGCCAACGTGACCAAGGGCGGCAAGAACGGCCCGCACCAGGGTTGTCTTGCCGGCACCCAGATCACCCGAAAGCGCAATCACGTCGCCCGGTCGCAGCAGCAAGGCAAGCTGCCCGCCCAGCGCCATCAGCTGCGCTTCATCCAGCTCCATCAATAGCGGTAATGCTCCGGCTTGAACGGCCCGTTGCGGTTCACTCCGATATAGGCCGCCTGCTTTTCGGTCAGCTGTGTCAGTTTCACCCCCAGCTTCTCGAGGTGCAGGGCCGCCACCTTTTCATCGAGATGCTTGGGCAGAACATAAACCTGATTCCTGTACTTGCCGGTGTCGTTCCACAATTCCATCTGCGCCAGCACCTGGTTGGTGAACGACGACGACATCACAAAGCTGGGGTGACCAGTCGCACATCCGAGGTTCACCAGCCGCCCCTTCGCCAGAACGATGATCTTCTTGCCATCCGGGAACTGCACCTCGTCGACCTGCGGCTTGATCTCCGTCCACTGCATGTTGGCAAGGCCGCCAATCTGGATCTCGCTGTCGAAGTGGCCGATGTTGCAGACGATCGCCATGTTCTTCATGGCGCGCATATGATCAACGGTGATAACATCGGCGTTACCGGTGGCCGTCACGAAGATATCGGCGCGCACCGCCGCTTCCTCCATGGTGACAACTTCATAGCCTTCCATTGCGGCCTGCAGAGCGCAGATCGGGTCGATCTCGGTCACGAGAACGCGCGCGCCGCCGTTGCGCAACGAGGCAGCCGAGCCTTTGCCGACATCGCCGAAGCCTGCCACACAGGCCACCTTGCCAGCCAGCATCACATCGGTGGCGCGCCGAATGGCGTCAACCAGCGATTCCTTGCAGCCATAGAGGTTGTCGAACTTCGATTTGGTGACGCTGTCGTTAACGTTGATGGCGGGAAAGGGCAGCTTGCCGTTCTTCGCCAGTTCGTAAAGCCGATGAACGCCGGTGGTGGTTTCCTCGGACACGCCTTTGATGTTGGCGACCGTTTGCGTCAGATAGCCGGGGCGTTCGGCCAGGAAGCGCTTCAAGGTGGCGCAGAACACCTCTTCTTCCTCGTTGCCGGGGGTAAAGAGGGTTTCCCCCGCCTCGACCCGCGCGCCCCACAGGGCGAACATGGTGGCATCGCCACCATCATCGAGAATCATGTTGGCTGTGGTGTCCCGCCCCCAGTCGAAGATCCGCACCACATAATCCCAGTATTCTTCCAGGGTCTCGCCCTTCACGGCAAACACCGGAATGCCACGTTCGGCAATCGCTGCAGCGGCATGATCCTGTGTCGAAAAGATATTGCACGACGCCCAACGCACCTCGGCGCCAAGTTCCACCAGCGTCTCGATCAGCACAGCGGTCTGTATGGTCATGTGCAACGACCCGGTGATGCGCGCCCCCTTCAGCGGTTTGGCGGCTCCGAACTCTTGTCGCAGCGCCATCAGGCCCGGCATTTCCGTCTCGGCAATGCGGATTTCCTTGCGGCCGAACCCGGCAAGGCTGATGTCGGCAATCACATGGTCGCCCTGACCGGGCTTGCTGGAACTGGCCACGCCGAAACACTCCTGAAAAAGGGAAGAATCCAGAGGTTCGCATAAGGGCGCCTCAGTGCATTTGCAAGATTCTTTAAGTCATCCGCAGGCAAGCCACCAGCAAGGCTGTTGCTTGCCTCTGTCATCGCTATCGTGCCTGCCACCCTTGAAGTTTACTTCAAGCTGCACCAATGGGCTATGGATCAGTCACGCCATCCATAGCGAACCCGGAGTCTTCCCTTACCATGGCCCTGCTTTCCGACGCCATCAACCGCATCCACCCTTCAGCCACCCTGGCGGTCACCGCCAAGACTGCCGAGCTGAAAGCCGCGGGGCGCGACATCATCGGCCTGGGTGCGGGTGAACCGGATTTCGACACGCCAGAGTTCGTGCAGGAAGCAGCCATTGCCGCCATCCGCAAGGGCATGACCCGTTACACCGTGGTTGATGGCACCATGGAACTGAAGCAGGCGATCGTCGGAAAGTTCCGCCGCGATAACCAGCTGGAGTATGGAACCGACCAGATCACCGTGAATGTCGGCGGCAAGCAGACCATCTTCAACGCGCTGGTCGCCACGGTCGACAAGGGCGACGAGGTGGTGATTCCGGCACCCTACTGGGTCACCTATCCGGATGTGGTCAACTTCTGCGGTGGCACGCCGGTGATTGTGCCCTGCCCGGTTGAGAATCACTTCAAGCTGCTTCCCGAACAGCTCGACAAGGCGATCACCCCGCACACCAAATGGGTGATTCTCAATTCGCCTTCGAACCCGACGGGCGCTGCCTATACCCGCGATGAACTGAAGGCACTGGCCGAGGTGCTACTGCGCCACCCTCATGTTTATATCCTGGTCGACGACATGTACGAGCATATCGTCTTCGACGGCTTCCAGTTCACGACTCTCGCCCAAGTGGAACCACGGCTTTACGACCGCACGCTGACCGTGAACGGCGTTTCGAAGGCCTATGCGATGACCGGGTGGCGCATCGGTTTCGCCGGCGGGCCCAAACCGATCATCAAGGCGATGGCCAAGCTGCAATCGCAATCCACTTCCAACCCCTGTTCGGTGGCGCAGGCAGCGGCAACGGCCGCCCTCAATGGCCCGCAGGATTTTCTCGCCGAACGCGCCAAGGTGTTTGAAAAGCGGCGGGATCTGGTGGTGTCGATGATGAACCAGACGGCTGGACTGCACTGCCCGCGGCCGGAAGGGGCATTTTACGTCTATCCGGATTGCGCCGGCCTTATCGGCAGGAAAACCCCCAATGGCCAACTGATCGACAGCGACGAAGCGCTGGTTTCCTACCTGCTGGAAAGTGAGGGCGTGGCCGTGGTGCACGGCTCTGCCTTCGGGTTGGGCCCGGCCTTTCGGATCAGCTACGCCACCGACACCAAGAGCCTCGAAGACGCCTGCCAGCGTATCCAGCGCGCATGTGCGGCGCTGTCGTAATGATCGTGAGGCAGTCGCTGGTGGCGGCTACCGGAATGCTCAGGAAATCTGCAAGCTGACGCTTATAACTGGCTGATCTATTGGCTATTTTGCTGCATCCAGCTTACGATGTGCCAGTGGCGGGCGGAGGCTGCGGCGGCCAGTGCGGCAGACGGGTTGGCGGCAACTGGCGTATCGGCCCATAGCAGGCATGGCAGATCGCTTACATGGTCGGAATAAAAGGAAACCGGGCCATGGCTGGTGGGGGCTGCCTGCAAAACCATGCGCAATTTCCCCTCGCCGTAACAGTTTTCCCCAGCGATCTGCGGGGTCAGCCAGCCATCGCGCCAGACATTGCCGGTGGCGACCAGCAGATCGAAGCCCCAACGCTCGGCAAGATGGCGCGCATAAAAGGCGCTGCTGGCCGTTGCCATGATCAGCACCTCTCCGCCGTTGCGGAGACGGGCGATCTCGTCCAGCGCTCCCTCAAGTTCATATCGGCCGCCAAACTCTTGGGCAAAACTGCGCGCTGCACGGTCTACCCGTTCGGCCGCCACCCGGCTGCCCATCATCAGCCGCTGGGTCGCCTGTTTCAGCGCCTTTCTGTCGTAAAAGCCCAACGCAAAGAGCAGCGTCGGCCACAGCAGCAGCGGTGTCAGCAGCAGCCGAGCCGGTGCTTCGCTGCGGGCAAAATGCCATAGCCACGGCAACCAGCTCGGCCGTGCCGTGATGGTCTTGTCCATATCAAAGACGCAAAGTCCGGGCCGCTCAGCCAAGGCGCGCTTTCACCCTCGCCCTGAGGTCGGCTTCCGGCCGGGCGCCAAAATGTTCGATCACTTCAGAAGCGGCGATGGTGCCCATGATGGCGCAATCCCGCAAGCTCTTGCCATGGGTGAAGCCGGTAAGGAAACCAGCGGCGAACAGATCGCCAGCACCCGTGGTGTCAACCAGCCTGGCCGGCTGGATCGCGGGCACCTCGTGGCGCACGCTGCCATGAACGACGATCGCGCCCTTTTCGGAACGGGTGATCACGGCCAGCAGACCCCGCCGGGCGAAAGCCTCGATGGCGCCGGCAAGATCAGCGGTCTGGAACAGGCTGATGGCTTCGGCCTCGTTGGCGAACACCATGTCGACATTGCCGCGATCGATCAGATACAGGAAGCGCCGGCGGTGCCGTTCGACGCAGAATGGGTCGGACAAGGTGATCGCCACCTTGCGATTGGCAGCGCGGGCGATAACGCTGGCCTTCTGAATGGCGCGCACTGGCGCCGGGGCGTCCCACAGATATCCCTCTACATAGACGATCTTTGACGCCCGCACTTGATCAGCGTCGATATCGTCTTCGTCGAGTTCCTGACAGGCCCCCAGATACGTGTTCATGGTGCGCTGGGCATCTGGCGTGACGATCACCAGGCATTGACCGGTCGGCCGGCCGCCGGCAGCCGCCGGGGTAAGATACTGGACGCCGGCGGCGCTGATATCATGAGTGAACACCTGGCCAAGCTGATCATCGGCCACCCGCCCCACGAAGGTGGAACTGCCGCCAAGCGCTGCAACGCCGACAGCGGTATTGGCGGCCGAGCCGCCGGATATCTCGCGCCCCGGCCCCATTCTGGCGTAAAGCGCACTGGCTTCATCGGCCGATACCAGCCGCATCGTGCCTTTTGGGATGCCCTCGGATTGCAGAAAGTGATCGCTTTGCGGGGCAATCACATCAACGATGGCATTGCCAATGGCCAGAACATCGTGGGCAGCGGTCAACAGTTGCTCCTTCAGGGCCGGATCATGAGGAACGCGCTAGCATCCTGACCTTCAAGAGGCTAGTGCGTTTCCAGTGCCACGGATATCATTGACAGTTTCAGCCCTTCTGCTTGCCGGCTGCGCGACAACTGTACCCGCCCCCGAGGTCACACCACCTCCGCCAGCGGCAGCATCCGGCATGGAGCAGGTGATGGGCAAGACGGCGGAAATCGCCATTGACCTTCTTGGTCAGCCCTCGCTTGACCGTCGCGAGGGTCTGGCGCGGCAGTTGCAGTTTGCTGGCGCCTGTGTGCTTGACATCTTCTATTATCAGAAACCCGGCCAGTCACCGCTGGCCATTCACGCCGAAGCGCGGCTTCCAAATGGGCGCGACGTGGCTGCCGGGGAATGCATGCGTTCGCTGCTGCAGGCGCAGAAGCTGCTCAGGCCGTCGGGGTAAGGGCTGCAAGAACCTCGCGCAGCACTGACCCTGCCAGATCTTCGGCGATCAAACCGGCGCCAAGATGTTTGCCTGCTTCGGCGTGCACGAACACGGCAGCACAGGCAGCGGCAAAGGCATCCATCCCCTGTGCCAGCAGGCCGGTCACCAGCCCCGCCAGCACGTCGCCAGCGCCTGCCGTTGCCAGCCAGGCCGGTGCAAAGGGTTGAATGGCAGCGCGCCCATCGGGGCTGGCGATCACTGTGTCAGGCCCTTTCAGAATGATTGTCGCACCACTTTGTCGTGCCGCTTCCAGCGCCCTGTCGAGTTTGCAGCCGGCCATGTCGGGAAACAGGCGGGAAAATTCCCCCTCGTGCGGTGTTAGCACCGCCGGGCGCTTGTGGCGGCCGATCAACCGCGCCAGATGCCCGAGATCGCCGGCAAAGGCACTGAGGGCGTCAGCATCGAGCACCACCGCCTTGCCGGCCGCAAGCGCTGCGGTAGCTGCGGCGCGGGCGTTGCTTCCTGCCCCAGGGCCCACAACAGCAGCACGCCATTTCGGCTGTACCAACAGGGTATCCAGCCTGGCTGCAGCGCATTCGTGCAGCATGACCGCAGTGACATGTGCTGCCTGAACCAGCAGGGCGTCACGCTCTCCGGCGAGCACAACAGCCCCTGCCCCCACCCGCAACGCCGCAGCGGCTGCCAGACGCGCCGCGCCGGTCATCAACGCCGGGCCAGACCACACCACGGCGCCACCCCGGGCGTATTTGTGTGTCTGTGCGTCAGGGTATGGCAACTGCCAGTGATCTGGCCCATTCAGTTGCAACGGGCTGACAGCTGGCGGCAGGCCGATATCGGCAATCACCAGTTCACCTGAAAGCCGTCGCCCCGGGTAGAGGTAATGTCCTGGTTTTGCCGTGTGAAAACTGACGGTTGCGTCAGCGCGAACCGCTGTCCCAGACACAGCGCCGCTATCAGCATCTACCCCGGAGGGCATATCGACCGCCAGTATCGGCGCCCTGCCATTCACCTGCGCGACCAGCGACGCCACTACACCGGAAAGTGGCCGGTTGGCGCCAATGCCGAACAGGGCGTCGATCACCAGATCACTTCCCGCCCATTGGCCACCGGGCACAGGTTCCAGCTGCGTCAGGAATGGCGCATGCCAATGTTCCGCCGCCCGCGCCGCGTCACCTCTGCCAACCCCAAGTGGCGCGACTACAGAGACTGCAAAGCCGCGCGCCTTCAGCAGGCTGGCAGCCACAAACCCATCGCCGCCGTTGTTGCCCGGCCCCGCCAGCACGGTGATCCGCCCACCAGGCGCCACCATCCGTGCCGCCTGATCAGCGACAGCCGCCGCCGCCTGCTGCATCAGTGCGAAACTGTCATTACCTGCTGCAAACCATGCGGTTTCCACCGCACGCATCATTGCCGACGTCAGCAAAACCGCCATGGTGCCAGCTTTGCACAACTGCTCGTCCGGTCAAGGCCGTTGCAGCACACATAAACAGCGGGAGAAGTCGCCCTCTCCCGCTGTATTGATCGAGACTGTGGAAAAGTCAGGCCTTCTTGCCGATCCCCGACAGGCCGCCAAACCGCTTGTTGAAGCGGGCGACGCGGCCACCATCCTGCAGCTTGGCGGCTCCGCCGGTCCAGGCCGGGTGGCTCTTGGGGTCGATGTCGAGCGCCAGCGTGTCACCTTCCTTGCCCCAGGTGGAGCGGGTTTCGAACACGGTGCCGTCAGTCATCTGCACCTTGATGGTGTGGTAATCGGGGTGGATGCCAGCCTTGGCCATGATAGGGTTCCTTGCAAATCGGCTGGTACCAACCAGCCCTGAAAGCGCGTGCTGTTAGCCTGAAACCATCCCGTGCGCAATGCGTTCGTTCCCGTTGCCGGGCTCTGTGTCGAAAATCAGGTGCAATTACCTTTTCCCCGCCTTAGTAACTGGTGTCATGGGCAAGATCGGTACGACAATCGCCGCCAATGCAGAAAGTGCGGCCAACCGCACGGCGATGGCGGCTCTGGTGACGGAATTGCGCGAACGCGCAGCCACCGTGGCGTTGGGAGGCTCGGAAGCATCGCGGCAACGACATGTGAAGCGAGGCAAGCTGCTGCCGCGCGAACGGGTCGAACGCCTGCTCGACCCCGGAACCGCCTTCCTCGAGATTGCCCAGTTTGCCGCTTACGAGGTGTATGACGACGTGGTTCCCGGCGCCGGTATGATCGCCGGCATCGGGCAGGTGTCGGGGCGGCTGGCGATGATCGTCGCCAACGATGCCACCGTGAAGGGCGGCACATACTACCCGCTGACGGTGAAAAAACACCTGCGCGCCCAGGAGATTGCCGCACAGAACCGGCTGCCTTGCATCTACCTGGTGGATTCCGGTGGCGCCAACCTGCCACGGCAGGATGAAGTTTTCCCCGATCGAGAGCATTTCGGACGGATCTTCTTCAATCAGGCCACCATGTCGGCTGAGGGCATCGCCCAGATCGCCGCCGTACTGGGAAGCTGTACGGCAGGTGGTGCCTATGTGCCGGCAATGGCCGACCAGTCGATTATCGTGCGCAACCAGGGCACCATCTTTCTGGGCGGCCCGCCGCTGGTGAAAGCCGCGACCGGCGAGGAAGTGTCGGCCGAGGATCTGGGCGGCGGCGATGTCCATGCACGTCTTTCCGGGGTGGTTGACCATCTGGCGGAAGACGACGCCCATGCCCTGCACCTTGTGCGGCGGGCCATGGAAACCGTGCCTCAGGGCCTGCAACCCGAGCGTTCCGAAACTGTGCCACCTGCCTTTCCGGCAACCGACCTGCACGCGCTGGTGCCGGTCGATACCCGTCACCCCGTAGATGTGCACGAGATCATCGCCCGCATCGTCGATGGCAGCCAGTTCGATGCCTTCAAACCCCTGTTTGGCAGCACCCTGGTTTGCGGATTTGCCCGGATCGATGGGGTTCAGGTAGGCATTTTGGCCAACAACGGCATCCTGTTTTCGGAATCGGCCTTGAAGGGTGCGCACTTCATCGAGCTGTGCTGCCAGCGGAAAATCCCCCTGCTGTTCCTTCAGAATATCTCGGGCTTCATGGTGGGGCGCAGCTATGAAAATGAAGGCATCGCCAAGAATGGCGCCAAGTTGGTTACGGCCGTGGCGACGGCGGCCGTTCCCAAGATCACCGTTGTGATAGGCGGCAGTTTCGGAGCCGGGAATTACGGCATGTGCGGTCGGGCCTATTCGCCGCGCTTCTTGTGGATGTGGCCCAACGCCCGCATCAGCGTGATGGGCGGAGAACAGGCGGCAAGCGTTCTGGCAACCGTGAAATCCGGCGGGTTCGCCAACCAGCGCGAGGAAGAAGCGTTCAAGGCCCCCATTCGCGCCCAGTATGAACGGCAGGGTAGCCCCTGGTATGCATCGGCGCGTCTGTGGGATGATGGGATCATTGCCCCTGAAGATACCCGGCAGGTGGTGGCGCTGAGCCTGGCTGCCGCCCTGAATGCCCCCGTGCCCGACACCCGCTTCGGCCTGTTCAGGATGTAATCGACATGAAAAAGATTCTGATCGCCAATCGTGGTGAAATAGCCTGCCGCATCATCCGCACTGCCCGTAAAATGGGCATCAGCACCGTTGCCGTCTATTCCGAAGCCGATGCCCTGGCCCCGCATGTGAAACTGGCCGACGAAGCCATCGCCATAGGGCCGCCGCCGGCGCGCGAGTCCTACCTGGTGATGGACAGGATTCTTGACGCCGCCCGCAAGACCCGAGCCGACGCCGTGCATCCCGGCTATGGCTTCCTGTCGGAGAATGCCGATTTTGCCGATGCCGTGCGCGACGCCGGGCTGATTTTCATTGGGCCATCGGCCGAAGCCATCCGGGTGATGGGCCTGAAAGACAGCGCCAAAAGCCGCATGAAAGCCGCTGGCGTTCCGGTCACGCCCGGCTACATGGGCGAAGACCAGTCGCTCGCTCGGCTGGAACGCATGGCGGAAAACGTCGGTTACCCGTTGCTGATCAAGGCAGTGGCCGGTGGCGGCGGCAAGGGAATGCGCCCGGTGTTCGCGCGCAGCGAATTCACCGAGGCGCTGATTGCCGCCAAGCGCGAGGCATCTGCCGCCTTCGGCAACGACAGCGTGATGCTGGAAAAGCTGCTGACGCGCCCGCGCCATGTCGAAGTGCAGATTTTCGGCGACAGCCACGGCAATGTCGTCCACCTGTTTGAACGTGATTGCTCGTTACAGCGCCGTCACCAGAAAGTGATCGAGGAAGCGCCCGCCCCCGGCCTCTCCAGCCAGATGCGCTTTACGCTGGGTGTGGCGGCAGTCACCGCCGGCATGGCGATCGGCTACGAGAATGCCGGCACTGTCGAGTTCATTCTCGACATGGACGATCTCGACGACAACGGCGACCCGAAATTCTACTTCATGGAAATGAACACCCGCCTGCAGGTGGAGCATCCGGTTACGGAAATGATCACCGGGCAGGATCTGGTGGAATGGCAGATCCGGGTGGCCCGGGGCGAGATGCTGCCACTCATGCAGGACGCTATCGAATGCCGGGGCCATGCTGCCGAAGCGCGGCTTTATGCCGAAAACCCGGATCGCGGGTTTCTGCCCTCCACCGGGTTGCTCACCCGGTTGTCGTTTGGCCCGGATGCCCGCATCGACACCGGGGTTGCCGTGGGTAGCGACGTGACCGTCCATTACGACCCGATGATCGCCAAGGTCATCACCCATGCTAGCGACCGCGAAAAGGCACTGGCAAAACTGGTCGACGCGCTCGACCAGATTCAGGTGGAAGGCGTCACCACCAACCGCGCCTTTCTTGCCCGGTTGGCCGCCCACCCTGATTTTGTCGCCGGCAATGTCGATACCGGGTTCATCGCCCGTCATGAATCCTCGTTGTTCGGCCAGCTACCGCCACCTGACTGGATCGTCGCCGGCATGGCCCGCCATCTTCTGCAGCTCTATCATGCCGCCATCGGCTTCAACCAGCCATTCCGGCTCAACCTGCCGGCAGAAACTCATGCTGCCATCTGGGGCAGCGATGGCACCGAATATCGTATCCGGGCCAATGCCGACGGCATCCGGGTGAATGAGGGCGAACCCATTCAGCCGGAACAGTCGTTCATCCATATGGGCTCAGAGGCAAGGCTGAACGGGCTCAACTGGCAATTCCTTCTGGAAAACCCGGCATGGGACGCCGGTGCAGGCCAGGCACCTTCTGACGGGCAGATTCTGGCCCCCATGCCGGGCAAGGTGCTGTCGCTTGGCATTACCGTTGGGGAAACCGTAAAAGCGGGCGACCGGCTGCTGGTTCTGGAAGCCATGAAAATGGAACACCGGCTGACCGCCCCCTTCGATGCCCATGTCAAAGAGGTGCTGGTTTCAGCCGGTGCCCAGATTGCCGAGGGTGACCTGTTGGTGGTGCTGGAAAAAATCGACACATCAGCGGCATGAAAGCTGTCCGGACTCCGTAGGAGCCGCCATATTCTGGTTGCGGTGCAGCATGCTATTGGTTAACGATTGCCTGCAATGTCAGAGATCATTCAGAAATTGGCGGCAGCCGATATCGACCCGCAGGTATGGGTGACAACCGCTATCATCCTGCTGTTGCTGGTGTTGCTGCTGCGAAAATCAAAATCTAGCCACCATACGACTGATTGATCTGAGACGCCCGGATTGCCGGCCAGCCTGTATTTGCTGCTTTAACCAGCCAGCCGGACTGCGGCTGACCATGGCTGACCTGGTGGTCAGACCAATCGGCTCTGCCGTACTGCAGCAGCAATGAAGCTCGCAAACAGCGGATGCGGTGCAAACGGCTTGGATTTCAGCTCAGGGTGAAACTGGGTGCCAACAAACCACGGGTGATCCGGCCGCTCGACGATTTCCGGAAGCTTGCCATCCGGCGACATTCCGGTAAACCGCAGCCCGCCTTTTTCAAGCGCATCGCGATAGTGAATATTCACCTCATAGCGATGGCGGTGACGCTCGCTGATCGTGGTGGTGCCATAAGCGGAAGCCACCAGGCTGTTGCTTGCCAGAACCGCGGGATAGGCACCAAGGCGCATGGTGCCGCCCTTGTCGCCATCGATGTCGCGCTGCTCGGTCCTCCCTTCGGCCTGCCACTGGGTCATCGGTCCGACCACCGGCTCGGCAGTCGGGCCGAATTCCAGCGACGAGGCATCGGCAATCCCGGCGGTGTTGCGGGCGGCCTCGATGCAGGCAAGCTGCATGCCAAGACAGATGCCGAAAAACGGAATCTGGCGCTCGCGCGCGAAGCGGACAGCAGCAATCTTCCCTTCGCTTCCCCGCTCACCAAAGCCGCCAGGCACCAGAATGCCGTCCATTGGTTCCAGTATGGCGGCCACATCTTCGCGCTCAAAATCCTCGGCGTCGATCCAGCGCAGCTGCACATTCACCCGGTTGGCGATTCCGCCATGCACCAACGCTTCGGTGAGTGACTTGTAGGCATCTTTGAGGCCGGTGTATTTCCCGACGATGCCGATGTGCACGGTGCCCTCGGGGTTGTCCAGCCGCTCCATGATGTCGTGCCAGCGGCCAAGGTCGGGCCAAGGGGCATCGGTAATGCCGAAGGCCCGCAACACCTCGGTGTCGAGCCCTGCCTCATGATATTGCAATGGCACCCGGTAGATCGAATTGGCATCGAGCGCCGGGATGACGGCTTCCTTGCGGACATTGCAGAACAGCGCGATCTTGGCGCGTTCCGATTCCGGAATTTCATGTTCAGCCCGGCACACCAGGATCGACGGCTGAATGCCGATGCCCCGCAATTCCGCAACACTGTGCTGGGTGGGTTTGGTTTTCAGTTCCCCGGCTGCCGCGATGAACGGAATGAGTGTGGTGTGGATGAACAGGGCGTCATCGCCCAGTTCATTGCCAAGCTGGCGGATGGCTTCGAGGAACGGCAGGCTTTCGATATCGCCCACCGTCCCGCCTATTTCGCAGAGGGCAAAATCAATGTCGTCGGTGCGGGCCAGAGCGAAATCCTTGATGGCATCCGTCACATGCGGGATCACCTGAACGGTGGCGCCCAGATACTGGCCCTGCCGTTCTCTGGTCAGGATATCGAAATAGATTCGCCCTGAAGTGACATTATCGCTTTGCCGGGAAGGGACTCCGGTGAACCGTTCATAATGGCCGAGATCGAGATCGGTCTCGGCGCCATCGTCGGTTACATAGACTTCGCCATGCTGCGTCGGGCTCATGGTGCCCGGGTCGACGTTCAGATAAGGGTCGAATTTGCGAATTCTGACACGATATCCGCGCGCCTGAAGCAGCGCACCCAACGCTGCCGCCATGAGCCCCTTGCCAAGCGACGAGACCACGCCGCCAGTGATAAAAATGAACCGCGCCATGGGATTCGAGCCTTACCCGAGCAATGGCCGACTGTCACGCGGCAACGCGCGCGCCGGCGGAAAAACTGTGTCAGTTCTGAACGGGAACGGACTCGGCTGGTGTCGTCGGATTGGCAGGCACCACCGGGGCAGCCGGGGCATTGCCCGGGAGCGCCTGCTTGGGAGCGCCCAATGGCCCGACCGGTGTGGTCTGACGGGCAAGGCTGGTGTCGATTTCAGTGGGACGGTTGGAATGACCACCCAGCCACGCCAGCCCCAGCGATGAAACGATGAACAGGGTCGCCAGAATCGAGGTAACGCGCGTCAGGAGGTTGGCAGCGCCACGCGCCGAGACGAGACCACCGCCACCGCCACCGGTAAAGCCGCCACCTTCCGATTTCTGCATGAGAATCACGGCCACCAGCGCCAGCGCCAGCAGGCCGTGCACCACGAGAAGGAAGGTCATCAGCACGTTCGTCAAACTCACCTGAAATGATAATCTGCATGGCCAGATAGGCGCTGCCCGCCAAACAGGCAAGAGCATGTCAGCCTGTCTGAATTCCCTGCCACACAGAAACCGCCCGTGTGTTGTACACGCAGGCGGTTTCTGACAGGCAGCTCAGGCGTGCAACGTCCGAAGCCTGCCGCGACGGCGGGTGGCGATACCGACCATGCCGAACCCGGCAATCAGCAGCGCCCATGTCGCCGGCTCAGGAACGATCGCCAACTGATAGCGAAGCTGGGCGATGGCGAAATCCTCGTTTGCAGACAGCGTAACCGACGTGAAATATTCACCGGCCCCGGCCGCGGCGGCCATCAGCCGCGCCCCGGCGTTGCCGTTGATCGTCCGGTTGACGCTATAGATCGGCACCCCGTTCTGGTAGAAATCAAGGGTGAAATCGGTATCGACAAAGCTGTTGCCCTCGACTTCGAAACCCCAGATCGCCAGAGCCTTGTCGAAGGTGAAAGTGACACTGCTGGCGCCGTCGCTATACCAGATCATCGGGGTTGCATCCTCGGTATCTGGCGGGCTGCCCCAGGTAGACCAGTCTACGCCCACGGCGCCCGGATTAAGAAGCGACGAGAACGCCACAGTCAACATGCCATCCGTAACCTCAGACTGGTTCGGCCCATCAGGCGCAGTCACCCCCAGCAGGTTGGTATGGTCACGATAGTCATTGTCGGGGCTGACAATCTGTGTCGCGGCCCCGGCCGGAACAGCAAAGGCCGCCAAGGCCGCCGCGATACCCAGATGTCTTAACATACCGTTCTCCTTTCACTCCACCCGGGCCGGAATTGAAGGCCGGTCCATATGATTGAAAGGCAAGCAAGATTCATGCCATCTGTTTTGAGAAAAATTTTATCTTGGCTTACAATCGCTTGGCAAATCCGTTCGCGTGTCACATGCAACCGAGATGTAAATAAGATTTACATCTGAAAGAATGATACAACAAAGATTTTTATGATAGCGATGCCAGCCTTGTCTTGAGCAGGTCATTGACGACTGCGGGGTTGGCCTTACCGCCACTGGCCTTCATCACCTGCCCGACGAAAAAGCCGAACAGCTTATCCTTGCCGGCACGATATTCGGCGACCTTGTCGGCGTTGGCGGCCATCACATCGGCAATGGCTTTTTCAAGTGCGCCGGTATCGGATATCTGCTTGAGGCCGTGACGCTCTGCCAGCACGCCAGCATCTTCGCTGCTTTCCAGCATCAGCTCGAACACCTGCTTGGCAAGCGGCCCCGACAAGGTGCCATCAGCCATCAGGGCCAGCAATTCCGCCCCCTGGGCCGGCGTTACCGGGCTTTGCGCAATGTCGAGATTTCTCTTGTTCAGTGCGCCGAACAGCTCGCCGGTCATCCAGTTGGCCGCTTTTTCAGCAACGGAATCGGCAGGCAGGTTCTGGGCGGTGGCACTGGCTGCCAGCAACGCCTCGAACCAGTTGGAGATATCGGTATCGGCCGTCAGAACTCCCGCCAGATAAGGTGACAGCGCCAGACTGTTTTCATAGCGGGCCCGCCGGGCCGCCGGAAGTTCCGGCAGGCTTGCCCGACATTCGGCAATAAATGCCTCACTGATCTCCAGAGGCAGCAGGTCGGGCTCGGGGAAATAGCGGTAATCGTGGGCGTCTTCCTTCGATCGCAGCGAGCGCGTCTCGCCAAGATCCGGGTCGAACAGGCGGGTTTCCTGTTTCACCACGCCGCCATCTTCCAGTAATTCCACCTGACGGTTCGCCTCATAGACGATTGCCTGCTGGATAAAGCGGATGGAGTTCACATTCTTGATCTCGCAGCGGGTGCCGAACGCCTCTCCGGGCCGGCGGACCGAGACATTGACATCAGCCCGCATCGAGCCTTCCTGCATGTTGCCATCACAGCTTCCCACCGCCCGCAAGATGGCGCGCAAGGTCGACACATATGCACCGGCCTCGGCAGGAGAACGCATGTCGGGACGCGACACGATTTCCATCAGCGCCACACCTGACCGGTTGAGATCGACAAAACTGCGATCCGGGGCGAGATCGTGGATGGATTTCCCGGCGTCCTGTTCGAGGTGCAGTCGCTCGATCCCGATCATTTTGCGGGAGCCATCCTCAAGCTCGATCTCAATTCTGCCCTCCCCCACTACCGGGTACTGGAACTGCGAGATCTGGTAGCCCTGCGGCAGATCGGCATAAAAATAATTCTTGCGGTCAAAGCGCGACCAGCGGTTGATGGTCGCACCCAGCGCTAGCCCGGTGCGCACCGCCTGTCGCACGCATTCGCCGTTCAACACCGGCAACATGCCGGGCATTGCAGCATCAACGAAGCTGACCTGGCTGTTGGGCGCGCCGCCAAAGGTGGTGGCTGCACCGGAAAACAATTTGGCCCTGGAAACCACCTGGGCATGAACTTCCAGCCCGACGACTATTTCCCACGGGCCAGTGCGCCCATTGATGATGTAGGCACTGGCGGCGGGGTCGGCTGAGCGTGTGCGGGTGGCAGGTTCGTTGGTCATGCTGCGCTAATGCGTGCGCTTACCCGGAATGGCAAGATTTCATTGGCACAGCCACCATCAGTGGCTGTGCCACCATGGCGCCAGGCAACCAGTGCATGAACCGCAGACAGGCGTATCATGGCAACCACCGGAACGCGGTTGTGCCGGCTTCAATGCACAAATTTGCCGACAGCCGGAATCTGCATAACTGCTGCGGCGGCAATGCTGAAGACGAAGGCCAGAAGAACGCCCGGGGTGGTGTTCGTTGGAATGCCCAGCACTGAGCCTATAGCGCCCAACACAAGGATATGGACAAGATAGATGTCCATCGACATCTGGCCCAGACGCCTGGTCCAGCGAAACTCAGGCAGTGGAACAAGAAGGGCCCCTACTATCAGCAACGGCACCCAGAATTGCGAACTGGTGAGACCAAGCCATTGCAGAACAACACCGTAGGCCGCAATGACAACAGAAACCAGAACCATTTTTGAAACATTATCTCGAATACAATAGATTAGTATTCCAGACATTATTGAAATTGAATAAATCAAGCAATTATAGAAAATTTGTGCTATATTAATATTATGAGATAATTTTAATATATAGGTTGAGATTGCTAAAAATATAATAAGATATATAAATAAAAATTTATTAGATTTAATTCTAAAATTTAAATAACTTGATAAGATTAATAAAATAATTATTACAAACCAAGCCCATGGAAGAAACCATAATTGAGCAAAAGTTCCTCTTGGTGGAAGCCATGACAAAAGGTCAGCGATAAAATCACCACCGGTTATTACAGATTGTAGATATTTGGCAAGAATTTGCAGGGCAGACCAAACAAGAAACGGATACATCAACCGCCGGGTTTTATCGGCAATGGCACGCAACGCGGGTTGCCGGCGACGTTCGAGCCCTGACAGAAAAAACCAAACCAAGGCGATCTCGAAATAGCCGACAGCACCTTGGGCAAGCCAACCATTTGGACTAACCGCGTGAAAATGAACAATTATCAGAATGGAGATAAACCGCAAATAATCAATTGTAGGATTGTACGGGACGTGACTGCCGGAAGACTGCCGTTGCACAGCCCCCTCCACACAGGGTCCATTTGTATTTACGGCTTCCAATTCAGGTATTCCTGCTCACGGGTTCCGGTCTGACATTACATTCTCCAGTGCTCTTGGCATCGGCTTGATATAATGGCCCATTTTGACAACCCCAGTGTGACGGGGCGGATCACTAACCTACTCAGTCGGCCGTCGTCCAGACCGTAATGCAGAGTGACTGAGGCGGCCAAATTCAATCTGTCTCGCATCAAGCGCCCATACCAGTTCCACCGGTCGGCTCCTCAGGCAGACAGATATCCGGTGTGATCGGCGACTATGAGTAGGCCAATACCTATCAGCACGATTCCAGCAACCAGTTCGACACGCCTGCCGAGGAATTGGCCGGCATTACCACCCAGCCGCAGCCCGATGGTCGTGCAAATGAAGGTGGAAAGGCCGATCGCGACAGCGACCAGCAGAATATTCACGTCGATCAGCGCCAGCCCGATCCCGACGGCAGCTGCATCGATACTGGTGCCGATAGCCGTGACAATCAGCAGAACCAGCCCGGTCGTGGGCAACGACTCGTCGAGGTCTGGCTCTGCCCTCAGGCCGTTGCGAATCATATGGAGACCCACCGCACAGAGAAGGGCAAAGGCGATCCAGTGGTCCCACTGTTCGACAGCGCCCTGTGCCAGCCGTCCGATCAACCACCCCCCTAGTGGCGTGAGGGCCTCGACAATCCCGAAAACCGCCCCACCTTTCAGCGCTGCACCCCAGCCGGGGCGGGTCGCTGCCCCCCTTGCCAGGGCGGCAGCAAACGCATCAGCCGACATTGAAAGCGCGAGCGCGAGAATGGCAAAAGGCGACATCGCTGTTCCGTCTGGGGGTGAAGATGGCCACAAAGGCTGCTGTGTGGCGCTATATCCACCTGCCGTCTGGTTGTTCAAGGCCAGCGTTTCCGGATGCGGGCCATCACGCCCGGTCAACCTCTGATACGCCTGTCTGCCCCGCCCTTTCCGAATGAGTGCCCGTGTTTCCGGCTTGCACTGGGGGTGCGGCTTTCCCGCACCGGGTTCGTATGGCTAGTGCAGCCGTGGCCGCCGCCGCGCCCCGATGCCCGTCAGACCGAAGCCGGCCACCAGCATCGCCCACATCGAAATTTCCGGAACCCCCGGAACTTCGGGAGGGCCATCTATCGGCGGCGCCTGCCAGTAACCGTTGAAGCGGATACCATCGAGGGAAAGCGCATCATAGCCGTTGGGGAGAAAGGCGGTAAGCTGATCACTACGCGCCTGTAGCCGCAATTCATCGAACTGCACCCCTGAAACTCCGTACCAGCGCCAGCCGTCACCGTATATGGAAAGCGGGCCCGCCTGCCCGGTTACCAGCACCGATCCTCCCAATAGCAGCTGGTAGTGCAGAACAGGTGACGACGCCCCGCCAAAGCCGGTGCTGGCCAGGAACGATACCGCATCGATAACACCACCGAACCGCAGAGATGTATACCCGTAGGAACCGGCATTGGGGTACCAGCTGTAACGGCCTTCGGCGGCGCCTACTGTCGACATGATGGTGCCCGGCGTGCCGACATAGGTGGCGGTTATGGCCTGCTCGGAATAGCCGGCCTGACCGTTGTAGGTAATGGTCCACCCCATCCCCTCGAAGCCGTTGTAGTTGGTCCAGCCGGAGAGGAAGTTGGTGGTGTGGATCACCACTGTGGCCGTTGCCGTCTGCGGATGCGCCAGTGCCACTGCCGCCGCGAGAAACAGCGCCGCCTGACCTGCTGGCTGAGGTGTCAGCAATCGCGCCAGGCTGGAAACAGCAAGGCGCCACTTGCCGTGGCCCGGCGTGATCCGCCCCCGTCGGCCCGACGTGGGTGTTTGCCTTGCCGTTGATCTCAGGTTGTTCACAACGCTCCCCTTTCAGCTGGTGCCATTTCGGGCGACTGCCCTGAAAGGAATGTGCCGTTGTCAGCGCGCTGATCCTATCGATGTTGCCACCATTACGGACCTTCCCCGCCCATGATGCATCCGCTTTGAAGGGCGCAGCTGTCGCCGGCCGGCTGCCTCCGGGAAATACGCCCGCCTCGCGCGGGCAATTACCAGAACTTCCCCGGGACGGTCGGGTGGCTCGACGACAATCCGCCATCAACTGCCACCGCCTGCCCGTTCACATAACTGGCGGCATCGCTGGCCAAAAACAGAGCGACTGCGGCGATCTCGTCTGGATGGGCAGCGCGGCGCAACGGGTTCAGCTGCCCCAGCCTCTCCTCGCTGCCACGGGCGCGGGCGGCATCGAACATGAAGCGGGTCATCCCGGTTTCGGTAAGACCGGGGCACACCGCATTCACCCGGACATTGGTGCCGGCAAGCTGGTTGGCCGCCGTCTGGACCATGTTGATGACTCCGGCTTTCGACGCCGAATAGGGAATCCCCCCCGCCCCTGACCGCAGGCCGGCCACACTGGCTGTGCACTCGATCGCCCCGCCGCCAGCTGGCACCATGACGCGTGCTGCCTCGCGGATGGCCAGGAATGCCCCGATCAGGTTCAGTTCCAGAACTTCGCGCCACTCGCTCACCTGCACGTCGGAAAGCGGCGCCATCCCCCCGGAAATGCCGGCATTGGCAAACATCAGGTGCAGTCCGCCAAAGCTGCGCACCGCCTGATCAGCAAGCAAGGCCACGAATTCCTCTTCAGCGGCACTGCCGACCATTACCTCGGCGCGCCCACCACCATGGCGGATGGCATGGGCGGTTTCTTCGACACCGGGGGCAATATCGGCTGCTACCACCGCGGCGCCTTCAGCGGCCAGCGCCGAAGCCATAGCCCGCCCGATACCCGAGGCAGCGCCAGTCACCACTGCCACCTTGCCGGAAAACCGCATGATTGATGTTCCTTCCCGATTCTGCTGGCTGCCCTTGCTTGCTTCATACTGGCAACCCGCTCACACTATGCACCACGAGGAGCAAGGCATGACACCCACCGATCTCGTGCTCGCCATTGATTGCGGCACAACATCGACGCGGGCAATGGCAATTGACCTGAACGGCAAGATCCTTGCCACTGCCCAACACCCGCTGTCGCAGGCCTACCCCGCGCCCGGCTGGATGGAGGAGGACGCTGACGAAATCTGGGCCCTTACCTTCCGGGCCATCCGCACCATCATCGACCACTACGGGGAAAGAATCGCCGCCATCGGCATTGCCAACCAGCGTGAAACCATCGTCGCCTGGGACCGGTCAAGCGGGCGAGCCCTCGCTCCGGCCATTGTCTGGCAAGACCGGCGCGCCGCCACCATCACCGATGCCCTGCGGGATTCGGGCCACGAGCACCGGGTTCAGGAAGCCACGGGCCTTATCCTCGACCCCTATTTCTCGGCCGGCAAGATGCGCTGGGCACTGGACCACCTGCCCGCTGTCCGCAGCGCCGCCGACTCGGGAACGCTGTGCCTTGGCACCATCGACTGCTGGCTTTTGTGGAACCTGACGGGTGGCGAACTGTTCGCTACCGATACCAGCAACGCCGCCCGCACCTCGTTGATGGACCTGCACACCGGTACCTGGTCGGTGGCGATGGCCGAACTGTTCGGCGTGCCCCTTGCGGCACTTCCCGCCATTGTGCCGATGGCCGGGCAGATTGCCAGCACCACCCTTTTCGGGCGTCCTCTGGCCATCACCGGCATGGCCGGCGATCAGCAGGCCGCCGCCATCGGCCAGGCCTGCCTGCACCCGGGGCAGGCCAAATGCACCTATGGCACCGGAATCTTCCTGCTGGCCAATGCCGGAACGAAAGTGCCGGTCAGCCGCCATCGGCTGCTGGCCACATGGCTGCTGGGCAAGCCGCAGCACTATGCGCTTGAAGGGTCGATCTTCGTTGGCGGAGACGCCGTGAAGTGGCTGCGCGATGGGCTCGGCATCGTTGACGCCGCCGCCGAAACGGCAGCACTGGCGCGCTCGGTTCCCGACAGTGGCGGTGTATCGTTCGTTCCGGCGTTTGCCGGTCTGGGCGCGCCCTATTGGCAGCCCATGGCGCGCGGCCTGCTATCGGGCATCACGGCGGGCACTACCCGCGCCCATATCGTGCGTGCCACCCTCGAAGCGATGGGCCAGCAGACCGCCGACCTGATCGACGCTTTTCGCGGCGATGGCGTGGTTCCCGAAACTCTGGCTGTCGATGGCGGCATGGTCGCCAATGAATGGCTGTGTCAGGACATCGCCGATATCACCGGTCTGGTGGTTGCGCGGCCGCGTGTCATTGAAACCACAGCCCTCGGGGCGGCGATGCTGGCCGCCACCGGTGCTGGCCTGTTTTCCAGCCTTGGCGAAGCTGCAACGGCCATGGTGCATGCCGACCGGCATTTCACCCCGTGCGCAGATGGCGACCGCCGCGCTGCGCGCCGTGCCATGTGGCGGCGCGCCGTTGCCCAGACCATTGCCGGAATCGGCTAGAAGCTGGCGCCGACGGTAACCACGGGGCCAGACGCCGGGCGGGCGTTGCCGGCAAGTCGCGCCCGATAATCGACCTGGGCATAGGCCCGCCACGGAGACACGCGGAACCGCGCCGATGGGCCGAGATCGATACGGGAAGCCGTCACCCCCCAGCCCCGCTGAACCGCTATCCAGTTGCCGACACCAAGGTTGATCGACGTGCGCCCAAGTCGGGCAATATCAGAGCCGGCCCGCATCTGGATTCCGGCATAATAATCGGGGCGCTTCCGGAAACCGACGATACCCGCTTCGGCCCAGCCATCTGCGGTTACAACGCGGTCCAGCAGTCTGAAATCGGTCGTCCCGCCCCCTGACACCCGCGCGGACCAGGCGTTGCGCGACATGGTGCCATGGGCGAACCGCCGTTCGAGATCGACTGCAACCGGCAGGGATTTCAATGGCTCCACCCGCAGGCCAACCGCACTTTCGACAGTCTCCCGGTCGATCCCGCCCCTTACACCTGTTGCTGCTGTCACCCGCGCAAAGGCCGAAACCGGAACATCGCCCAGCGGGTTGAAGCGATAAGCCAGCATGGCGCCAGTCTGCCCTCCCCCCAGTACCGGAGAAGCCGCCAACGGGTCACCGCCACCATCGCGGGCAACCGAATAGAAACTGACGGCCCAGTGACGGGTCAGCGCCTTGAGGTCGGCCTGCCAGTTAGCGGCATTGGGGGCGGCCGGATCTGCCGCGATCGCAGCTGCCAGCTTTCCGGCTGCCTCGGCGCGCTCCCCCTTGCGCAATGCCTGGTAGCCAGCCTCTGCCAGCCCATAGGCTTCATCGGCACGCGATGTGGCCGACTCCACCGCCAGCTTCGTCTCTTTGGCGCGGGCCGGCAGATCAGCGAGAACGGTGGCGCGTTTGCCCGAAGGGGCTGGCGCCAGATTGGCGAACTCGGGGTCACCGGGTTTCAGTTCCCAGCGGTGCGATGGCTCTGCAGGCGGCACCTGTGGCGCCACGATCCGCACCACGGTTTCGGTCGGCCGGCTGTGGGCTGCGCCGCTGGCCTTGCCTGGCCCCCATCCCGCTGCCAGAAGCTGCGCCATAGTCTCGTTCGACGCGCGCACAGCGATTTCGGCCGCCATCTGCATCAGGTCTGCCTTGGTCGGGCCAGTTTCCAGCGGTGCCATGGGAATAGGGCTTGGCGAGCCTGGAGTGAGCTGACCAGCCACCGGGCCGTCGGTCGCTGCCGCGCCATGAAGGCTTGCCCGTTCGGCCTGTTCATCTGCCAGAAGCTCCGGCATGCGGCCAAGCAGCCAGCCAAACGCCAGAACCAGCAGAATCTGATAGGTGCGCATGGCGCTGCCACTGCGGGCCTCAGACATGTCCGGGCTCCGCCTCTGTCATGCCCGCCCTGGGAAAGCGGTGAGCTGTCTTGCCCCACACCTGCCCGCCCCCCTCGTGCAGGCGGCGGTAGCGTTCAATCGCCCGCAGTGCTGCCAGATAATTGATGACATTGGCCACCACTGCCCGGGGGATGGCGCGCATACCCTCAGCCACTCCGTGCACTACTGCGGTGAAATAGGCACGCATCAATAACCGCCAGCCCAGCAGAACGATGTTCACCACGAACAGCAAGCGCAACCATTCCCCGGATCGGCCGGAAAGGCCGGGAATCGTCAGTGCATCCGGAAGGCCGAACATGCTGCGCACCGCCATCTGGCAGAGCACCAGCGCCAGAGTCGCATAGCCCATCATCGCAAGTGCCGCACAGGCGGGGCCCTTGCGATCCCGGAACAGCATCCAGCGCCGCACAGGATTGCCCTGCCAGCCGATCCGGTCCCATCCGGCAAAGGCAATGCCGGCCTGCCAGCGGGATTTCTGCTGCACGGCTGACGCGATCGTAGCCGGAAAATACTCGCGCGTCGCCACCAGCTCCCCGCCTTCGCGATGCTCCACCAGGCGCGCCTTCAGCCCAAGGGCGTGGACCTTGTAGCCCAGCTCGTAATCTTCGGTAAGGCTGGCAGCATCGAATGGCTGACCCCCTGCGGCCAGGCGCTCCAGCAACAGGCGATCGATGGCAGTGCCAACGCCGGCCGATGGCACCGGGGCATCCAGCAGCCCGCGCACCAGCATGGCCTTCCCGTGGTTTTCGGCGAATTCATCGAGATAATGTCCGGAAACCCACCGAGACTGCCGGTCTACAAATGGTACGACGGGAATCTGCACCATCGCCAGTTGCGGCATCCAGCGATCATAACAATCCAGAGACGCCGGGTGCACGACATCTTCGGCATCATGAAGAACGATCGCCTTGTAGCAAATGGCGGCATCCCGTTCATGCTTCAGCACGGCCTGCCACAGCTCGTTCAGGCAGTCAGCCTTGGTCGTCGGGCCGTCATGGCGGGTCATCACCATGATCAGGCGCTGGTCCGCGATGGCTTCCACCGCCCGGATGGTGGCAGGATCATTCGGGTAAACCCCTACGAAAACATGAAATTCCCGATGGTGCTGAGTTTGCAGCAGATGGGTCAACATGGCGCCGATCACTGCTGATTCATCCCATGCCGGCACCAGAACGGCAAAACGGCCGGCAGTGGCAGGCGATGGCGGTAGTTGCGGGCGACGTCGTCCGGCAATGCCGCCCAGCCAGATCAGATCAACGAGGAGATCATCGACGCCCGACAGGAAGATGCCTATCGTGACGAGCCAGATCAACTCGCGGGAGACGACCGCCAGAATGGCAAGCGCCGGAATGACATCTGCTGCCGTCATCGCCGGGGCACGCTTTGGCCAAGGTTACAGATATGGGTTCCCTGTGCGGGGCGGGCACCCCCTTCCCCGGACGAGCGGATCTCCGGGGAGGGCCGGATACCCGCTCTATCTCGGGGCTGGGGGTGCCCCAGACAGCCGATGCCTTCAAACGGCGCAGGGTCGGAAATCGCCGCCAGAAGTCACCGACTGTCTGTATGGGGGGAATGGGCTGGCACCGAAGCGGGCAGAACCAATCGCGCCTGGCATTGTGCTTGCTTGCTCCTGACATCCCAAACCAGAATCTGCCGGAAGCAAACACCTTAATTTATATTAACTAAATACCCCTGATCAGGGGTATGGACACATGGCGACGCTGTTCACTGCCATTCAACGCGGCTAGCAAGCAGTCATGGCAGATACCGAATCAGACATCCTCGCACTGATGCGCCGTGTATGGCAGACAGGAAGTGCCCGCACGGATCGCACGGGCGTCGGCACCCGCGCCCTGTTCGGTGCGATGCTGCGGTTCGATCTCTCAGACGGGACTGTCCCGCTGCTTACGACCAAGCGGGTTTTCTGGAAAAGTGCAGTAAAGGAACTGCTCTGGTTTCTTGAGGGGCAAACCAATATCCGGCCATTGGTGGCGCAGGGTGTCCACATCTGGACCGACTGGCCTCTGGCCCGATATCGCTCGGAGACCGGCGAGCAGATCGACCGCGACCAGTTCGAAGCGCGGATCATCGAGGATGATGGTTTTGCCGAAGCGTGGGGCGATCTGGGGCCGGTTTATGGCCGCCAATGGCGGCGGTGGCGGGGCCCAGACGGGCGCGAACATGATCAGCTGCAAGCCCTTGTTCAGTCGCTGCGCCACAATCCCGGCAGCCGGCGGCATATCGTTTCCGGGTGGAATGTCGCGGAACTGGATACCATGGCCCTTCCCCCGTGCCACATGACCTACCAGTATTTTGTTGACGAAAACACCAGCCGTCTATCCGGCATTCTGTATCAACGCAGTTGCGATCTGGGCCTAGGCTTTCCCTTCAACATCTTCGAACATGCCTTGCTGCTGCGGATGCTGGCCCAGCAAACCGGACTGCAGGTGGGCGAGGCCATCTGGATGGGGGCGGACGTGCACCTCTATCAGAACCATGCGCACCTTGTGGAAGAGCAACTGGCCCGCCAGCCGCGCCCCTTCCCCAGGCTGACACTGCAACCCGCTCCTGATCTGTTTTCCTACCAGCCGGGCGACATTTGCGTCGATGGTTATGATCCGCACCCGCACATTGCCGCCCCCGTCGCCGTCTGAACGCAAAATCATGGCTTGAACGGCAGCGTGACGCCTGCTAGGGCGCGCCCTCACCAGTCGGGGCAACAGCCCTTAGCATGGCGTGCGGTCGTGGCGGAACTGGTAGACGCGCAGCGTTGAGGTCGCTGTGGCCGAAAGGCCGTGGAAGTTCGAGTCTTCTCGACCGCACCATTTTCGTTCTGATTTCCTGACGAAACGCGATACGACAGCTTGGCCAACCCCCGGTGATGCTGTGTGCCATCAATCGCATGGCCCCCCAAATTCGGGCGGTTACCCTGCGGTACCGCTACCGGGTCTGGTCGCCGCTTCCACTGCCATGAATTCAGGATATATAAAATATTATTTCCTGAAACTTATATAAAATTCATGTTTTTAATTCTTGTAAGATGTCTTTCGCTGCATACATGATGAATGCTGCCTGACGGGCAGAATAATTCTGGGGTTTTCCCACCATTTCGAGGAGTAGAGATCATGCTCAACCGTTTGAGTGTGGCTATTGCTGCTACGTGCCTGTTCGGCACTGCCGCCATCGCCCAGACCGCCAGCCCGGCGCCGACTGACGCGCAAATTGCCCATATTGCCTATACTGCTGGCGCCCTGGATGTCGATGTGGCTAAGAATGCTCTTACGAAGGCCAAAACCAAAGCTGTTCGTGACTTTGCTCAACAGATGATCCGTGACCATGAAGCGGTGAACAAGCAGGCCTTGCAACTGGTAGCCAAGATCAAGGTTACCCCTGCTGACAACCCGACCAGTCAGGCCTTGACGTCTCAGATAACTCAGGAGAAAGTACGGTTGGCAGCCCTTGATGGCGCAGCCTTCGACAAGGAATACATGAACCACGAGGTGGCCTTTCACAAGACCGTCAATGACGCCCTCACCTCAACCTTGATTCCGTCTGCCCAGAATCCGGAATTGAAAAGCTTTCTGCAAACCGGACTGGCCCTGTTCAAAGGGCATCAACTGCATGCCGAGCAAATTGCCGCAACTCTGAAATAAACGGACAGGAAATCTGGCGGGCCTCCTGCTTGCAGGGCTGGCGGCCCGCTGTTCTAAACAATCAGTGCAAACGAGGGCGGCAATCATGGCTTTTGAATCAAGCATTTTTTCACAGAAAATCATTCCATCTGTTATAAGAAATACAGTCGTGTGTGCAGTGCTTGCTGCTTTCTCTATGCCGGTGATGGCCGCTGATGTCACGGTTACTGTCAATGGCATGGCCTATGCACCAGCACTCGTGCAGGCGCATGTCGGCGACACCATTCACTGGGTGAACAAAGACCCGGTTGATCACACCGCCACTGCCCGCAACAAGGCATTCAACACCATGTTGCCGGCCGGGAAAACCGTAATCCAGAAGGTATCCAAAGCCGGAAGCTTCGATTTCTATTGCACATTTCACCCCAACATGACCGGCAAACTGATTGTGAGCACTCCCTCCCGCTAGCTCCCCATGGCGGCACGTCACCATCCGCCTCCCGTTTGGATACCCTGTTGTCCAGACTGCCTTGACGCGTTCGATGGTGATTGGCTAGGCAGGCATCAACCGGTTCTTCAAGCATGGGGTGGCGTTCTAACCCCTCTTTATTGAATGTTTGTTATATATCTTTGCACAGCCTCGCTAATAATTTCGTGGTGCCCTTTGATATTCATGCTGTTAATTGCAGGCATGCGGTATTGGTGTGATTTTGCTGTGATATTGGCCTGAGTGGGGATGATTTGACAATGCCGGAGAGCAAGCAAGCCGATTTCAAGTGCCGCCGCATTCATGTCTCTGAACAGCCCTTCGAAGGAGCACAGTTCCCATCAGCGAAATTGACGGTCGCCGGCTATCACATCGCCTACGATCCGGAATTTTCCTGCGTTCATTATGTAACAACAACCGGCGAACGTATCGGGGTGGCAATCGGCTTTCCCTATCATGCCGGGTACGGGTTCCCGCCGCACGACAGCGAAATCGTAGTTTCTTCTGCCTGTCAGACCTTCGAAGACGCCGAAGACGCCATTCTTCCCGGTTTCTCCGGCCCGGCCATCCTCATCCTTCATGGGCCAGTCCGACCCACCCTCTACCTCAGCCCCGGTGGTGAAATGCCCATGGTCTATGATCCGGCGAACAGGCGGGCGGGAACCACAACCGATATCATTCTCAGCGACCGGGATTATGCCGAACGGTTCGATCACGCCATGCATCATGCCTGCATTGGCATTGGTGGATCGGAAGGGTGGATCATCGGCGACAGCACCGCACATGTCGGCGTGAAACGCCTGCTTCCCAACCATGCCCTTGACCTGAAGACCTGGGAGGCCCGGCGGCACTGGCCTCGCTCACGGCAAGACGTGGACTGGATCACCGGCGACAGCGTGATCAAAGATATATCATCGTCGCTCACAGACTTCTGCCGGGCCGCGGCCGACCGCTTCAACCTGTATGTAGGGCTGACGGCAGGGGTGGATACGCGGTTCGTGTTGTCGGCATCCAAGCTGGTGAAAGACAAGCTCAATCTGTTCACCATACATGTTCCGGCCGCGTCGACGGCGCTTCTTGATACCACGGTTGCCCGCAATATAGCCCAGGGTCTGGGCCTCAATTATCACGTGCTGGAATCCCTTTCCGGTAGCGCCGAGCAAGGAGAGGCATGGGATCGGGCGGTTGGGCATTGCACCTTGCACCCTAACCGGCTGAGCTTTCCAACCCTGTTCCAATTCCCGGAAGATGCAACAATTGCCTCAGGGCTGTTCGGTGAGGTGGGGTGTGGCTGGCCTTATGAACTGGAACCCTTCGAGATCAACAGTCGACGGATCGACGCCCGCCAGGTGGCCTTGCGCCTGAAAAGCCCCGACGATCCGCTGGTCATCGATGCCGTCGAGCGTTGGCTTGCCCCGCTGAAAGACTATCCCTCCAGCATCATCCTCGACCTCGCCTACTGGGAATTGCGCATGGGCGGCTGGTCGTGCGGGCAGCGCCCCGCCCAGGGTGCCATACGCAAGCACATCACGCCTATTGCCCAGCGCCCCATCCTCGAGGCTTTCGTCCGCCTGAAACCGGAAGAAAAAGCCCATGACGCCTTTGTAATCCGCTGCCTGTACCACATGTGGCCCGAGCTTGAGAAATGGCCACTGAACAAGTTCGGTGACTACAGAGACCTCATCACTCCGTTGCGCAAACTGACCTCACCCGGCCGACTTAAGCGCTATCTGCGCACCCGGCGGGCGATCATGATAGCCAGAAAGCAACCAACGGACTGACAGGTCCGGGCGTTCTCTTGCCAGAGCATCTGCGGGCAAGCCCCATCATCGGCATTACCGGCCTGCCGGGTCGAGATTCAGTTACGCGCTCCCTGGTTCATCTTGAACAGTGGCGCAATGGCCTGCACCCGGCATGATCCGCCTGCCCTGCTGTGTATCTGATCCCGATTGGCACAGATCAGCCCGGCCTTGCGCGGTTTATAATAGATGCCACCATAATAACTCAGCTGATGGCACTGGCGATCAAGCATCAACCGCCAGCGATCGCCCCCTTTCATGACCAGATCCACGGTTCCATTATCCACCATCATGGCGGCGGCAATCATCGACATGTCGAGACACTTGCGGGTGTTTGGCTTGCCCATCCGCCACACTTCCTGAGCGCGTGGAGTGACCGGACGCATGGGCACCACCTGCACACGTACCCGCATGGTGGTTTCCTGAGCCACGACCGGCGGTGCCATCACCGAGGCGGCAAGGCAGAACAGCAACAAGGCAGGTCTTCCGGGCATATCGGCCCGATGGCGTGGCGGCATTGAACCCGCAGTGAACCTATTTCTTCGGCTTCACGAAACGCAGCGTCATGCGATCACTTTCACCTATGGCCTGATAGCGGGCACGGTCGGTATCGCCCAGGGTATAGGTGGGCGGCAGCGTCCATACGCCCTTGGGGTAATCAGCCGTATCTTTCGGGTTGGCGTTGATCTCGCTTTTGGCATCAAGCTTGAAACCGGCCGCGGTTGCCAGGGCGATCACGTAGCTTTCCTTCAGATACCCGCCAGTCGGTGTGGTGCGGGATTCGGGAAGCCGGTGATCCACCACGCCCAGCACACCGCCCGGCTTCAGGGCCGCATAAAAGGCCTTGAACATGTTGCCGGCATCTTTGCCCCAGTTGTGCACGTTACGGAACGTCAGAACCATGTCGGCATTCAGGCCGTTGGCCCACTTGCCATCTGGCGTCACCTCAACGAAACGCGGCTTGCCATAACGGTCCGGAGCGGCGCCCATGTCGGCTTTCAGGGCATCCGTTGCCTTTTGGGCCGAAGCCGGAGCGGCGGCGATATACTGCCCCGACCGGGCGACAACCGGCGCAATGACATGGGCATACCAGCCACCACCGGGGAACATTTCCACCACTTTCATGGTTGGCTTCAGTCCGAAGAATGCCAACGTCTGTTCCGGGTGCCGATACTGGTCCCGCGCGCGCTCGGCCTCCGGGCGGGCCGTACTTGCAACGGCCGCCTTGATGGCCGGATCAGGCGCCTGCGCCACGGCAGGTGTCGCTATTGCCATCGCCATGGCAGCAACACATACGAATCGCATCATCCTAACCCCTTTCCCAACTGTGCAGGCCATCTATATGGCTGTCGTCGCGCCAATTACGCAACAACGCTGGTAGATAAACACATGATTTTTGACCTGGCCCTTGGTGCCGCCATTGTGTCTGCGCTTGTTTTGCTGCTGGCTGGCTTCCTGAATGCCCGGCGCGGCATTTCCCGTCTGTCGCTGATTCCGTGGGATTATGTGATGATCATGGCCGCCATCGTGCTGGTGGCAGCACTGGCCCAGCTGGCCTCTCTCTGGCGCGACAACCAGTTCCCCTGAACCACCGCCCAATACCGGTTATTTCAGGTAGAACTCGATCGTGGTGACAACACGTACCTTCTGGTTTGGGGTATCGGTGCCGCTGCCGGTATCTCCATCCCGCCCGGTGATGGTGAACAGCCCCTGGCTGGCCTGCCGGATGCCGCCAACCTTGGTGTCACTGTCGCGGGCGAACTGCTTGGCGGCCTCGCGGGCATTCCTGGTGGCATCGGCGATCATCTGCGGCTTGATGTCGTTCAGCCTGGTGAAACTATAGGTAACACCCCCGCCACCATCACTGTCGAGAGCAACGCCCTTGCGGATGATTTCGGCCTGATTGGCAAAGGCTTTCTGCATCCGTTCAATGTCGGTCGTGCGGGCCAGAAACCGCTGACGAATGGTGATATTCAACTTTCCAGCTTGCGAATCATAATATTGGTTGACCGATGACCCCCGAACCTGAATTTCCTCGGGCCTGAAGCCATTGGCCTGAAGAAAGCCCGATACCGCGGTAGCGTCGGCATCGGCACGTGCCTGCACGGTGCCCAGATCGCTGCCATTCGATTGGGTGGCAATGGTCCAGGTGGCAAGGTCGGCCACCACATCGCGCTCTGAAAGCCCGCGCACTGTAACCACTGCGTCGCCACGGGTAATGGTACCCATGCCATGAGCCACGAACAACCCTGCAAGCGTGAGACCAGCGGCGATCAACCCGCCCGATACGATTGTGGGGTTCCAGTTCATGGAGGAGAAAAAGCGCCCTCTCCGAAATCAAGTCAAGCCGGTTGACAGCCAAGTCGCGGGCGGGTGGTATCAGGCCATGAAATATCTTCACACCATGATCCGGGTCTCTGACCCCAATGCAACCATTGCCTTCTTCGAACTGCTGGGTCTCAGGGAGCTGCGCCGTGTCGATAACGAGGCCGGACGGTTCACGCTCATCTTTCTGGCTGCCCCCGGCGACGAAGACGCCCAGATCGAACTCACCCACAACTGGGGCGAGGAGGGCTATGCCGGGGGGCGCAACTTCGGCCATATCGCCTATCGTGTCAGCAACATCTATGAAGTCTGCCAGCGGCTCGCCGATCATGGCCACGTCATCCATCGCCCTCCACGCGACGGCCATATGGCCTTCGTGAAAACCCCTGATGGCATCTCGATCGAGCTGTTGCAGGATGGAGCCGCTCTGCAACCTGCCGAGCCCTGGGCTTCCGCCCCCAATGTCGGCACATGGTAGGCGCTGGCCGGTGACGAGCTGCCACGTCCACCGGGTGCCGGCGCTTTCCGACAATTATATCTGGCTGCTTGAATATGCCCCGGGCCAGGTTGCCGTGATCGATCCGGCACAAGCTGACCCGGCGCTGGCAGCAGCGCAGCGAATGAGGTTGCAGATAACCCACATTCTCAACACCCACTGGCACCCCGATCATGTTGGCGGCAATAGCACCATCAAGCAGGCAACGGGGTGTCGGATCATCGGACCGGCACGAGAGGCTGACCGGATCCCCGGGATCGACCAGGCTGTCGACGATGGCGACACAGTGCAGCTTGGCGACAAGTGCGGCACCGTGCTGTTCGTAGGCGCCCACACCGCCGGCCACATTGCCTGGTATTTCACCAGCTGTGCGGCGCTGTTCAGTGGTGATACCCTGTTCGCCATGGGTTGCGGACGGTTGTTTGAAGGCACTGCCGAAGACATGTTCCGGGCCCTTGGCCGTCTGAAGCGCCTGCCAGCGGAAACCCGGGTATATTGCGCCCATGAATATACGCTGGCCAACGCCCGCTTTGCCGTTTCGATAGATGGCAATAATGCCGCATTGTTACAGCGTTATGCCGCAGTTCAGGAACAGCGTGCGAATAATGCAGCGACGGTGCCTTTCACGCTGGCGGACGAGTTGAAAACCAACCCGTTCGTACGCGCTGAAACCGCCGCATTACTTGGCGAACTGAGGAGAGCCAAAGATGCGTTCTGATTTTCTCACCATCGGGCTGGCTGCCATCGGGTTGCTGGCCACCCCGGCCCTGGCGGCTGGCAACACCCCGCAACGAACCGATCCGGCCACTCTGAAAGCCAACGGCAGCCCGGTGCGCTGCATCCAGCGCGCCAATGTCTCCACCATTCCGTCGGGTGACACCTACCTGATGTTCCGCACCAGCGGGAATCGCTGGTATCGCAACGAACTGCGCGGTTCCTGCCCGATCATTCGCGAGGACCGGGCCATGGTGTTCCGTAACCTGCAGGGCAGCCAGTTCTGCGATATGGATCTGTTCGATTCCGTCGATACCGTCAGCCGCATGAACTTCGGCGCCTGCACCCTCGGAGAGTTCACCCCGGTCAACGTGCCCAAAGGCGCGCGCTTCTGATCAGTGGCGCGGCGCTAGAACAGCGCTGCCTCGAAGATCGGATCGATCCGGCCGCCCCAGGCGCCATTGAAGGCATCGAGGTGACGCTCGGCCAGGGTTTTGCCGCTTTGGGCGATTTCCCACATCGGCGCAAGGAATCCGGCCTCGCTCTCGCCCGACGCATCGAAGCGCTGGCGGCGGCGCAGCCCGTCGGCGGCAATCGCCAATATCTCTTTGGCAAGGTCCTGCACGGTGCGGCCATCGGGCGCCATGGCCTTCAGGCCCAACTTTGGCACTTCATCGCGCAGCCGCTGCTGATCGGCAATCGACCAGCGCCGCACGATTTCCCATGCCGCATCAAGCGAGGCGCCGTCATACAGCAGCCCCACCCACAAGGCCGGCAGCGCACAAATGCGGCCTTGCGGACCGGAATCGGCGCCGCGCATTTCCAGAAATGTTTTCAGCCGCACTTCGGGAAAGGCTGTGGTCAGGTGATCCTTCCAGTCGCCCAGTCTTGGCAATTCTCCGGGAAGAACGGCCAGTTTTCCTGCCATGAAATCCCGGAATGACAGGCCGGCGGCATCAATATAACGTCCATTGCGATAGACGAAATACATCGGCACATCGAGCATATATTCGGCATAGCGTTCGTAGCCAAAGCCTTCATCAAAGACGAACGGCAACATGCCGGTGCGCGCCGGGTCGGTATCAGTCCAGACATGGCTTCTATAAGAAAGAAAGCCGTTGGGTTTGCCTTCGGTAAACGGCGAATTGGCGAACAGCGCCGTCGCCAGCGGCTGCAAGGCCAGGCTTACGCGGAACTTCCGCACCATGTCGGCCTCAGACCCATAGTCGAGGTTCACCTGCACGGTGCAGGTGCGCAGCATCATGTCAAGGCCCATGCTTCCGACACGCGGCATGTGCCGCAGCATGATATCATAGCGACCCTTGGGCATGACCGGCAGATCGGCCCTGGTTGCCACAGGGTTGAAGCCCAGCCCCATGAAGCCCAGCCCCAGTTCCTCGCCGATTTCCAGACATTGCTGGCGGTGGCGTCCGGTTTCCGCGCAGGTCTGGTGCAGGTTATCAAGCGGAGCGCCCGACAGTTCGAACTGGCCAGCGGGTTCAAGGCTGAGACTGCCATCGGGTCCGCTGGCGGCAATGATCCGGCCGTTTTCCTCGATTCCCTGCCAGCCATAGCGCCCGAAGGCCGTCAGCAGGTCGCGGATTCCGTTTGGCTCCTCCCACGAGGGCTGGCGATGATCTGATTGGCGGAACACAAACTTTTCATGTTCGGTGCCGATCTTCCACTGGCCGGCCGGCTTTTCGCCGTTGGCAAACAGACTGACCAGGTCGCCGATACCTTCTATCGGCTTGTCATCGCCGGCAATGATCGCTTTGTTGCTCATGAAATGGTCGCTTATCGAAAAGAGGTTGCGTGCTGGATATGGGGGTTTACCACCCCGCCAGCAACTGAAACTGAGCGATTGCGGCAACGGCAGCCGTATCGGCTCGCAAAACCCGTGGCCCCAGAGTCCATCGCCGGGCTGTACCGGTTGCCATGATGGCCTCGCGTTCACTGGTGGAAAAGCCGCCTTCCGGGCCGATCAGTATGGCAGCCGGATAAGAAGGCCCAAGATCCGGCAAAGCAGTGCCGCCCGCTTCATCGGCAAAGAAAATTGGCCGCCCTCCCCAGCCAGCCAAAAGGTCAGACAAACGGGCCGGGGCCGCAAGCTGCGGCAGAGCCGTGCGCTCGCACTGCTCAGCCGCCTCGATCATATGCGCCCTCATCCGGTCCGGGCGGCCGACATCGTGGTTGGTGCGCTCGGTAAGCACCGGCTGAATACGCGCCACTCCCAGTTCGGTTGCCTTTTCCACCACCCATTCAAAGCGTTCACGGCGAATCGGCGCAGCCAGCAGCCACAGGTCTGGCGGAGTTTCGCGCGGGCGAAGCAGGGTGCCGGCCCGCGCCAGCACTTCACGCTTGCTGATTTCAGCGATCACCGCCTGCCATTCTCCGGTGCTGTCATCCAGCAGGTGCAGCATCGCCCCGGGTTTCAGGCGCAGCACATGGGTCAGATAATGGGTCTGCCGGTCATCGAGCGCAATCACCCGGTCTTCGGCAAGTTCGACATCGATGAACAGGCGGGGAATCTGGCGCATGGCGCTGCGCTAGCATGATCGCTATTGGCTTGGCCATGACATTGAACAGGGCTTTGAAACTGGCAATTACCGGCGGCAGTGGCTTTGTGGGTGGCCACACCCTGAAGGCCGCCGCAACGCGCGGCCACCGTGTGCGCGCACTTGCCAGACGCCCGCAACTGCCGATGGACGGGGTGGAATGGGTTTCCGGCAACCTCGATGACCCGGCCACCCTTAGCCAGCTGGTGGATGGGGCCGATGCCGTCATCCACATCGCCGGCGTGACCAACGCCCGCCGTGCCGCTGATTTCCACGCCGCCAATGTACAAGGCACCGCCAATCTGCTGGCTGCACGCGGCCAGCTGCCGCTGGTGCATGTATCATCGCTGGCGGCGCGCGAACCGGCGCTGTCGGTCTATGGCGCTTCAAAACTGGCCGGAGAGCAACTTGCCCTGCTAGCGCCCGGCAAGGTTGCAGCCGTGCGTCCACCCGGCGTTTATGGTCCTGGCGATACCGAAGTGCTGATGCTGTTCAAGGCGGTGAAGGCCGGGCTGGTCCCGCTGCCCGCCAATGCGCGCGCCTCAATGTTGTATGGCCCCGATCTTGCCGAAGCGCTGGTGGCGCTGGCCGAAGATCTGGCTGGCAAGGCAAGCTCAGCGGGCGGCTGCTTCGAGATCGACGATGGTCATGGCGGCTATGCGCAGACCGAGATTATCGCCGCCATTGCCGCCGCAATCAATCACAAGGCCATGGTGCTGCCGATTCCGGGCGCGTTGCTGGGGCTGGGCGCCGCCATCGATACCGCACTTGCAAAAGTTACCGGGCGCCTGCCGAAGCTCAGCTTCGATCGCGCCCGGTATCTGGCCCATCGCGACTGGAGTGCCGATGCCTCGGCCCTGCGTTCGCTGGGGCTGTGGCAGCCGCACACCTCTCTGGCCGATGGCATGCACGAAACCGCCAGCTGGTATCGTCAGCATGGGATGCTGCGTTGATTTCGCCGCCCTGTTGCCACATTCGGGTGCAAAAGCACCGCTGATTTTCTATGGAGCCTCACATGGACCGCACCGCTGTATTCGATCGCCTTCTGGGCCTGATCGCACCGTTCAACCGCAAGGGCATCGCGCTGACGGAATCGACCAGCTTTGCCAATGATCTCGAACTCGATTCGCTGACGGTCATGGATCTGGTCGCCAATATCGAGGACGAGTGGGACATCAACATGCCGCTCAACCTGTTGCCGGATCTGGAAACCATCGGTCAGGTTGCCGATGCAGTGGTCAGGCTGAACACCGACAAGTTGAACGCTGCCCGCTGAAAGCCGCAAGATGACCGACCTGCTCTCGAAGTTCGACCCTTATCTTCAGGAACATGCCGGGCTGCTGGCCACCGGGGTCAACGATCCGTTCGGCGTGGTGATGGAGAAGGTGCTGTCACCCACTCGTGCCGTGATCAATGGCCGAGAAACCATATTGGTAGGCACCTATAATTACATGGGGATGACATTCGACCCCGATGTCATCGCCGCCGGCCAGAAGGCGCTTGCGGAATTCGGAGCCGGCTCAACCGGCAGCCGGGTGCTGAACGGCACCTTTGCCCCCCACATCGCCGTCGAGCAGGCGCTGAAAGACTTTTACGCCATGCGCTCGGCCATCGTCTTTTCCACCGGCTATCAGGCCAATCTGGGGATGATCTCGACACTTGCCGGCAAGGGCGACACAATCATCCTCGACGCAGACAGTCATGCCTCGATCTACGATGGCTGCAAGCTCGGCAATGCCGAAGTGGTACGCTTTCGCCATAACAATGTCGCCGATCTCGACAAGCGGCTGGGCCGCCTGCCGGCTGAAACCGGCAAGCTGGTGGTGCTGGAGGGCGTCTATTCGATGCTGGGCGATGTCGCACCGTTGCGTGATATGGTGAAGGTGGCCAAAAGCCATGGTGCCATGGTGCTGGTTGACGAGGCCCATGCCATGGGCTTTTTTGGAGCTCATGGCCGCGGGGTTTACGAAGATCAGGGGCTTGAAAACGAAGTTGATTTCGTGGTCGGCACCTTCTCGAAATCGGTGGGTACGGTGGGTGGCTTTGCTGTCTCCAACCACCCCAAGTTCGAGATCTTGCGGCTGGTGTGCAACCCCTATCGCTTTACCGCCTCTTTGCCGCCGGTGGTGGCAGCCACCGCCGAGGCATCTATCCGCAAGCTGATGACGGCGCGCGACAAGCGCGACAATCTGTGGGCGGTATCGCGGGCACTGCACGCCGGCCTGCGGGCCGAAGGGTTCCGGCTTGCCACCGAAACCCCTGAATCCGCCATCATCGCGGTGTTGCTGGCCGATCAGGAACAGACGGTCGCCATGTGGAGCCAGCTGCTGGAGCACGGCATCTATTGCAACATGAGCCGTCCGCCAGCCACACCAGCCGGGGTTTTTCTGCTGCGCTGCTCGCTTTCGGCTGCCCACACGCTTGATGATGTGTCTGAAATCATCGCCCGCTTTGTTGCAGCACGCGCCAGTCTCGGCTGATAATCAGCGGGGATGAACCAAAAATATCAGGGGGGAACTATGACCGCTGGGGAACAACCGGCCTTCGACATGCAGCGTGATCGGCTGGTCATCACGGCGTCGGCCCTGGGCACCGTGTTCGAATGGTATGATTTCTTCCTCTACGGCATCCTTGCCACTCTGATTGGCCGCCTGTTCTTCCCGATCGACAACCCGACTGCCGCCACGCTGGCCAGCCTCGCCACCTTTGGCGCCGGCTTTGGCGTGCGGCCGCTGGGGGCCATGCTGTTTGGCCATTACGGAGACCGTATCGGCCGGAAATATACGTTTCTGGTAACCATTACCGTCATGGGGCTGGCAACGGCTGCCATAGGGCTGCTCCCTACCTATGCCTCAGCGGGTTTGTGGGCGCCGGCTCTGCTGGTTACCCTGCGGCTGGTGCAGGGCCTGGCGCTGGGCGGTGAATATGGTGGCGCTGCCATCTATGTTGCGGAACATGCGCCATCGAACCGGCGCGGTGAATATACCAGCTGGATTCAGGTGGCGGTCGTTGTCGGGTTCCTTCTGTGTCTGGCAGTAGTGCTGATCAGCCGGCTGATCTTCACGCCCGAACAGTTCGAAAGCTGGGGGTGGCGCGTTCCCTTCCTCATCAGCATCATTCTGCTGGGAATCTCTGTCTATATACGCATGAAACTTACCGAAAGCCCGGTGTTTCAGGCCATGAAGGCGGCGGGCAAGGTCTCGAAGAACCCGATCCTTGAAAGCTTTTCCAGCCGCGAGAATATCGGCCGGGTTCTGCTGGCCCTGTTCGGGGTTACCGCCGGCATGACGGTGATCTATTATACTGCCCAGTTCGGAACGCTGTATTTTCTTACTGGAAACGCCAAGATAGATGAACGACAGGCCCTGATGTATCTGGGCATCGGGTCTCTGCTGGCAGCGCCCTTCTACATCCTGTTCGGCATGCTGTCAGACAGGATCGGTCGGCGCAAGGTATTGCTGTGCGGCTATGTTCTGGCCTTGTTGCTGATGGTGCCACTGTTCCAGATGGTAGGGGCCGGAGCCAACCCGCAACTGGCCCGCGCCGCGCAGGAAAACCCTGTGGTGGTGGAATCGCCCGATTGCAACTATTCGGTATTCGCCCGCACCCAGGCCCAGCCCTGCGCCAAAGCAATGGGCTGGCTCGCCAGGAACGGCATTGCCTATACCCATGAAAAGGCACCATCACTTGTCCTGTATGTCGGGGCTCACCGCATAGTGGGCTTCGACGAGGCCGCCTATGCTGCAGCGCTGACGGCCGCAGGCTACCCCGAAAAGGCCGACCCGGACGGAACCCGGCCGCTTCTGATTATCGCCGCCATCTTCATGATGGTGGTGCTTTCCGCCATGACCTATTCGCAGGTCGCCGCCATATTGGTCGAGCTGTTTCCACCGCAGGTGCGCTATACGTCGCTCTCGGTGCCCTACCATATCGGCAGTGGCTATTTTGGCGGTTTTCTGCCGTTCATCCAGCAGTTGCTGATCGTCAAGACCGGCAATCCGCTGGCGGGTCTGTGGTATACCCTCGGGGTGATCGCCATCGGCCTGATCGTCAGCCTGCTGTTCCTTCCGGAAACCCGCGGGCGCGATATCGGCGTCTGAACAGGTCAGAGCGCGCGAAACTGCGCCTGCGCCCGATCAGACAGATAGACGTCGACCACGATCATTCCCTCCTGTTCGTATCGGGCAATGACTTCGCCATTGGCCTGCAGCCACGCCAGCCGACGGCTATCGGAAGGATGCAGCCGGATGATCTGTAAACTGGAATGCACCCGCAGGTGACGGGCAAGCATGGCCTTGAGGTCAGCGATCCCCTCGCCGGTCAGGGCAGATACCAGCACGGTATCGACAGCGTCGGGCCGCCCGCCATGGTCGGCCCGGGCGCGGTTACGTGCCGCCGCATGCTGGTCAGGCTCGAGGAGGTCGGCCTTGTTCCACACCTCAACCAGTGGCACCCGCCCTTCGCCCTCCAGAACGCCCAGCGCATCCAGAACCGCAATCACATCTTCATACTGGGCATCGCTATCCGGGTGCGACATATCCCGCACATGCACGATCAGATCAGCCTCGGTCACTTCTTCAAGCGTGGCCCGGAAGGCCGCCACCAGCTCGGTCGGCAAATCCGAGATGAAACCAACGGTATCTGACAAAATCACCTTGCCCTGCCCTGGCAGATGAATCTGGCGCATCGTCGGGTCAAGGGTGGCGAACAGCAGATCCTCTGCCATCACCTCTGCACCGGTCAACCTGTTGAAAAGGGTGGATTTTCCAGTGTTGGTATAGCCGACCAGCGCGATCACCGGGTAAGGCGCGCGCTGCCGGCGAGAGCGATGCAGCCCTCGGGTTCGCCGCACATGCTCAAGGTCTTTTTTCAGGCGGGCAATCCGGTCGCGCAGCAGGCGGCGGTCGGTCTCGATCTGGGTTTCCCCAGGCCCGCCCAGAAAGCCGAAACCGCCACGCTGACGTTCGAGGTGGGTCCAGCTGCGCACCAGCCGCCCGGCCTGATATTGCAGATGCGCCAGTTCCACCTGCAGGCGGCCTTCTGCGGTAGCCGCCCTTTCGCCGAAAATCTCAAGGATCAGGCCGGTGCGATCGATCACCTTGGCTTGCAGGGCCTGTTCCAGATTCTTCTGCTGGATCGGGTTCACCCGGGCATCCACCACCACGACTTCAGCGCCCACAGCCCGCACCGTTGCCGCAAGCCGTTCCACCTGACCCTTACCCATCAACGTTGCTGGCGACAGCGAACGCAGGCGGATGATCTCGGCATGGCGCACATCGAGACGGATAGCCGCCGACAACGCCCCGATTTCCGCAAGCCGCGCCTCGGGGGAACGAATGCTGGCCTTGGCGGAACGGCTGGAAAGGTGCGGATACACCACCAGCGCCGGCGAGCCGAAGCTGGTGCCGGCCTGCTGATCAAACCCCCTAGATGGCAGTGGCTTGATCAATCGTCGTCCGCTCGCTCCGGCTCGAACAATTGCACCGGGGCAGCCGGCATGACGGTAGAGATGGCATGCTTGTAAACCAGCTGGGAATGCCCGTCGCGCCGCAGCAGAACAGAAAAATTGTCAAACCAGGTGATCGCGCCCTGTAATTTCACACCATTTACAAGGAACATGGTGACAGGAATTTTTTGTTTGCGAACGGCGTTCAGGAATACATCCTGCAGGTTGTTGGCCTTGTCAGCGGCTTTCATCTTTTCCGACATGTCGATACCTTGTCTGGCTGGCCTTGGCGCCAGCTTATGCACCGTTGCCCGGTGTCGACTGGCAGGTTCCATCCTGCCCGTTCCTATGTAGCCATGGCATTCGTGCCACACAACCGTTGTTCAATCGCTAATCATCATCACGTTCGCTGTCGACAACCCCCAATGCTTTCAGCTTGCGGTGCAGTGCCGAACGTTCCATGCCGATGAAGGCGGCCGTGCGGCTCACATTGCCGGAAAAGCGGCGTATCTGGAACTTCAGATACTCGCGCTCGAACGCCTCGCGCGCCTCTCTCAGTGAAGACCCCATGATGGAATGGGCGCCCTGATCGGGCATGATACCGCCCGATTCGGCGGTGACCTCAGGGGGCAGCTGATCAACGGTGATGCTGTCGGAAGAATTGACCGGAGCCAGAATCAGGGTACGTTCCATGATGTTGCGCAACTGCCTGACATTGCCCGGCCAGCCGTAACCCTGCAGCACCGCCAGGGCTTCCGCAGAAATTTCCGGAGTCCGCACGCGCCGTTCCGCCGCCATCCGCGCCAGAAACGCCTCTGCCAGCAAGGGGATATCCTCGCGACGCTCGGTAAGGGCCGGAAGCCGCACCGGCACGACATTCAGGCGGTAATACAGGTCTTCGCGGAAATGCCCGGCGATTATTTCTGCTGGCAGGTCGCGCGCCGTGGCAGAAACCACTCGTACATCGACCTTCACGGCACGGGTACCGCCCACCCGCTGAAAACTCTGGTCGGTCAGCACCCGCAAGATCTTGCCCTGCGTCGTCAATGGCATATCGGCCACTTCATCGATGAACAACGTGCCACCATCGGCCACTTCCAGAAGGCCGGGACGCATCAATTCCCCATCGCGCTCTTCGCCAAACAGTTCGGCTTCCACCCGCTCAGGCGACATGCGGGCCGCCGCCACCACCACGAACGGCCGGTCAGCGCGGGTCGACCAGCGATGCAGCAACCGCGCCGCCACCTCTTTGCCTGAGCCCGCCGGCCCCTGAATCAGTACCCGGCTGCCAGTAGCCCCCACCCGCTTGATGGTGGCCCGCACTGCATTGATCACCTGGCTGGTGCCGGTCAGCTCGTTATCAAGCAGCGACAGTGTGCGCAGTTCATCGACTTCCCGGCGCAACTGCTCGGTCTCGGTGGCGCGGGCGACGGCATGCAGCAGTTGGTCAGCCTGAAACGGCTTCTCGATGAAATCCCATGCACCCTGCCGGATTGCTGCAACGGCAGTGTCCAGATTACCATGGCCGGATATGATCAGCACCGGCAGCGACGGATCGCGGGCCTTGACAAGATCGAGCAGCTCCAGACCATCGAGCTTCGAACCCTGCAGCCAGATATCGAGGATCAGCAACGCCGGTCGCCGCTCTGCCAGTGCTGCCAGGGCTGCGTCGGAATTGGCAGCCGTTCGGGCCGTGTAACCCTCGTCTTCCAGCACACCGGCAATCAGCGAGCGGATATCCGATTCGTCATCAACGACCAGAATGTCGAGTGCCATGATCAGCTTTCCTGTTTCTCTTTTTCTGCAACGGGTTCCAGGTGATGGTTTACGGCAAGATCGAACTCGATCCGCACAATGGCGCCTGTGACGCCATCGGTACGGTTGAGAATATCGAGGTGGCCATGATGGTCTTCGATGATGCGCTTGACGATCGCGAGACCAAGCCCGGTGCCGCGCTGCCTGGTGGTGACATACGGCTCGAACAGACGTTCGCGCATGTCGGGGGGGATGCCGACCCCGGTATCGCAGATATCGACGACCATTTTCGGTCCTGCCACCCGCAGCGAAATATGAATTTCCCCACCACTTTCGTCTGATGCAAGAATTGCCTCGGCAGCGTTCTTCAACAGGTTGGTAAAGGCCTGGCCAATCTGCCGGCGGTCACAGACAAACACCGGAAGATCATCGGGAATATCAAGGCGATAACTGATTCCCGGCGTAGCCACCTCGGCCAGAAACACTGCCTGGCGGGCAATCTCGCCCAGTGATTCCGCATGAAATGTCGGCATCGGCATCCGCGCGAAGGCCGAAAACTCATCCACCATGCGCCTGAGATCACCAACCTGCCGGACGATCGTTTCCGTCAGATCGTCGAAGGTCTGGCGGCCGTTCAGCACCTGTGGCCCGAACCGGCGTTTCAGCCGCTCTGCCGACAGAACGATCGGGGTCAGCGGGTTCTTGATCTCGTGCGCGATACGCCGCGCCACATCCGACCACGCCGCCCGTCGCTGGTCAGCGATCTGCTGGGTGATATCGTCAAAGGTAAGAATGATATTGGGCTGACTTCCGGAATCTGCCGTCAGCCGCACGGCCAGCGTTTGCGTTTCCTGCCCACGGTCCGGGTGGTCGATGGTGCGGCTCACATCGGCGGCGGCCACCCCCTCGCGCCGGGCATCCTCAAGCAGTGCCAGAAACTCTGGCGCGGCATCGGCCAGCAGCCGGCCAGAAAGACCCACCGGGCCTGATCGCAGCAGCGCTTCGGCACGGGCATTGGCAATGCGGATGACTCCATGCTGGTCTATCGACAGCACGCCGGCAGAGACTCCCGACAAAACGGCCTCGGTCAACTGGCGGCGAAGTTCGGCCTGGGTATTGGCGCTGATGAGCGCCTGCTGCTGCGCCTTCAGCTGTTCAGTCATCCTGTTGAAACTGCTGGCAAGCGTTGCAATTTCATCGCCGGCCCCCACAATATCGACTCGGGCATCGAGGTTCCCGCCCCCCACCTGCTCGGCAGCGGCCGCAAGCTCACCGATCGGGGTGACCATTCTGGATGCCAGAACGATCGCGAACCACACGGCAACCGAAACCACCAGCAGCGACATCACCAGCAGCATCAGGTTGAAGCGCCACTGCAAGGCACGGGAGCGGCTGGTAAGGGCCTGATAATCGGAAATGGCCGCCTGCGTGCGGGCAACCTGCTCCAGCACCCGCGGCTCCATCGGGCTTGAGACATAAAGAAACAGGGGCTCTGGGGTTTCCAGCCGCACCACCGCATCCATGCGGTCATTGGCAGAGCCCAGCAGACGGCCCTGCCCGGCTGGCAAATGTCCAAGATCTACCCCCTGCAATCGTTGGGAAAGGGGGATGTCGCTGGTGCCGGCCGATGCGATGATGGCCAGTGGCTGGCCCTTGCCGGGGTCACGGAACACCACGACATCGGAAAAGCGGCGCGCCGTCGACTGGAAGGCGAGACCATCGGCAAACGACGCCCCGGCCGGCAGTCCTACCCCCTGCCAATAATTGGTGGCATCGTCGGCCATGGCGTTCACATCGCCGAGAATACGGAATCGTGCTTCCTCGACATAGGCTTCCGCCACCCGGTCAGCATTGTCGAGCACGGTTTTCGCACGATCGGAAAACCAGAACTGCACCCCGAACTGGAACAGCAGTGATGCGAATATCACGACCAGCAGGGTTGGCGCCGCCGACAAAGCCGCAAACAGGGCCACCAGCCGCACATGCAGTTGGGCGCCGGCCCGTCCGGCCCGGCGATTGGCGAACAGCACGGCAATCCGTCGCCCTATCAGCACCAGCAGCGCCAGCAGCGGCAACAGGTTGGCAACCAGCAGCAAGGTCATCATCTGCGGTGAGAACCCCTCGGCCGGGGCGCGCTTGCTGGTCAGAACCGCATAAGACACCAGCCCGACCAGCAGGGCAACGCCGGCAATGGCCAGTTCCAGCACCGGAGAGGTGCGCGGGCTCTCGGCCCAGTCACCGATGCGCCGTCGCAACTGCCGCAGCCATGATGTCTCGGGCGGAGGCAAGACGATCTCAGCCACGCGGCCTCAGGCCAGGCCCTGCGCCATCAGCACCGGGCACGAAAGGCAAGCAACAATTCCCGTCCCGCACCATGCAAGCGTCCTGTCGGTTCCAACACGCGGTTCGCCACTACAGCGTTTTACTACAGGGTCTCTACCAGAGAACCGTTGCGCAGAAAACACACAAGTTGCGCGAATGCGACGGAAAGCGCATTGACTTCGGCACAAGCCCGGTCAGGACAGTTCCGGACGACCCTATAATTCCAGGAAGCTGCGCATCTTTCGGCTGCGCGAGGGGTGCTTCAGCTTGCGCAGGGCCTTGGCCTCGATCTGACGAATCCGCTCTCGCGTCACCGAAAACTGCTGGCCGACTTCTTCCAGCGTATGGTCGGTGTTCATGCCGATGCCAAAGCGCATTCTCAGCACCCTTTCTTCGCGTGGTGTCAGGGTGGCGAGAACCCGGGTCACCGTTTCCTTGAGGTTGGAATGGATGGCGGCATCGACGGGAATGACGGCGTTCTTGTCTTCGATGAAGTCGCCAAGGCTGGAATCTTCCTCGTCTCCGATCGGTGTTTCCAGACTGATCGGTTCCTTGGCGATCTTCAGCACCTTGCGCACCTTGTCGAGCGGCATCGACAGGCGTTCCGCCAGTTCTTCCGGTGTCGCTTCCCGGCCGGTTTCATGCAGATACTGGCGGCTGGCACGCACCAGCTTGTTGATCGTCTCGATCATGTGCACCGGAATGCGGATGGTGCGCGCCTGATCGGCAATCGAGCGGGTGATCGCCTGACGGATCCACCAGGTGGCATAGGTTGAGAACTTGTAACCGCGCCGATACTCGAACTTGTCGACGGCCTTCATCAGACCGATGTTGCCTTCCTGAATAAGATCAAGGAATTGCAGGCCGCGGTTCGTATATTTCTTGGCAATGGAGATCACCAGTCGAAGGTTGGCTTCCACCATTTCCTTCTTGGCGATCCGCGCCTCGCGCTCACCCTTTTGCACCATGTTGACGATTCGGCGATATTCGCCAAGGTCAACGCCGGTTTCATGGGCAATGGCCGCCAGTTCGTTGCGGATACGCGCGACTTCGGCTGCCTCTTTCTCGGCGAACAGTGTCCATTTCTTGTCGCGGCCGGCATTGGCAGCCAGCCAGCCCTCATCCAGCTCGTGACCCAGGTAGGCGGCAAGAAAATCCTTGCGGTTCAGCTTGTAACGGTCGGCCAGCTTCAGCATGGCGCTGCCCAGCGCCAGCAGACGACGGTTGAAGCTGTACAGATGCTCGACCAGATATTCGATCTTGGCGTTGGTGAACTGCACCGCAGCAATCTGCTGGGTGAGGGTCAGCCGCAAGCCCTGATATTTTTTTTCGTCGGCCTTGCGGAACGGCTGACCAAGCGCCACCGACTGCATGCGTTGCAATTGCAGTTTCTGGAAGGTCGCATAGCTTGCCTCGATAGCGGCAAAGGTCTCAAGTGCCTGCGGCTTCAGGGTCTCTTCCATGGCGGCAAGGCTCATGCCGCCTTCGTCGTCGTCGTCGTCGAAGGTCGGCCGGGCGCGACGCTCGGTCAGCGCATCCTCTTCATCGGGCTGCTGCGGCTCGGCCTCGCTCTCGTCGTCCGATTCCTCCTTGAAGGATACCGGCAGATCGTCGGCTTCGTTCTCTTCGCCATCCTCGGTGGTGGGCTTGGCCAGCATCGCCTCAAGATCGATGATCTCGCGCAACTGCATTCGCCCCTCGGTGAGGGCCGCCGACCATTCGATGATGGCGGCAAACGTCATCGGACTTTCGCACAACCCGGCGATCATGGTGTCACGGCCGGCCTCGATCCGCTTGGCGATAGCGATTTCACCCTCGCGCGACAGCAGCTCGACCGCGCCCATCTCGCGCAGATACATCCGCACCGGGTCGTCGGTACGATCAAGCTTTTCCTTGGGGGTCGGGGTGACTGCCGGCGCCCCGATCGGGTCAACCTCGGGCTCTTCGCCGGCATCTTCCTCGTCTGCGCCGTCTTCCTCGGCACTGTCTTCGTTCTCGATGATGTTGATGCCCATGTCCGACAGGGCCGACATCACATCCTCGATCTGTTCGGATGACATCTGGTCCTGCGGCAGGGCCTCGTTCAGTTCCGCATAGGTAAGCCACCCGCGTTTCCGGGCGCGGGTGATCAGTTTTTTCAGGTTGGCTTCGTTCAGATCAATGACGGGTGCGCTGTCGGCATCCGTCTTTTCGGCGCCATCTTCTTCTGCATAAGGGGCCTTGGCCATGCGTAAGACGTTCCTCAAAACCGGGGCGCGAATGGCGCCATGACAACACTGCGACGCGACGCCCCCGAAACATGAAAAGCGCGAAAAGCATAGTGCCCTTCACGCGCCCTTTCATTCCGTAGGGTCTGTCTCGATCGCCAAAGAGACCAGCCGTTGAACGGTGTCGGCTTTTGCTGCGCGCCGGGCCTCTGCCTGTTCAAGCGCCGCTGCAAAGCCATCATCACCAGTACCAACCTGCAGATCCTGACTTTCCAGCCCCATGTGGTGCGACTGCGCGATAGACGCAAGGGCCTTGCCGATTCGTTCGTCAACTTCTGCGTCGCTCAGGCGGTTTTCCGCCACATCTGCTGCAAACAGCGGGCGATAGGCCGCAAGAAGCGTCGGGCAGGATTCCCCGCTTACCAGATGGTCGCGCGCAACTGCCAGACTGGGAACCGGAATGGGAAGTTCAACCAGTTGCTCGGCAAACCGCTCAACCAGTTGCGGCCGCTGGCTGAGAGAATGCAGCAACATGCCCAATGTCTGAGCAGTGGCAATGCCCGCTGCCGCCCGGGTTTCTGCCCTGACCGCGGGCAGATCTGCATCCTGACGCCCCTTGCGGGCAGTGTCTGGCCGCCATGCCCGGCGCGGCTGACGGCCTTCGGCATCAGCTCGCTGCCGCCAGGTCGCCAGATAATCGCGGGCGATTTCAGTGTCGCCGATCTCGGTGGCCAGCGCCTTCAGACGCGCACGAAAGGCCGCCCGTCGTTCCGGTGTATCAAGAGGGGCGGCCGATAGTTCGCTTGAATAAAGGAAACGCTCCAGAGGCTGTACTGTGGCCAACACTGCCTCGACTCCGGCCTTGCCGCTGGTGCGGGCCAGATCATCAGGGTCGCGGCCAGCCGGCAGCTGCACGAACCCCAGGCTGCGGCCGGGCTTCAGCAGCGGCAGCGCCCGGGTGGCTGCCTTGACAGCTGCCCGTACCCCGGCCGCATCGCCATCGAATGCCAGAACCGGCTCGGGAACCAGTCGCCAGCACAGCTCCATCTGATCTTCCGTCAGCGCCGTCCCCAACGGCGCCACTGCCTCGTCAATGCCAACCCCGGCAAGGCCTATCACATCCATATAGCCTTCAACCACCAGCAGCCGCCCGGCCCGCCGGGCAGCCGGAGCGGCCCGGTGGTGGTTGTACAAAAGCCGCCCCTTGTGAAACAGCGGGCCATCAGGGGAGTTCAGATATTTGGGCTGCCCGTCACCTAACGCCCGGCCACCAAATCCAGCCGCACGTCCACGCGCATCGTGGATGGGAAAGATCAGCCGACCACGGAACCGGTCATAGCGGCGTCCATCGGTTTCTCCGGCAAGGCCGGCCTCCAGCAACTGCCCGGCATCCGCCCCGGGAAACTGCTGCAACAGCGCCTTCGACAAGGCATCCCGGCTGTCGGGCGCAAACCCCAGTTCAAAGCGTGCCACCATGGCAGCCGGTACCCCGCGACTCTCCAGATAGGCGCGCGCCGGCGCTCCCTGCGCGCTGCCAAGCCGATCGGAAAACCAGCGGCCGGCAGCCCCAACCAGATCTGCAAGCCCGGATTCGCGCCTTGCTGCCGGGTCAACCGCCGGACGCGGAACCTCCATCCCGGCTTCCGCCGCCAGTGCCGTCACGGCTTCCATGAACCCCAGCCCATCGGATGCCATCACAAAGCCTATGGCATCTCCGTGGGCGCCGCAGCCAAAGCAATGATAAAAGCCCTTGTCCTCATTGACATAAAAGCTGGGCGTCTTTTCGTTGTGAAACGGGCAGCAGCCCTTCCATTCCCGGCCTGCCCGCAGAAGCTTCACCCGCCGCCCGACCATCGCCGCCAACCCGACACGGGCCCGCAGATCGTCGAGAAAATCAGGGGGAAGGCTCATGAATGCAGGCTACAAGATGGCAGGCGACAACGCCAGTTCACCCCAGGAAATCGCTGATTTGCATGGTCAGGCCGCGGTGGCCAGCGGCTCGACCTCCTGACGTGCGAGCTCGTGGTCATAGAAATCCTTCAGCATGGTGACGACGACTGCCGGATCAGCCACCATATTGACCTTGTTGCGAAACTCGGCCGATCCATGCAGCCCGCGCGTATACCATCCCAGATGTTTGCGGGCGATCGCCACGCCGTTCTGCGGCCCGTAATGGTCGAGCATGGCGTTATAATGATCTAGAACGATCTGCCGCTGCGACACCAGCGAAGGTGCAGCCGGAACCGGTTTCCCGCCAAGCGCCGCCATCACCTGCTGCAACAGCCACGGACGACCATATGCCCCCCGGCCCACCATCACTCCACTCGCTCCCGATTGCTGCAAGGCGTCGAGGGCGTCGTCAGGTGAACAGATGTCGCCATTGACGATTACCGGTATTTTTACAGCGGCGGTAACGCGGGCGACAAAGGCCCAGTCGGCCGTTCCCGAATACAGCTGGTTGCGGGTGCGGCCATGCACCGTCAGCATCTGCACGCCCAGATCTTCGGCGATCCGCGCCAGTTCCGGGGCATTGAGGCTGTCGTGACACCAGCCCATGCGCATTTTCAGAGTAACGGGAACCTGAACGGCATTAACTGTTGATTCAATAAGTTGTGCCGCCAGCTTCAGATCGCGCATGAGGTGTGAACCCGCATGACCATTGACGATCTTCTTTACCGGGCATCCCATGTTGATATCGATGATCGCCGCGCCGCGCTGCTCGTTCAGCTTTGCTGCTTCTGCCATCACCCGCGGGTCGCATCCGGCCAGTTGCATGGACACCGGTTCCTCGCTTGGGTCCCAGGCGGCTTTCTGCAATGATTGGCGGGTTTCCCGCACCATCGCTTCCGAGGCGATCATCTCGGTTACCGTAAGCCCGGCGCCGAACTTCTTGACCAGCGTGCGGAACGGGCGATCGGTAACACCGGTCATCGGAGCCAGAATGACGGGCTCGGCAATGGTAACCGGGCCAATGGCAAGGGGCGGCAGAGCCAAGTTCATGATCCATGCGCAGCGGGGGGACGCGCCGGAGATACCCGATGTCGCAGGCAACGGCAAGGTCAACCCCTTCCCCCGCCGTTGGGAACCGCCTATGGCGGGGCCGTGACAGACAGTTCGCCCACTCATGATACGCTGGCGCTCGTGGTTGCTGCCGGCAGCGGTGCGCGCGCCGGTGGCGGCCTGCCCAAGCAATACCGGATGCTGGGCGATGCAACGGTTCTGCACCATGCCGCCGCCGCCATGCTTGCCCACCCCCGTGTTGGCGCCGTCCATGTGGTGGTGGCCCCCGGTGAAGAACGGCGAGCACGCTATGCCCTGGGGACGATTGCGGCCACCATCTCGGCAGGCGCCAATACGCGCCAGGAGTCTGTTTTCCGGGGTTTGCAATACCTTGCAGACAACTATTCCCACCACCCCTTCGTGCTGGTTCATGATGCAGCGCGGCCGCTGGTGCCTATGGAGATGGTGGGACGGGTGCTGGATGCGCTTGCTGATCACAAGGGCGCCTGCCCGGCCCTTCCGGTTGCCGACAGCCTGCGACGTGGCACGACAACCATCTCTGGCGAGGTATCGCGCGAACAGTTGTGGCGGGCCCAGACCCCGCAGGGGTTTCACTTTGCCGACCTGCTTGCGGCGCACAGGCAGGCGGCCTTGGCGCATGCCGGTGATACCGCAACCGACGATGCCGAAATCATGCGTGCGGCGGGCCATACCGTTGCTCTGACGCAAGGAGACGAGCGCGCCATGAAAATCACCGTGGCTGCCGACTTCGAGGCCGTTGCACGCTGGTTGCAGCCAGCTCCCCGGACAGACGCCTGTGTCAGCGGCCAGGGCTTTGATGTGCACCGGTTCGGCACTGGCGACCACCTGTGGCTGTGCGGAGTTCGCATTCCCCACACGCATGGCCTCATCGGCCACAGCGACGCCGATGTTGGTCTGCACGCCCTGACCGATGCCCTGCTGGGGGCTGTCGGCAAGGGCGACATCGGTCAGCATTTTCCCCCGTCTGATCCGCAGTGGCGCGGCGCCGGCTCAGAGCGCTTTCTCGCGCACGCAGCCTCATTGGTGAGCGAGGCAGGCGGGCGCGTCCTCCATTGCGATGTCACCCTGATCTGCGAAGCGCCCAAGATTGGCCCCTACCGGGATGCCATGCGGAGCAGAATCAGCGAAATTCTTCAGGACCACGCCCCCGTGGTCAATATCAAGGCTACCACGACCGAGGGTCTGGGTTTTTGCGGACGCCGCGAAGGAATCGCGGCCCAGGCCATGACAACCATCAGGATTGCTTTATGAGCTTTGACCAGGAACTTATTGGTATTGCCAGAAAAGTCGTCGAGGAAAATCGGGCGGCGGGGCGGCGGATCGTTCTTGCCGAAAGCTGCACGGGCGGGCTGGTTGCTGCCGCCATCACCGAGATTCCCGGTGCATCCGATATTTTCGACCGCGCCTTCATCACCTACACCAACGACGCCAAAACCGAGATGCTCGACGTATCCGAAGACATCCTATCGACTTTGGGCGCTGTTTCCGAAGCAACCGTCTGGGCGATGGCCCAGGGGGCGCTCAATCACAGCAACGCCGATGTGGCCGTGGCGGTATCAGGCATAGCCGGTCCTGATGGCGGCTCGGACAAAAAGCCCGTGGGCACTGTGGTTTTTGCAAGGGCCTTGCGCGCCGAGCCGGACAACACCGTCGCCGACACCCATCATTTCGGAGAGCTTGGCCGCCATGAGATCCGTCGTCAGGCAGCGCTGGTGGCGCTGAGGCTCCTGCTGCCGTAAAGGGCTTCGGCACGCTTTTCAAAGCTGCTGACCATTCGCCTGAAGGCATCGTGGAAGAACGCGCCCGCCAGCCTCTCGAACAGGCGTGAACGAAACTCGAAGTCGACGGAAAAATCGATCCGCGTACCGCCCGATTCCGCAGTGAAATACCAGTCGTTGTGCAGGTATTTCAGCGGGCCCGACACATAATCGACATCGATGTGGCGCGGCCTGTCAAGCTGCACCCTGCTGGTGAAGGTCTCCCGCAGGGCCCGGAAACCCACCGACAAGTCTGCCACCATCTCGTTTTCGTGCTGTTCGCGGATACGGATAGCCGCAACCCATGGCAGAAACTCGGGGTAGCGGCGGATATCAGCGACGAGATCGAACATCTCGGCCGGTGTCCAGGGAAGCAGGCGGGATTCGTTATGCCTTGGCATGAAGTGCGCGACGGGCAGCCTGCAGTTTGGCAAAATCGGCACCAGCATGATAGCTCGATCGGGTGAGCGGGCTGGCGGCAATCAGAAGGAAACCTTTTGCCCGACCGATTGCGGCATAGCTTGCAAACGTCTTGGGTTCGACGAATTCCACCACCTTGGCATGCCGTGGCGTCGGCTGCAGATACTGGCCGATGGTCATGAAATCGACATCGGCCGATCGCATGTCGTCCATCACCTGATGAACTTCCATCCGTTCTTCCCCCAGCCCCACCATCACTCCGGATTTGGTGAAGATGGTGGGATCGATGTTCTTCACCTGCTCCAGCAGGCGCAACGAATGGAAATAGCGGGCACCCGGCCGAATTGTCGGGTAAAGCCGTGGAACGGTTTCAAGGTTGTGGTTGAAGACGTCGGGCCGCGCGTCAACGATCCGCTCCACAGCCTCGAACGGCTTGTTGCGAAAATCCGGAGTGAGGATTTCGATTGTTGTTGAAGGGGTTCTCTTGCGCAGTTCTTCTATCACGCGAACGAACTGGCGGGCACCACCATCAGGCAGATCGTCGCGATCGACCGAGGTGATGACGATGTGCTTCAGGCCCAGTTCGGCAGCAGCGCTTGCCACGTTTACCGGCTCGAACGGGTCAACCGCGTTCGGCATTCCGGTCTTGATGTTACAGAAAGCGCAGGCCCGCGTGCAGGTATCGCCCAGAATCATCACGGTTGCATGGCTTCGCGACCAGCATTCACCGATATTCGGACACGCCGCTTCCTCGCACACGGTATGCAGCTTCAGCCGCCGCATCAGGTTGCGGGTCTCGGCGATGGCTGGCGAAGTCGGGGCGCGCACCCGCAGCCAGTCGGGCTTGCGCTGGCGGGGTGCAGGAGTTGCCGGAGTGCTGGTCATGTCCTCCTCATAGGCGTGTGCGGCGGCGTCTTCAATCGCTGCGATGATGATTGCATTGCCGCACTTGTGCCATTCGCCCCACGGGCGCGCGCGTCATTGCCCTGACTGATTTTGGAATCTACAGTTCCCTCCATGCTTTCGAGCCTGCCGAACCTGCTCACTTTAAGCCGCATCCTCGCGGTGCCGCTGTTCGTCATTCTGATGTGGCGGGCGGCCTGGGCCGGTTATACAGCGGCGTTCATCCTCTATTGCCTGGCGGGTATCACCGATTATCTCGACGGGATTCTCGCCCGCGCCAGCGGCACCGTCTCGAAACTGGGTGTGTTTCTCGATCCGGTCGCCGACAAGATCATGGTTGCAGCCGTGATCGTCATGCTGATTCATAACAACAACATTGCCGGCTGGCATGTCATTCCGGCGCTTGTCATCATTCTGCGGGAAATCACCGTATCGGGCCTGCGGGAGTTCCTGGCGACAGCAAGTATTTCCCTGCCGGTTTCACGGCTGGCCAAATGGAAAACCACCTTCCAGATGGTGGCGCTGGGCGCCCTGGTGCTGGCCCCGGGCAGCGCCCACTGGTGGCCGGCCCTTCCGGCGCAGCCTGTGGGCGTCATCACCCTGTGGCTGGCAGGCGCTCTCACCATCATCACCGGCTGGGATTATCTGCGGGTAGGACTTCGCCACATGGTAACCGGCAATGAATGAGGTACGGATCACCTACACCGGTTGGCTCAGGGATAGTATCGGCCACGACAACGAACTGGTGCCTCTGGATGCTGGTGTGCCGCTTGCACAGTTGATCGACCGCATCCGTGCACAGGGCCAGGCACACCATGGCGCACTTACTGATTGTTCACGGCTGCGGGCTGCCATCAACAGCCAGATTGTCCCCTGGTCGACTCTGGTAAATCCCGGAGATGAACTGCTGCTGTTCACCCCGCTGACCGGGGGCTGATACGGCCGCCTAGATAGTGACGATCAGCTTGCCCATCGCCTGCCGGTCCATCAGCGCCCTGATGGCCTTGCCGCCTTCTGCCAGCGGATAGCGGGCGCTGATGTGAGGCCTGATCCGCCCGTCCTGATACCAGGCCAGCAGTTCCTGCATGTTGGCATGGTGCTGTTCAGGCTGGCGCCGGGTAAAGTCACCCCAGAATACCCCGACGATCGACGCGCCCTTGATCAACGGCAGGTTCAGCGGCAGCTTCGGGATCTCGCCAGCGGCAAAGCCGATCACCAGGTGGCGGCCACCCCAGGCAATCGATCGGAACGCCGGTTCGCTAAAGTGGTCTCCTAACGGATCATAGATCACATCCGGCCCCTTGCCGTCGGTGGCAGCGCGGATACCTTCCCGCAGGTCGGTGATGCTGTAATCGATGGTGGCATGAGCGCCGTGCTTGCGGGCCAGCGCCAGTCGCGCCTCGCTCGAGGCGGCAGCGATCACCCGCGCGCCCATCACCTTGCCAATCTCGACTGCCGTCAGGCCTACGCCTCCAGCGGCCCCCAGCACCAGCAACGTCTCTCCTTGTTGCAGTTGCGCGCGCTGTTTCAGGGCATGGTGCGAAGTCGCATAGGTCATGACGAAACCGGCCGCTTCATCGAACGGCATGGAATCCGGGATGATGACAACATGGCTGGCCGGAGCCACCACCTGTTCGCTGAACCCGCCGATCCCGGTGAGCGCAGCCACCCGATCGCCCGGACGCAGGTGTTGCACGCCCTCTCCCACAGCATCGACGATCCCGGCCACCTCGCTGCCCGGTGCAAACGGCAAGCCCGGTTTCATCTGGTACAGGTTGCGGATGATCAGGCTGTCGGGAAAATTGACCCCGGCTGCCCGAACGGTAATGCGCACCTCGCCGAGGCCGGGTGCCGGGGTGGGAATGTCGGTCAGCTCAAGGTCTTCGGGGGGGCCGTGGCGCACGCACAGCAGGGATTTCATACCTTCGCTCCTGTCAAAATCGGCTTGTCACCCCATCTATGGTATATGCATTGCATGACTGCCAGACCTGTCAATATCGCTATTCTTGGCGCTGGAATGATCGGCTGCTGGGTTGGCGGGCACCTGGCCGGTGCTGCCAACGTAACCCTGATTGGCCGCAGAGCCGCCATGGATCAACTGCAAACCGGCATGTGCCTTACCGACAATTGCGGCTTGCAACTGGTCGTGCCACCCACTGCTTTTGCCCGCACCACCGATCCATCGGCCTTGGCGGCGGCCGAGCTGGTGATCGTTACCGTGAAAAGTGGAGGAACCGCAGCGGCAGCGACGCAGATATTGGCTCATGCCTCCGAATCAGCGGCGATCCTGTCCTTGCAGAACGGTGTGTCCAACGTCACGACATTACGGGCCACGCTGCCCCGTCACACGGTGGTCGGCGGCATGGTTCCCTATAATGTTGCGCAGCGAGTGCCTGGCCACTTTCATCGCGGCACCAGTGGTTCGCTGGTGATCGAAACCAGCCCGGCCCTTACCGCGTTTCACCCGATCTTCGGGGCCGCCGGGATCCCGGTCGATCACTGTTCAGACATCCAGCCATTGCAATGGGGCAAGCTGCTGATCAACCTGAATAATGCCATCAACAGCATTTCCGACCTCACGCTAGCTGGTGAACTGTCGCATCGCGGCTACCGGCGGGCCTGGGCCATGGCGATGGTCGAGGGGATGAAGCTGCTGCGTGCCGCCGGTATCGAAACCCGCGATCCGCTGGCACTGCCGCTGCGGCTGATGCCGGCGCTGCTCTCCCTGCCGGACGCACTGTACAAACGCGTCATGGCGGGCCGCAATCGCCCGCAGATCGACACGTTTGCCCGATCATCAATGGCCGACGACCTGAAGCGCGGCCGTGCCACCGAAGTCGATTATATTCAGGGCGAACTGATCCGTCTGGCGGCCAGACTGGGCTGGCGGGCACCCGTCAACCAGCGCCTTCTGGAACTGGTGAAAGCCGCCGAAAAAGGTGCAGCGCCAGTTCCCCCCGACAGGCTGCTGGCCGATCTCAAAGGCGCTCAGTCCGCAAGATAATCACGGGTGATCGGCAAGGCATCCCGGCGCCTGGCCAATTGAATCTGGAAAACGACATGGTCATCGTTCTTGAAGGCCATGCGCGCCCCCGCCAGATAGAATTCCCACATCCGGAAGAACCGTTCGTCATACAGATCGACGATCTCGGCCTTTCTGGCCCGGCATCGTTTCAGCCAATGTTCCAGGGTCAGGGCATAATGTGTCCGCAATATCTCGATGTCAGTGGTCCAGAGCCACGCGCGTTCGATGTGCGGCATGACCTCCGAGAGGGCCGGTGTATAACCACCGGGGAAAATATACTTCAGTGTCCATGGGTCGGTAGCGCCCGGCCCCGAGACTCGCCCAATCGAGTGAATGAGCGCGACGCCATCCGGGGTCAGCAGTTCGGCGACACGATCGAAAAACACACCATAGTTAGGGCGGCCGACGTGCTCGAACATGCCGACAGAAACAATGCGATCGAATCGTCCCTCTACCTTGCGGTAATCGCGCAGTTCGAATTTCACCTTGTCGGCAATACCCAGTTCCCTGGCCTTTTCCCGGGCATAATGAAGCTGTTCCTGCGACAGTGTGATTCCCAGCACCTCGGCGCCAGTCAGCTTATGGATATGCCGGGCCATGCCGCCCCACCCACAGCCGATATCAAGCACCCGCATGCCTGGTTTCAGCCGCAGCTTGCTGGAAATATGGTGCAGCTTGTCGCGCTGGGCCTGATCGAGGTCGGAATCGGGGCCATCATTGCCAGGCCGGAAATAGGCGCAACTGTACTGACGCTCGGGGTCGAGAAACAGTTCATACAGCTTGTCCGACAGGTCGTAATGGTGGGCGACATTCCGGCGAGCCTGTCGCGGCGCGTTCAACTCGCCCCATTTGGCGGCAATCCGTTGCTGTACCCAAAGGCCCACTCGCAGCTTGTTGTCGCGATCCCACATCAGGTTATGTGTAACCAGATCGAGAAGGTCCTCGATTGCGCCATTTTCGACGACCAGACGGCCATCCATATAGGCTTCACCTGCCCCCAGGGCCGGACTAAGGCCAATTTCCCCCGCTGTTTGCCGACCGCTCAGGCGGACACGCAGCGGTGGTGCGTCCGGGTCTCCGTAGCGGCGGGTTCTGCCGTTGGAATCGATAAGTTCCAGAGCGCCAATGGTGATGGCGCGGCGTAGCATCCGGTCAAGCAAGAACATGGTGGCAGCACTATTGCACCTGCGCTCCTACTCGCCAAGTCCGGATGGCCACCGGCCAGCCTTTATCAGGCGGGCTGTGGTTGCAGCCTGTCGCTGGCCCGTTCAGCAACGATTGCCGTCTGCCGCGATTCTCAGTTAGGTTCGGGTTGAAGGAGAAGAGCATGGACGTGAAGGACAATCCCGCCGCCAGCCGTTTCGAAATGCCGCTGGAAGACGGCACGATGGCGTTTTGTGCCTACCGGGAAAAGGATGGGGTTTACGAACTCACCCACGCCGAAGTTCCATCGGTTCATGAAGGCAAGGGCTATGGCGGCCGCCTTGCCAAGGGAACCTTTGATGCCATCCGCGCCGGCGGACACAAGGCCATCCCGCGGTGCAGCTTCATGGTCGCCTACGCCCGGCGCCACCCGGAACTGGCCGATATTCTGGCTGGCTGAGCAGCGGCTCCGTCAGTCAAACAGGCTCGAAACCGATGTTTCGTCGGATATCCGGCGGATCGCTTCCCCCAGCAGCGGCGCAATCGACAGGGTGCGGATGCGCTTGGCAGCCTTCACGGAAGGCGTGGCGTGAATGCTGTCGGTGATCAGCAGTTCAGACAGGGCCGACCCCTCCACCCGGGCGACAGCGCCACCTGAAAGAACCCCATGCGTAACATAGGCCACCACCCCGACAGCGCCCGAATCCATCAGCGCCTTTGCGGCATTGCACAATGTGCCGGCGGAATCAGCGATATCGTCGATCAGCACGCAGAACCGGCCGCGCACATCGCCGATGATGTTCATCACCTCTGATTCGCCGGGGCGCTCCCGTCGTTTGTCAACGATCGCCAGCGGCGCATTGTCGAGCCGTCGTGCCAGCGCCCTTGCCCGCACCACCCCGCCGACATCAGGTGAAACAACCATCATGTTGGCACTGTGCTGCGGATAGCGCGCCTTGATGTCGGCTGCCATCACCGGGGCAGCAAACAGATTGTCGACCGGCACGTCGAAGAAGCCCTGAATCTGCCCGGCGTGCAGATCTACCGACAGCACCCGCGATGCCCCGGCGGTTGTGAGGAGGTTGGCCACCAGCTTGGCCGAGATGGGCGTGCGCGGGCCAGGCTTTCGATCCTGCCTTGCGTAACCGAAATACGGAATCACGGCGGTAATGCGTTTCGCCGATGCCCGACGCAGCGCATCGATGCAGATCAGCAGTTCCATCAGATTGTCGTTGGCTGGTGCCGAGGTGGATTGCAGGACAAAAACATCCTGACCCCGCACATTCTCGTGAATCTCGACGAAGATTTCTTCGTCGGCAAAACGGCGCACCGACGCCGAGGTCAGCGGAATATCAAGATAGGCGGCCACATTCATGGCCAGTTCGATATTGCTGTTCCCCGCAAGCAGTTTCATGCGATGCCGTCCTTGTCTGAGTGCCATACCCGAGCCGTTCGGGCGCACCGGCCATGCACCAGTCAGGCTGCGTTTGCCAGCGCCTTGCGGCGGGCATTGGCCCGGCGGCGCCGCGCCAGCACCGGGCCCTCTACATAATTCCAGGAAAAAATGGCAACCAGAACGACAGGAATTACCGCCATCAGCCCCAGAAGCCACCACGAGGCAACACCTGTGAGCAGAACGATGGTCTGCAGAACCGGGAAGTGCCAGACATAGACACCATAGCTGATATCGCGGCCATGCAGCAGGCGCGGCTCCGGAATATGCACCATTCCCGACCAGACCGTGAGGTAGGTGAGCGGCGGTCCGGCTAGCAGCCAGAACAGCGCATCTTTCCTGATATCCGGGTCAAGAAACAGCCCCACCAGCAGGACGATGGCCAGCGAAGCCGCTGCCAGCCCCTTACTGAGGGGAAGCCGGTGCCGAACCAGGTGCGCAAGTGCACCGAACATGAAAAAGGGGATGATCTTTGCGCCTTGCGAGAAATGAACCGAACGCAAAACACGTTCAATGAACCACGGGAAAGTGCCAGGAGGCGTGACCTCGACCAGCAAGGCGCCAATGAAAAAGGCCAGCAGCACCCCGGTAAGTGCCCACCATTTCCGTGCCAGCCCCAGAACGACGAGCCCGGCAACGATCAGGTAGCACAACAGCTCGTGCGGAACGGTCCACAAGGCACCATTCACGTTGCCGGCGGCCGGATTATCCACAAAAACACCGGGCAATTCAAAGCGGATCAGACCCACTGCCCCAGCAGATAACGCCATGTAACCCGACTGCTGAAATACTCGTGCAGAGTAACGGTGGTAACCAGCGGCCCCACCACAAATGCCATCGCGAAGATTACCAGAACAAGTGCGGGAAAGATCCGCGCGATCCTGTTCATCAGAAAGGCCTGTACAGACAGGCGGTCGGCACTGGCAATCACCAGAAACCCGGAAAGCGCAAAAAACATCGGCACCATCGAACTGACGAGAAACCACAACGGTGTTTCCTCAATCTGTTCAGGGGTGCCAACGGTTATGGGAAAGCAATGCCAGAATACCACACCGCTGGCGAGAATGAGCCGAAGCATATTGAACCCCGGACCGAAACCGTTGGTGGCATCGAGTTTTTCGCCGATGGTCCGATATCGCACGGGTGCGCTGCCGTCCTGAACCTGTATCGGGGCCAGGGGGGCATTTTCAATCATCGGCATGGATCAGGGCCGACCGGAAACCGGTGGAGCCGATCGCTGGACAACGCCGTGGGCAAGCCCCGGCACCTGCCGTGTGGACGGGCGATAGACATGGGACGGCTTCCACCCGTCACGCACTTTCTGCATATACCATTGCGCCAGAATAAGGCCTGCCAACGGATATACATAGATGTGCCCCGTCTCGGAACTCATCACCGTGCGTGTGATGAGGAACGAGATAATGCTGAGCGCCGCAGCGCCGGCGACTTCCTCGTCGCGTGTTTCCCCTCGCAGGAATACACGCACGCCCATATAGGCTGCCACGACAAAGAAGGCCACGAAAAGCAGGAAGCCGGGCACACCGTATTCCACCAGAAGGTTGATGGGATAGCTGTCGATAGTGAAATCGCCGGCCAGGTTCGTATACGGCACATGTTGCTGGACTGTGCCCATGCCGTGACCAATGGGATTGCGGGTTATCACGGGGATAGCCATGTCCCACTGAGCTTCGCGGCCCGCATTGGATGCCGCATGCTCTGACCCGCCGAGGACGCGGACCCTCAGTCTGTCAGACACAAGAATGATGGTTGCAATGAGTATGCCGATAAAAGGCAGGGCCAGGAAAATCGACGTTGAAAACAGGTCGTTGCGCTTCAGTCCGCGACCATATAGCCGAAGTACCCACAGGGCGAAGAATCCGGTCGTAACCACCAGAAAACCCACCATGGATGTGCGAGAATTATTCATCACCGCAGCTACAAAAAGCAGCACATACGCCATGAACCCCAGGATCTTTTGCCATGGTTTCGGTGCTGACATGATGCCAAGCAGCACAAACGGCAGCACAATACCGAAAAACTCGCCATATGTCACTTCTGTCAGGAAGATGGAGGATGCCCGGTATTCACCTGTGCGTAGCCGGACGTTCTGCATTCTTTCAACAACCATCGGATCCATGCCGAGGAATGAAGGTACGCTGTAGGCCCATGGCGTGTAGCCGACATGATATTCCCACAACGTAACAAGGGAAACGACGACTGCCGCGGTGATGAACAGCCTATGGATGATCAGCGCCCTTCCCGGTTTCACCATCAGCCAGGCCATGATGATGAACATGAAATAATAGACAAATATCTGGTGCACCCAGTTTCCGACCGCCTGGAACCCGCCGACGACCAGCATGAGGGCCTGCCAGATCACCCATGCAATGAAGATGCGCACAAGCACCTTGTGGGATTGCAATACGTCGGAGACTTCGTGACGTGTCTGCGACGACGTGGCGAGCGCATAAAGGCCAAGCATTCCCAGCGGGAACATGAGCAGTCGAATGAACGAAATCCAGGGAAAGCCGGGAAAATTGAAGGCGATATAATTCGGCCACATCAGCATGACCGCGAAATAGATGTAAGTGAGCTTGGCGATCGGACGATTGTAATCAGACCTGGTATCCGGCGCCATCCACAAGGCTATCCCGATCAGGAGCACCAACGGAATGGCCGGAAGAAACCAGCCGAACCCCCCGAAAATGGCCAGCAAATAGCCTGACATCATCGCCAGCAACACCATGGCACTGACGGCAAGCGTCTTGCTCAGACGGTGCTGAAAATCATCGGCTCGCCGTGTGTAGGGCGGCAGAATACGGTCGCGCTGGCCTTTGACGCTGCTCATGGCGAACTCTTACGGCAGAAGTTGCAGTTGCCCAAGCCGTAATTGCAGGGCATCGCCGAAAAGAACCGAAAGCACAGGAGCAGAGCAAGGGATGGCCACTTTGATCACCGGAGCCGCGGGCTTCATAGGGTCGCATCTGGCGGCCGCCCTGCTGGCGAGCGGCGAGCCGGTGATCGGCATCGACTGCCTTATTCCCTACTACAGCCTCGACCTGAAACGCGATCGCATCGCCCATATACAGGCGCAAAACCCCGCGTTCACCTTCCTCCCCATCGATTTTGCCGACATGGCTTCTCTCGAATCAGCACTCGCAGCTTTTCCCATCACCCGGATCGCCCATCTCGGGGCACAACCGGGGGTGCGCTGGTCGATCGATCACCCGCTCGATTACGGCCGGGCCAATCTGGTCGGGCACCTCAACCTGCTGGAACTGGCGCGACGTCTGCAGGTGCCTATGGTCTATGCCTCGTCGTCGTCGGTATATGGCGGCAACACCCACCTGCCCTTCGCCGTCGAAGATCGCACCGACCGGCCGATTTCGCTGTATGCCGCCACCAAGCGCTCTGCCGAGCTGTTGAGCGAAAGCTATGCCCACCTCTATCGCATCCCGCTGACTGGACTGCGCTTTTTCACCGTTTACGGGCCATGGGGACGCCCTGACATGGCGGTCTGGCACTTCACCGAATCCTGCCTTACCGGGCAGAGCGTGCGGATCTTCAACGATGGCCGGATGCGCCGTGATTTCACCTTCATCGACGACATCATCGCCGGAGTTCTGGCCTGCCTGAAGGCGCCCCCGGCCGACGACCACAAAGAAAAACCCGGAGGAAGCCTTGCCCCCCACGCCATCTACAATATCGGCAACAACCGATCTGAACCGCTGATGCGGCTGGTAGAGGTGATTGAGAAAGCCTGTGGCAAACCGTTGCAGCGCACCTATCACCCGATGCAGCCGGGCGATGTCACCGACACCTATGCCGACATTTCCGCCATTGCCCGCGACCACGGGTTTCACCCTTCCACCCCTATCGATAGCGGCATTCCCCGCTTCGTTGACTGGTATCGCGGCTGGAGCGGGCTGTAAGTGCCTCAGATCCGGGTTCGAAACGGGGTGAAATCCGTGGTGATGTCATAGACATCCAGCCCCTCGCGGTGCTTCATGAACGAAACGACCCGGTAGGTGACCGGCGTCAGGGCCGCCTCCCATGATACTTTCATCAGGTAGTTGGTGCCCATCACCGTAAGAATCAGGTGCGTGTCCCAGACACCCAGAAACGCCACCGGATAAAAGATCAGGCTGTCGACCCCCTGCCCCACCACTGTCGATCCGATGGTGCGCGTCCACAGATAGCGCCCGCCTGTCAGCAGCTTCATCCTTGCCATCACAAAGGCGTTTGCGAACTCTCCGGCCCAGAAGGCCATGATCGATGCCAGAAAGATCCGGGGCGCCTGGCCCATCACCGCTGCCAGTGATTCCTGCCCTGTCCAGTGCTCCGACGGAGGCATGGCAACCACCACCCAGGCCATTCCGGCGGCAAAGACCGATGCCGCGAACCCCACCCACACAACCCGCCGGGCGCGGCCATAGCCATAGACTTCGGTCAACACATCACCCAGCACATAGCTGAGCGGAAAGAACAGGATTCCGGCGCCATATTCCAGCGTCCCGATCACTGGAATTGTGACCACTGCCACCTTGCCGGCACCGATCAGGTTGGCACAGATCAGAATGACAGCGAAGGCCGCCATGCAATAATCGTAATAGCGCAGCCGCGCACCGAGAATCGCCGTCGCCTCGACGGCGCGGACATCGGTTATACTTTCTACCGGAAAGCCACCCAGCCATTTTCTCATGAAGTGTTTCATGCAGGGCCAAAGCCTGCGGTGCAACCGCGGGAATGCCAACACTGCACTCCGGGACGGGTCCGCCATAGTTGTCATCCTGCGCACCGCAACGGCAACGAATTGCCACCCGATACCCTGAAGCAGGCACCGATTCTGTTCGCGCAAAGGCATCGCGAAACTGATGTAAGGAAGGAAAGGTTCGCGAACTGATCACCGAAATGTGCGCACAGCCGGTTTCGATCGCCCCAGCTCACACACCCAGGTTTGCAGTTCCAGGCTCACACCCCCGGATCACACCTCAGGCTGATATCCCAGGCTCGATCACTCAGCGTCTGAACACAGCCGCAGCCCAGCCATGCAGCGCGGATTGCAGCCAACGTGCAGCCATCAACAATATTCGACCCCCGCTCCGGGGGCATGGAGCGGGGGTCTTATATGCGCTCGTCACGCAAGTGGGTTAACGATCCATCGGGCAACAGGGGGCAAATCCCGATAGCCATCCACCTCACTGATCAAGCAGTAACAGAAGGATTCTGTCGATTGCCTGAACGCCTTCACTCTCTCTCAAATGCGGGTCAATGTCAATCAGGATTTCAAAAATTGGCTCCGGAATGAAATAAACTACGTCGAATCCGGATATGACCAACGATCACCCCGTCTTGCCCGGCGTGCGACGACGAGGGCGCGGGTCTGTGAACCGAAAAGACGAATCAGCCACCGGAACATTCATCCTGACATTGGAAAGCTCGACGGTGGTCAGGTTGTTCTGGGCATCAATCACCCGCCAGCCAGTCAGCCGCAATCCACCAGGAGCCTGCCTGTCGGGCGCCAGATAGAACGTGATCCGCCCGTAATCGGTTTTGGCAGGGTCAGACGCCTGCACCGCAACCTGGCCCGGCATTTCAGATGATGGCAGCACGCGGGCAATCCGGGAAAGATCGGCTTTGGGGTCAAGCAGCACACCAAGAGGAGTTGAGCGAATCGGCCATTGCGACACCTGCGACACCTGATAGTCGATGAACGACAGGTTCTTGCCATCAGCCACTACCAGATATTTGGCATCAGCACCGTAATCGAAACGAATCCGCCCCGGGCGCTTCAATTCCATGGTGCCACGCGCCACCGCCCCGTTGGCAGCGGTCTGGGTGAAATCAGCGGTCATGCTGGTGGTGGCCACCAGCGCCTGCTGCACCTCGGCCAATGTGGCAGCCGATGCTGGTGTCACCACCGACACAGTCATTATGGCCGTCGCCACTGCACTCATAAAGGCAAAACGGATCATGCGACCGGTTGATAACCAGAGGCCGTGAACCGCGATTGAATGGTATCAACGGCGGCTGCCAGTTCGGCAAAATCATCGATCCGGTAATCTGCCTGCAGCTGGTCCAGAGGCTCGATCGAATAGCCAAACGAAACCAGTATGAAGGGAATTCCGGCTGCAACCGCGGTATCGGCATCGGTTCGCGAATCCCCCACGAATATGCACGCCTTCCCGCCGGCATCCGCAAGAGTTGCGGTCAGGTGGCGCGGGTCGGGCTTGCGCCAGGGTTGCGAATCCGAACCTCTCACGGCAGCAAATCGGTCGGCCCAGCCGAGGCAAGCCAATAGCTGCCGGGCAAGTGATTCGGGTTTGTTGGTGCACACCCCCAGTCGGAACCCGCGGGCCGCCAGCTGGTCAAGTGCCGTGTCTGCCCCTGGAAAAGGCCGGCTGAAATCAGCGATATGATCGCGATAATAGTCAAGAAATCCACTCACCCCCTCGTCGACCAGCTCAGGGGTCATTCCGCCGGTTGCCGACAGCCCGCGCTCCAGCAGCTTGCGGGCGCCATGGCCCACCATGCCCCGCACCGAAGCGGGCGCCACGGCGGGGCGGCCAAGCGCCTGCAACGCATGGTTGAGGCTCGCCGTCAGGTCATCGGCGGTGTCAACCAGCGTTCCATCGAGATCAAAGAGGATGGTGTCAAAGGAAAGGGGCAACGTCATGCGCCCCGCATAGACCGCAGCCATGCGCTTTTCCACCGGCGCAAGCTGTGGCAGGGGGCGGATATGTCTGAACCAGCCTCCGGATTGCCCGCCATCGCTGCCGTCATCCTTGCCGCCGGCAAGGGAACCCGCATGAAGTCCGCTCTGCACAAGGTGCTGCACCCTATTGGTGGCCGGCCGATGCTGCATCATCTGCTGGCCGAGCTTGCAACGCTCGCTCCGGAGCGTCAGGTGGTGATCGTTGGCGACCGCGCCGACCAGATCGAAAACGCCCTTCCAGCAACCAGAATCACCATCGCCGTGCAATCGCCACAGCTGGGGACGGCCCATGCCGTGCTGCAGGCTGAACAGGCCCTTGCCGGCTTTGAGGGTGTGGTGCTGATCCTGTTTGCGGATGTGCCGCTGATCACTGCCGCCAGCATGCAGCGGCTGGTCAGGGCGGTGGCCGATGGTGCCGGAATCGCCGTTCTCGGGTTCCGGCCAGCGGAACCCGGGGCTTACGGCCGCATCATTGCCGATGAGAAGGGCCAGGTTCTGCGCATGGTCGAGGCCCGCGATGCCTCACCTGATGAACTGGCCGTGCCATTGTGCAATTCCGGGCTGATGGCGGTGCGGGCCAGCCTGCTGTTCCCGCTGCTGAGACAGGTAAATAACCACAACGCCGCCGGCGAATATTATCTTCCGGATATCGTGATGCTGGCGTCCGGACACGCCGAGCAGACCATCGTTCTGGAAGCCGGCGCCGATGAAGTGGCCGGCGTCAACAGCCGCGCGGAACTTGCCGCAGCCGAACTACTGTTCCAGACCCGCGCCCGCGCCCGGGCCATGGCTTCCGGTGTCACCTTGGTCGCCCCTGAAACCGTGTGGTTCGCTCACGATACCGATATCGCAGCCGACACGTTGGTCGAACCCAATGTGGTGTTCGGACCCGGGGTATCGATCGGAACCGGAGCGATCATCCGCGCCCACAGCCATATTGCTGGAGCCGCCATCGGGCCAGACTGCGAAATCGGCCCGTTCGCCCGGCTTCGCCCCGGCACCGTCCTGCAGGCGGGGGTGAAAATCGGCAACTTCGTGGAAACCAAGAACAGCCGCCTGGAAACCGGCGCCAAGGCCAATCACCTGAGCTATCTTGGCGACGCGACCATCGGGCCGCGTGCCAATATCGGGGCGGGCACCATCACCTGCAATTATGATGGCTTCAACAAATCCCCGACCACGATCGGCGCCGAAGCCTTTATCGGTTCCAACTCGGCTCTGGTTGCCCCGGTGACCGTGGGCGACAGGGCAATCGTTGCGGCCGGAACCATAGTATCGCGCGACGTCGAACCAGATGCACTGGCCATTGGCCGCGCGCCCCAACAGGTGAAGGGGGGGTGGGCCAGTCGATTTCGGGCACTGATGGTCGCGAAAAAATCTGCCAAGGCTTGAACCCCGGCCCATCGCTAGGTAGCACTCCGGCATTCCATACCCTGACCTATCTCGGAGCGAAGCAATCCATGTGCGGCATCATCGGCATTCTGGGCACTTCGGCCGTAGCCGAACGGCTGCTCGACGGATTGCGACGGCTGGAATATCGCGGCTATGATTCCGCAGGAATTGCAACGGTTCACGATCAGCAGATCGATCGTCGGCGCGCCGAAGGCAAGCTGAAGAACCTGAGCGACATTCTTGATGCCCAGCCGCTGCCGGGCATCTGCGGTATCGCCCATACCCGTTGGGCAACCCACGGCGCCCCCACCACCAACAATGCCCACCCGCAGGCAACCAGTGAAGTGGCGGTTGTCCACAACGGCATCATCGAAAATTTCAAGCAACTGCGCGAGGAACTGCAGGGGCGCGGCCGGGTCTTTTCCAGCGAAACCGACACCGAGGTCGTGGCACACCTGCTGTCCGAGCAGATCGAGGCGGGCCGCTCTCCGGTCGAGGCCGTCAAGCTGGTCTTGCCGCGTCTGCAGGGTGCCTTCGCTCTGGCTCTACTGTTCCGCCAGCACCCTGATCTGCTGATCGGCGCCCGGCTCGGCTCTCCGCTGGTGGTGGGTTATGGCGACCAGGAAACCTTTGTCGGCTCGGATGCACTGGCGCTGGCGCCCCTCACCCGCCAGATCACCTACCTCGACGAAGGGGACTGGGTGGTGCTGACCCGCGAGGGTACGCAGATCTTCGATCATGACAATCAGCCCGTCGAACGCGCTGTCATCGATTCCGGCATATCCGGGCAGGCGATCGACAAGGGGAATTACCGCCACTTCATGCTGAAGGAAATCCACGAGCAGCCGGTGGTGGTGGCGCAGACCTTGCGTTCCTATCTGCGGCCGCTCGACAACCAGGTGGCCCTGCCGGATATCACCTTCGATCTCAGTTCCATCAAACGCGTAACCATCGTCGCCTGCGGCACAAGCTATTATGCTGGAATGGTTGCGAAATACTGGATCGAACGGTTTGCGCGCGTGCCGGTCGACATCGATGTCGCCAGCGAGTTCCGCTATCGTGACCCGGTACTGGAACCGGGCGGCCTTGCGCTGTTCATCAGCCAGTCGGGGGAAACTGCCGATACGCTGGCGGCCCTGCGCCATGCCCGCGCCAACGGTCAGAAAATCGCCGTTGTCGTCAATGTGCCCACCAGCACCATGGCCCGCGAGGCCGACTTGCTGCTTCCCACCTATGCCGGGCCGGAAATCGGCGTTGCCTCGACCAAGGCCTTCACTTGCCAGCTAGCGGTTCTGGCGGCGTTGGCAACCAATCTGGCGCGGGCATGCGGGCGGCTCAGTGCTGCCGAGGAAGCAGCGATCGTCAACCACCTGATCGAGGCGCCATCGGCTCTGAATCACGCCCTGGCGCGCGAGGGCGCCATCGAGCAGGCGGCGTCTCTGGTGGCCGGTGCGCGCGATGTGCTGTATCTGGGCCGTGGGCCCGATTACCCCATGGCCCTTGAAGGCGCACTTAAGCTCAAGGAAATCAGCTATATCCACGCCGAAGGTCAGGCGGCGGGTGAAATGAAGCACGGACCGATCGCCCTCATCGACGATTCGGTGCCGGTCATCGTGCTGGCACCTTCGGGGCCATTGTTCGAAAAAACCGTCTCCAACATGCACGAAGTCATGGCGCGCGGCGGCCGGGTGATCCTGATCTCTGATGCACATGGCATCGCCGAGGCCGGCGAAGGGGTTGCGGCCACCATCGAGATGCCGGTAGTGCATCCGCTGATTGCACCGCTGGTCTATGCCGTACCGGTGCAACTGTTGGCCTATCAGGTTGCGGTGCTGAAAGGCACCGATGTCGATCAGCCGCGCAACCTCGCCAAATCCGTGACGGTGGAATAAGGGTAACGTCGACTAAGGGTAACCCAGCGATCACAGTGATCGACAGGCTGCGATTGGATTATGGCTTTTGCCACGCTAAGCATCGGCCATGACCCAGTTCGATTTTGATTATTTCGTCATCGGCGCCGGCTCGGGCGGGGTGCGTTCCGCCCGGATCGCCGCCAGTCATGGCGCCCGCGTCGCCATCGCCGAGGAATATCGGGTGGGTGGCACCTGCGTCATTCGTGGCTGCGTTCCGAAAAAACTGCTGGTGTATGGCGCCCATTTCGCCGACAACTTTGAGGACGCCCGGCATTTCGGCTGGGACATTTCCGGAAAATCCTTCGACTGGAACAGGTTGCGCGACAATGTTCTGGCTGATGTGAACCGGCTGAACAAGGCCTATCAGCACACCCTCGACAGCAACGGCGTTTCCACCTTTCACGACCGCGCTACCATTGCCGGCCCCAACCGCCTGCGGGTGGGTGGGCGCGAGGTCACAGCCCGCCATGTGCTGGTGGCAACCGGAGCCCATCCGCACATTCCGGATCTTCCCGGCGCTGACCTTGGCATCACCTCGAACGAGATGTTTCATCTCGAGGCCCTGCCCAAGCGCGCCATCATCGTGGGCGCCGGCTTTATCGCCAACGAGTTTGCCGGAATTCTCAACCAGTTGGGCGTTGATGTTACGCTGGTTGTCCGCTCAGAGACTGTGTTGCGTGGCTGGGATCGCGACATCGTCGACCGCTTGATGTCTGTGTTCGCTGCCAAGGGTATCGACGTGCGACTTGGCGCCAACCCCAGGTCTGTCGATCGATTGCCGGATGGCACCCTGCGGCTGAATGTCGATACGGGTGATGCCATCGAGTCCGATCTGCTGCTGTGGGCCACCGGGCGCATTCCCAATACCCGTGGTCTGGGGCTGGAAACCGTCGGACTATCTGTGGGAAAGCGCGGCGAAATCACCGTCGATGCCGACAACCACACCCGTATTCCCTGGCTTCACGCCGTTGGCGACGTAACTGACCGCATCCAGCTGACACCCATTGCCATCCGCGAAGGGCACGCGCTGGCCGACCGGCTGTTCGGCAGCAGGAACTGGCAGGTCGATCACGATCTGGTGCCGGCTGCTGTGTTCAGCCAGCCACCGCTGGCAGCAGTCGGCCTCACCGAGGAAGACGCTCGCAAGACCTATGCCGATATCAGGGTTTTCACCAGTGAATTCCGGCCGATGAGAAACGTTGTTGCCAACCGCAATGAACGCGCCTTCTACAAGCTGGTGGTTGATTCCACCACCGACAGGCTGATTGGCGCCCACATGATCGGCCCAGAATCCCCTGAAATTCTGCAGGTGCTGGCGATTGCCATCAAGGCGGGGCTCACCAAGGCCCAAATCGACACCACGGTTGCATTGCACCCGACGATGGCCGAGGAATTGGTTCTGATGAAATAATCGCTGTGGCTTGCATTCCCCGGCCGCAGCGGCCAAGGCCATGCCCAGCAATTGCGACCGGGCATTTTCACGCCTATCTTCGAGGACATCATGCGTAACTGGAAACCCGACAGCTGGAGACAGTCTGAAGCCCGGCAAATGCCCACCTGGCCCGATCCAGCAAAGGCAGCCGCCATCGAGGCGGAAATGCGTAGCTATCCTCCGCTGGTCTTTGCCGGTGAAACCCGCGATCTGAAACATCGGCTGGCCGATGTGGCCGCAGGCCGTGCATTCCTGCTGCAAGGTGGCGACTGCGCTGAAAGCTTTGCCGAATTCAACCCGGACAATATCCGCGACACGTTCCGCGTGCTGCTGCAGATGGCAGTCACTCTCACTTTTGCCAGCCATATGCCGGTGGTGAAGGTTGGCCGCATGGCCGGGCAGTTCGCCAAACCCCGTTCGGCCGATACCGAAGAGCAGAACGGCGTGTCACTTCCCAGCTATCGTGGCGATATCGTCAACGAAATCACCTTCGATGCAACGGCACGCATCCCCGACCCCGAACGCCAGAAGCGCGCCTACATGCAGTCGGCCGCCACCTTGAACCTGCTGCGGGCCTTTGCGACCGGCGGCTATGCCAACCTGCTGCAGGTGCACCGCTGGAACCTTGATTTCGTAGCCCGCTCTCCATGGGCCAAGCGCTATGGCGAAGTGGCGAACCGCATCGGCGAAGCCCTTGATTTCATGGCGGCCTGTGGCATCTCTCCTGATACCGTTCCGCAACTGAAGGGTACGGATTTCTATACCAGCCACGAAGCGTTGCTGCTGGGCTACGAAGAAGCCATGACCCGGCAGGACAGTCTGTCGGGTGACTGGGTCGATACCTCAGCGCACATGCTGTGGATCGGTGACCGCACCCGCTTCGAAGGCTCCGCCCATATCGAGTTTCTGCGCGGCGTCATGAATCCGCTGGGCCTAAAATGCGGCCCCAGCATCACCGCTGATGAGCTGTTGCGGCTGATCGACACGCTGAACCCGACCAACGAGCCAGGCCGGCTCACTCTGATCAGCCGGTTCGGGGCCGACAAGGTGGAAGCGCATCTGCCGGCACTCGTCCGCGCCATTCAGCGCGAGGGCCGGCATGTGATCTGGTCGTGTGACCCGATGCACGGCAACACCATCAAGGCGGGCTCGGGCTACAAGACCCGGCCGTTCGAACGCATCCTTGCCGAAGTGAAGCAAGTGTTCGCAGTGCATCGTGCCGAAGGTAGCTTCATGGGCGGCATTCACATCGAGATGACCGGGCGCAATGTCACCGAATGCACCGGTGGCGCCATCGCCATCACCGACGAGGCACTGGCCGACCGCTATCATACCCATTGCGACCCGCGCCTGAACGCCGGACAGGCGCTTGAGCTGGCTTTCCTGCTGGCCAAGGAACTGGAGGCCCAGCGCAAATCGGTGCAGCGGGCTGCCTGACCGCAGACCCTCCCGCCTTCAGGCGGGGCCGAGGTTCAGTGAACGGACATGCGCGTCGAGGCGGCCGGCGCCAATGGCGTCTCGCAGACCCTGCATAAGCATCTGGTAATAACGGATATTATGTTCGGTAAGCAGCATGGCCGCCAGCATTTCGCCGGCCTTGAACAGATGGTGCAGATAGGCGCGGCTGTAGTTTGTGCAGGCCCGGCAGTCGCAGGCAGCGTCCAGCGGTGAGGGATCATCGCCATGACAGGCGTTGCGCATGTTCAGCGTGCCGTTGCTGGTAAACGCCTGCGCCGTGCGGCCGGAACGGGTGGGCAGCACGCAGTCGAACATGTCGATTCCACGCTGCACCGCGCCGACGATATCCGATGGCTTTCCCACCCCCATCAGATAGCGGGGGTGGCTGGCCGGCAACATGCCGGGCGCATAGTCGAGCACCTCGAACATCGTTTCCTGCCCCTCACCCACGGCCAGGCCGCCGATTGCATAGCCTTCAAACCCGATCTCGATCAGCCTGTCTGCCGATTCCTGCCGCAGTGCCCGGTCAATCGACCCCTGCTGGATACCGAACAACGCCCCGCCTTCCTGCCGCAGAAACGCCTCCCGGCTGCGCCCCGCCCACCGCATGGATCGACGCATCGACGATGCCGCCCGTTCAGGCGTTGCCGGAAACGGCGTGCATTCGTCGAAGGCCATCACGATGTCCGACCCCAGCAACCGCTGGATTTCGACTGACCGTTCCGGGCTGACGAAATGCTTTGAACCATCGACATGGCTTTGAAACGAGACCCCTTCCTCGCTCATCTTCACCAGCGCGCCCAGGCTCATCACCTGATAGCCGCCACTGTCGGTAAGGATGGGGCGTTGCCAGTTCATGAAGCGGTGCAGGCCGCCCAGCCGAGCGATGCGTTCGGCACCGGGCCGCAACATCAGGTGATAGGTGTTGCCCAGAATGATGTCGGCGCCGCAGGCCCGCACCGTCTCGGGGTGCATGGCCTTCACGGTGGCAGCCGTACCCACCGGCATGAAGGCCGGAGTGCGAATTTCCCCGCGCGCAGTTGAGACAGTGCCAAGGCGCGCCCGGCCATCGGTGGCGTGAATGGTAAAGGAAAATGCCATGATCGCTGCGCTAGGCGGTTTTCGCGGGTTTGGGAACCATCCACACTGTGAGGCCGATGGCGCCCGCAACCACAGCCATCCGCATCACATTGCCCTGCCAGCCGCCAACGGCCGTCTCTCCAAGCGCAAACACCATCCACAGAAGGTTCAAGCCGACATGAAGGATGATCGGCGGCCACAGGTTCCAGTTCCAGCGCCAGAACAGCCAGCCAAACAGCAGGCCACCCACGCCGGTAATCGCCACCGCACCGGCGGTTTCCGCAAGGTCAGCCCCTTGCCATGCGTGCACCATCCCGAAAAACACAGCCGGCATCAGGCAGGCCGGAAGCAACCGCCAGCCGGCCAGCTGCATCAGCACCCCTACCGCCAGCCCGCGATATACCGTTTCCTCGAAGATCGGGCCGGCAATCCCGCTCCACAGCACCTCTGCCGGCTTCACAACCGCGGGTGGTGGCAGCAGCAACAGGCACAGCAGCAATGCCGGACCAAACAGGGCAGCCCCCCACAGGGCCGGCCGCCACCCGGGGGCGAACAGTCCGGTGATCCCCAGCAAGGTCGAGGGTGGGCGGCCGCTGGCTGCCGCCACTAGCAACAGCATGAAAACCACATCAGAAAGCGAAGCAGCAAGCGATCGGCTGTAAGGAAACGGCGATTCAAACCCGGCCATCAGATCGCCGCTGAACGTCGACCACACCAGCCCGACCGCAACGGCCAGCGCAATGAAGAGCGATTGCTTGTCTGTGGGGCTTGTTGTCATGAACACTCCGGCAGCAGCAGACTCGAATCGCCATAGCTGTAGAAGCGATAGCCCTTCTCGATGGCGTGGGCATAGGCGGCATGCATGCGCTCAAGGCCCATCAACGCACTGACCAGCATGAACAGCGTTGATCGCGGCAGATGAAAATTGGTCATCAGCCCGTTGACCGCCTGAAACCGATACCCGGGGGTGATGAAGATATCGGTCGTTCCCTCGAATGGCTGCAGGCCCGACGCTTCCAGCAGGCGCAGCGATGTCGTGCCCACAGCCAGAATGCGGCGCTGTTCGGCTTTGGCGGCCCGCAGCCTTGATGCCACATCGGCAGGAACCCGCCCCCATTCACTGTGCATGCGGTGATCGGCGGTATCATCGGCCTTGACCGGCAGGAAGGTTCCGGCCCCCACATGCAACGTAAGCGTTTCCTGTTCGACACCAATGCCTTGCAGCGCTCTGTTCAGTTCAGGTGTGAAATGCAGGGCAGCTGTTGGCGCCGCCACGGCCCCGGCCTCGCGGGCGAACATGGTCTGGTAATCATGGGTGTCACCGGAATCGATTCCACGACGACGGGCGATATAGGGCGGCAATGGCATGGTTCCCGCCGCTTCCAGCGCCAGCTCCAGCGGACCATCACATTCAAACCGCAGGCAGACTTCACCATCGGCGCCCTTGTCCTCGACAATGGCCTGCAGTCCGGCTGCAAACAGAATCCGGTCTGCCGGGTGCAGGCGCCGGCTATTGCGCACGAAGGCCTTCCACACATAGGGGCCAAGCCGTTGATGCAACGTGGCATCAATCCTTGCATCGCCGCGATGGCCGGCAAGTTGTGCCGGTATCACCCGCGTATCATTCACCACCAGCACATCACCGGGCTGCAACAGCCGGGGCAGATCGTGCACATGGAAATCATCCAGTTGTGTCGGCGTTACCCGCAGCAGCCGGGCGCTGTCTCGCGGCCTGGCCGGACGAAGGGCAATCCGGTCTTCGGGCAGCTGGAAATCGAAATCGGAAACGCGCATGGTCTATACCCGGCCACTGCCCGTCGTTCAGGGCTGCTGCCTTGGCGGTTGTCCTGCTGATTGCAACAACCTGGCGGCTTCCGCTGCCACCGGATCTTCAACTGCCTTTTGCTCGGGATAGGCCGGTTCCGGCTTATGGTCGGCAGCGATCGAGGCCTGAAGTATGCTGGTTGGATGGGTTGGCGGCTCTCCGCGTTCGATCGCATCGACATACCGCATTCCGGCAATCACTCGTCCGAATACGGTATAATGCCGATCGAGTTTCAGCATCGGCTGGAACATGATGAAAAACTGGCTGTTGGCGGAATCCGGGTCGCTGGTGCGCGCCATCGATACCGTGCCGCGCATGTGCGGCAGATCGTTGAACTCCGCCTTCAGGTCGGGGAGGTCGGAGCCGCCCTCGCCGGTGCGCTTCGGGTCACCCCCCTGGGCCATGAAGCCCTCGATCACCCGGTGAAACTGCAGGCCGTCATAAAAGCCCTTGCGGGTGAGAGTCTTGATACGCTCGACATGGGCCGGGGCTTTGTCGGGCCGCAACTGGATCACCACCCGCCCCCCGGTCGAAAGGTCGAGCAGCCACAGATCCTCCTGCTGTTCGGGGGTAAAGCGGGCGATCACTTCGCTGGCAGACGGAACCGTAACCGCAGGCACCTCCGGCTGCTGTGACGCCGCAGATGCCGCTGAAGTTTGTGCTGCCGCCGGGGCGGCAGCCAGCAGGGAAGCCGCCAGAAGGGTTCGGGTGATCATGGTGTCTGCAAACAGCGCAAACAGGCTTGCCGTGGGCTGAACAGAGGCCACAGTCAGCGCCGTCCTGCCAGACGTTCGCGGACATCTTCGGCAACGGCTGGCGGCACGAAACTGTCGATCTTGCCGCCATAAGCGGCGATTTCCTTCACCAGCCGCGAGGCAATCGGCTGAAACGCCACATCGGCCATCAGGAAGACGGTTTCGATTTCGTCGTTCAGCTGCTGGTTCATTCCAGCCATCTGAAATTCGTACTCGAAATCAGCAACCGCACGCAGACCACGGATGATGACCGTTGCCTGTTGCTGCTCGGCAAAATGCATCAGCAAGGCATCGAACGGCACCACCTCGACATTGGCGATCTCTGCTGATTCGCGACGCACATGAGCCACCCGTTCCTCAAGCGTGAACAGCGGTGATTTCGATGGATTGGTGGCAACGCCGACGATCAGGCGGTCAACCAGCTTGGCACCGCGGGCAATGATGTCGAGATGCCCAAGGGTGACAGGGTCGAATGTGCCCGGATAAACGCCTGTCCGCATAGCCTAATGATCCCGTTCTATGGCAAAGGCCGCCACTGCCCGCAGCAGGTCGGCTTCCGCACCGAACCCCTGCAGGTGATGGATGGCCTGTTCGATCAGCATCTCTGCCTGGTTGCGCGCCCGCTCGGCCCCCAGAAGCGACACGAAGGTCGATTTCCCGGCGGCAGCATCCTTGCGCAGGGCCTTGCCGGCCAGCTGGGCATTGCCCTCTACATCGAGAAGGTCATCGGCGATCTGGAACGCCAGGCCCAGATCGCGGGCATAGCCCTTCAGCTTCAACCGGGTGGCCTGCCCCACCCGCCCCATGATGGCGCCGGCTTCAACGGCAAAGCCGATAAGCGCCCCGGTTTTCAACTGCTGCAGCCGCGTGGTTGTCTGCAGGTCGAACGGGGTGGTTTCAGCCACCAGGTCAAGCATCTGCCCGCCGGCCATCCCGGCCGGGCCGGACGCCCGCGCCAGTTCCAGAACCAGTTCAGCGCGCACATACGGGTCTTCGTGGGTGGCTTCATCGGCCAGCCACTCAAAGGCCAGCGCATGCAGGCTGTCGCCCGTCAGAACCGCCGTCGATTCGTCAAACGCCCGGTGCACCGTCGGCTTGCCGCGCCGCAGATCGTCGTCATCCATGCACGGCAGGTCATCATGCACCAGGCTGTAGCAATGGACGGCCTCGATGGCGAGCGCCACCCGCATTGCCCGCTCCCGGTCCAGGTGAAAGAGGTCACAGCTTGCCACCACCAGCAGCGGCCGCATGCGCTTGCCGCCCCCCATCACTGCATGGCGCATGGCCTGATACAGCACGGCGCGTCCGTCGTCGGGAATCTCAAGCGCCCGGTCGAACCGTTCGTCTATGGCCTTGCCAATGGCCTCGAGTGCCGGCTTCAGGCTGGTGCTGCGCGGTGTCATCCGCTCTGCCCACTGGCTGTGTGCACGCAGGCCACCTCAGTTGGCGAAGGGCGTTTCGGAAACCGGCCGCCCCTCGGCATCGAGTTGCAGCATGGCAATCCGCGCCTCGGCATCCGACAGGCGGGCGTCGCAATGGGCTTTCAGGGCCTGGGCTTCCTCGTACAGCGAAATCGCCTGCTCAAGTGGCGCCTCCCCTGATTCGAGCTTGCGCACGATCCCCTCGAGCCGTTGCAACGCCGCCTCGAAGCTCAGTTCCGACAGATCCCCGGTCTCTGGCATAGGCCTGCTTTGGCCAAGCCGGAACCAACGGTCAAGCGCGCTGATGAAGTTGCCTCGCCCGTCAGGCAGGGCTAGCGTGCCAACATCATTCATGGCCGGAGACTTTCATGCGCGCCTCACTGTTGTTTGCTGCTGCCATTGCCGCCATCGCCTCACCGCTTTCCGCAGCCGTGCCGCTGGGAACCATCGAGGCCCGTGCTGACGCGCTCGAAGCGAAGGTAATCAGCTGGCGGAGCGACATTCACCAGCACCCCGAGCTTGGCAACCGCGAGGTTCGCACCGCCGCACTGGTGGCAAAACACCTGAAATCGCTTGGTCTCGATGTGCGGGAGCAGGTGGGAAAAACCGGGGTTGTCGGGGTATTGCGCGGCGGAAAGCCCGGCGGTGTGGTGGCCTTGCGCGCCGATATGGACGCCCTGCCCGTCACGGAAACTACCGGCCTGCCCTTTGCTTCCAAGGTGCGCGCCACCTACAACGGCCAGGAAGTGGGCGTGGCCCATGCCTGCGGCCACGATGCCCATGTGGCAATGCTGATGGGCGCCGCAGAACTGCTGGCAGGCATGAAGGCCGATATTCCCGGCACCATCGTCTTCATCTTTCAGCCCGCCGAGGAAGGCCCGCCGGTAGGCGAGGACGGTGGCGCCAGGCTGATGCTGGCCGAAGGTGCCTTCGCCAACCCGGTGCCGCAGGCCACGTTTGGAATTCACGTCTGGCCGGGAAAGGCTGGAACACTCAGCTGGCGGCCAAAGGGCATGATGGCCGAAGCGCAGACGCTGCGCATTGAAATCGACGGCAGCCAGACCCACGGCGCCGTTCCATGGGCGGGAATCGACATCCTGTCGCAGGTGGCGACCACAATTCAGGAAATCAACCGGCTGACGGCGCGCACAGTTGACCCGACGCGCTTCCCCACGATTCTCACCATTGCCACCGTGAACGCCGGCGTGCGTTACAACATCATTCCGCAGACCGCGCAGCTAACCGGCACCATGCGCACCTTCGACAGAAGCGAAAGCCAGGCTTTGCAGCAGCGGGTGAAGCAGGTCGTCGATTCGATCGCCAGTGCTTATGGCAGCACGGCCAAAACCACGTTCACACTGGCGGGGCCGCTTACCTACAATGAACCGTCGCTGTCACAGTGGCTGATCGGACCGGCAACCGAGGCCGCAGGTGAAGGAAACGTCAGCGCCGATGTCAGCCCGGCCACGGCTTCTGAAGATGTCAGCTACTTCCTCGACAAGACCGGCGGGGTCTATTACTTCCTTGGTACCAGCCCTGAAGGCGTTCCGCCGGAAAAGTCTCCACCCAACCACAGCCCCAATTTCACCGTCAATGAGAAGGTGCTGAAAGTGGGGGTGAAAGCCCATGCGCTGACGGCCCTGCGCTTTCTGGAACAGAACCCGTCGCGAGACCCGCGAACCTGAAAGAATCGGGCCGGGGCTCTCGCTGACATCGGCTCGGCCAATGCTAAACGCGCCACGACGGGTGGCGTGTTGAGCATTGTGGGTCTGTTGCGGCCTTAGCCCGCGATTGCAGTAGGAGTCAGACGGCCGCCGGAGCAGGCGGGTTCATGATGGCAAACAGCTCGCGCATCTGCGACAGCGAGAACAGGTGGGCATAAACCAGCCCCATCATGCCATTCTGCACCATCTTGCGGGCCTGATCGCCGCGGATATTCTGCAGCTTCTGCTCATCGATCATCTTGAAGCCCGAGAAGCGCGCCGGTTCGGGCTGGCCGGGGGCCTGCAACTGCGCCTGCCCTTCCATCAGCAAACCAAGCTTGTTCACTTCTTCCATGAAGCTCTTGGTTCGCGCCACCGCCTGCTCGAACTGCTCGCAGAACTGAAGGATGTTTTTCACGGCATCAGTCGCCTGCTTTTCGGAATCGAACAGCTTTTCAGAGCCATCCGGGGCAATCGCACCCGAGGTGTCATCAAGCACCAGGCTCAGCAGATCGGCATCCTCGGTAAGGCGGGCCAGCATGAACGGGTAGCGGCGCACATAGGCGGGAATATAGGCTGTCGGCTTCCACTGACCGGCCTCGTCAATGAACAGGTTCTCGCCTTCTTTCAGGCCGACAAGCGCCAGCGGCACCCCTTCGCCCTGATCGGAAAACACGATGGGGTAATGGCGTTGCGCCAGCATGAACTCGTCGACGGTAATGGGAATGGCATGAGTGCCGCGGGCAAAGGCCAGATTGTCGCGCTGCACCAGCCCCCAGTCGGCATGGAGATCTGAGGTCAGCGGGATGAGGTTCTTGTAGAACAACGGAAGCTGCTGTTGCGGTTGGCTGGCCATGAAGGTCTTTCCCGATAATGAAAACAGCGCCCGAACGTGCCGGGCGCCAACGTCGCTGCTCTAGCGCGGCCGCACCGCAGACGCAAGCAAGGCACCGGTGCTGCCTTATCGGGGCAGCGCACCTTGACAGCTGTTCAGGGCATGGAGGGCCATAGCGTGCTGACAGGCAGGTTTCGCATACCTGGCCACTCAGACGAAGAGCTTGCCGGGGTTCATGATGTCGAGCGGGTCAAGGGCGGCCTTGATGGCGCGCATAGCCGCCAGTTTGCCTGGGTTACCAAGTCGCGCCAGCTCGGCCGCCTTCAGGGTGCCGATGCCATGTTCGGCGGAAATGGTACCGCCATGGGCCATTACCAAATCATGCAGGGCCCGCCGCGCCCGCTGCCCCTGCTCCTTCGCCCAACCGGCCGGATCGCTTCCCACAGGCGCCCGCAGGTTCCAGTGCAGATTGCCATCGCCCAGATGCCCGAATACCAGTGGCCGGGCCCCCGGTAGCAGCCGCGCGAACAATTGCACGGCCTCGGCATGAAAGGCCGCCACTCGTGACACCGGCACGGCAATATCGTTCTTGATCGCCGGCCCTTCGCGGCGTTCGGCAAGTGGCACATTCTCGCGCAAAGCCCACATGGCTGCCGCCTGTGGCCCCGATGTTGCCAATGCCGCATCCACAATCTCGCCCGCCGCCAGCGCCGCCGCCAACAGCCGTTCCAGTTGGTCGGGCCCGGCTCCCGCCTCGATCAGCAGGTGAAACGGCGCACTGACGGTAACTGGCAGGCGGGTGTCGGGGAAGGTATCGGCAACCAGGGCCAGTGCATCGGCCGCCATGATCTCGAAGCTCTCAACTGTCTCGCCCAGCTTGCTGCGCAATCGGGACAGTAACGCCAGCGCCGCATCGATGGAGGGCGCCGCTGCCCATCCCGTTGTCACGTCCGCCAGCGCCGGCGCCAGTTTCAGGGCAACGCGCGTTACAATTCCCAGCGTTCCCTCGCCCCCGATCAGCAGCTGCTTCACGTCATAGCCGCTGTTGTCCTTGCGCAAGGCCGACAGCTGCCCAAGCACGCTGCCATCGGGCAATACCGCTTCCAGCCCCAGCACCAGGCTGCGCATCGGCCCGTGCCGCAGCACCTGCACGCCACCGGCATTGGTGGAAACCAGGCCGCCAACGGTAGCGCTGCCCTTGGCCCCCAGTGACAGGGGAAACCGGCAGCCGGCCTCAGCTGAAGCTTCGTGCACCCGTGCCAGAATGGTCCCGGCTTCCACGGTCATCGTCAGCCCTGCAGGGTCGATGTCGATCACGCGGTCCATGTGCTTCAGAGACACCACCAGCACTGGTCGCGCCAGGGGTTCAGGGGTGGGCACGCCTCCGGCCACCAGCCCGGTATTGCCGCCTTGCGGCACCAGCCCCACGCCGTGTCGGGCAGCCGCCAGCACGATTTGCCGCACATCGTCGGCGGATCGCGGCAGAAGCACACCCGCGGCAACGCCGGTGGTGGTGCCACGCCAGTCAGTGAGGAATGGGGCGACATCCGCCGGATCGGCAAACAGCCGACTGCCTACGGCCTCGCGCATGGCAGCGACGGCTGCGTCCATCGTTCAGTCTTTCGAGAGCCTGTCGATTTTGGCCTGCAGGGCTTTCATCTCTTCCTTAAGCGACCGCACATCTTCCGTCGCGCCACCCAAAGCTGTCTCAGCTGTCGGTATCTCGGAATGAGCAGCCGCTTTCCACATGTCGGCAGCGGCCTTCATCATCGCCATATTCTGGCGGGTCAGAGCCTCGAACGGGTTACCCGACCCGCCCATTACATCCAGCATCGCCTTGCGCGCCTGTTCCTGGTTGCGACGAAATGCCTCCATCGACGCTTCCAGATAATGTGGCACCATCGCCTGCATCTGGTCGCCATACATCGAGATCAGCTGCCTAAGAAACGTCACCGGCAACAATGTGGCGCCACGATTCTCTTCCTCGACGATGATCTGGGTAAGCACGCTATGGGTGATGTCATCGCCCGAACGGGCATCCACCACCTTGAACTCCCGCCCTTCCCGCGTCATCTGCGACAGGTGGGCAAGCGTGATATAGCTGGAACTTTCCGTATCATAGAGCCGGCGATTGGCATATTTCTTGATGATTACGGGCGGAGTATCTTTCGTCTTCAACTTGTCGTCGGTGTCGGAACTGGTCATGATGCGGCTTCCAATCCTGCAAGGTGATGCCGACAGATGACGGCACCAGGTTCGAGGTGCAGATTAGCATGTGCAGCATGGAGCCGCAAATACTGGTTGCTGCGCAACATACAAACCGTGGTTGCTGCGCAACATGATTGACCTGCCCACCGGCAGCGACCCCGGCCAGGCAACAGCCACCACCAGCGGCCGGGGGCCGCATCCGCTACCGCTATTCCTGGCCCTTGCCGCTCGAATCGCCAACAATGATCCGGAACGCCTCGGCCACATTCTGGCAGGGGTGCGTCGCTATCAACAGGCCCCGCCCGCCCCTGCCATGCCGGCATTTTCCTGCATCGCCAAACGTGGCGATGTGCGGCTGCTGCATGTCGGCGGCCCGCCCGGCGGCCCTGCCGTGGTGGTGGTTCCCTCTCTGATCAACGCACCTGCCGTTCTCGATCTGGCGCCTGAGCGATCACTGGTGCGCTTCATGGCGGCCCGAGGCCTTAACACCTTCCTGATCGACTGGGGTCCGATGACCGGCGGCGAACGGCGGCTGGGCATGGCGGGGCTGGTTTCGGCACGCCTGCTGCCACTGCTCGAGTCGCTCGATCGTCCGATCCGTCTGGTTGGCTATTGCGTTGGCGGCACACTCGCCGTTGCCGCAGCCCAGCTGCTGCAGCAAAGGCTTGAGCGACTGGCCCTGCTGGCAACCCCCTGGCATTTCGATGGCTTCCCCGACGAAGCCCGTCTGCGTGCCGTATCGCTTTATCGCAACATCCGCCCCATAGGTGATGCGCTGGGCGCGCTCCCCATCACCCTCGTCAACCCGCTGTTCTGGAGCCTCGATGAAGAAGCCGTCATCAACAAGTTCGCGAAACTGGCGACCCGGCCTGCCGATGATCCGCATATTCAGTGGTTCGCCCGCGTCGAGGATTGGGCGAACAGCGGTGCGCCGCTTACCATCAGTACCGCGCGCGACCTGTTCCTGAAAGGCTATGGTAGCAACCGCATGGGCAAGGGGCAGTGGCGGGTGAAGAAATGTGCCATCAACCCAGAGACGATTGTGGCGCCCATCCTTGATATCGGCGCCCTGAACGACCGGATCGTCCCCGACTGCGCGCGCCTGCGCCTGCCGCGGGCGGAACGGTTGATGGTTCCAGCCGGCCACGTCGGCATGGTGGTGGGCTCGGCGGCGCCCGAACAATTGTGGGAGCCGCTTTCAAACTGGCTGCTGAAGCCCTAAGGTCGGGTAAAGCCCCTGTAGGAGTCTCGTGATGACCGATGTTGTGATTGCCGCTGCCCGCCGCACCCCTGTCGGCAGTTTTCTGGGAAGCTTTGCCACCACCCCCGCGCACGAACTGGGTCGCCAGACTCTGGTGGCAGCGCTCGCCGATGCCGGAATCACCGGCGCCGATGTCGGCGAAGTGATTCTGGGGCAGGTGCTGACGGCCGGACAGGGACAGAACCCGGCCCGACAGGCTTCGGTTGCCGCCGGGATCCCGGTTGAGGTTCCAGCCTATGGGGTGAACCAGGTGTGCGGGTCGGGGCTGCGCACCGTTGCTCTCGCTGCCCAGGCTATCCGCACTGGCGACCATGCCGTCATGGTGGCTGGCGGGCAGGAAAGCATGTCGCTTGCCCCCCATGCCCAGGCGCTGCGTGCCGGCCAGAAGATGGGCGCCCTTGAACTGATCGACACCATGATCAAGGATGGCCTGTGGGATGCCTTCAATGGTTATCACATGGGTATCACTGCGGAAAATGTTGCCGAGCGCTATCAGATCAGCCGTGCCGCCCAGGACGAATTTGCCGCCCAGTCCCAGAACAAGGCGGAAGCCGCCAAGAAAGCCGGACGCTTCAAGGACGAAATCGTTCCCGTTACTCTGAAGGGGCGCAAGGGTGATATCGTCGTCGATACCGACGAATATATCCGCGACGGCGCAAGCGTTGAGGCCATGGCCGGGCTGCGCCCTGCCTTCCGCAAGGACGGAACCGTCACCGCCGGCAATGCCTCGGGCCTGAACGATGGTGCTGCCGTTCTGGTGCTGATGTCGGCTGCCGAAGCCGCGCGCCGCAATGCCCCGGTGCTTGCCCATGTGAAAAGCTGGGCGTCAGTCGGAGTCGACCCGACGGTGATGGGGATCGGGCCGGTGCCTGCCTCACGCAAGGCGCTAGACCTTGCGGGGTGGTCTGTTGACGATCTCGATCTTGTCGAAGCAAACGAAGCCTTTGCAGCCCAGGCGCTGGCCGTGTCACAGGAACTGGGGCTCAACCCCGCCAAGGTCAATGTCAATGGCGGCGCCATTGCCATCGGCCACCCCATCGGTGCCTCGGGCGCCCGCATTCTCGTCACTCTGCTGCACGAAATGCGCAAGCGCGACGTCCGAAAAGGGCTCGCTACCCTGTGCATCGGTGGCGGCATGGGCATTGCCCTTACTGTCGAGCGCGGATGACAGCATCAAGCGGCGCAAGCGGCGACACGGCAGCGGGCGACCTGTCGCTGGCGCGCACCCGCGCGCTAAGCCCGCAGCCACCTCAAGCCGGCGAGGTGGTGCTGTGGGAGGCGCGCCCGCTGATGCGCAAGCGCAAGATGCTGGAACTGCTGGGGTTCCTGCTCATGCTGGGGCTGTTGGCGCGTCTGGCGATGGAACTCATCCGCCCGCATCTCAACGGCTCGGTCATGGCCGGGAACCCGGATCCGGCCTCGGCTCTGCCGCTGATTCTCACCATGGTCATCGGCACGCTGCTGATCATCGGCCTGCCGGTCTGGTTGCGCTCCAGCGCCCGTTGGCGTGCCCATTACATGCTCACCAACCGCCGGGCGTTGATATGGCTTGGCAATCGCATCGTCGGTGAAGCCGTTCTGTTCGGCTCTGATATGCGGGTGCTGGGAACCGGGATGAATGCGGAAGTGAATTTCGTGGCATCCAACCTGTGGCTGGACTGGCGGCTGAAAGATCAGGGGGTAGATCGGGTGCGGTTTGAACAGATCAGCGATGCGCCAGCCGTGGCCGCCCTTGCCGAAGCCCATGGCGCCCGCTGGATTGACCGACCGCCCGCCACCACCGATGAATAATGCCACCCCGGCGAATACTCCGGCCTGGCATCCGGCATCTTTCCTTCAGAACATTGTGGCGCTATAGGCCCTGCATGCCACGCGCGCTCACACTTTCGGCGTTTGCCGCTGCCCTGCCCGGCCAGACGCCACTGCGCACCCGACGCGGCTGACCGTCGCTAGGCACCAGCCTGGCGGCGGGGGATGGCGGAAGGCCATCCACGAGGCACTGCCTCCCACCATGTTTCCGCTTCACACGACCGTAACTTTCTGGTGTCATTGGCAGGCCCATGGATTTTCTTTCTCACGACAGTATCGACCCGCAACAGGTCAGCGCCCTTGCCGACCGCTGCTTCGGGCCAGCACGGATGCGTCGCACCGCCTCGATCCTGCGGCAGGGGGCGCCGCGAATCGACGATGCCAGCTTCATAGCCACCGATCTTGGCGAACTGGTCGGCAGCGTGGAGCTGCACCTGCTGCACTGGGTAAAGGGGCCGGTTTCCCGCAAGATCGCAATTCTCGGTCCGCTGGTGTCCCACCCGGAAAGACGTGGCGAGGGCATTGGCCTGCGCCTCATGGACCTGGCGCTGTCAGAGGCCGACAAGCTAGCCCTGCCTGTCATGCTGATTGGCGATGAACCCTATTACGGACGGTTCGGGTTCAGTGCCCGCCATACCGGGCAATGGGTTCTGCCTGGCCCCGTCGACCCGGAACGCCTGCTGCTGCGGGCACGCCACCCCCAGCTGTTTGCCGGCGCCGGCACCCTGCAGGCACCGCCGATAGGCGTTCAGGCGGCTTGACCGCAACTGGCAGGCGGCGCATCTGGCAGGGATGACGGCGCAACCGATCATCGAGCCTCTGCCCGACCTAGGTGCCTTGGATCTGGCAACCATTGCCCGGCTGGTTGCCGAACGCCGGCTGCCCCCGGTCGAGAAATGGAATCCCAGTTACTGCGGCGACAGCGAGATGCGGATCGCAGCCGATGGCACCTGGTATCATCAGGGGTCACCAATCGGCAGGCCTGCCATGGTGCGGCTGTTCTCGACGGTGTTGCGTCGTGAGCCCGATGGCAGCCATGTGCTGGTAACCCCGGTTGAGAAACTGTCGATCGCCGTCGATGATGCCCCGTTTCTTGCCGTCGAGGCCACCAGCCACGGCGAGGGACGCACCCGCACAATCGTCCTGCGACTCAACACCGACGAGCTGATCGTCATCGGGCCAGACCATCCGCTGCGGGTGGAATCGGCTGCAGATGGCTCTCCGCGGCCCGCAGTTATGGTGCGCGGCGGTCTGGAAGCCAGACTCAACCGCCCGGTGTTCTACCAGCTCGCGGAAATCGCCCTTGCCGAAGCCGAACAGCATGATGGCACTCCCGGGCTATGGAGCGGAGGCATGTGGTTTGCCTTCACTGATTGACCGCCTGCAGGCGAGACTGCAGGTCAACCTTGCACCGCCCCCTCCGGCAGCCCATCCGGCCGATCTCGACTGGTGGCCCGACGCCAGCATCGTTCCGGCTGCCGTGCTTATACCCATCATCCGCCGCCCTGAGCCGTCGGTGCTGCTGACCACCCGTTCCGAACACCTGCGAAAGCACTCCGGTCAGATCGCCTTTCCCGGCGGCCGCATCGACCCCGGAGACAAGGACCCCGTTCAGGCGGCACTGCGTGAGGCCCGCGAGGAAGTGGGTCTGAACCCGGCGATGGTGGAGATTTTCGGACTGGCCGCCCCATTCCGCACCGGCACCGGGTTTCTGGTGCAGCCGGTGGTGGGAGCGCTTCCCGCCGACCTGCCGCTGAGCCCCAACCCGGCAGAAGTTGCCGACATCTTCGAGGTGCCCTTGGCCTATGTGCTCGATCGTGCACACCACCAGCAGAAGGAGGCCGAGTTTCGCGGCCGCATGCGCCGCTACCATGTGATCGACTGGCAGGGCCGTCACATCTGGGGAGCAACTGCCGGAATGCTGGTGCAACTGGCCGGGCTGATCGCATGAAGCACCGGCTCAATCCCGCCACCTGGCTCGACCTTCCCGGTGTGCCGAAGCTTCTCTCAACACTCGGCGACGGGCAATCCCGGTTTGTTGGCGGCGCCGTGCGCGACTGGCTGCTGGGCGAAACCGTGTCCGACATCGATCTTGCCACCCCGCTTGCGCCAATCACCGTGATCGAGCGGCTGGAAACGGCCGGCATCAAGGCCATCCCGACGGGAATCAGCCACGGCACCATTACCGCCGTGCTGCATGGCCGCCATTACGAGATCACCACCTTGCGCAAGGATGTCGCAACCGACGGCCGCCACGCCGATGTCGCCTTCACGACCGATTGGCAGGCCGATGCCGCCCGCCGCGACTTCACTATCAATGCCCTTTATGCTCACCCGCACAGCGGCGAAATCAGCGACTGGTTCGGTGGGCTTGACGATCTCGATCAGCGCCGGGTGCGGTTCATCGGCAACCCGAAACAGCGCATCGCCGAAGACCATCTGCGCATCCTGCGGTTCTTCCGGTTCACAGCGCGCTTCGGCCAGGTCATCGATCCAGAGGGCCTGGAAGCCTGTCGCCTGCGCGCCCACGATCTCATGACCTTGTCGCGCGAACGCATTCGCGACGAGCTTCTGAAGATTCTGGCGCTTGCCAACCCGGCCCCCACTATCGCCATCATGCTCGATTCCGGTATTCTTGCGCCGGTGCTTCCCGAAATTCACGATCTGGGCGCACTTGAGCGCCTGTTGACAGAAGAAGCAACGGCAGGTGCCCGGCCCAACCCGCTGCGCCGTCTGGCGGCACTGCTGCCTGCCGATATCTCGGTCGCAAGTGAGATCGGTCAACGCCTGCGGCTGTCCAACCGGCAGAAATCCCGCCTGCAACTGGCGGCAGAACGATTGACCGTGCCTGCTGATCCGCGCGCCCTCGCCTACCGGATCGGCGGAGAAGCAACCCTTGATCTTATGCTGCTGACCGGCGACCCACGCAGCCTGCAATGGGCAACGCATCTGGCCACCTATGTGCCGCCGCGCCTGCCCATCTCGGGAAAGGACCTTATCGCCATGGGCCTGCCCCCCGGACCGGCGGTGTCCCGGCGGCTGCGCGAAGTCGAGGACCGGTGGATCGCCGAAGGGTTTCCGCCATCGGCGGCGCGGGTGCAAACCATCGCCCGCGACGTGTTGGGCGTTGCCTGAAGCCGGTCAGCGGTTGCGGATGACGGGAATATTGCGGTTGTTTCCGGCGATCTTGATCCGGTAACTTCCCAGCGCCCCACGCTTCAGAGTGGCGGCCGTGCCGTCCTTGATAGGCGGCAGCGGGTAAGGCTCGACCTGACGCCAGATCTGGCCGTTATCCAGCATGAACACGTTGCGGCCGCGCTTGTCCTGCATCACTTCACTGATCACGACCGGCAATTCGTCGATCTGTTCGCTATCAGATTGCGCCTTGCCGAAACTGTCCTGTTTAGCCGCCTCGGCTGCGGCCTGGGCGGTCTTGCGCGCCTTTTCAGCCTCGGCCGCTGCGGCTGCCGCCTGAGCCTGACGGGCAGCCTCGCGCCGGCTGGCAACGGCACGTCCCTCTGCCGACACGCCGGCTGCAAGGGCATCATAACAGGCCAGACGCTCGGAGTCGTCGACCTTGGCGGCGCACCCCAGCAGAGCGGCGCTTCCTGCCGTCTGGGCAAGGGCCGCTGGCGGCACCAGCGGGCCAGTCGTTACCGCAGTCAATGATGCTACCAGAATCAGTGCAAAACGGCGCATATCTGTCCCTCGATGTTCGGGCTTCCCATATATAGGGAAATCGGCTTCAGGATAGCATCATGTCTGATATTGCCCAGTCTCTTGCCCACGCTCGCCTTCTGGAACGGCTCTCGCCCGCGGTCCGGGCTGCCGGCCGCCTCATCGAACAAATGAAAGCCGCGGGCCTTGAACGCCACACCAAGCCTGACAAGTCGGTGGTAACCGATGCCGATGTTGCATCAGAGAATCTGGTGACAGAGGCCATCCGGGTCGTTGATCCTGAGGCTGTCATCATCGCGGAAGAGGCAAGTGCGGCCGGTGCCAGCCCCGAAACCGGGGAACGGTTCTGGCTGCTCGACCCGCTTGACGGGACCAGGGGCTTTGTAGCCGGACGGCTCGATTATGTCGTCAGTGTCGGGCTGATCGAGGGTGGAATCCCAACTGTGGGGCTGATTCTCCATCCTCCCAGCCAGACTCTGTGGACCGGAGCCGTGGGGCTGGGGGCGTGGCGCGAAACCGAAGGGGGAGAGCGGCACCCCATTCACACCCGGCCGCTGGCGTCGCCGATCGCCATCGCCACCAGTCACAGCCATCTCGACCCCCGCACCCAGGCATGGGTCGATCAGGTGCCGGGGGCCATCATCAGCCCCTCGAGTTCGGCCATGAAATTCTGCCTGCTGGCCGAGGGCAAGCACGACGCCTACCCGCGCTATGGGCGCACCTTCGAGTGGGACAGCGCAGCCGGCGACGCCATCCTGCGCGCGGCCGGAGGAATCGTGTTGGGCACCGATGGCCTGCCCTTCACCTACGCCAAGCCCGGAGCCCTGAACGGTCCGTTCCTGGCGCTGGGCGACCCGTCGGCTGCAAGCCGTCTGCCGCGGCTAACCCCCTGAGCAGCGAGCCGGCCGTTCGCCCGGCATTCAGAAGTTGCGCCGTGCCCGCAGCATCCAGGTGCGCGGTGTGGGAAGGTAGGTCCAGCCATACAGGCTGGAGTCCGGATCGGTGCTGTTCAGGCAGTTGCGGCATTCCAGCGCCAGGGTCCAGTTGTCGTCATCGGTACGCACCGCCACCGCAGCATTGGCCAGCACTGCCGAGCCGACCGAGGTGGAGCGATCAGTCGCCATCTCGCTGCGGTAACGCAGTTCGATCGTCGGGCTGAGCACCACGCCGGCATAGGGAATCGGCAAGTCATAGCTTCCGCCCGCAGCCGCTGTCACATCCGGCGCATAAAGCGGCACAAGGCCGGAATGATTGGAATAGCTGGCGTTCTGCCATCCGGCGTTGGCCCATAGGGAAAGGCCGCTGACCGGACGTGCCCGCAGTTCCAGTTCCACCCCGTGGTTTTTCATCGAGGCCGATGGTCGCGGCGGCCCCAGCCAGTCGGTAGTGGCGACATGGTCAGCGCTCAGTACAAATCCGGTGATTGCCAGAGTCAGCCGATCTTTGGCGAGGCTGGTGCTTCCCCCCGCCTCATAAGTCCAGCCCGAGGTCACGAGCGTCGGGTCATCGGCATGGGTGCCGGCGGCAAAGCCCCTGGTAGCCCGCACGAACAGCCGGCCAGCGCTGGTCGGGCTCCACGACAGTTCGGCATTGGGAGTCCAGAGCCGGTCAGACCGCGTCTGCCCCGGCCCGCTGAAGCGAAGATCGCTGTAGCGCACCCCGGCAGTCGCCATGAACGGCCCCTGACGAACCGTTGCTTCCACGAACCCCGCCAGTTCGCGGTCGGTGCGGGCCCGCACCGCATCGCCCAGCAGCAACGGCAATCCCTCACTGCTGCCATTGTCGATAGTCTCGATCGTGGCGGCATCCCTTCGGCTGGTGCGGTTGGCGAACCATCCCCCGGCCGTGACATCGAGCGGCCCGAAACTGGTGGTTGCCCGCAGCTCCTGGCTGAACTGGCGATAGCCGCCATCATGAAGCAGGGTAAACCCGCCGTTGCGGTAGCCGGCTGGCAGGGTATGGGGCCCCGGCCCTGCCCGGCCGTCGGCAAAATCCAGTGCCTGCCGCACGTCGGTATCGACATAACCGGTGATGGCAGCAACGCGCCAGTTGGCCGCCGCCCATTCCAGCCGCGACGTCAGAAGCATGGTTTTCACTTCGCTTCCCAACGGGAAATCCGCCTTGCGGCCGCTGACCGCAACATCATATTGCGGCGCCCCGCCAAGCCGCGGCGCCACCGTCATCCCGGTGGTCAGAAACCGGTTGCAGCCAATTGCGCCACCCGCGGCACAGGCAAAGTTCAGCAGGTTTTCACCGTTGTTCTCGGTATAGGCGCCTGCCATATCCCAGGTCAGATCGTCCGCCGGGCGCAGCCGCACCGCCAGCCGCACCCCCGACATGTCGCCATCGTTCACCCGCTCACCCGTGGTCAGGTTGTGGGCAAAGCCATGGTCGCCCTGCCAATAGGCCGACAGCTTGAACGCCGCACGCTCGTCAAAGGGCAGATCGACCGAGCCGCGCAATAGCCAGCGCGCCTGACTTCCAAACCCTGCCTCGACAAAACCCCCCACGCGCTGGCCCGGCGCATGATTACGCACCGCCACTGCGCCGGCCAATGCCTGTGGTCCGGCGCTCGTCCCGAACGGCCCACTGTGATAACTCAGCCGCTCCGGATCGAACAGAATGAAATTATTGGCGATTCCTGTAGGCAGCGGCACGGAATCGACAATGGTGGCAACCGGCTGATTGCCCAGCGGGTCTGGCGTGCCCAGCCCTCGGGCGTACATCCGCGCGGCATTGCCCCCGGGCGTGACTGTCGCCACCAGGCCGGGCACCCGCCCGGCCTCGGTGATAGGCAGATGCACCCCCAGTCGCTGCAGAGCCTCAGAGTCAAGGGCACGCGAATCGAGCGGCTGGCCGGAAAACAGCGACGTTGTTGGCGCCTCGGCAGCCAGGGCATTGCCAGCCACACACACAAGCAGAGTAAGGATCAACACATGGCGCATGCGGCATCCAGACGGTTCAGGCTTCGCATCGGGATAGCCGGTGCAGGTGAAAATCAGCGGTAACGATACCGGTCAGGCGGGCTTGGGCGACAAGATCATCAGCATCTGCCGGCCTTCCATGCGCGGCAACTGCTCTACTTTGGCATAATCGACGCTGTCATCACGAACACGTTCCAGCAGCTTCAGGCCAAGCTGTCCATGTGCAAGTTCCCGCCCGCGAAAACGCAGTGTCAGCTTTACCTTGTCACCTTCCTCGATGAATTTCTTCACGGCCTTCATCTTGGTATCATAATCATGATCATCGATGTTGGGGCGCATCTTGATCTCTTTGATCTCCTGCACCTTCTGGCTCTTGCGTGCAGCCGATGCCTTCTTCTGGCTTTCGTACTTGAATTTGCCAACATCAAGGAACTTGCAAACCGGCGGTTCGGCGCCGGGGCTGACTTCAACCAGGTCAAGCCCGACTTCGCGAGCCATCGCAGTTGCCTCGCGCGTGTACATCACGCCGAGATTCTCGCCATTTTCATCGATCACCCGCACCTTGGGTACGGTGATGAACTCGTTGTAGCGGGGGCCGTTCAGCGGTTGCGGGGCCGGCCCGATCGGGCGCCTCATCATCGGCGGTCGTATGGTCGTCTCTCCTCGATAGTTCGGTTGACAAGGCAAGATAGTGGGTTTGGCGGCCGGTTGAAAGCCCGCATGTGGCCATTATCGGCCATTGTGTTGATCCGGCAACGCCATGGTGGCGATTTCCTGCCGAGACATGCCCATCAGCACGACGCACGCCAGCCGCCCTTTCCAGTCACCACTCCGGCTCAGGGCTTGCGGCGCATGGCAACCAGGAACGTCTCGCTGCTCTCTTTACGGCTGGCGGGCGGCTTGGCGTGTTTTACGGTTGCAAATGCCTGTTTCAGCCGCTGCACCGTTGCGGCATCGGCGCCGCCACCCAGCACCTTGGCAACGAAATGGCCGCCGGGCGCCAGTGTGCGGATGGCAAAATCAGCCGCTGCCTCCACCAGTGCCATGGTGCGCAGATAGTCGGTCTGCTGATGGCCGATGGTATTGGCCGCCATATCCGACATCACGAGGTCAGGTGCGCCACCCAGCAGATCGGAAAGATGCGCATCCATGCCATCTGCCAGAAAATCCCCCTGAACGAACTGCAGGCCGGCTATCGGCTCCACTTCCAGCAGGTCGATGCCGACGATCTGCGCCCTTGGTCGCCGTTGCAAAGCCACCTGCGCCCACGATCCTGGCGCCGTTCCCAGATCGATGATGCGCTGCACGCCAGCAAACAGCGAGAAACGCTCGTCCAGCTCGATCAGCTTGTAGGCGGCGCGCGCCCGCCAGCCATCGATCACCGCCCGTTTGACATAGGGGTCGTTGATGTGCCGCTCCAGCCATCGTGCCGAACTGGCCGTGCGCCCGCGGCGATTATGAACCCGCTGGCGGCCACCAAAGGATTTGCCGCCGCCCCTGCCCTTGCCATTGCTCATTCTGGAACCGCCACATGCCTTGCCCGCTCACGGGCAAACATCGAACGTAGGATGCCCTCGCGGATGCCGCGATCGGCAACGCGCAACTGTTCAGCCCGCCCCAGATCAATCAGCGCCTCCAGAATGGCAGCACCAGCAACCACCAGATCGGCGCGGTCGGCCCCCACCCCGGGAACCATCGCCCGCTCGGCCGGAGACTTGCTGGCGAGATCATGGCTTAGCGCCACCAGTTCAGCTGTCCGGGCAATCGAGCCATCAACCCGACGACGGTCATACTGGGCAAGGCCCATGTTGAGGCTGGCAAGGGTGGTGACCGTTCCCGACGCCCCCAGAAGCTGCACGTTACCGCGAATGAAGCGTCGCAACGGCTTCAGGTGCGCTGCCACCCGCGCCTTCATACGCCGATACGCGTCGAGGCGGTCTGCTGCACACCCAGCGTCATGTGCCTCGGATTCGCCCAGCGAAACCACGCCCCAGGGCACCGAAAGCCACGCCAGCATGCGCACCCCGGCTTCGGCGCGGTCGCCACGCTCCAGCAGCACCAGCTCGGTCGAGCCGCCGCCAATATCGAATACCAGCGTGCGCCCGGGTGCCGGATCGATCAGGGTCTGGCAGCCGAGAACGGCAAGACGTGCCTCTTCAGCCGGAGTGATCACATCCAGCGCCAGCCCGGTCTCGTCGTAGACACGGCGGATGAACTGCGGGCCGTTCGATGCCATCCGGCACGCTTCAGTGGCTACCGAGCGCACCTGGCGCACCCCGCGCCGGGCGATTTTTTCTGCACAGGCGGCAAGCGCAGCTATCGTGCGATCCATGGCAGCGTCGGAAAGCCGGCCGGTCTGCGCCAGCCCTTCGCCCAGCCTCACAACGCGGGAATAGGCATCGATTACCTGAAAATCATGGCTGCCATTATCGTCGCGCGCCCGTGCAATCAGCAGCCGGCAGTTGTTCGTTCCAAGGTCAAGCGCCCCGATAACCGGACGATGAGTATGAAAATTCTTCTTTCGTTCCTGATGGTTGCAGTGATTATGCAAGGTATCGCATGAAGCAGCCGCAGCGCCGCTTTCCCGCTTCTGGGGTGCCCCGGGTGGGCGGTTGGCGCTCCACCGCGCCTCGGCTGGCACTGCTGGCTGGCCAGCGCCATTTTCATTGCCATCAACGGCATATCCATCAGCCATGCGCAACGCCCAGACCATAATCTCACACCCAGCCGATGCTGCGTGCACTTGTCGCAGATGCTAGGCGCACCTTGCGTCAATGACAAGTTTCCTGCTTAGGGCCTGATACTTCAGGCCGGTGGCTCCGGCGTTTGGGGCAGTGAACATGTCAGCCGCCCGAAACCTCCCGCCATTGTCCTGGCACGTCCAGCCTTGCACCCATCCGGAGTGACCAACATCATGAGTGATCGCGCCGCCTCCCTGCTGACTCCAACCACTGCCCTCAGCGTGGAAACGGTCGGCTCGGTTCATCACTGGAACGAGCACCTGTTTTCATTCACCATTTCCCGCCCGGCATCGTTCCGTTTCCGCTCCGGCGAATTCGTGTTGCTGGGATTGCCGGAAGCCGCGCCGGGAAGCCGGCCGCTGCTGCGGGCCTATTCCATTGCCAGCCCCTCGTGGGCGGAAGAGCTGGAATTCCTGTCGATCAAGGTGCCCGGCGGCCCTCTCACCTCGCGCCTTCAGCAGATTGTGCCGGGAAGCCATGTGTTTCTGGGGCGGAAACCCACCGGCACACTGGTCAGCGACGCCCTGCATCCGGGCAAACGCCTGTTCATGCTGGCTACCGGCACCGGACTGGCGCCGTTTCTCAGTCTCGCCCGCGATCCCGACATCTACCAGATGTTCGACCAGCTGGTGATCGTCCATTCGGTGCGCCGGGTCAGCGATCTGGCCCATCGGGTGATGCTGGAAAGCCATTTCGCCGACGATCCGCTGGTGAACGAAGAGGCACTTCTGAAGTTCCACTACCTGCCAACCGTTACCCGCGAACCGTTCCCGACCAGCGGGCGCATCGGCACGCTGATCGAAAGCGGCGCCCTGTTCGATTGCGGCGTGACCGGCCCCCGCCAGCTCGACCCGCATCACGACCGGGTGATGCTGTGCGGCAGCCTTGCGATGATCAAGGATCTCGCCGCCGATCTCGAGCGGAGGGGCTTTGAAGAAGGCTCGAACGCCAACCCCGGCCAATATGTGATCGAGCGCGCATTTTCTGGCTGATCACGGGTTCGGCCGCACATTCACTCCTTCTTGCAGCCAGAGACCGACCCCCGGCCTCTGGCTGTTTCCTTGCCGGTCAGCTGCGTTTCTGCCCGGCAATCCAGTCATCGACGCGGCGCTCGAGGATCGACATCGGCTGCGAACCCGATGCAATCAGCAGGTCATGGAACCCCTTCAGATCAAAGGAACCTTGAAGTGCCTTCTGCGCTTTCTCGCGCATCTCCATGATCTTCAGCATACCGATCTTGTAGCCGGTCGCCTGCCCCGGCAGAGTGATGTAGCGGCGAACCTCTGATCTGGCCTTGTCGGTCGGCTGACGGCCTGTCTTCGTCATGTATTCCACCGCCTGATCTTCCGTCCAGCCCTTGGCGTGGATCCCGGTGTCGACGACCAGCCGTGCCGCCCGGAACAGTTCGGCATCGAGCCGGTAGAAATCAGCGGCGATATCGGGAAATGCATTCATTTCCTTGCACAGGGCCTCGGCATACAAGGCCCAGCCTTCCGAAAAGGCCACATAGCGGGTGGTCTTGCGGAACCTGGGGCCATCGCTCTGGCGCACCTGGATGTCGCCCTGCATCACATGGCCCGGCACTGCTTCATGGCACATCAGGCTGTACATGGCTGCCGGGTCTTCCGTCTTGCCGGCCAGGTGCACATATACACGCCCGGGCCTGCTGCCATCGGGGCTGGGTGGCGCTGCGTGGGCGGCGCCGCCGGGCACTTCGGAATACGACGGCTCGCGGTTCACTTCCATCCTGTAGGCGGGCAGCGTGTTGAACCAGCCGGGCAGCAGCGTGCGGTTATGGGCAACCGCTTCGTTGGCGGCCTTCAGATAGCTGGCGCGCAGTTCGTCGGTCCATGGCTGGGGCGGATATAGCCGCGCCCGTTCGGCATAATAGGCACTGCGGTCCCTGAACCCGGCCTGCCGGGCCAGAGCGTCCTGCTCGCGCTCGATCCGGGCCACTTCGCGCACGCCGATGTCATGGACCTGCGCCGCCGTCAGATCGGTGGTGGTGTTCAGCTTGAGGGCGGCAGCGTAATACTCGGCTCCTCCCGGAACCGATACGGCCCCTACCCGGCCCGATGGCGCCGTTGACAGTTCCGCCTTTGCCCAGGCAATCACCCGCTCATAGCCGGGCTTCATCTCAAGAAGTGCCGCCCTGATGTCGGCAAGCGCGGCATCAGCCTCGGCCCCGCTCATCTTGCCGGCTTCCACCAGCTTTGCCGCCTTTGCCCTGGCGTCGGCCCACATCGCCTCGTCACCGTTGCTGTCGAATGGCGCGCCCGAGATCAGATCGTTGCTGCTGGCAATGATCCGCTCGATCTGGAACTTCGGGGTGCGCACCCCGATCCGGGCGGCTTCGCGCATCTGGGCAATCGCGGTATCGAGCACGCCGGGAATGGCGCGAATCCGCGCTGCATAGGCGGTCAGATCGGCTGGCTCGGTGACGCTGTGGTTGTTGATCAGGAAATCGGGCAGCCGGTCGTGGATGGAATAGAGCGTCGAATAAAAAGGCGGCCGATAGAGGCGGTAGCGGTGGGCAAGCTCGGCGCGATCAAGCTCCATCGCCCAGATATCATAATTCACCTGCCCTTCGGGTGACAGCTTCGACCGGTCGAACTGCTGCTTCATGCGCTGCACGCTGCCTCGCCGCCAGTCCAGCATCCGCTGCTGGCCGGCATCGCTGATGTCATCGAGCTTGTCGCGGCCTTCCTTCATGCCCAGACGGGTGGCGAGTTGCGGGCTAAGCAGCAGCTCTTCGGCATATTCCTTGTCGAAAAAGGCATTCAGGCGCGCATCTTCGCTGTTGGCTTCAGACGATGCCGTCGCCGGAACCGGCTGGCGGGCCGCCACGCCAAGTGGAAGCGAAACGATGGCCAGTGCCAGGGCCGTGCGCAAGCTGATGATGTGATTCACGATATTTCCATCTCCCTCGATAATCCGGGCTGCCTTAGGCGCTGACACGCCAACAGTGAAGCCCTTAACCGGCCTTCCGCGCCAATGCCGGCCCGTCCATCCCGGTGCGACTTGCCTTTCAAGTCTGACATTTTCTATCAGAACCCCCATGCTTCGTATTTCCGCCCTTGCCCCCTTGCTGGTGGCCGCCGCTTCCATTCTCCCCCAACAGGCACTGGCTGCCGAAGGCATGTGGCTGCCCTCGCAGGCACCGGCAATCGCCTCCCGGTTGCAGAAGGGCGGTCTGGAAATCGCCCCGGAGGCGCTTGCCAACCTGCACGCCGCTCCGATGAACGCCATCGTCTCGCTGGGGGGGTGTTCGGCCAGTTTCGTCTCTCCCGAAGGGCTGGTGGCCACCAACCACCACTGCGCCTACGGGTCGATCCAGTATAATTCGACTCCGGAACAGGATTATCTGACCAACGGCTTTCTCGCCACCGACAAGGCACACGAACTGCCGGCAGCGCCTGGAAGCCGCATTCTGGTGATGGAAGACATGCGCGATGTGACGACCGAAGTGATGGCCGGAATCAGGAAAAACACCACCGGCAGTGCCCTCATCGATGGTGTTGAACGCAACTCGAAGGCCCTGATTGCCGCTTGCGAATCCACCCCCGGCTACCGCTGCGACGTGAAATCCTACTTCGGAGGCAGCCAGTGGATCCTGCAGAAAATGCTGGAAGTCCGCGATGTGCGGCTGGTGCACGCCCCGGCTGGCGCCATTGGCAATTTCGGCGGAGAAACCGACAACTGGATGTGGCCCCGCCACACCGGTGATTACAGTTTTTACAGGGCCTATGTCGGGCCGGACGGGCGCCCTGCCCCCTTCGCGAGGGAAAATATTCCCTATCGCCCCAGCGGGTGGCTGACCATATCCCGAACCGACCTGAAGGATGGCGATTTCGTGATGATTGCCGGCTATCCGGGAACCACGCAACGCTACCGGACCGCTGCCGAAACCCGCTTCTATTTCAATGACTATTACCCGTTGCAGCAGCGTCTGCTGGCCAGTTATTCCGACCTCATAACCCGGGAAACCCGCACTGCCGCCGAGAAAATCGCCTATGCCGCGATCCTGCAGCGGGCCGACAACTACAAGAAGAAGATCCTCGGGCAGATAGAGGCAGCGGCTCGTGCCGACCTTGTCGGCCACAAGGACGCGCAGGACCGGATGTTCAGCGAATGGGGGGCAAGGCGGGAGAATGTCCGCCGCCATGCCATGGCCATCACCACCTATGACGAGGTGATCAACCGCGACCTGCCCCGCCAGCGCGCGGCCCTCATCAACCAGACACTCGATCGTGCGCAACTGCTGAAGGCCGCCCGCGATCTGTACCGGTTCGCCAACGAGCGCCAGAAGCCGGATTCCGAACGTGCGCTGGGCTTTCAGGATCGCGATCGCGCCACCTTGATCGATCGGCTCAACCTTATCAGCCGGCGCTTCATCCCCCATGTCGACCGCGCCATCCTTGAGCAGGCGCTTGCCGAAGTCCGCAAGCTGCCACCCGGGCAACGCAACATGGCGCTCGATGCCGCCATCAGCCGCATCGGTCTCGATCGGCTCTATGCCGATACGCGGCTCGCTGATCCGGCTGAGCGTCTCGCCTGGCTTGATCGTCCGGTCGATGCCTTCAATGCCTCTGACGACCCGTTCATCCAGATCGCGGTAGAGTCCTACGCCGCTGATCAGTTTGGCGAGCAGCGCAGCCGCGACCTCAACGGTGAGCGTCTGGCAGCCAGCATCCCGTACATGAAAACGCTGGAAGCCTACCGGAGATCGCTTGGCGATATCCCGTATCCAGACGCCAACGGATCGCTGCGCCTCACCTTCGGCAAGGTGACGGGCCGCCAGCCCGTTGATGGCAAAGCCTGGCTTCCCTTCACAACGACGGCTGGCCTGCTTGAGAAGGAAACCGGAAAAGAACCCTTCAACTCACCGCCACGCCTGCTGGAAGCCGTCAGGAAGGCTCAGGCAAGCGGCGACTGGGCGGGGTTGCAATCAGAATCGCTCGGGACCCTGCCCGTCAATTTCCTGTCAGACACGGATATCACCAACGGCAACAGCGGCTCTGCCGTTCTCAATGCGCGCGGCGAGTTCGTTGGGCTTGCCTTTGATGGCACCCTCGATGGCATGCTGTCTGATTGGGCCTACAGCGCCAGCACCACCCGCACCATCTCTCTCGACTGGCGCTATATGCTTTGGGTGATGAAAGAAGTGGATGGCGCCGGTGCGCTGCTGCACGAGATGGGTATCGATTGAGATCGCCTGCGGCTGGTGGGGGTGTGGATCATGGCGCCAATCCTTGTGGCATCACCACCCAGGGGCCCTCAGCCCCGGGGGTGGCGTTGCAGTTCGTCGCCGGCGACGCGCACCACATGCAGCACATTGGTCGAGCCGGGCACCCCGAACGGCACCCCCGCCATCACCACCAGCCGGTCTCCGGCGGCAGCGATATGGTGGCGCAGGGCCATGCGTTTCGATTTGGCAACCATTTCCTCGAAATCGGCGATGTCGCGGGTATGCACGGCATGCACCCCCCACATCAGGCCCAGCCGCCGTGCCGTGGCCAGCCGCGCCGTCATCACCAGGAAATTGGCGGCAATCCGCTCACGCGACAGGCGGCGTGCTGTCGAGCCCGAAGTGGTGAAGCAGACAATGGCGCGCGCCCCCACCGTCTGCTGAATCCCCCGCGCCGCCGCACACAGGGCGTCAGCAGTCGTTGGCTCCGGATCGGTCTTCACGAAACGGATCTGCTCGGCCCACAGGTCGTCATGCTCAACCTTGCGGGCGATGGCATCCATCATTGCAACTGCCTGTTCGGGCCATTTGCCGGCCGCACTTTCAGCCGACAGCATCACCGCATCAGCGCCATCATAAATGGCGTTGGCGACATCCGACACTTCTGCCCGGGTGGGTGAAGGCGACACGATCATCGATTCCAGCATCTGTGTTGCCACCACCACCGGCTTCCCGGCGCGGCGCGCAGCCGCCACCAGCCGTTTCTGCAAGCCGGGCACATCCTCAGGCGGCAATTCCACCCCCAAATCGCCGCGCGCCACCATGATGCCATCGGCTAGCTCGATGATATCGTCGATCTGGTCGATGGCGGCCGGCTTCTCGATCTTGGCCATCAGACTGGCGCGGCCGCCAATCAGCTTGCGCGCCTCGGCCACATCATCGGCCCGCTGCACGAACGACAGCGCGATCCAGTCGACCCCGGAGTCGAGCGCCACCGACAGATCGTGGCGATCCTTGGCGGTCAGCGCCAGCAGCGGCACTACCACATCAGGCACATTCACGCCCTTGTGGTCTGAAAGGGTGCCCGGAACCACCACCTGCGCATCGCACCATTGGCCGCTGGCTTCCCGCACCGAAAGCACCACCTTGCCGTCATCGAGCAGCAGGCGGTGACCGGCCCGCAGAACTGACAATATCTCGGGGTGGGGCAGGCACACCCGTGTTTCGTCGCCCGCCGACTCGTCGAGGTCGAAGCGGAATGATTGGCCAGCTTCCACCCTGACCTTGCCCTCGCGGAAACGACCGATCCGCAACTTGGGCCCTTGCAGATCGGCCAGAATGGTCATCGGCCGGCCGACCTCGTGTTCAAGGGCGCGCACAGCGGCGATCAGTGCCAGCCGCCCCTCCTCGTCGCCGTGGCTCATGTTGATCCGGAAGGCGTCGGCACCGGCCAGATACAGCGCCAGGATCTTCTCTGGCGTATCCGAGGCGGGGCCGAGCGTCGCCAGCACCCTGACATGGCGCCGGCGCGGGGGGCGATGCGTTGTCAGTTCTTCTCTCCTGCTGCCGCTGCACCCCCCTTGAAGCAACGGGTCTGAAACGCCTTATAGAGTATCTGTCGGCATGCGACACCAGCAAGGAGACGAAAATGAGCGAACAACGCACTGATATGGAAAAGCTGGAAGCCGCTGCCTTTCGACGGCTGGTCGAGCATCTGCAACTGCGGCAGGATATCTCGAATGTCGAACTGATGGGGCGCGCCGGGTTCTGCCGCAACTGCCTGGCCGACTGGCTGGCCGAGGCATCGATCGAAACCCCCGTGCCGATGACCCGCGACGAAGCGCGCCACCTGATCTATGGCGAGCCTTATGCCGAGTTCAAGGCGCGCCACCTGGAAGCGACGCCGGAACAGCTTGAATGGCTGGCAAAAAGCAAGGCCGAAAACGACCGCGTGCGTCACATTCGCCGCAACCGCCAGCTTGACACCGAACTCGACCAGAGCTTCCCGGCCAGCGACCCGCCCTCGATGACTGATCCGAACTGAGGCTTCGAACCTCCGGATGCTCAGTGGGCAAGCCTGTCAGTCGGGCTTGTGCGGACGCCCGAAATCAGGTGCCGGAGTGTCCTGTCCGGCTTCGATGATGGCGCGGCGAATATCGCGGGATTGCGTGAACCGCTGGAACAGGGTGTCGCCATCGCCCCAGCGGATCGCCTTCTGCAAGGCCGCCAGATCTTCGGTGACGCGGCCCAGCACCTCGAGCACGGCGTCACGGTTGGTGAGGAATACGTCGCGCCACATGGTCGGGTTGGAGGCGGCAATGCGGGTGAAATCGCGAAATCCACCGGCTGAATATTTGATCACTTCGCCCCGTGTCACATCCTCCAGATCAGCAGCCGTTCCCACAACCGAATAGGCGATGAGGTGGGGGATGTGGCTGGTGGCGGCCAGCACCAGATCATGGTGGCGTGCCTCCATCACCTCAACGGTTGAGCCAAGCGCCCGCCAGAACTGCACCACCCGTTCACAGGCCCGCGCATCGGCCCCGCGCGGCGGAGTGACTATGCACCAGCGCCCTTCGAACAATGAGGCAAAGCCGGCATCAGGGCCGCTCTGCTCGGTGCCCGCCACCGGGTGCGCCGGAATCAGGTGCACAGACTCGGGAAGTACCGGTTGCAGGGCCTCGATCACGGTCTGCTTGGCAGACCCGACGTCAGAGACGATGGCCCCTGCCGCAAGATGCGGCGCAATAGCCGTGGCAACCGTTGCGAACGCCCCCAGCGGAACTGCCAGAATGATCAGCTCCGCACCTTCAACAACTTCGGCCGGGTGCTCGGCCACACTGTCAGCAAGACCAAGTTCACGGGCCCGCGCCACGACCCCAGTGTCGGAATCGCTGGCCTGAATGATCACATCAGGAAAGCGGTGGCGGGCCGCCCGCGCAATCGACGAGCCGATCAAGCCCATCCCGATGATGGCAATTCGCTGAAACGGCTCCATCAGGCAGCGGCAACCAGGTCCGAAAGCGCCGTTACAAATCCGGCGGTTTCCTCGGCCGTGCCCACCGAAATGCGCAGGGCATGGGGAAGGCCCTGCCCCGGCAGCCAGCGGGTGATGAAACCGCGCGCCATCAGCGCCTTGTGCAGCTCTCCGGCCGACAGCGGCCCGTGTTGCGGACAGGTCATCAGCACGAAATTGGCCTGCGAAGGAACGGCGCGCAACCCCTTGTCCGACAGGCGGTCGATCCCAGCAGCAAGGATGGCGCGCTGTTCGGCATTACGGCTGCGGCAAAGCGCCACCCAGTCCTGATCATCTAGCGCCACCGCGCATGCCGCCAGCGCCGGCACAGAAATGGGAAAGGGCGCCCGCACCCGGTTCAGTTCGGCAATGATGTCGGCCGGGCCGGTAGCCCAGCCCACCCGCAACCCACCCAGACCGTAAATCTTTGAAAAGGTGCGAGTAACCACAACATTCCCGGCAGTTCTGGCCAAATGTAGCCCGCCATCCGGATCGGGCGAATCGAGATATTCGGCATAGGCCTGATCGATCACCAGCACGATGTCAGGCCGCAACCCGGAATGCAGGCGCGCCACGTCAGCGGCTGGAATCATGGTGCCGGTGGGGTTGTTGGGGTTGGCCAGAAACACAACCCGGGTCGTCGGAGTGACGGCTGCCAGCACGGCATCGACATCGGCGGTATAATCGCGGTCGGGCACTTCTGTGGGCTGGGCGCCGGCACGCCGCGCCGCAATCGGGTATACCATGAAGCCGTGGCGCATATAGATCACACTGTCGCCATGATCACAGTAGATCAGTGGCAGCAGCTGCAGCAACTCGTCCGACCCGGTGCCGCAGACGATGCGGTCAGGGTCAAGCCCGTGAAGCGCTGCAAGCCTTGCCCGCAAGGCATGGGCGGCGCCATCAGGGTAACGGTGCACGTCGTGGGGCTTTGCCAGTTCGGCCGTGACCAGCGGCGACGGCCCCCAGGGATTCTCATTCGACGACAGCTTGACAGGGCGGATATTGCCCCCGGCCGAAGACGAGCCGGGAACATAGGCGTGGATCGCGCTGATCCAGCTGTTGGGGGTGGGTTGCGACATGCAGCCAGCCCTAGGACGTGGCGTCTGCGCTCGCAACCGCTTATGCCATCGCATCTGTAACTTCCCCTCACCCTTCCCGAAGGGCCAAGCACCTGTTAGGGGCTGCGGCTCACGATGCATACCAGCCTTGTTCTCGACTCTGCGCTTACCCTCGACAGCGGCCAGACGCTTGGCAGCGTGCATATCGCCTATGAAACCTGGGGCACGCTGGCGGCAGACGGAAGCAACGCCGTTCTGGTCTGCCATGCCCTCACAGGCGACCAGTATGTCACGGGCACTCACCGCCTGACCGGAAAGCCCGGCTGGTGGACCCGCATGGTTGGCCCCGGCCTGCCAATTGACCCGGCCCGCCATTTCATCATCTGCTCGAACGTGCTGGGTGGCTGCATGGGAAGCGAAGGCCCGGCGAGCCCCCACCCGGAAGATGGGCGCCCCTGGGGCTTGCGCTTTCCTGTCATCACCATCGCCGACATGGTGCGCGCCCAGGCGGCCATGCTCGATCAACTGGGGGTGGGCAAGCTGCTTGCCGTTATCGGCGGGTCGATGGGTGGAATGCAGGTGCTGCAATGGGCGGCCCTGTTCCCCAACCGCGTCAACTCGGTGATCGCCATTGCCTCGGCATCAAGGCATTCCGCCCAGAATATCGCCTTTCACGAAGTGGGGCGTCAGGCGGTCATGGCTGATCCTGCGTGGAAAGGTGGCGACTACCTGCCGGGCAAGGGGCCATCAAAGGGGCTGGCCGTTGCGCGCATGGCAGCCCACATCACCTATTTGTCGGAAGCCGGGCTTACCGAGAAATTCGGCCGCCGTCTGCAGAACCGCAATGCCCGCAGCTTCGGCTTCGATGCCGATTTCCAGATTGAATCCTACCTGCGTCACCAGGGGATGAGCTTTGTCGACCGCTTCGACGCCAACTCCTACCTCTATGTGACCCGGGCGCTCGATTATTTCGATCTAGCAGATACTTGCGGGGGGAATCTCTCGAACTGTTTCATGAAATCAACGGCGCGATTCTGCATCATCAGCTTCGATAGCGACTGGCTTTACCCCACTGCCGAAGCCAAACGCATCGTTCAGGCGCTGGTGGCCGCCGGGCGGCACGTCAGCTTCGTGGAATTATCAAGCCCGTTCGGGCACGACGCCTTTCTGCTGGATACCCCCGGCCTCAACGAAGTGGTCGACGGCTTTCTGCGCGCATCCGGAGACCCGGCATGAGCAGCCGCATCACCGCTGCCCAGCATCGTCAGATCGTGCGTCTCATCCCCGAAGGCAGCAGCGTGCTCGATGTCGGATGTGGCGATGGGGCGCTGCTGGCGCGGCTTCGTGATGAAAAGCATGCCGATGGCCGCGGCATCGAGATTTCCCCCCGGCTGGTCCGCGAAGCCGTGGTGCGCGGCCTGTCGGTGGTGCAGGGCGACGCTACGCACGATCTGGCAGAATTTCCAGAAAAATCGGTCGATTACGCTATCTTGTCTGAAACGCTTCAGGCGATGTCTGAACCTGCGGAAGTTTTGCGACAGCTGGTGCGGATCGGCAGGCAAGCCATTGTTGCGTTCCCCAATTTCGGCCACTGGCGAGTGCGACTGGGTCTGTTAACGACTGGCCGGATGCCGGTTACCCGATGGTTGCCGCAAAGCTGGCATGACACCCCCAATATCCACCTCTGCACCATCGCCGATTTTCTGGCGCTGGCAGCCGACTTGCACCTCCAGGTTGGTGGCGGCACCTTTCTGGCTCGCGGCCAGGAAGTGACGATGTGGCCGAACCTGCGGGCCGACCACGCCCTTTTCATCCTCTCGCAGTAGCAGCTTTCTTCAGTGCTTTTCAGTCACCTGTCTGGATACGGTCAATCAATTGCTGAACTGTAGGGATGAAACCATTGGAATAGAATGGGTCAGTCCGGAAATTAAAGGCTGAATGGCCGGCAAACATCAGTTCGAATTCCGGGTCGGCCCCGTGGGCGATCGCTTGCAGAGTCTTTTGAATGCAGAAGCTGCGGGGATCGGCCAGGTGGCCGGTGGTATGGTCATCATGGTCTTTCCACGATGAAAAGGCGCAGTGCGACAGGCAGCCCATACAATCGGCCTGATCCTTGCGGATCATCTTCGCCTCTTCGCTGCTGGTGAAAACCAGGGTGTTATCAGGTGTTTTCAGGGCGGTATCAAACCCGGCGGCATGCCATTCCCGCGCCCGGTTCAGGTCGTCGCGGGTCACGTAATACACCTTGCGGCCGACACCGACATCAAGGGTGTACTGATGGTCGCCGGCTGCCTTGGTCGAAAAGGCGATCTGCCGTTCCGAGCGCGCCTCAAGCCCGCGAATGAAGGTGTTGCGCACCGCCGAGGAATAGAAGCCGGTGGGTGAAAAGCGGTGCAGAAGCACATCGCCTTCCTCAAGCAGCGGCAGCCGCGCCTTCCAGGCATCGGGAATCGGGCTTTCTTTCGTCAGCAGCGGCCGGGTGCCGAACTGGAAGATGATGGCCCCCAGTTCGGGGTTGTTCATCCAGTCCACCCAGTCGCGCAGATACCACACACCGCCAGCCATCACGATCGGCACCGTATCGGCAATGCCGCCCTCACGCATGACCGCACGCAGTTCCTTCACGCGCGGGTAAGGGTCTTGCGGATGGCGTGGATCTTCGGCGTTCGACAGGCCGTTATGGCCTCCTGCCAACCACGGGTCTTCATAGACCACGGCCCCCAGCCACTCGCTCGCCTTGGAATAGGCGCGCTTCCACAGGGCCCGGAACGCGCGGCCCGACGAGATGATCGGGTAATAGAATACGCCGTGACGCGCGGCGATCTCCGACAGCTTGTAGGGCATGCCGGCCCCGCAGGTCACGCCATGCAACAGCCCCTTGGTGCGCTCCAGCACACCCTCCAGCACCCGCTGGGCGCCCCCCATCTCCCACAGGATATTGATATTGAGCGCCCCGCGCCCGGCCCGCAGCTCGTTGGCGGCGATGTCGTAGGCACGTTTCACCTGGGTGACAGCGCCTTCGATGGCATAGGCCACCAGTTCTTCGTGGCGGCCAACACGGGTGGGGCTGTGATAGATCTGGGGGATCACCTCGCCATTGTCATCATAGCTGTCGGCATTGACGGCTGAAACGGTGCCAAGCCCGCCCGCCCTTGCCCAGGCGCCCGATGACGCATGGTTGGTTGCGGAAACGCCCTTTCCGCCTTCCACCAAAGGAAGGAAGGTCCGGCCGCCGATTGAAACTGCATTCAAAGCCTGCATTTCCCCCCCTTAGCAGCTATGCCGCCAAAATTCCTGCATCGAATTGTCTCATGCCAGCGCCGCAGTCATAACGGCTGTCCGCAGGTCGGCTATGCCGGCCTTTGTCTCGCTGCTGGTGGCGATCAGCAGCGGGTGGGCAGCCGGATGCTGCCGCGCCGCCGCTGCCACCCCGGCTGAAGTGACGGCCAGTGCCGATGGCTTGACCTTGTCGATCTTGGTCAGCACGATCTGATACGAAACAGCTGATTTGTCCATCAGGGACATGATCTCGTGATCGACCGGCTTCAGACCGTGACGGCTGTCGATCAGCAACAGCACCCGCTTCAGGGTGGGGCGTCCCCGCAGATAATCGCCCACCAGCCGTCCCCACTGCTTCACGACATCCTTGGGGGCATCGGCATAGCCATAGCCCGGCATGTCAACAAGCCGCAGAACCGGCGGCTCTCCCACCAGAAACAGGTTGAGTTCCTGCGTGCGCCCGGGGGTGTTCGACGTGCGTGCCAGCCCGTTTCGACCGGCAAGGGCGTTCAGAAGCGACGATTTGCCGACATTCGATCGCCCGGCAAAGGCCACCTCGGGCAGATCGGCAGCCGGCAGCACATCAAGCCGGGGGGCCGATAACTGGAAGCCCACCGGTCCGGCAAACAGCCGGCGCGCCTGTTCGATGTCAGCACTGCTCACCTGCGGTCGATCATTTGGCGGGAGCCGGGGCCGGAGACGGGTATTTGCGCAGCAGCAGCCATTGCTGCCCCATCGACAGCACGTTGTTGACGATCCAGTAGATATGCAGACCGGCAGCGAACGGCGCCATCATGAACATGAACATCCACGGCATCCATGCGAAGATCTTGGCCTGCATGGCATCCATCGGCTGCGGATTCAGCTTGAACTGCAACCACATGGTAAAGCCGAGGATGATCGACAGCACCCCAAGGTGAAGGAAGCCCGGAGGTGTCCAGTTGATGAGCCCGAACAGGTTGACGGGTGTCAGCGGATCAGGGGCGGAAAGGTCGCGGATCCACAGGAATGCCGGCTGATGGCGAATTTCTACCGAGATCAGCAGCACTTTATAAAGAGCATAAAAGATGGGAATCTGCAACAATACCGGAAGGCAGCCGGAAAGCGGGTTGATCTTTTCCCGCTTGTAAAGCTCCATCATTTCCTGCTGCTGCTTGACCTTGTCGTTCTTGTACTTCTCCTGAATTTCTTTCATCTTCGGAGAAAACAGACGCATCTTCGCCATCGAGGCATATTGCTTGTTGGCAATCGGGAACAGCGCCAGCCTGACGATTACCGTCAGCCCGACGATGGCCAGTGCATAGTTGCCTAATACCCCGTACAGCCATTGCAGCAGGCCGAAGATCGGCTGGGCAATGAACCAGAACCAGCCCCAGGGCATGGCCCGGTCGAACAGCGGCACCCCCAGATCATCGCGCACCTGGTTCAGCAGCCGCACTTCCTTGGCGCCGGCAAACAGGTGGCTGGTGTCAGCCGAGGTCTGCCCCGGCGCCAGCACATGGCCCAATTCCAGCCAGTCAACCTGATAGCGATTGTTGTCGGCAGCGGTAAACCGCGCCTCGACCGGGGTTTTCTGATCAGGGATCAGCGCCGAAAGCCAGTATTTGTCGGAAATCCCAAGCCAGCCGCCCGTGGTACGGAAAGTGCGGGGGCCGTCGTCGCGCAGCTTGTCGTACTGGATATCACTGTCCTGCAGGCTGCCGTCGATCACCGCCACCGGGCCGACGTGCTGGTTGACACCGCCCTTGTCTTCGCCACGGCCGGTGCGGTTCACATAGCCATAGGGGCGCACATCGATCGGTGCAGCGCTGCCATTGGTAACAGCGGCCCTGATGGTGAACAGGAAATTCTCGTCAACCGAGATGGTCTGGACGTAGGTAACCCCTGCCGGGCTGGTCCAGCGCAGCGTGACCGGCTTTTCCGGAGTCAGTTCCGGGGATGATGCCGTCCACATGGCGTCAGTGGGTGGCGCTGCAGCCCCCACCCAGCCGAATCCGGCAAAATAGGAAGCCGCCGACCCGGATGGCGCGAACAGGCGAACCGGCGGAGAATTGGCAGCCAGCGAGACTTTGTGGTCACGCAGCACCAGATCATCGAACCGCGCACCCTGCAGATTGATCGAACCTTCAAGGCGCGGCGTTTCAATGCGCACCCGCGGCGACGACGCCAGCGCCGTTCCCACGGGTTGCACGGTGGCAACCGGAGCAGTGGCAGGTGAGATTGGCCCTGCCCCTTCAGGCGCGGAAGGCGCCGTCTGGGTGACTGGCGCTTTTGCTGCCGGAAAATAGCGTTCAGACAGATAGCTCCAGCCGAACAGCACAATCGCCGACAAGACTACGGCGAGGATAATGTTGCGATGTTCGTCTTTCACGATCGATCCTGCAGGTGGCGGGCGCTAGCCCTCGGGAAGAAATGAAAGGTTTCGGGAACCGGGTCTGCGCCGTGGCCGCCCCAGGGATGACAGCGGCCGATCCTGAGCAGCGTAAGCCAGAGCCCGCCAACCAGACCATGCCGTCGCAGCGCCTCTATGCCATAGTGCGAACAACTGGGCGTGAAGCGGCAGCTTGGCGGAAAGACCAGCGAGAAGCTGAGCTGCCACAGACGGAACAGGGAGGCCATGGCTCTGGCACCAATGGTCATGGCTGATCCCCCAATCGTCTTCCCGCCTTGCTTACGGCCTGATTGGCATAGGCAAGCAGTTGCGCAAACGATGGTTCAGAAGCCATGGGCCGGGCGATGAAAATATAATCTGCCGATGGCTCGGCTCGCCGGGCTCTCTTCTGCTGATCCTCGCTCTGCCCGCTCCATTGCTGCCTGCCTTCGCCCCGTTCACCCAGAACAAGCCGCGCCACTTCCCGCAGCCGCCGCTTGGCGCGATTACGTCTGACGGCGTTGCCGATCTTTCTGGTCACTGTGAACCCGGCCCGCACACATCCGAATTCGGTCTGCCTCACCAGCAGAACGAACGCCGGGGTTGCCACCCGGATGCCGGCATTGGCGGCAAGAAAGTCGCGCCGGCTGGTGACCCGCGCGACGGCCTGGGCCATGGCTCAGGCCGACAGAACCTTGCGGCCGCGGGCGCGCCGACGGGCAAGCACCTTGCGACCACCGGCCGTTTCCATGCGGGCACGGAAGCCGTGGCGCCGCTTGCGGACGAGCTTCGAGGGTTGATAGGTGCGCTTCATCGGTTCAGCCTTACGGAATTCAGGGTTTCATGGAAATCGAGTGCGCGCCCTAGCCCGAGTTGGGTTTTGCGTCAAGGTTTGCACATCGCTACTGTCGGGGCATGACGTCATTTGCTCTCAGCGACGAACAGCGCGCCATTCAGGATGTCGCCCGTCGCTTCACCCTTGCGGAAATCACCCCCCATGCCGCCTTGTGGGATGAACAGCACATCTTCCCGGCCGAGGCCATTGCCAGGGCTGGCGCACTTGGCTTCGGGGCGATCCAGATCTCGCCCGTGCATGGTGGCGCCGGCCTTGGCCGGCTGGAGGCGGCGCTGATCTTCGAGGCGATGGCCCATGGCTGCCCGGCCACCTCGGCGCTTATTTCCATTCACAACATGGCCACTGCGATGATCGACCGGTTCGGTGATACGGCCCTCAAGGCGCGCTATCTGCCCAGGCTGGTCACCATGGAGACGATGGCGAGCTACTGCCTGACCGAACCGGCCTCCGGGTCGGATGCGGCCGCCCTTGCCACCACCGCCCGGCTTGAGGGCGACCAGTATGTCGTAACCGGAAGCAAGGCGTTCATCTCAGGGGGTGGCGTGAACGGCCTCTATGTGGTGATGGCGCGCACCGGCGGCGATGGCGCTGCCGGCATCTCGGCACTGGTGATCGAAAAAGACATGGCCGGCGTTTCGTTCGGAGCGCAGGAACGCAAGCTGGGCTGGCATGCCCAGCCGACAGCCGCAGTGCATTTCGACGAAGTTCGGGTTCCGGTGGCCAACCGCATCGGCGACGTAGGCCAAGGTTTCCGCATCGCCATGGCCGGGCTCGATGGCGGGCGGCTGAACATCGGCGCCTGTTCGCTGGGCGGGGCGCAGCGCGCGCTCGATGAAGCGATCGCCCATGTGCGCGAGCGCCGGCAGTTCGGCCAGGCGATCGTCGATTTCCAGAATACCCGGTTCGTTCTGGCCGACATGGAAACAGAGTTGCAGGCAGCGCGCTCCCTGCTCTATCTGGCGGCCGCCAAAGTAGAGGCTGGAACAGCCGACGCCACCCGCTTTGCCGCCATGGCCAAGCGGTTTGCAACCGATACCGGTTCAACGGTTGTCGACCGCGCCATGCAGATGCTGGGTGGCTATGGCTATCTGATGGATCATCCCATCGAACGGCTATGGCGCGACCTTCGGGTGCACCGCATTCTGGAGGGCACCAATGAAATCATGCGGTTGATCACGGCTCGTGAGCTTCTGCGCGGAAACTGAAGAGGAATTGCCCGTGGCCCTGATCCGCAGTGACGATGTGATTGAATCGGTCGCAGATGCCCTCCAGCACATCAGCTATTATCACCCGCTCGATTATATCGAGGCGCTTGGCCGTGCCTATGAACTGGAAGAAAGTGCGGCCGCCAAAGACGCCATCGCCCAGATCCTCAGCAACAGCCGGCTGTGCGCCGAAGGCCACCGGCCGATCTGTCAGGACACCGGCATCGTTGTCGCCTTCGTGAAGGTGGGCATGGGCGTGCAGTGGGACGGGCGCATGACACTCGACCAGATGATCAACGAGGGGGTACGGCGCGGCTATACCAACCCTGATAACCGCCTGCGCGCCTCGATCGTCGCCGACCCGGCGTTCGCACGCACCAACACCCGCGACAACACCCCGGCGGTAATCCATGTCGAGATGGTGCCCGGCGACGGCATCGAGATCGCGCTCGCCGCCAAGGGTGGCGGATCAGAAAACAAGTCGAAGTTCGCAATGCTGAACCCGTCGGATTCGATTCTCGACTGGGTGGTGAAAACCGTGCCGCTGATGGGCGCCGGCTGGTGCCCGCCGGGCATGCTGGGAATCGGCATCGGCGGTTCGGCGGAAAAGGCCGCCGTGCTTGCCAAGGAATCGCTGATGGCCCCGATCGACATGGCGGAACTGAAGGCGCGTGGCCCCAGGACCGCCATCGAGGAACTGCGGATCGAGATCTTCGACCGGGTGAACGCGCTCGGTATCGGCGCGCAGGGCCTTGGCGGGCTGTCGACCATCCTCGACGTGAAGATCCTCGATTACCCCACCCATGCGGCTTCCAAACCGATCGCCATGATCCCCAACTGCGCCGCCACCCGCCATGCCCATTTTCATCTCGATGGCAGCGGCCCGGCCTACCTTCCCGCCCCCGATCTGGCGCGCTGGCCGAAGGTTGACTGGAAGCCGTCGCCTCAGGCAATTCGCGTTGATCTCGATACGCTGACTGCTGAACAGGTGCAGAGCTGGCAACCCGGAGACCGGCTGCTGCTGAGCGGCCGCATGCTGACCGGGCGGGACGCCGCGCACAAGCGCATCGCCGACATGCTGGCCAGAGGCGAGGAACTGCCGGTCAGCTTCAAGGGGCGGGTGATCTATTATGTGGGGCCGGTTGACCCGGTGCGCGACGAAGCCGTGGGCCCGGCCGGGCCGACGACGGCTACGCGCATGGACAAGTTCACCCGCATGATGCTCGAGCAGACCGGCCTGCTCGCCATGATCGGCAAGGCCGAACGCGGCCCTGAAGCGATAGAGGCCATCCGCGATTCCGGCGCCAGCTATCTGATGGCCGTGGGTGGAGCCGCCTATCTGGTGGCGCGCGCCATCAAGTCAGCAAAAGTGCTGGCCTTCGAAGACCTCGGGATGGAGGCCATCTATGAATTCGAGGTGCGCGACATGCCGGTAACAGTGGCCGTCGACGCCCGTGGCGGCAATGTCCACCAGACCGGGCCGGCGCACTGGGCCAAGCGGCTGGCTGAAAAGGCAGCAAACGCGGTGGAGCCTGCCTGACCGGAAGCCAGAGGTTGGCATGACGGGCTGAAACGCGGTTCAGGCCATCGCCTTGCGGGCGGTGGCCAGCCGGTTGATCGCTGCGTCAACAGTCGGCTCTGCCTTGGCATGGCAGAAACGCACCACGTTGGCAGGGGCGCCCTCCCCTTCGTAAAAGGCTGAAACCGGAATGCCGGCCACTCCGAACCGCTCGACGATGGTATCGCAGAACTGCCGGTCGCTGAGTGGGATGCCCGATGCCGCGAGATCGACGCACAGGAACCAGGTGGCAGCCGACGGCAGCACCGCATAGCCGGCTTCGCTAAGCCCCTGCGCCAGTCGCGTCCGCCCGGCTTCCACCTGCTTGCGCATGGTGCCAAGCCACAGACGCTCGGTGTCCAGCCCATGGGCGATAGCCTGTTGCAAGGCCGGGGAACTGGTGAAGGTCAGATACTGGTGGGTTGCCGCCACCCGTGCCGCCAAAGGTGCAGCCGCCATCGCCCAGCCGATCTTCCAGCCGGTCAGCTCGAAGATCTTGCCGGCCGAGCCGATCTTCACCACCCGCCCGTCCAGCGCCGGGTCGGCGGCAAGCGACACATGCAGGCGCTGATCGGGGCGCACTTCCTCCCATACCTCGTCGGCAATGACGATCAGATCATGGGCAAGGGCCACGTCGCGGAGGGCAGCCCGCTCGTCAGCGTCAAGCATCCGCCCGGTGGGATTGGCCGGGTCGTTGACCAGAATCACCCGCGCATTCCCGGCAACTGCCTCCAGGGCATCCCCCGTCAGCCGCCAGTGCGGTGGATGCAGGCGCAGCGGCAACACCTTGCCGCCGGCACGGCGCACCAGCGGGCCATAGGCATCATAGGCCGGTTCGATAACAATCACCCCGTCGCCCGGCTCCACCAGCGCCAGAATCGCCGAAGCCAGCGCCTCGGTTGCGCCACTGGTCACCACGATATCCGTCGCGGAGTCGTAATGCAGACGCTGGGTATCAGCGTAAAAGCCGGCCAGCGCGGCACGCAGGGAATCGGTGCCACGCATCCGCGGATAATGATGTGGCCCGTCGAGCACGGCCTTCGCTGCAGCCTGCCGAACCGAAGGCGGGCCACAGCTGTCGGGGAAGCCCTGCCCCAGGTTGATGGCGCCGCTGGCGGCCGCCTTGGCCGACATATATTCAAAGATCGTGGTGGTAACGGCAATCGCCGTCACGACTGGCGCAATCTGGCAAAGGGGTTCTGCCCGGCCTTAGCGGCCCGGCGGGCGGCGGCGTCGGCTTCCTCGGCTTCCTCCTCGGTAAGCAGAAAGCGGCGCGCCTCGGCCAGTGTCTTTGGGTCAGCCCGCGGATAAGGGTCAAGCGACAGCAGCAGGCTCTGGGCGATCGCCTCCCCCAGATCGATGGCGTTGCCCTCTACCAGAAGCACATCGGCTGTTTCAGAGGTTACCTCCTCCTCGTCGGCGGGCACACGGGCGGGGTCTGTCTCGAACACCAGTTCAACCGGCTCATCAAGGTGGGCGGGAACCGGCTCGGCTGAAACCACGCACTGTTGCACCACATCGGCAACCAGCCGCCCCGTCACCACAATGGCGGTACCGCGCCGGACCACCGACAGCTCAGCCGTCAAGCTGTCAATCGTCTCCAGCCCGAAGCGGGTGGCAAGCGCCTGACGCGCCGCCTCTCCGGCCTGCAAACCAATCTGCTGGGGCCGGTCTCCGACGCGATCGACGGCAAGTTTGTGGCTGAATTCCGGGTTGGTCATGTCCACTCTCCGCCAATCCCCGCACCGCCAAGAAGCGCTTCATCGGGAAGCTGCGCCAACTGATCGTGCAACAAACGCACCGCCTTGGCCAGACCCTCGGCTACCCCACCGGAATCCTTGCCCCGGTAGACATTGCGGGACAGCGCCTTGGCAAGTTCCTGTTGGCCAGCCGTTGGGGCAAGCGCCGCACGGTAGGCCGAAAGCCGGCCACCCATCGCCCCCATCATGCGGCCGATATGCTTTCCCACCACCAGATCCCCCACCCCGATATCGCGTAGCGAGCCATCCATATCCTCGACGAAGCGTTCGGTGAGGATCGAAGTCTCGGCCATCAGTCCGCGCTGTTCCAGCTCAAGCATCACCAGCGCCGTCACCAGTGCCACCATGTCGAAGCGCCCGTCGATGGTATCGGCCACCTGATGGTCGAGATACCAGGAAGGCTGGCGGGCGAGCGTGGTGATGGAGCGCCACAAACCGTCGAGTGGTGGCGGCGGCGGGTTCAGAAAACGGGAAAGAAAGCGCGGCATCCGGGCTCCGGCACAGGTTTTCCGCGATGAAAGGCGCGGCTGTTCACTTGCAAGCAATCATTACCCGGCGCATATGCCCCGCAGACGACCAGCCTGCAAGGGCGACAGGCACAACGCAGTGGACCAATGATGCACGGCAAGCTTCAACTGATGATAGTGGGCGCGGCACTGCTGGCCGGGGCCGGCTGCACCCGCATTCAAGATACCCATGGCTACATCATCGACGAGGAACTGGTAAAAGCCGTTCAGCCCGGTGTCGACAACAAGCAATCGGTGCGTCAGGCCCTTGGCCGCCCCACCATGGCCTCGCAGTGGGACGACAATGTCTGGTATTATGTTTCACGCAATACCAGGCGGCTGGCCTTTGCCCGCCCCAAGGCATCGTCACAAACCGTGCTGATCATCACCTTCGCCAAGGATGGCTCGGTCGCCAAGGTTGACCGGCGCGGCCTGGAACTGGCGCAGAACATCACCCCCAACCACGACAAGACGAAAACGCTGGGCCGCGACCAGAGCCTGTGGGAAGACCTGTTCGGCAACATCGGCCAGGTGGGCAGCATGCCGGCTGGTGGTGGCGGGCCGCAATAGCGCTGTTGATTTCCCGGCTGCCTGCGCTAAGGCATCGTGCATGGCCAAGGCTCGAATCTATCGCAAGGGAATGCGTGCGACGCAGGCAGGATCGTGGCGTTCGTCGCTGTGGTATCTTGAGCATGAACCGCAGGAGGGCAAACGCCCCGACCCGCTGATGGGCTGGGCCGGAAGCGGTGATACCGAACAGCAGGTGCGCCTGAGCTTCTCGACGCTTGAAGCCGCCAAGGCCTATGCGGAACGCAACGGCCTTGAAGCCGAGGTCGTGCCGGTGGCGCCGCACCAGCTCATTCTGCAAAGTTACGCCGATAATTTCCGCTGACCTGATCCGGAAGGCAGACCGGCCAACGTCTGGCCGGCCAACCTCAGGCCGGCTAAAGTCCGGCAAAGACGCGCCCGTAGCTCAGCTGGATAGAGCATCCGCCTTCTAAGCGGAATGTCGCAGGTTCGAATCCTGCCGGGCGCGCCAGACTGTTTTTCAGCAAAGGTGCGGAAGAATCGCGGGCCGGAGGGCGATCTGCGCTTTCGCCCCCCAGCCAAGGAAGCCATCATGACGGGTTGAGGCCCATGGCACTGGAGATGCCCCCCATCTGTATATGCGGCTGTGGTCCTGGCCGCAGGGCTGTTGCAATGCATGACAACTACACGCGCCCATTGGTCGACAACATCGCGGGCGGTCATGCCGCCGGGCTTCCTGGCCCTCCGTCAATCTGTGCCTTCTAGCCTTTGCTGCCGTGATCCGGTTTGATCAACGGCTTCTCTTGAAAACACCAACCGGCGCCGCTCCGCTTAAAACAGCTGGTCATAGGCAGCGAACGACCAGTTCAACAGCTCGATGAGTGCCAGAATAAGCACAGCCGCATGAATGGCTGGCCTCCGCGACAGTGCGCCTGCCAGAGACAGGGTCAGCATCATCGAGAGGTGGATAATATAGCGTGGCCCCAGAGATGCTACGTAGTCCACTCCCTTCAACAGGCCATCACCCAGATCAGAAATGGCGATCAGGGCCATAAAACTGAAGAACCAGTAACGTCTCGATATCAAATAGCTTTTGTATCCTTCGTGCCCTTCGAATGACGTTGGAAACAAAATGGAGCAAAGAATGAAATACAGGCCAGTATAGGCAAATAGAAAGAAGTATTTTCCAAGTGTCCAATGACGTATCTGTATCAGATGAAATTCCCACCACCAGAAACTGATGACGAAAATGATCGCCCACAGAACCCAGCCAAGGTGGACCCACCAGATCTTGCGGGTTCGGGGGTGCTCGATCAGCTGCGCCACCCCTCCCAGCAACCGCCCGATAGAGAGGCCGAGGATCACACCGATAACAGAGCGGACGTGGGTGAAAAGTTCGTGAACGGTTTCAGGGTCGGTGACAGCTGTTGCCATGAAAAATCAGTCTCCGGAGGGGGATGGAAGCGTCTTGTCGCTCCGGCACTGGCTGAGAGGGAGCGTTTTGCCGGAATAGACCCGGAGCACTCGCTTTGATCGGGCATCGGTGTCAACCCGCATGCAGGCGCAGCCATAGCCATAGCCGGTTCCCGGCACATTGGTTTCCACCCATTGGCGCTGGTTTACCTGCGGAAGCTTGTCGAGGCCTTTGGCGTCGGGCCCAACAGCCTCACCCTGCGAGGTGATCGACCAGGTTGCAAACCGGTCGGTCAGCCACAGGTTCCCCGGCGTTGGCATCTGATACCAGCCACAGCGGTTCTCGGCAGCATGTGCCGGCCCCGCCATGGCCATCATGGCCACCACCATAACAAGGCCGGCTGCCTGCCGCGCCACGGCGCCTGTCCCTGTCATCATCGCGCAACTCCTAACGGGGGAAGGAGGTTGTATCGCGGTTCTCGGTGATCAGGCTGCACGACAGGGTGGTCACGCCCTTGGCCACAACGGAAACCGGGCCATCAATGATATCGCAGTTGATCAGGTTATCGGGGCCGCTGCGGCGTGCAGTGAAGACATTCACATTCACCCGCGGCTCACCCTCGATCCACCCCAGCCGCTGGCGCTCAACCCTGGTGCCAGTCAAGTGCACCGGGCCTTCAATTCCTTGTAGTGTGATCATCTCGTTCCCGAGGTCGATCTGCCCCACCTCATCGGCATGTTTCTCTGCCGCCTTGGTTGGGGTGCCGGAATAGCTGGCGCTTACCAGCACGCCTTCTTTCTTGCGCTTCAGGGTGCGGGCGGCCTGTTTCGACATCTTGATAACGACATCAAACCCGAAATCTGTTGTAACCTGCCCTGCTACGCCACCGGCAGCAGGTTGATCAGCCGCGTTCGCTGTTGCCGATACAGAGGCAAAACCTGCCAGCACCACCAGACTTGCCAGATGCTTCATGCGCATATCCATCACTCCCAATTTGGCCATCATTGCCCGGAGCCATCAAGGCAGGCAGGTGTTTGAGGCTGCCCCTTATGTGCCAATGAGCCTTTCCCCATAAAGACCGAACCCCAAAGGCCCCCAGGCATGGTCACCATTTGCAGTCGCAAAACGAAATGACGCAGAATTCTGCAAAACTGCACCATGCCCTGCCCTCACCATCGGCCAGAATCTGCACTCTGATCCTGTTGACCGCAAGTAAAAGCTGCAAGATTGTGGCGTCAGTGGAGTCAATGGTTATCTTGCCGCTGCTGGGGGCGCTGGTCATCGGGCTGTTGTCCGGGCGGGAGGGCTATGCTGCTGCCCCACTGCTGGCCGTGCTATTAGTGAAGATAGTCGGCGTTGGTCAGGCCATTCCACTTATCACGCTTGCCTTGCTGGTTGCCAACCTGCCGCTACTGGCCGGGGGGTGGCGCACCATAGAGGGGCGGGAAGTAGCGAGGTCGCTGCTGGTTGCGGTGCCTGCGGCGGCTATGGGGGCGCTGATTTTCACGCAGCTTGGCAATGAATGGCGGTTGCTGCTGCTTGGGGTCGTACTGGTGGTTCTGGCTGCAACTTCGCTGGCAGGGTTCAGCCACTGGCTGGCAGCACGATCGCCGGCCTCGGCAATACAGGCGGTAGCCGGGCTGGTATCGGGGCTGGGAGGCAGCAGCGGGCCGCTTGCCACCTCTGTCGCCGGTTCCGTGGTAACACCGCCCGCCCCGGCTGCAGCCTCGCTGGCTGTCGTGGCGTTGGTGGTTCATGGCGCTAAATGGGCGGTTTTCCAGACCATCATTCCCCCCGAACCCACCTTCATTGGCCTGGCGGCTGCCATGGGTGCAGCCCTGTTCCTTGGCCATCTTGTCGGCCGGAGGCTGCCCATCCGCCTTGATGCGCTGTTACAACAGGTTGTCCTTCCTGGCCTGCTGCTGATCTCGGCGGTGATGCTGCTGATCTGGTTCGCAAGGCAATAACAAGCTGCCGACAGCCCGGAAAATGGTGCCGCTTAGGTGACTCGAACACCTGACCCCATCATTACGAATGATGTGCTCTACCGGCTGAGCTAAAGCGGCACTCCGGCGGGAGCCGGGCCGATAGCAGCGACAGGGCTTCAATTCAAGTGTCTGGCGCAGTAGGGCCGGGGCATGACCATTGAAACCACCCATCTGGGCCGCGCCTCGGCGCTTCCACCCTCGCCTGATCAGGCGGTTCTCGATTATCCGGCGAACCCGCAGCCCGACACCCTCTATCTGGTGCGCTTCGTTGCGCCCGAGTTCACCTCGCTCTGTCCGGTAACCGGCCAGCCGGATTTCGCCCATCTGGTGATCGATTACGCCCCGGACAGAAAAATCGTTGAATCAAAGGCACTGAAGCTGTTCCTCGGCAGCTTTCGCAATCATGCCGCGTTCCACGAAGATTGCACGGTAGGGATCGGCCGGCGACTGTTCGCTGAAATGGCCCCGCACTGGCTGCGGATCGGTGGATACTGGTACCCGCGCGGTGGCATACCCATCGATGTATTCTGGCAATCCGGCCCGCCACCTGCCAACCTGTGGCTGCCCGATCAGGGCGTCGCCCCCTATCGCGGGCGCGGCTGAGGATAGCGAAATCAGGGGCGACGCATGTCTGAAATATCAGGTCCGCTGGCGGGACTGCGCATCATCGAACTGGCGGGAATTGGCCCGGCGCCTTTTGCCGCCATGATGCTTGCCGATCATGGCGCCGAGGTCATCCGGATCGAGCGGCCGGGGGCAGCGGCCCTCCCCGACCCAGTGCTGGGCCGCAACCGCCGCTCGGTGGCGGTAAACCTGAAGGCGCCGGGGGCGGCAGCGGTGGTGACAGACCTGGTGCGCGAGGCCGACGGTCTGATCGAAGGGTTCCGCCCCGGCGTGATGGAGCGACTGGGCCTTGGCCCCGAACCCTTGCTGGCGGTCAACCCCCGGCTGGTTTATGGCCGCATGACCGGCTGGGGCCAGACCGGGCCACTGGCGGCTGCCGCCGGGCACGATATCAACTATATAGCCGTGTCCGGCGCCCTGCACGCCATCGGGCGATCTGGCGACAAACCCACACCGCCCCTTAACCTGGTGGGAGATTTCGGCGGCGGCGGCATGATGCTGGCCTTCGGGATGCTTGCGGCGGTTCTGCAGGCGCGGGCCAGCGGCAAGGGGCAGGTGATCGACTGCGCGATGACTGATGGCTCGGCACTGCTGATGGCGATGATCTGGGGCTTTCGCGGCATGGGCTTCTGGAAAGACCAGCGCGGCGCCAACCTGCTGGATACCGGTGCCCACTTTTACGACAGTTACCTCTGTGCCGATGGCCGCTATCTGGCGGTGGGGGCCATCGAGCCACAATTTTATGCCACCTTGCGACAGTTGACCGGTCTCGCTGCCGACAAGACCTTCGATACCCAGATGGATGCCGCGCAGTGGCCGGTTCTGAAGGAAAAGCTGGCGGCACTGTTTGTCACCCGCACCCGTGACGACTGGTGCACCCTGCTGGAGGGAACCGATGCCTGCGTGGCACCGGTGCTGTCACTGGCCGAAGCGCCACAGCACCCCCACAATGTGGCGCGGGGCACGTTCGGGCAGGTAGGAGGCATGGAGCAGCCGATGCCGGCGCCGCGCTATTCGGCAACAGCAACAGCCGCCCCTGCCCCGGCCCCGGCGCCCGGCGCTGATACCGATGCGGTGCTGGGAGGCCTTGGGTATGACGCTGCGCACCTGGCAGACTTGCGGGCACAAGGGGTGATTGGATAGCAGGGGGCCGTGCCGGCTCCTGTTCATCTGCTTTCCCTGTCGCTGCGTGATTTTCGCAACCACGACGCCACCCGCATTGCCCCCGGCAAGGTCGCCTTCGTGGTGCTGACAGGTGCCAATGGCGCCGGGAAAACCAACATCCTCGAAGCCGCCTCGCTGCTAAGTGTGGGGCGCGGGTTGCGCGGAGCTGCCCTGTCGCAGATGGCAGCGGCACATGGCGCCGGCGGGTTTACGGCAGAAGCCGCGCTGGCGGCTGACCCCGGGCTGCCTCCGGTTGCCATTGCCAGCTTTACCCTGGCTTCGGCGCCAGACCGCAGGCAATTGCGGGTGAATGGTGCAGCGGCCGCCGTCTCGACCCTGTCGCAATGGGTGTCGGTGTTGTGGCTGACCCCGGCGATGGACCGGCTGTTCGCCGATACTGCCTCGGCGCGCCGGCGCTTTCTCGATCGGCTGGTGCTGGCATTGCACCCCGGCCATGCCCGGCATGTCAGCCGTTACGAAGCCGCCATGCGCGCCCGCACGCGGCTTCTGACCACCGAGACGCGGCCTGATCCGCACTGGCTCGACGCCCTTGAACGCGAGATGGCCGAGCATGGCACCGCCATCGGCACAGCGCGCAACGCCACGGTCGCCACTTTGTCTGCTGTTCTGGAAGCCTCCCCCGAAGGGGGCCCCTTCCCCACTCCCCGGCTGGAACTGGAGGGTGGCGAATGGCAGGATCTGGCAGCGCGGCTGCCACAGACTCGCGCAGCCGACCGCACGGCCGGTCGCGCCACCATTGGTCCGCACCGCGCCGATCTGCTGGTGACGCACCGCGAATCGGGCCTGCCTGCCTCGCTGGCCTCGACAGGCGAGCAGAAGGCGCTGTTGATCTCTACCCTGCTGGCCCATGCCGGGCTGGTTGCCGATCACAGCGGCCGCACGCCGCTGTTGCTGCTCGACGAAGTTGCCGCCCATCTCGACCCGCACCGTCGCAGCGCCCTGTGGGAACGTCTGGCACATCTGGGCGGCCAGAGCTGGATGACCGGCACCGACTCCGCTTTATTTGCAGGGCTTGATGCAGCGCGTTACGAGGTGGCGCACGGCCGCGTCAGCGGCATTGTCAACGGCTGAGTCAGCCGGGCTGTCAACCATCGGAGGAATCATGTCCACTCGCCCCCTGCACCCCGAAACCCTGGTTCTGCATGCCGGATGGCGCGCCGACCCGACGACCGGTTCGGTGGTCCCGCCCATTCACCAGACAACTTCGTTCCAGTTCCGCAACACCGAACACGCAGCCGATCTTTTCGCACTGAAAGCGCTCGATCCGCTTTATACTCGTCTTGGCAACCCGACGACCGACGTTCTTGAACAGCGGGTCGCCGCTCTGGAAGGCGGAGCGGCGGCACTGGCGGTCTCGTCCGGGCAGGCGGCCACTGCGCTTGCCATCCAGAATCTGGCTACGGCAGGCGACAATATCGTCAGTGGCACCGATCTTTATGGCGGCACCTGGAACCTGTTTGCCAACACCCTGAAAAATCTGGGGATCGAGGTGCGGTTCGTCGACCCGTCCGACCCGCAGGCCTTTGAACGGGCCAGCGATGCCCGCACCCGTGCCTGGTTCGTCGAAACCCTGCCCAACCCCAAGCTGGTGGTGGCGCCGCTCGCCCGGATCGCGGCCCTTGGCCGCCCGCTTGGTATTCCGCTGATCGTCGACAATACCGCCGCACCGTTCATTGCCCGCCCGTTCGACCATGGGGCGGCAATCATCGTGTATTCCACCACCAAATATATCGGCGGCCATGGCACCTCGATCGGTGGCATGATCGTCGATGGCGGCAATTTCGACTGGGCAGCCTTCCCGGAACGCCAGCCACTGCTGAACAGCCCCGACCCCAGCTATCATGGGCTGGTGTGGACCAAGGCCGTGAAGCCGCTGGGCCCTGTCGCCTACATCATCCGCGCCCGCGCCGTGCTGCTGCGCGATCTCGGTTCGGCGCTTTCACCCTTCAATGCCTTCCAGCTGTTGCAGGGGCTGGAAACGCTGGCGCTGCGGATGCCGCGCCATTGCGACAACGCCCTGAAGGTGGTTGCCTTTCTGAAGCAGCGCCCCGAGGTAACCAGAGTGATCCACCCGTCGTGCCTGACGGGCGAGGCCGCAACGCGGGCCAACGCCGTGCTGCAAGGCGGGCTTGGCGGGCTTCTGGGGTTCGAGCTGCAAGGCGGCCGCGAAGCGGGTCGCCGGTTCATCGACGCCCTGCAATTGTTCTACCATGTCGCCAACATCGGCGATGCTCGCAGCCTTGCCATTCATCCCGCTTCCACCACCCACAGCCAGCTGTCGCCCGAGGAACAGGCGGCAACCGGAGTGAGCGAGGGATATGTGCGCCTGTCAGTCGGGCTTGAGCACATCGACGACATCCTCGCCGATCTCACACAGGCGCTCGACAAGGCCCGGGGCTGAGTGCTGCGGGGCGGGGTTCGGAACGGTTTCACGAGCCCCGCCCTGTTCTGCCTATTGGCTGGTTTTGAACAGGGTTTCGGCGGTATGTTCGGTGCGGGTGCTGCTGTCGGCGGTCTGGGCGTCG
>JBDHSK010000005.1:0-215593 GCA_039808025.1 Sphingomonadaceae bacterium | reverse complement strand
CAGCGTCGGTTCGGCAGGTAAGAGCGGCGCGGGTGCGGTGGCGGGCGGCATGGCCGCTGCCGGGCAGAAGGCGGCGGGCGTCGCCGCCCATGCCGCGCTCTCGCCGCTGCGCAAGGCCGCCGCATCGCTCAAGGACAATTACAGTTCGGGCGTCCGCGCCGGGATGGGCGCCGCCCCGCCAGCAGCGGGAAGCACGCCGGCTTCCTCTCCCGCCGCAGCGCCGCCCGCCTGGGCCGCCGGCATGAAGCAGCGCCAGTCCGCCACCCACGGCGCGACCGTCCTCGCCCACACGATGAAGGCGGGTGACAGCCACGGGGGCGGGGCCGGTCCCAACATCAAGGAAAAGGATTGATCCGCAATGTTCCGCAGACCGACCATTCGCTACGGCCAGACGCCCGAAGCGACGACGCCCTATCAGCGTGCTGCGCAAGTCTGGGACGACCGCATCGGCTCCGCCCGCGTGCAGGCGAAGAACTGGCGGCTGGCCTTCTTTGGCGCGCTGGCGCTCTCGGGCGGGCTTGCCGCTGGTCTCGTCTGGCAATCGGCGCGTGGGCATATCGTCCCCTGGGTCGTGCAGGTCGACCGGCTTGGCGAAGCGCAAGCGGTCGCACCGGCCGAGGCGGGCTATCGTCCGACCGATCCGCAGATCGCGTTCCACCTCGCCCGGTTCATCGAGCAGGTCAGGAGCATCCCGGCCGATCCCGTCATCGTCCGCCAGAACTGGCTGCGCGCCTACGACTTCACCACCGACAAGGGCGGACAAGCCTTGAGCGACTATGCGCGCGGCAACGATCCGTTCGCCAATGTCGGACGGATGCAGGTCGCGGTGGACGTGTCGAGCGTGATCCGCGCGTCCAATGACAGCTTCCGCATCGCCTGGACCGAGCGGCGCTATCAGGACTCACAGCTAGCCGAAACGACCCGCTGGTCGGCCATCCTCACCATCGTCGTGCAACCGCCGCGCACGCCCGACGCGCTGCGCAAGAACCCGCTCGGGCTGTTCGTCAACGCCATCAACTGGAGCAAGGAGCTGTCGCAATGATATGCACGTCCGCCCGCCATGTCGCCAGCGCGGCAATGCTGCTTGTCCTGCCGGCGCTCGCCGGCTGTGCCACCACGTCGGCGAAGCCGCCCGCCATCGCCTACGACGATCCGCCCGTGGAGATCGCCGCCACGCTCGCCGCACAGCCGCCACGCGCCATCGAGGTGGTGACCATCCCCGAACCGCTGCCGCTCCCCGGCCAGTTGAAGCCGGTCGCGGCCGGCGCGCGGCCGGCCGAGCCCGCCGATCCGCGCAGCCGCGTCGGCGCGGCCAATGCCGCAGCCCGCGTGCAGCCGGTGCGCGACGGCTTCCTCAACGCGATCCAGCAATATCCCTGGACGGACGGCGCGCTCTATCAGGTCTATACCGCGCCCGGCCAGGTGACGGACATCGCGCTTCAGGAAGGCGAGCAGCTTGTTGGCGCCGGGCCGGTCGCGGCCGGCGACACCGTGCGCTGGATCATCGGCGACACCGTAAGCGGCAGCGGTGCGACGGCGCGCGTCCATATCCTGGTCAAGCCGACGCGGCCCGACATCGGCACGAACCTGGTCATCAACACCGACCGGCGCACCTACCATCTGGAACTGCGCGCCACGCCTTCGACCTATATGGCGTCGGTCTCGTGGACCTATCCGCAGGACCGACTGATCGCATTGCGCGGCGCCAACGCGATTGCGACGGCGACAACGCCGGTTGCCGCAGGCATCGACATTGCAGCTCTCAATTTCCGCTACCGGATCGAGGGCGACCGCGTTCCATGGAAGCCCGTTCGCGCCTTCGACGATTCCACCCAGGTGTTCATCGAGTTTCCGGCCGGGATTGCGCAGGGCGAGATGCCGCCGCTGTTCGTGACTAGCGCGCGCGGCGACGCCGAGCTGGTTAACTACCGCGTCCAGGGGCGCTACATGGTGGTGGATCGGCTGTTCGCCGCCGCCGAGTTACGCCTGGGCGACAAGCGCACCGAGCGGCGCGTTCGCATTTTACGCGACGACGCGCGCAGGGGGCGGCCGTGAGCGATCCCACCGACACGCCCGCCCAGCTTGGTCAGCAGCACCCCGCGCCGCAGGCGACACCGCAACCCGCCTCCGCGAATCCCGGTGCGTTCCAGCTTCGCGGGCCGACCCCGCGCGTCATGCGCCTGTCGCGCAAGGCGCTCGCCGCTCTGGGCGTCGTCGCGGGCTTAAGCATCGGCGGCTCGCTGATCTATGCGCTCGCGCCCAAAGGGGAAAAGGCGGCAAAGGAACTCTACAGCACCGAAAGCCGCGCCGCGGCCGAGACCATCACCTCGGGGCCGAAAGATTATGGCCAGGTGCCAAAACTCGGTCAACGGCTTCCCGGCGATCTCGGCGGCCCGATCGTCTCGGCACAGCAGCGCGGGGAGAATGTGCCGGTTCCGCCGATAGGGAGCGGACAGTCAGATCCGCGCGTGCAGGCGGCCGAAACCGCGCGCCAGCGCGCAGAGCAGGAGCGCGACGCTGCCCGCACCGCCAGCCTGTTCCTCGGCAGCGGCGGTGCGGGCGCCGCTGCCATGCCGTCCCCGCCGAATCTCGCAATGGCAGGGCCAGATGCGATCGCTCCGCAGCCCGCCGAGGCGGCGCAGGGCGAGCAGGCCGGCAAGCGCGCCTTCATGGCGCAGGCATCCAGCCAGCGCACCGTGAGCATCGAGCGGCTGACGACGCCAGCCTCGCCCAACATCGTTCAGGCCGGCAGCATCATCTCGGCCGCGCTTATCACCGGTATCCGTTCCGACCTTCCCGGCCAGATCACCGCCCAGGTGACGGCCAACGTCTATGACAGTCCGACCGGGCGCATCCTGCTCATTCCGCAGGGCGCGCGGCTGATCGGCGAATATGACAGCGAGATCGCCGCCGGACAGACCCGGGTGCTGCTCGCCTGGGATCGGCTGATCCTGCCGGACGGCCGCTCGATCGCTCTCGAACGCCAGCCCGGCACGGATGCGGCCGGATATGCCGGATTGCAGGACCGCGTGAACCAGCATTGGGGCAATATGCTCAAGGCCGCCGCCATCTCGACCTTGCTCGGCATGGGAACCGAACTGGCCGCCGACAGCGACGACGACCTTATCCGCGCCCTGCGCCGGGGCAGCCAGGACACCGTCAACCAGACCGGCCAGCAGATCGTGCGGCGGCAATTGAATGTGCCGCCGACGCTCACCATCCGGCCGGGGCACACATTGCGGGTCGTTTTGACGAGAGATTTGATATTGGAGCGGATCGGAGCGACGCGATGACGAAACTGAAACTGGGGCCGCTGGCCGACGACCGGCCGGTCAAGATCGCCGTGGAACTGCCCGCCGCCATCCATCGTGACTTGCAAGCCTATGCCGCCGCGCTTGCGGCTGAGACCGGCGGCCTGTCGGTTCCGCCCGAGAAGCTGGTCGCGCCGATGCTCGCCCGGTTCATGGAAACCGACCGGGCCTTTCGCCGGCATCGCGCGCAGGGGAATTGAAAGCGCTCTCGCGTGGTTACTTACCAAAGAACTTCTTGTGACGCGCCCTGCCGTCCGCTTCCACCACGGCCATCTCGGCATTGAAGCATTCCTCGCCGCGCACCGAGCCGTCCATGCATCCAGCGAGGACCTGGTGCGCTTCATCAAGATGCGCCGCAAAATATTGCTTGCCGCGAGGCTCTGCCGGCGCCGGGGCGGCGGCGGATGGGTCGGCGACGATCGCCGCCCGCTCGGCCGGCGTGATCACCGGACGCAAGACGAAGCCCGCGCTGAACCCGATGACGAGCGTGACCAGCACGAGGGTGAGTGTCTTGCCGAGCGTCATGATGGCTCCTTTCCCAAGGTTTTCAAATCAGGTCAGCCCTTCGTTGCGATCCGGATTGTTAACGTCGTATGTCAATCCGCTCGCGTTGCTTTGCCCCGCTCACGGAATATCGAAGGACAGCGCATAACGGTCGCGTATGAACGCGAGAAAGCGCTTGAGCGCAGGATTGCTATTGTCCTTCCGCCAATAGCCCGAATAGCTGATCAAGGCTGGTCCTTGCTCGCCATGAATCGGGCGGTAGATCACGTCTGGATAGCAAGCACCAATTCCGCCTTCACAGATGATCGAAATACCAGGACCACTGCCGAGAATGCTCAGAATTGCCTCGCGACTTGACTGATGCAATCGGATGTCCGGTTGCATTCCTGCCATTGACAGGCGGCCGAGCAACATGTCCCGAATTTCGGAGCCGGGGTCGGCAGCGGTCAGCAGAAACTGCTCCCCGCGCAAATCCGTCCAATAAACGACCTCGCGCTCCGCCAGGGGATGGCGGCATGGCAATGCGACCAGTGTGCGTTCACTCCAGAAGGGTTCGCGTCGGTAACCCTCATGGGTCACGTCGCCTATCAGAATTGCGATATCGATCTCTCCGGTATCGAGCCCCGCGAGCAAGATGCCCCGATCGGCTTCAACCCCGTCCAGATCAACGTCGGGGTGAGCCTCACGCCAGCCCAGGATCGTGGCGCGCAGGTTTCCGGCCGAGAGGGAGTTGTTGTGCCCGATTATCAATCGGCCGGCATGACCTTGCCCCGCGGCTCGCATCATCGTCACCAATTGGTCTGCATTGGTTACCATTGGTCGGGCGCGGCGAATGAAGTCACTGCCGGCAATCGTCGTCGTGACACCGGCGCGCGAACGTTCGAAGATCTTGCCGCCGATAACTCGCTCCAGCTTGAGGATACTCCGGCTGAGCGTTGATTGCTCGACATCCAGCGCTCGCGCTGCGCGATAGAAGCTGCCATGATCAGCAGCCGCGACGGCATAGCGAAGTTGGCGAATGTCAAATGACATCGTTTATCGGTGCTCCTTGCCTGCCCTCCGCCAATGCCTGTTCTTACGGCGGACAGCGCTGTGTCGCTAGATAGTGCCCGAGCACACGGCATATCTACCGTTCGGATGCCGGCAGCACCTACCACACATGATAATGCACCGCCTTCATCATGCAGCGAGATCCTTCATCGGCTGGGTCGGGTCTGTCTTCTGTTCCTTGCGCCACCGATAACTATGCCTGCTCACTGGCAGCAATCCGCCGTCACGCCTCAGCGGTTAACTCCTCCGGGGTCAGAACGATTTCCGCTTCACGCAGTTTGCCGATGGCCCCCTTCGGTTTGCATGCTTCCTGAACGGCATTCCCAATCTCCTTCGTAAGCCAGAATAACAAATATTCCGGACCACCCGGAAAGGGGTAGATCATAAAATTGAAACTACGAAAGCGGTATGTTCGGGAATGCTGCCCTGAACGCTTCCTCGGCTTCACGCTTCATCTGTTGAGCTTCAACAATTCGGCGTTCCGCTAACGCGCGAATTTTTTCCTGTGCAGCAAGTTCTTTATTGGCCTTGTCGAGTGCTTTTTGCGCTTTCGCGGCATCCTTCGTTGCCTTAGTTACTCTCTTTGAAGCGCTGGCGATATCCTTGTTGCTTTTGGCAATGGCCTTTTCACCCTTGCGCCATTTGCTAGCGAGAAGGCGCTTTTCACTGGCGCGATCTGCCGCTGATTTTGCTGAATTGGCCATGATCTCACCCGCATTCGACGCTTGCGCGAGGGCCGGCATCGGCGCAAGTGCCAAAATCGAAAGAAGAGCGGCAAGACCCAAGAATTTCACATAGTACTCTATTGTTTGGGGGCGTGACCTGAAGGCAAATCAGAGCCTCATCGCTAGGATTACTCGCATGTGAACCCTGGGACCGCAACTCTGAATGAGCGAATCGATGATATAGACGAAGCCATCGCGGCGCCCCGGATCAGCAAACGATTTTGATAGTCTGATGCAGGCGATTACAAGCGCGAGACTGTGCCTGTCGTCGTCTCGGATGCTGATAACCCAGTCCGATCATGAAGCTGGTTGTCTATCTGCAGCGACACACCAAGCGGCGACCATAAATGTGCCTAATCCAGCGTTGCCGGCCAGCTAATCTCGTAAGTCACGAGAAAACCGTCATGATCGGAAAGAAGCGGCCCCCCTTCGCCCCCGTCAAACATCGCTTCGACGCGGAGCGGTCGAATTTTCACGTCCGTACCATCAGCGTAGAACTGAAGGTCCTGGGTGTCCATCCATGGCTCGTCCCCATCCCATGACATGCGAACATCGCATGGGCTCGGCACTTGCGAGCAAGTTTCATGAACCAGCTTGAGAGCATGATAGCGGGAGAACTGCTCCCAGCGCGCTTCCGAATGTTTCATGTTGAAATCGCCTCCGAAGACGAGCGGACTGGCATTGTCCGTCACATTGCCGATGAAGCGTGACGCTTCGAGGGCCTGGCGGTCATGGGCGGCCAGATGTCGAGGCTTAGGGGCCTTGGACGCCTTTCTCGAATTCATATGCGTGTTGTACATCTCGATCGGCACCGGGACTCCTGGAAGCGCGATCTTCGCCAGCATGACTCCCTTGTTCGACAGACAGTCCAGACCGGCGCAGGAGCGCCGGCCATAGGGTTGTTTGACGACATCGATGATGGGAAAGCGGGACATGATCGCGATGCCGCTCCCTACAAAACGCAACCCGAGTTCCCCCCGTTTGAGTTTCGCTTTCCCTGGGAGGTGATCGCGGGTTGCCCCAACAGGCCGCATGGTCCGGTTTGGACCGCTGACGATATCAGGGTAACCGGCCGAAAGAACGGCTTTTTTGGCGGAACCGCTAAACATTTCCTGGACGAGCACAATGTCTGGTCCCTTCCCGTTTTCACGCAATTCGGAAAGATAGTGGCCAATCCGCGCCAAGCTTCCCGATCGACCTGAGCGAGCCGGCCAAGCCAAGCCTTCGATGTTGTATGTCAGGACAGACAAGGTCGCTTTGCGGGTCAAGCCGTCGTGAGATGTTGTCACAGGCAAGGAAGGCGCATGCCCGGCGACCGCCTTTCGGAACGGTTGCGGCGTGCCGCATGCCGAAAGACTCATCATCAGACAGGTTAACCAGAAATTACGCCAGAGTTTGACAGCATTATACAAATTCAGGGCACCCGGTCGCTGGCAATGATCCCGCCTTCTCCCTCAAGCTGAGCAATTTGTCTGGCGTCAGCATTCGTAAATTTGAGCCGCACGCCAATACCCTGATCATCCTCGTCAAGAAACACGGCGCCGAGCCCTTCCAGCGTATGGATAATCGCCTCGACTTGTTGGCTCGTTAGTTGCCCTGATTTTCTCTCAAATTGCGCAATAACAGATTCACGGACACCCGATCGCTTGGCAAGCTTAACTCGATTGATTTCGACGAGTGCACGCGCAGCACGGCATTGCGGTCCGGTAATCATGCTCAGCTTCTTCCTCTATCCGCCGAATTGTTAACAGGGGAACTGTCGTGCTTGGCTCCGTGCCCGATTAGAATAGCTTCGCGCCCCGGCTCCACCATCATTTTTCCGGCTGTAACATGCTCCCCAGCATCCAGGCGAATTTTTCATGTTGCGTAACGCGCTGGGTGGCGAGATCTGCGGTCGCCACGTCACCATGCTCCTCGGCAATCCGAACAGCCTGAAGCGCAGCGTGCGCTGCAATGGAATGATCTGCGCGGAGCTGGCCGAGCATCGCATCCGCCGTCAGCTCGCCGGCTTCCTCAGTAATCGACGTCAATCCCGCAAATTCAGAAAAACTCCCAGGCGCTTTCGTTCCAAGGGCGCGCATCCGTTCGGCGAGTTCGTCGATCGCCTGGGCGAGTTCAGTATATTGTTCCTGAAACAGCGCATGCAGCGGCTCAAAACGCGGGCCGACGACGTTCCAGTGGAATCCCTGCGTTTTGAGATAGATCAGATAGCTGTCGGCAAGCAGCCGGCCCAGGGCAGCCGCGGTTTCGGTTCGCGCAGCCTGATCGTTCACATAGGGATTGTTCATATCGTTTCTCCTGATCCGGTTCCACAGCCCTGTCTCGCTGCTGGGTGAGCGCGGCGTCACGCGTATGTTCCAGTTTTTCAGCATCGCTTCAAGAGAGGGGGGATGAGTGCGCGCCGACGATGTTTCAGGTTATCGGATCTCTGCCGCATTGCAGGCTATCGATACCTGGCTGAGGAAGCGACTTGCCTTTGGCGGGGCACCATGGCGTATAGATGGGTGATCGGCACGATGCCTTTATGAACTGCGGAAGAAGGGTCCGAACATGGCGATAAATGGCAAAATTGCTCTGGTGACGGGCGCTGGCCAGGGAATTGGGCGTGCCATCGCGCTACGATTGGCGAGAGACGGAGCCAATATCGCACTTGTCGACCTCAGCGATGACGGGACAAACGCTGTGGCTGAGGAAATCAGGAAGATTGGACAAAAGGCGACGACGTTCAAAGCCGACATATCCAAGCGTGACCAAGTGTATGCTGCTATTGACCACGCGGAAAAGGAGCTTGGCGGCTTTGATGTGATCGTCAACAATGCTGGCATCGCACAGGTCAAGGCCTTGGCAGAGGTGGAACCTGACGACGTTGAAGGGATTTTCAAGGTCAATGTCGATGGGGTGCTATGGGGCATTCAGGCCGCGGCCAGGAAGTTCAAGGAGCGCCGGCAGAAAGGGAAGATTATCAACGCATCGTCGATTGCGGGCCATGACGGATTCGCGTTGTTGGGCGTATATTCGGCAACGAAGTTTGCGGTCCGGGCGCTGACCCAGGCTGCCGCCAAGGAGTTCGCCAGCGATGGCATTACGGTCAACGCTTACTGCCCCGGGGTCGTCGGCACTGACATGTGGGTAGAGATCGACAAACGGTTTGCCGATATAACCGGCGCGGAGGTTGGCGCCACGTACAAGAAATATGTTGATGGCATCGCCCTTGGCCGGGCTCAGACACCCGAGGATGTCGCTGCTTTCGTTTCCTACCTGGCAGGCCCGGATTCGGACTATATGACAGGGCAGGCGCCGCTGATCGATGGCGGTCTTGTTTACCGTTGAAGCCAGGAAGCTATCATTTTTAGTAGTTAGAGCCGTGTCGCTATCGTGCACGGCCGCTTCAACATTTCGGCACCATCAGTGCCGCTGCGGTGTGGGATCATTGTACCGTTAATCCGGTTCCGCCTCCATGCCCCGCCAGGCATGACAGAGGTATCAAATGAACCAGGAATTCCCTCACCTGCAAACGCGTCTTCAGCACGGCACGCCCCAGGATATTTTGGCGTGTCTCGCGGATGAGCACCCCGCGGATATCGCCGCCACGCTCCAAAAGATGACGCCGCGAGACGGCTGGGGTGTGCTGGAGCAAACCAGCGTGCGTCGGCGGGCCGATGTGTTCGGTTATCTCGCGCCTGAATATCAGTCTCGCTTGGCAACGGTGATTCCGCGCGCGGCATTGGCGGCCGTGGTGATGGAAATGAAGGCTGATGACCGCGCCGACCTTTATCAGGAGCTTTCGGAAGACCAGCGCGAAACGCTGATGCCTGCGCTCGCCCAGGCGGAGCGCGAGGATATACGCCAGCTCGCCTCCTATAGCGAGGGAACGGCCGGCGCGATCATGACGTCCGAATATGCCGCCATTCCGCTGGGTCTCAGCGCCACGGCGGCCCTGACGCTGTTGCGCCAGGAAGCGCCCGACGCGGAAACGATCAATCTCGCCTATGTGATCGACGAAAACCGCAAACTGCTCGGCGCCGTGCGCCTCCAGGATATCATAACCGCTCCGCCCCGGGCGAAGATCACCGACATCATGGAGGTGAATACTCATGCGATCCGCGTGAGTGACGACGAGGTTGACGCCGCACGTCGGATCGCCCGCTATGACGTGATCGCCTTGCCCGTGATCGACGCGCAGGATCATCTGGTCGGCATCATCACCCATGACGATGCGCTTGACGTGATGGAAGCGGAGGCCACGGACGATTTTCACCGGGTCGCGACGATCACCAACCTCGATTCAAGCGTCGCGACCGCCAGCGTCCCCAAGCTCTACCGAGCGCGGATTTCGTGGCTGATGCTGCTGGTCTTCGGCAACATCTTCTCCGGCGCCGGCATCGCGCATTTCGAGGACACCATCGCCGCGCACCTGGCATTGATGTTCTTCCTGCCTATCCTCATCGCCTCCGGCGGAAACGCGGGTTCCCAGTCGGCAACGCTCATGATCCGCGCGCTGGCGACCGGGGACATCGCTCTCGCGGACTGGGGCAAAGTCTTCGCGCGCGAACTGGGCGTTGCCATTCTTCTGGGTCTCAGCATGGCCGCTGCCATCGCGGTCATTGGCGTGTTTCGCGGTGGCAAGGAGATCGCGCTGGTCATCGCCCTGTCGATGATCCTGATCGTGATCGTCGGTAGCCTGATCGGCATGCTGCTGCCGTTCATCCTGAGCAGACTGCGCATGGACCCCGCGACCGCCAGCACCCCGCTGGTGACGTCGATTGCGGATGCGACCGGCGTGCTGATCTATTTCAGCATAGCCAGCGCGATACTCACGATGCCCTAACGGGAATCGAACTGCGGGCATGGCGAGCGATATGGCAGATGTGCCACCGAAGTGGCGGCATCCACGACCTCGCTCAGCCGGCAACAACGGCCCGATCAGCGCCCATTCTTCGTCCGATACCCCGATACGCTTGCCCAACGCCACCTCCAAAAGACAGCCTTGAATCCGCTGACGAGTTGCGCGTCAGCAATTGCACAACTCGCCCAGCGGCTGGCGACGACGTTCACATATTCATATTAGATATCGTCGTTTGGATATCCTTGGGCTTCGGAATATCCGAACCGGCAGTCTTATAGACGCTCTTCTTGCCGTCCTCCCAAAGGCCAACCTCGACTGCATTGATCGATGAATCGACGAGGAGATAGAATGCGTCGCTGCCGCCCTCATTGTCCTTATTGCCGGACGTAAACAGCACATTGCCATCGCGCTGCAGCGGCGCCGCTGTTTCACTGTTCACCTTGAGCACCGCCAGCTTGTCGCCCAGCAGACTTTCAAGCTGGAGCGCAATCGGGCTGTTTTCGTAAAGGCCGCTCTGCAAAGGATGCTCGCCGACATACTGATCGAGCGGCGCCCAGTTGCCACTGGTCTCGGTCGTCGTTGATGTTGAATCTTCCGGCGTGCGGCTTGTCGTGTTTGCTGGCGCGGTCTGGTCGGCCCCCCGCCCGCAGGCGGTTAGCAGCATTGCCGGGAAAAGGATGGCAAGTACGGTTGAACGCATCAATTCATCTCCTTGGCGATTGCCTGTCAGAAAAATTAGATTTCAGCTCAGAATCTCCCAAAACGCCTCCAGTTCCGCCTCCGTCAATTTTTGTCCACGAAGCCTAATGGGTTCATGTAAATATGGGTGGACAACGATAAGCATGTGAACCCTCGTCAGGCTGCGGCAACAACGAGAATATCGCGGCTAGCGCTGTGCAATGCGCGCCGGGTCACGCTCCCGAGCAAGGCGCGTGAGACAACATTGCGGCCGTGGGATCCCAATGCCAGCAAATCTCCCGTTTCCTCACGAGACAGCCCCGCCACTATGTCAGCCGGCGTGCCATCAACAAGGCGGATCCCACGAGTCAGCCGTTCAAGTCCCATATCGGCGAGCAAGTCGTTCAATTTGCTCCGTGCGGCTTTCGCTTTGCTTCTGCGATATGCGTCGATTTCGTTCGCCGGCGTGCCGGCTTTCAGCATCGCCTGTTCGAAGGGAAGGGGTAGTTCAACGACATGGACGATCTCGAACATGGAGGCCGGTGTCAATGCGACGGCCTTTTCCAGCGCCAGTTGTGAGGATGGCGAAAAATCCATCGCAATCGTGACACGGCGATATACCTCATCGGATTGCGTTCTAACGACAAGTACCGGGACACGACCGTTGCGGGTCAATCTGTCGGCGGTCGAACCAAACAGTCTTTCGCGCAGCGTATTGGGATTGCCAGGACCGATGACCAGTAGATCGGCCTGTTCAGCGCGTGCAGTCGCTTCGATGCTTTCATGCGCTCGTCCATGGTCGACGATGACATCGACATTCTGACAGTCCCTATCCGCAAGCAGACGGCCGATATGCGCGCGGGCATTATCTTCGAGCGTTTGACGCAATGTGCCAAGCGTCGACCACGTTCCGATATCCTCTTCTACCAGGATGAGGTTTTCCAGCACATGCACGAGCACCAGACGTGCCTCATGCATTTGCGCCAATTGCAGAGCCCGCTCAAGGACGGGGTCCGTGTCGGCCTCCAATGCTACCCCGGCAACGATCGTCTTTATGGGCATACAGGATACTTTCCAAGGCGATGAAAATGCTGGGTGGCTTTCTTTCCATCCCAGGTCGTCGGTCGATATCTCATTCGGCGTGGAACGTTGGCTTCAAATCGGCTGGCGCAGGACCGCAGCAAGCGTTGCACCCGATTGCAGATCCTCCTTCCGCACCGCGAGCACATGGGCTCCCGTTGCAAAGGCGCGGGTAACAATCTCGTCGACGATCCCATAGGCTCGGGCATCGTCTACCTCGACAAACTCCACGGTGCCGTTCTCGTCATCGACGAAGCCTGGGACGACAGCATCGAAATCGAACAGGATCGTGTCGATGCCGCCGAATGTCGCCGCACGCGCTGCATCCGCGATATCCATGGTGCTGCGGCCTTCGTTTGATCGCTTCTCAAACAGCACGCGCGCCTGCGCGATTTGCTCTGCATAGGCCCGATCGAGGATCGGCCGCGCGAGATCGGCCAGTTCGGTCTCGGTAAGTCTATCGGGACTGTCTACGATTGTCTCCGAAAGAAGGTGGGGGTAGGAGTTGACCTGCCGGAAAACCGACGCCAGCCGTCCGGTAGCAGCCAGAATGAGCGGAATTTCCCGGCCGGCAAGAACGCCTCGTAACGCTGCATCGACGTAGCGCGCATATTGTTGGAAGCGGACGTTTTGTCCTTCCGAGCCATGGATACGGCGACTGAACGAGCGATCGTTCAGTGTTGATTTGCCGAGCGCGGACGCGGCGCTCTTGGGAAGATCGGGCACCTTGACAATCGTGGGTGGAAGATCCGGATGAATCTCGACAAGACGTACGGCGTTTTCGGAAAAGGCGAGGATAAGGGCGGAGTGCGGAAAGGTGATGGCCCGGAACAGTGGTTTGAGATGGGGGCGATCCGAAACCTGCACCATCGAAGTCAGATGGTTGGCGAGCCGATAGGTCCGCAGCGCGTCCGCGGTTGCAAATATCGCAAGGCTGTTGGCCTGATAGCGCCAGAAATCGTCATCGTCGATGAGATCGTGCAGCGGGTCCAGAAGTAACGCCAACTGCTTCTTGCTATGTCCGTTTTCCTCCAACTGGCGCCCTGCCTCACGAAGCAGGTTGCCCAATTCGATGCGCGAAGCATCGGTATTCGGTGTCACGGGTGTCGTCTTGAGATAGATGGAAATACAAGCATCGGCCCGTAGCCCTGCCAGCAGGGAAAATTCTGCACGTGTGGGAAGGTCGATATACAGCATTCATCAAAATCCTTTTACGAATGAATTTATTAGCAGTCTGCATCCGTTTCGATCGTGCCCGACTATTTCGTTTATCTCAAGCCATTGGGACGTGGGCTATGTACGGTTTGGAATGTTCGGCGTCGGTATCGTGGAACTTCCAAAAAAGGCTGGATGCTCACGCCGGGCGGCAAGCGATTTTCCCGCCGCGTCTTTTGGATTTACGCCGAGACAAGATCGAATGAAGCTGCCCGAGCGCGCTGCCAGTCTTCCCGATAGACTGCAGGTACGACGCGCCCCAGCAGTCCGCCTTGCGCAAGTTGGAGCGCGCGCGCTTCACCGCGCACGATCTGTCCGTCATCGGCGCGAACGTGGATATGGTGCGGGCGCACGTCACCAGGGTGGTTAAGTCCTGCTGCCCCGAGCAACTCCGCCAGAGCGTGCATTGTGCTATGATGAAAGGCCGCGACCCGCTCGGACTTCTCGACGACATCGATCGCCTTCTGCCGCAACGGGTCCTGCGTGGTGATGCCGGTGGGGCACCGATTGGTGTGGCAAAGCCGCGCCTGGATGCACCCGATCGAGAACATGAAAGCACGCGCGGCCATGACATAATCGGCGCCCAGCGCATGAAACCGGCACAAATCGAAGGCGCTGATGGCCTTGCCGCTGGCGCCCAGTTTCACCCGATCGCGCAGGTCCGCGCCGGTGAGGATCGCGTGAGCGAAGCTCAACCCATCGGCAACGGGCATGCCGACATGATTGGTCAGTTCCACGGGCGCGGCCCCGGTCCCGCCCTCACTGCCGTCGATGACGATAAAATCAGGCGTCGTGCCGGTTTCGAGCATCGCCTTGACCATGGCCATGAATTCATGACGATAGCCGATGGTAAGCTTGAGGCCGACCGGCTTGCCTCCCGACAATTCGCGCAGGCGCGACACAAAGGCCATCAGCTCCAGTGGCGACGCGAAGGCTGAATGCCGCGCGGGCGATATGCAGTCCTGCCCCAGTGGCACACCACGCGTTTCGGCAATTTCCGGCGTCAGCTTGGCTTGGGGCAACACCCCGCCATGGCCCGGCTTGGCCCCCTGGCTGAGCTTGATCTCGATCATGCGTACCTGGGGATCGGCAGCTTGCCCGCGAAAGCGTTCTGCATCGAAAGTCCCTTCCGCCGTGCGGCAGCCGAAGTAGCCGGAAGCGATTTGCCAGATCAGATCGCCTCCATGGACCCGGTGATAGGGGCTGATCGACCCTTCGCCGGTATTATGGGCAAAACCGCCGAGCTTGGCCCCGCGGTTGAAGGCCATGATGGCCCGTGCGCCGAAGGACCCGAAGCTCGTCCCCGAAATATTGAGAACCGACGCCCGATAGGGCTGCCGGCAATCCGGGCCGCCGATCGTGGTCCGGAAATCAGGATCGGTGACCGTCGCAGGCTGCACCGCATGCGGCATCCACATATAGCCAGGCATATCGACATTATGAATGGTCCCGAAGGGCTGGGCATCGTTCACCTGCTTGGCGCGCCGATAGACGAGGGAGCGCTGTTCCAGACTGAAAGGGAGTTGGTCCTTTTCCCCTTCAATGAAATACTGCCTGATCTCGGCGCGAAAGGTTTCGAGCAGAAAGCGCATATGCCCGATGATCGGATAATTTCGCCAAATCGCATGCTGCCGCTGGATGAGATCATGCGCTCCCAGAAGAACGAGCGGCAACAACAGGACAAGCGGCCATCCCAAGGCGGGGTGGACGGCATAGGCGAGGATCGCGCTAATCAGCGAAAGCAGAACGACCAGAATCAGCACGAAATAGCGCGACATTATACCTCCCCCGTTAATCCGCCTGCCAGAAATCAAGTCTCATCATATGCATGAGGCGCCGGGCTCGATGCGGGATAGACGACTTTCCCCTGTGTGGTTTTCTCCGCGCCCGGCGTGGGTGTGGCGTGCTTGCTATGACCAGGTCCCATCAAATGATCGACGGCATAGCCATCCAACAGAAGATGGTCGGCGATAATACGGCGGTGGCACCGCCACCAGACGGCTTCCGAGCACATCAAGGCCAGACGATGATTCCGGCCAAGACACTCCAGTCGGCCGAGTGCTGTGGCGAATTCGTCACTCAAGGCATAGTCGGCATAGTTGTGAAAGCTTTGCACCCGCCACAGCGCGTTGATCTGCTCGTCGACGCCTGGCTGTCTTGGTCGCCGACCGCCAAAAGCCGGCCAATGGCGATAGCCGATCTGCATGCGCATAAGGGCGTCGGGCAGCTGGTCGATATTATAGACAGGGTTGGTCCGCGATCGCGGGAACCGTCTGACGTCGATCACCTCGCCGACCTGGGCGGCGCGCAGCATTTCAAGGAATTCGTTGAGACTTCGGTTGGAGTGGCCGATCGTGACGAATGGGGCGGTCATCACTCGATCTTCGTCAGCGCGGCTTCCTTGTGTGCCGCGATGTGATCCGTTCTGTCACTCTTGATCTCGTACTGCGGGTCGTCCTTCGAAGCCCGGTGCCGATGGCCTTTATAATCGAAATCCGCGTGATGGACCCGAATGATCCTGCCGGTCACATGACCGGCTTCGGAATTCCAACGCACATGATCGCCGATGGAATATTTTGCCAAGATCCTTGTCCTGTTTCGTGGGGAGGGGGAAGGGTCAGCCGCGCCAATAATCGTTGGCGGCGGCCACCGTCTGGAAATGGATGGCAATGACCTGCGAGGAAGCGATCAATTGCGCCGCATCCTGTTCATAGGCGGCACGGAGCTTGTCGCGCACGTCCGCCGATGGCTGAGTTAGCTTGACGCCTACGCGGGCAAGTTTCGTGGCGAGTTCAAATCCCTCCTGCGGCGTTGCCGTCTTGAGGGATGGAAGCCAGGCTTCAGCCATCTCACACTCCTTTTGTTTTTCCAGCATTGCCCAATCTATCGACCAGGAATCGCCTTGCAACCTGTTCCGGGCAAACCGCGCCGGCATCGTCAGGCAGGTTCCGCCAGAAGCCGCGATTGCTCCAGCGCCGCGTGATCGCGGCCGATGGTGGCAACCGCCAGCAGCCGGCCGTCCTTGCGATAGCTGACCATACAATCATACGCGGCGATATCCCCGTCCACTTCGATCGCATCCCAGCCTTCGGCATGGCCGACATAGCGGATCGTCACATCATAATGAGCGAAGTGTCTCGGTTTTTTCGGAAGCAGTTTCATTTGAATCATGCGGCCATATCGAGGTTTCTCTGGCTGCAGAGTGGTTCGCCTCGGCCTCAGCGGGTGGGATATGCTCGACGGGGTTGAGCAGCCGGTGGTTGTTGAAACAGTCAATCCTGTTCAGGGTTGCCATGACTCGATAAAGGCGGACACGATGGTCGGGTAATGATATGGCGGGAAGCGGCATTAACGTTGAGAAGCAGATCATGACGCAATCATTGAGCGGAAAAGTGGCGTTGGTTACCGGTGGCGGCCAAGGCATCGGTCGGGCAATCGTTGAACAGTTGCACGCCGATGGGTTCAAGGTAGCGATCGTGGACTGGAACATCGATATTGCAGAAAAGCTGGCCGCGAAACTCGGCGGCAAGAGCAGCGGCGTGCTGGCCATTCAGGCCGATGTTTCCCAGCGCGATCAGGTGTTCGCCGCTGTGGATCAGACGGCAGGCGCATTCGGCGACTTCAACGTGATCGTCAACAACGCCGGCATCGCGCCGCCTTCGCCGATCGATGACATCACCGAAGAAAGCATCGCGAAGCTCTTTTCCATTAACTACAACGGCGTGGTGTGGGGAATCCAGGCGGCCGTCCAGGCGTTCAAGCAACACGGTCACGGCGGCAAGATCATCAACGCGGCGTCACAGGCCGGCCATGTCGGCAACCCGGGCATTGCCGTCTACACGTCCACCAAGTTCGCGGTGCGCGGACTGACCCAAACGGCGGCGCGCGACCTTGCTCAGTACGGCATCACCGTCAATGCGTATGCGCCCGGCATCGTGCGCACGCCGCTGATGGAAGAGCTGGCACAAAACACCGCCAAAGCAGCTGGAAAGCCCGAAGAGTGGGGTTGGAAGCAGTTCACGCAAAACATCACACTGGGGCGAGTGTCCGAACCTGAAGACGTGGCCAAAGTGGTGGGTTTCCTGGCTGGGCCCGGCTCGGACTACATCACCGGGCAATCCATTGTGGTTGATGGCGGTATGGTATTCAATTAAGTACAGTTCGCAAGTCACGCGAGGAATGCGCACGCTCGACCCAAGGCTGTTTTTCGCAAGCCGCAGGCACCAGGTTGAGGCGTGGAGAGGCCCGAGGGGCGACTGCATCCATTGACGATTGGCGATACGCCGCGAGGCTTCTGGAAAGCGGCTTTCAGCGCCGGGAATGTGTTGTGTGCGGAAGGCAACCCATGGAATCGGCATAAAGGCCGGTCATGGGGAAACCCTTCGCTCCGCTCAGGCGTCGTCCGGTAACACGGACAGCACCCTGGCGATGAATGTGTGGAACTCCGCCATGTACATGCGCAGGAATTCCTCGGTCGACGCGACGGTGACCTCGCCGTTATCGGTGATCATGCCCGGCGAGAACTGGATATAGGCTTCTGGCGCGTTCATCTGGGGCGAATTGCAAAAGCTCAGTACGCTCCTGAGACTCTGTTGGGCGATCGCTGTGCCGATCGCGCCGGGCGAGGTGCCAATGACGGCCGACGGCTTGTGGGTGAAGCTGTTGGTGCCATAAGGCCGGCTCGCCCAGTCGATCGCATTCTTGAGACCGCCCGGGATCGAGCGATTGTATTCGGGGGTAACGAACAGCAGCGCATCCACTGCCTTGATCGCGTCCTTGAACGCCTTGGCGACCGGCGGGAAATCGGCGTCGTAGTCATAGCTGTAGAGCGGCAGGTCGCGGAACGCGATTTCGGAAAATTCCATGCTTTCCGGGGCGAGCTGGATCAGTGCCTTGGCGAGCTTGCGATTGATCGATTGGGTGGCGGACAATCCAGTCTGTCGGCGATGGTACAGGAATGACAGAGGTGTCGCAGGTGAGGTGGCACGCAGAAGCGTGCTGGCTCCGCGAGCCAAGCAGGTCTTGTCCGCAAAACGTCTGTCCCTGACGAAGATTATCCAAGCTTCGCCAGAATTGCGAATGCAGCCAGCCAGGCCGCCCTATTCGGGAACGTGTTCGCGGAGGCTCTCACCCGAGCCAGTGCGAACAGCGGATCACATTGCAGAAGTTCCCGCGATGGAAATGGGGATCCTTGTCCGCAATGACATCGGCTTTGACGTTACCGAAGGTCGTATCCGGCTTGTGCTTGATGCCGTCGTAGAATGCCTGGATGATGTCCTCCTTGAAGTTCCGCGTACGCGGGAAGGTGCTCACCACAGCATTGCGCTCCGTATCGGAATATTCGCCGTACGTCAGGCCCAGCACGTCCATTTCCACACCTGCCGTAACCAGCGCGACAACGGGGTGCATATGCTGCGGCACGCCAGGCGTGGTGTGGAGTGCGATTGCTGTCCAGACGGTATAAGCGTCTTCTTCCGGGATGCCGTGACTGCGCAGGAAATCGCGCGCGGCGTGCGCACCGTCGACCTCGAACCGCTCGTCCTTACTCGCATGATCTGGCATCAGGCCGATGTCATGGAACATTGCGCCGGCGTAGAGTAACTCCCGGTCAAATTTCAGACCACGCTGAACGCCGGCAAGTGCGCCAAACTGATAGACACGGCTCAAATGATTGAAGAGCAGCTCCGTCTCGTTGTCGCGAATATATTCGGTGATTGCCTTGGCGAGCCGGCTCTCGGGAATGGCTGCGGCTTCAATGATCTGGGCCATGAGGTCCTCCTTGCAAAAATCCGATTGCAGGAACGGTAGGTCTATGCGATCTCGGCATCAATCGACGTAATACATCAAAAACGGACATTTCCCGCTCTGGACAGACTCGAGGTAAACAAAGATGCATACCGTTGCGATCCTTGCCTTGCCCGGTGTTCAGCTACTCGATGTTTCGGGGCCACTCGACGTTTTTGCGGAAGCGAATGTGCAAGCTGGAACGCCCGCCTATCGAATGATGGTCGGCGCCTGCGCGCCGGGGCCGCTGGTCAGTTCCTCCGGCTTGCGGTTAATGCCGGATTTTGTGGTTGGGCCGGACACCGAAATCCAGAACGATACGCTGCTCGTCGCGGGCTGCCCGAATATTGACGAGATTTCTCTAACTGAGGCCACGCTCGCATGGCTGCGATGCACTGCCATGGCCAGTCACCGCTTCGGCTCGGTGTGCAGTGGCGCCTTCGCGCTCGCGGCGGCCGGCCTCCTTGACGGCGTGCGTATAACCACACATTGGGCCGTAGCTGACGCGCTGCGCCAAGCCTTTCCTGAGGTGACGGTCGACGACGATGCCATCCATGTCCGCGACGACAAGGTCCGTACGGCGGCGGGCGTGACGTCAGGACTCGATCTGGCTCTCGCGCTGGTCGAGGAGGATCTCACCCGCGATATTGCCATGCGGGTGGCCAGCCAGCTTGTCATGTTCTTCAAGCGGCCGGGTGGACAACTCCAGTTCATTCGCAAGGGCGAAGCAGCGCCAGTTGGCCGCCTGGCGCTCCAGGAGGTGCAGCGCTGGGTCGCAACCAATCCGGATCTCGACCACAGTGTCAGCAAACTGGCAAAACGAATAGATGTCAGTCCCAGGCATTTTTCACGCATATTCCATGCCGAGGTTGGTATGACGCCTGCGGCCTGGATTGAAGTCGCCCGCGTCGAAGCGGCGCGGCGGATGCTGGAGGACGGCCACGGTACGCCGAAGCAAGTCGCCGCCTTATGCGGCTTCGCCAATGTTGACGTGCTGCGTCGGGCATTTCGACGCCGGGTTGGTGTGACGCCCGCTGAATACCGGCGCCGGAACGGCAAGGTCGACATCGACCGGGCGGATAGTGCAAGTGCACTCTGACAGTTCGGGGAACGTTTAAGCGGGCGGCCGCAACCATGCAGGAAAGGCAGCATTGACAGGACTGTGCGTTTTATGACGGGAAGGCGATTGGCGAATATCTCTTCCCGTTAAGGGGCATCGGCATGAATCCGCGCTGCGATTGCTCGCTGGTGCGCGTGTTCTGTGTATTGATCGAATTCTCATCCCATTTCTCTGGAAAAGCCGTTTCAGAAACGCCGAGCGATGCCGAAATAGATCTGCACGTCCGGGACATTCCGGTTCAGCCCGAACGTTGCGCCGGCATCCAACTGAAAAGAGTCACGGGGTGCCCAACCGGCAGACAAGCCAGCCAACAGTCCGGTCGTGGACCCGGATGGATCCTCGTCACGGCGTGCGGAAAATTCCACCGTCGCCCCCACGGCCTCGCTCAGCGGAACATCGAGACCGGCGATCGCGCCATAGGCAAGATGACGTCCGTTACGATCTTGATCCACCGCCGCCTCGACGCTGCCCGTAAAGCCGATCCCGAAGCCGCCAGGCAATTCGCGGCTGACAGGCACCAGCAGCCCCGCACCCCAATCACCAGCACCGATCGTGCCACCAACGGGCAGGGTTGCATAGGGCATCACCGCTAGCAACAACCCGGATCCGTCAGGGTTTCGCAGATTGTGCCGCACCGCCAGAAGCACATCGCCGGTTCCGCTGGCTCTCTCCACTCGTCCGCCGGAACGAACCCGAGTGGTGGCGAAGGCACCCCAGCCAAGCTGGGCTTCAAGATTTTGCGTGATTCCATAACGGAGCAACAGATCGCCGGTAGCGAGCGTATCGTTTCTGCCATCCGCCGATCGGTCGAGCTTCCAACTCATCGCGCCCAATTCGGTGGCGAACTGTGCATCGTTCAGCGTGCAGGCCGGGGTTCCAAGTCCGGGGCGGTCGGGACAAAAGTCACGCTTATCCTGTGCCTCCGCGATCGATGGCAGGGCAGTCATTGCAAGCCACGCAATGGTCAGATTCCGTCTCTGTGCAATCTGTCGAAGTCGATGAGGACGAAATTTTGACACGGACCTTCTCAATCAATTGATAACATATAGCTTCGGCCTCAGCGCGGTTCTCGAGCAAGTTTTGCTTCCAGTGCCGGATGCTCCAGCGAGATCAGCAAGTCGGTCAGCGGCAATTTCGAACTTCTCATGATCCCGCGATGCGGCTGCTCAAGATCCATCGTCACGACGAAAACGGAGGTCACGAGCAACGTATAGAGCGCCAACCATGTCATGGATGACGTCAATGACGATTCATCACTACTTCCGCCAAACCTGCCGGTCATAAATGCGCTTATCAATCCAAACGTAATGAGCAGCACGATGATGGTGTCAGAAATCTGGTTCCTGCTGCCGTACAACGCCTTGTCATGGGTCATTGTCATTCCGTTGAACCCGTTCATCAGCGGCGTATGCAGCGTCGAGGATTTCTTCTCGGCAAACACACGGTGCAATATGGATTGTATATGCTCCTGCCTCTCGCGGCTGCGGGCCGTCAGCGCCTGCATCTCTGGAGCTTCTATCCGGACCTTCCCAAATGCGAGGCGCTCCTTGACATATCCTACCAGTTCCTGCCGGATCTGATCCCTCTCCGGATTTTCGAGCATAGAGGTCGTTGCCGCAAAATCCCCGATCGCGATGGCTTCGTCGAGGAGGTACTCCTTGCGGTTTTCGTAGCGCTCTGCCGCGCCGGAAAACGAGAAGGCCAGCAGGAGCGCGAATAATGCGATGCTGGCATCCGCAATTCGCGTGTTTTCATTCTGCTGCTTTTTAACGGCGATTGCACGCACTCGCGTGCCGGCCCACCCAGCTGCTAACATCAACACGAAAAAAATCAGTCCGAGCTTCCAGGCGTCAACCTGCAAAATCATGCTCATGAACGGCATTTATCCTATAATCCTGACCGCAAGATATGAGAGTAAGGCCCATATCCTGAAAGGCTGAGGTTGGTGAACATCTTCCGTCCCGATTTTCCGGGTTGGGACCGCTGGCGAGGGTATCTGAAGAAAGCGATGTTCAGACGCCACATGTTCACTCCGTCCCCGCTGCGGGTTTTACCATCCTGTTGAGCCGCCCCGTTCTTGTGCAGTTGAGATCCGAAAGCAGCCCATCTTTCAGTCCATAGACCCAGCCGTGGATGGCGATTTCAACGCCAGAGTCCCAGGCATCTTGCAGGATTGGCGTACGCGCCAACCGCCGAACCTGCTCGACGACTGAGCTTTCACAAAGTCGATCCAGATCCAGATTCTCCCAATCGCCACGTCCATGGTCCGCAAAATGCGCATCAGCTACCTCTCGTATCGGTTGAAGCCAATGATCGATCGATCCCAGTCGCTTGCCGCTGACGGCGGCACGAACTCCGCCGCAGCCATGGTGCCCGCATATAATGATATGCTTCACCCGCAGCTGCTGCACGGCGAATTCCACGACCGATAACATGTTCAAATCGGTGGGATGAATGAGGTTGGCCACATTGCAGTGCACAAAAATGTCGCCGGGTTCCAGTCCGGTAATGACATTGGCGGGCACGCGGCTGTCGGAACATCCAATCCAAAGATAGTCAGGATTCTGGGAAACAGACAGGCATTCGAAATAATCGACATTTTTCCTGAGTCGTTTCTTCGACCAAGCCTTGTTGCGCGCAAAAATATCGTCGAGCATCCGCTATCTCCGACTCACGCCATGGCGAACCATTGTTGATCCATGCAGTCGATGCTTGCATCGACAGTGGTTCACGCGCTCGCCTCCTGGTCGCCTCGAAATCTCTCGAACTGCCGACACGCCAGCACAAAGACCCAGGTGACGAGGACGAAGGGTAGCGTCAGCGCGGGCAGCCCCAGCGGCTCCAGGGCCGCGGCGAGCGCCGCCACGGCGAAGGGCGTGACGACCACGCCGAACGTGGCATAGCCAATCGCAGTCCGGTTCGGCGCGAGGAACACACTGCTCAGTGCGATGCCGACCAAAACGCTGTTAAATCCGAATGCGCCGGCACGGATCGCCGGCTCTGCCGCTCCCATCCCCCATGCGACGAGCAGTCCTCCAAGCGAGCCGGCGAGCGCCGCTGCAAAGGCGACGCGCGAAGCGATCAGGAGCCCCGCTGCGAACAGCGCTCCTGTCACGAGATTTTCCTGGAAGAAGACCTGGCCAATTCCGTTGAGCAGCCCCTGGGCTATGGTTGAAGCGTCCACCACGCCTTCGACAACCGCCGTTTTCGGCAAGCCCGCCGTTGGTAACAGGCCAGTCAGCTCCATGCGGCCGAAGCGTGCCGTTGCCAGAAAAAAGCACAAAGAGACGAACACGAATGGCGCTGTGAGTGCCGGCAGCTTCCACATGTCGAATGCGGCCAGCATAGCGCCCATGACGATTGTAGAGCACGCAGCGGCCAGAATGAGGCAAGCCTAGGTGAGCGGCACGGGCTGCAGAAAATAAAGCAGCGCAATGCCGACAAGCCCGCCGTTAAAGCCGAACATACCCGATCGCACCAAAATACGATCCGCACCCATCGCCATGGCGGTAAGCGTACTGACGGCTGTTCCCAAAGTGACGGCCAGTGCGAACAGCCATGAATTATACGCGATCCCGATCAGGAACAGCAGCCCGGTATAGCTGTTGTTCTGGAACATCACCTGGCCGGTGCCGCGAAGTATGCTGTCGAGGAAAGCCAACAGGCTGGCCAATGGGTCTTCGCCATGAACTTCAAAGCCGTTTGCGCAAAGCCTGACACCTTTCACAGTGCAACCTTCCTTGGCCCAATTCCCAAAAGATCCGTTTGCTGCTGCCGTGTAAGGCCATTCATGACTGAGTACGGTGTGCCGGTCAAGCCGGTTTCCAACTGCGCCGATGTACCGGGTGCCACACGTTAAACGCAGTCTTGATTTTTGTCGGTTTCCTGCGGGATTGGGCGCCAAAAGCGGCATTCGAGCGACATCAAATGGCTGGCAAACCGGGATGGTAGAGGCCAGCATTAGCCCTGTTTGTTCTCGATTGGGGACCAAATAGCCATCACTACCGCAACATCTGCTTAGACCATTTTCAGCGGCTTTGACTACGGCAACGCATCTCCTCGTCTTGGTCTTGTGACCACTCCAATTTCGACTCCCGATCCGCCGCGTGGAATACGCTGCAAACCGTCCTGCGACAGCACTGCCGCGCCTGCACGAATGTCTGTCTTTGCGAGCTCGCCGACGACGAATTCCGCCAGTGCGAGGGCTGCCGTGTTATTCTCGTCAGATACGTTTCCTTCGGTAACTCCCGCGACCACAAATCCCTGCACGCCCCATCTTTCGATCGCCCATATGGCGTCATCCAGAGCCGGGCTTCGTTGCGGTGTGCCGTCTGCTATTTCGATCGATACGAATAGCCGTGGTTCGACCGGCGGTATGACACGGACATTCCATCCCCCGCCTGCTGCAGAGGCGGCTCTCTCGGCGTTGCGATAATCGCCCAGGATCCATCCTTCTGCGGCGAATGGCACAACCTGAACAGTCCGTTCGGCACGATTAACCCATAGCGCCTGGGTGGGCAGACCAATTGCTGCGCGTATCGCCACCAGGGGCGGCACATCACGAGCAATTCCGGCTGCCGAGGTCTCGACGGCAGCATCGACAATGGCTCGCGTCTGTGATTGCACATCTGCCGCAACCACTTGTTGCAGGTTTAGACTGGGGCGCTCGCCCCACTCTGCTTCGAGCTTGGCCAACAACCTGTCCTCAGCACCGTTGGTGTATTGCGGGGACACTACGACAGCGTCGATCGTTGGGGTGCCGCGTAGTGGCCACTTGACTTCCAACTGGGCGATATTCACCGGCCTGAGCTTCAACTCCTGGGCCAATAATCGCCTCACGGTCGCTTGCGCTTTGGCCTCGGTGGTCACCCGATACAGTGTGACGCCAAGAGGTGTTGCCAAGGCCGCAAAGGCAGCCAGACCAGCCATGACGTAACGTGGCGCTATTTCGACATTGGCAATAGGGCGGGCGGCACCGCTCAAGCGGGCGACAAGCGCGAACGAGAAGGCGATGGCCGCCAAATTGGTCAGGAAGAGCAGGAACGCACCCATCGCAAAGGTCATGTTAGCCACACCAAGGCCATAACCGACCGTTGCCAGCGGAGGCATGAGCGCGGTCGCGATGGCCACCCCAATCGCTGTCGCACCCTTCTGCTGGACGGTGGCATAGGCACCGGCAATGCCGGAGAATACTGCCACGGCAAGATCGAGCAATGTCGGTTCAGTGCGGGCGATGATTTCTGGCGTCGCATTGCGGATCGGACTGAGCCACGTCAACAGAACACCGGTCATGATGCCGATGGCGGCACCCATCGCAATGACCTTAATCGAATTCCGTATCTGATGGCCGTCGAACGAAGCGAAGCCGAAGCCCAGAGAGGCGATTGGCCCCATCAGTGGCGAAATCAACATCGCACCGATTACGACGGCGGTCGAAGACTGAAGCAGGCCGAGGGCAGCGATGCCAGCCGAGAGGCCGCACATCAGCATATAGGATTTCGTGACCTGACCTTCGTCCCAAACGGATTTGCGAAGCGCCTTGCCGACGTCACCTTTCAGATCTGGAAACAACCCCGTCTTATCGATCTCGGCACGAAAAGCGGTAAATGATTTTGCTAAATTGTCCCGCAAAATGGCCAATCGCGACCCCCTGGCAGTACGTTCTTCTGTCACGTATTTTCCTTCCCCAGATACCCTTTCCGCTGGCGAAGCCGCCCTATCAGTCCGCCAATGCTGCCACCTTGGATGATCACCGAGAACAGCACGATGATGAAGGTGGAAGCAATAATCGGTGTACGATACGGCCCGTCCGGCAGCGACAACGCAAGCGCGATCGAAATCCCGCCACGCAGGCCACCCCAGACCAGCGTCGGCATTGCAAGTGTACCGAGATCGATCCAGCGCCGAAGCAGGATTAGCGGAGCGAAAACCGACAGCCAGCGAGCGGTCAACGCCAGCGGTATAGCCACTGCGCCGAAGACTAGTAGGTCCGGTTGGCGAGCTATCAGGATAACCTCCAGCCCGATCAGCAGGAACAGGACAGCATTGAGGATTTCATCAATCAGTTCCCAGAATTTGATCAGATAGTCCTGCGTAACATCGCTCATCGCCTGCGCGACCCCGGCATTACCAATGAACAGCCCGGCCACCGCCATGGCGACCGGCCCGCTGACATGAAGTGCGTGAGCCATGCTGTAACCCGCCATGACCACTGCAAGGCTGATCATCACTTCGACATTGTAGTCGTCAATAGAACGCATTGCGCGGAAGGCGAGCCAGCCCGCCACCAATCCGAATGCGGCACCGCCCAGAGCTTCCCGGGAAAAATCGCTTGCAGAATGTACCCAAGTAAACTCTTCGCTTCCTGTCGCTACCGCGACCAATATGCCGAAAATGACGACACCAACCCCGTCATTGAACAGGCTCTCGCCCGCAACCGTGGCCTGAAGCGATGGTGGAACGGCTGCCCGCTTGAGGATGGCCATGACGGCGACGGGATCAGTTGGGCTGATCAAAGCGCCGAAAACCAAGGCCCAAGGCAGCGGAATTTGCAGTCCCATCGCTCCCGCAATCCACCATGTGCCGACACCGACAATAGCGGTCGAGAGCAGGACGCCGAATGTCGCAAGCGCAAAAATCACGGCGCGATTGGCACGCATGTGGGTCCAATCAACGTGGAGCGCACCTGCAAACAACAGGAACGACAACATGCCTTCCATCAAGGTGGCGTGAAAATCGATCCCGGTCAGGAACCGTTCGACCATCGGCGCGAAGCCCCATGATGGGAAAGCGGCTCCCGCCGCGATGATGGCCAGCGAGGCGAGTGCGCCCATGAGGGTCATACCCACGGCCGATGGCAGTTTGAGCAGCCGGTGATTGACATATCCAAGAGCCGCCGCAAGCAAAACGAGGGTTGCAGCAACGTCGAAGGGACTGGGCGTTGTTTGGGTCATCTGTGCCTTACCCCCAGACCGACGTGATCAGAAATGTCCCGAACACAAGGACGAGAAGCGTGAGCGGCGTACCGACGCGGGCGTAATCCGAAAAGTGATAGCCCCCTGGCCCCCACACAAGTGTGTTGGACTGATGGCCGATTGGGGTCAGGAAATCGCACGAGGCGCCGATGGCCACGGCCATGAGCATGGCATCGACCGGCACCCCGGTATCAATCCCCGTCTGCGCGGCAATCGGTCCCATGATCAGCACCGCAGCGGCATTGTTGAGGAAAGGCGTTACGGCCATTGTGAGGCCAAGCGCGATTCCAATCATCATCCATCCCGGCTGCCCACTCCCTGCCGCGCTGATCATTCCCGCGATGGTCTCACCCGCGCCGCTGGCGGCGAATGCCTGTGCCACGGGAATAAGAGCCGCCAGTAGGATGATGATCGGCCAGTCGATATCATGATAGACTGCCCCCCTCAGGCGGCCAGACAATCCCAGGGCTGTCACAGCGAGCATGAGTGCGACAGCAAGGCTGACAACACCTGCCGAGGCCGCGAGAATTGCACCCAGAAGGGCGGCTACCGGGAGCCAATCCTTCGCCACAACGCGCAGATTCAATGGCCGCACCGCCAGCGGCAAAAGGTCGAACTCTTGCGCGAGATTAGTTGTCCTCTCCGGGGCCATCTGCAAGAGAACGACATCGCCGGCCTGAAGTCGCATGGCGGACAGGCCATTGGCTATGTTCTTTCCTCGTCGGCTGATTGCGACGAGCGATGCGCCGGCATGACCCAGCAAGGAAGTCACCTCGGCGTTCTCGATAAGACTGCTGCGATCGGTGACGACGCATTCGACAAACGATCCTTCCAGAAGATCGTCCTCTGCATCAGTCGCGAGTTCCAGCCCTAGGCGTTCAAGCGCGGTCTCCACAACCGGTGCGCGGCCTTCCACCTGAATGACGTCACCCACCAGCAGTGGACGGCTCAGGCGCGGCGCAGTCACCAGCACGCCACCGCGATCGATTGCATGAACAGCAAGACGATCCTCACCAGTGCCGATCGCAGCCAGCGTTTCGACCGTAAGCGAGCGCGAAGCATTCTCGGGCACACGTAATTCGAAGAGGTAGTCGGCTATCCTGAATTTAAGCGGCTCGCCCTCACTGGCAGCGTGAGACGGCAGGAACCGAACGAGCAAGATGGTGAGCACAATGCCTGACAGCGCCAGCGGCAATCCGACGTAGGCAAAATCGAACATGCCGAACGCGGGTTTTCCGAAGTCGTTGCGCAGTTCGGCCAGAATCACATTGGGCGGCGTGCCGATAAGTGTCACCAGGCCGCCAAGCAGTGACGAGAAGGCCATTGGCATCAGGATTCGACTTGGAGATACCTTGGCAGAGCGGCATGTGGCCAGCGCCGCGGGAAGCAAGAGGGCGAGGGCGCCGACATTGTTCATGAAAGCGGATGCGACCCCGCAAAGCGCCGAATAGACGATCGCAATGCCCATCTCGGCGCGCATCCAGCGGCGAAACGGTCGCAAGGCATGTGCCAGCATTCCTGATCGGGAGATGGCTGCGCTGACAATCATCACCGCCGCTACCGTCATGACGACCGGATCGGCGAAGCCAGTGAATGCCTGATCTGCAGACACCAGACCGAGCACCAGGCAGGCAGCGAGCATCAAAAGCGCGACCAGATCATGCCGCAGTCTGTCTGTGGCGAATCCCGCCAGACCAGCAGCGAAAATCAAGGTTATCAGAATGGCGCTGCTGGATTGAGGCATAGTAGGAGCAAGCCGTACCCGCTTTGTAAGGCCGGGCAAGAATTACCGACTGACAAAACGGTGAGCGCAGGAAAATTAATATGCCTTGGCCGTCTGACTTCCGCCAAACTTGGAGTCCGAAACCCGGCAATCAGGTACATTAGTTGTTGCGCGCTGTTCGCTGTGCCAGAGTATCGGACGGGAGGATGAAGGCTTGGGTGGTTTAGACGAAGCGGTAGCACAGCCGATCTTGAACATCGGCAGCACGGGTATTTCCTTGCGGTCGATCATCGTCGCTGGAGCCATCCTGGCAGCGGCAGCCCTTGCCATCTGGGTCATTCGCCGGTTGACGGCGCGTGCGCAGGGTAAACTCGGCGAGGGGCGAGCTTCGACCCTTTACGTCGCTGGACAGGTGGCACGTTACATTATCGTATTCGCGGCGCTGGCAGCGGCGATCTCGGCGCTCGGCGTCGATCTATCCGCTCTGTCGCTCTTCGCCGGTGCGCTTGGTGTCGGAATCGGCCTCGGCCTTCAGGACGTGGTCAAGAATTTCGTTTGCGGCCTCATCCTGTTATTCGATGGCAGCATAGAGGTCGGCGACTATGTTGAATTGGATGACGGAACAGCAGGCGCAGTCTGTGCAATCGGCCCAAGGGCTACGACGCTGCGAACCACCGATCATGTCGATGTCCTCGTCCCCAACGCCGATCTCCTCGGCGGAAAGCTGACCAACTGGACCCGCGACCGCGCATCCCGGCGCATCCATGTTCCGTTTGCTGTCGCATACGGCACCGACAAGGAGACCGTGAAGCTCGCGGCCATAGAGGCGGCGCGCTCTGTGCCGTTCACCTTACCGGAAAACGATGATCGCAAGACGCAGGTCTGGCTCACGGGTTTTGGCGATTCCGCGCTCGAGTTCGAACTTGTGGTCTGGCCTTCGCTTGAGGCGGTCAAGCGACCCGGCAGCATGATGGCGGCCTATTGCTGGGCCCTGGATGATGCGTTGCGTAAACATGGCATCGAGATACCCTTCCCGCAGCACGACCTGCGTATCCGTTCGTATTTCGGGCATGAAGGGCAGGCTGGGGTCGAGGCAGTGACGGGACGCGGCAGGAAGGATGCCGTCACCGTGAAAACTGCCGTTTCAGACGCTTCGGCCAATGACGCGGCGGAAGACATCATCGATGGAAAACCGCTGTGAAGCCGACGCGGCAAGCGCGCCTGCATGAACTTTATTTCGGAAGTTCGAGGTTGGCGATGCGCTTCCAGAGCCGGATGCTGCTTTTTGATGTTGTACTGATCGCTTTCTTCATTGTTGCGCCGTTCATCGAACGTGACATTACTTTTTTCATCCTCGATTATGCCATAGCAGCCTTACTCGCGATTGATCTCGCATTGCGGGCTTGGGCCTTCGGGGATGTCCGGCGATGGCTGCGCCGTCCGATAGTCTGGGCGGACATCGCTGTTCTCGCTTCGCTCGTCGCGCCGGTCCTGGCTGCAAATCTTGGTTTCCTGAGAATCATGCGGATCTATTCGCTGGTCCAAGGGGAGAATCTCTGGCGCATCGCCGGCAGCGGGAGATGGGCCGACACCAATGTTCAGGACACCGTTCGCGCGGGTGCGAACCTTGTTATCTTCGTCTTCGTGGCGGCTTCGATGGTCCACGCCGGTTTTGCCGGGCGCGCCACCCATATCAACTCCTACCTGGATTCCCTCTATTTCACCGTCACCACGTTATCGACCACCGGCTATGGTGATGTCGTGCTGCCTGGACCGTGGGGCAAAGTCCTCTCGATCATTATCATGATAGGCGGAGTTTCGCTGTTCATTCGTCTCGTCCAGGTCACCATGCGTGGGGCAAAGGTCCGCCATCCCTGTCCGGTGTGTGGACTGCTGCGCCACGATCCCGATGCCATCCACTGCAAGGCCTGCGGTAGCCGCATCAGAATTCTGCACGACAACGATTAAACTGATGCGATCCTCTAAACTTCGTCGCCGACCGGCGGCGATTCGCGCTTCGCCCGGTCGAGGAACGGCAGCATGTCCGCCGGGCTCGCCTTGCCAGCACGACGCCTGAGAAAGTCGGACGCGGTTTCGACTACGCCGATCTTCTGCGCGATGGCGACCGCGATCCACTGGTTCAGCGAAACGCCGTCTTCCTTGGCAAGCCGGGCAGCGGCTTCCTTCACCGATGCCGGGAGCTTGAGCGGGTAGGATGCCTTGCTCATGATCGTAACTCCTTCAACAATTCGCCGGGCTGAAGAACCCGCAATCCGAACCTTGCAGCACCCTTGGCAAAGTCGCGCACATTGTGCGTGACCAGTGCATCGGCGCGGCCATTAACCGCCGTTTCCAGGACCATCTCGTCATTCGGGTCCGACAACTGCGGCCGCCACTGAAAACTCACTTCCACCGCTTCGCACGCACTTGCCAGAGCCGCTAGAAAACGGTCGATATCACGCAATCCCAGTCCATGCGCGAGGCGCTGCTCGGGGCGCTTCAACACCGCCTCGTATTCGAGGAACAGCGCGGGCGTCACCAGAGGCGTCAGCCGCCCATGTGCTGCCTCGCGCAAAACCGCATTGCTGCCGCCAGTCACACTCCTCAGCGCTGTCACGATGACGTCGGTGTCGAGAACGACTCTTGGCATATCTTATAAGATATCACTCTCTATGAGAGATTTCAATGGAGCGCCCATCAGATGCTCCACGGCATCTCCGACTTGCTGTGCCGCGTCGCGCAGATGCTCGTCATCCAGATGCGCGTAGCGGGCGGTCGATTGGTGGTTGGCATGACCGAGCAGTCGCCCGATCATGGGCAAGGTTTCCTTGCTCATTGCGGCATGGCTGGCGAAGGTATGACGCAGGTCGTGGATGCGTAATTTACCAAGGCCAGCCCGGTAGAGGATCGTTTCCCACAAATGTTGGATGGACCGCATTGGCCTGCGGTACTGACAGTTCCAAAACAGCCACGGAATCTTGGCATGACGCGGCAGGCTGTCGATAACCTCGCGCGCTGCCGAGCCGAGCCAGACAGTGCGCGGGCCGGTCTTGCTGTCGCGTAGAAGCAGGCGATTACCCTTCACGTCCTGCCACCGGAGGGTCAGAATTTCCCGGTAGCGACAGCCAGTCAGCAACAGCAGCGTGATAACCGCGCACCCTGAGCGGATGGTGGGATTGTCGTCACCGCGCAACTCGGCAAGCACTGTTCCAAACCGGACCAGCTCCTCGGCGGAAAGGAACCGCTCACACTGCCTGCGCTTGTTCGGCCTGACGGATCGGCAGGGATTGGTGTTCTCCAGCCGGTATCCCCAGACTTCGGCTTTGTTGAGCATGTTCTTGAGGATTTCGAGCGTTCGGTTCGCCGCGCCAGGGCCGGTGCGGTTGTTGAGGTCGGCGAACCACTTGGTCACATGCTCTTCGTTCAGCTCATCGATGAAAACGCCTTTGAAGGCGCTGTCGAGATACTGGCGGCGATAGCCGTCATGGGTCGCCAGCGTCGATGCCTTCCACTGCGGCGACCGGCGGGACCAATACTCTTCCAGGAAGTCATCGAACCGGGGCGCAGAGCGGATGCGCTTGCGGTCGGTCGCCGGATCGCGGCCGACCTGCGCATAGGCGATTACGCGCCGCGCGACCATTTGTGCCTGATGGCGGGTCAGGACCGAGGCCGGGCCAATGGTCACCGTCCGCAGTCTCCCCGCAATGCGTGTCTGGACGATGTAGACATTGCGGCCGCTGGGATAGTGGCGGATGCCGAAGCCATGCTCAATCCCCAACCAAGTGGTCGATCGCGCCTTGCCCTTCGGAACGAGCAGGAAGTTGACGTTCGCGCCGACCTCGGCGAGCGCTTCCTCCACGATCCTCTTGAGACTGGCGGCGGTCATGCGCGCAGCCCGATCGCTTGCGCCAGCGATCCGGCAATACGGTCGGCGGCATCGCCGATCACGTCATCGGAGAGATGAGCATATTTTGCGGTCGTTTCTGGCAAGACATGCCCGAGCAGCTTGCCGATGGTCGCAAGCGGCACGTTATCCATGATCGCGGTGGAAGCGAAACTATGCCGCAGGTCGTGAATGCGGACATCGGGCAAAGCGCAGCGCCGTCGGAACGGCAACCACCAGTTGTCGAGAATGATCGGCCTTGTCCCGGCACGGTTCGGGAACACGAGTGATGCGCCCTCGCGCCGCTCAATCCCCTCAAGAATTTCAAGTGCCTGACTGCCCAGCCATATCGTCTTGGCACCTGTCTTGCTGTCGGGCAGCAGGAGGCGTGGCGGCTGCACCCATTCCCAGCGGAGATTCAATATCTCGCCCACGCGCGCGCCCGTAAACAGCAGCAACCGGATGACAGCCACCTGCACCGGATAGGCTGCTTCTTCCTCGCGCAAGGCTGCGCCAATCCGGCGATACTCGGCAGGTGTCAGATATCGCTCCTTGGACTCGCGCTTGTAGCGCGGCATCCCCCGGCAGGGATTGGAGCCCTTCCGCCGCAGCCGCAACGCCTCGGCATACTTCAGCAGTGCCGCCAGGACCGGCACTGACCGGTTGAACTGTCCCTCTCGCGTACCGGCGAAACTATCCCGCCATCGGTGGATATCGCACGGTAAGATGTCAGCCACACGCATGGCGCCAAACTCCGGCGCAAGGGCGTTTTTCCATGCGTTCCAGTTGCGCTTGGTCGTCGATGGCTTCCAAACTCGGGACAGGTCGTCCCAATAGGTATCGACGAAGTCCGACATGATCGGCGTCGCCTTGACTACGGCGCGCTTGGGCAAGCCATCGAGCGCCACCTCGGCGAGCAATCGCCGCGCTTGTGCCCGCGCGAACTCGCCAGCGAGCTCATCGGATCGGCCCAGAGTGATCCGGCGATGCTTGCCGCGATGTCGCAGACGGACGAACCAGTAGCAGTTGCCGGTCGGTCTGACGCGCAGGCCAAAGCCTGCCAGCTCGCTATCCCAGATGCAGTATTCCGTCTCGCGCAGCGGCAGCTTGCGCCGCGCGAAATTGCCATCGAGCAGTGCCCGGCACCCGGGCTTTCGCCGCGTGGGGACCATATGGCCATCGCCAATATCAAAACTGGGTTCGAAAGTCACGGAATTCCAGTCATTTGCGGGGACCAATTGGCCTTCAACGGCATGTCCACTGCCGAGCAACCCCAGCATCTCGCGCACTGATTTTACGGCATTTTTCCCCATACCTCAGCAGTGTAACTGCGTATGGTGTGCCCGTGTCCATCGCAAATTCCAACATATTTTGAAGGTTGCCCTTTCAAGCAATCTCACCGACAGGCAAGATTTTTCATATGTCGGCTGCCAACGGTTTCTCATCAGAGGATCGCTTGACGATGAACTCAGTCGCGGCGGTGATGCACGCGAGCGTCGCACACTCGGGACCGCTTCCGGGCGTTGGTCTGATGGGCTGTTTCGGGGGGGGCATGGCGGTGGTCGGCACCCGTGTCTCGCCATCGCTTCGCAACATTGGCCGTTCTGCGCTGTGAAGACGACAAGCGACCTTGGCCAGAGCGACCGCGTTCCAGTTCAGCCGGGGCTGTCGGCGAGGTGACGAGAAGCCGTGGACCGCAAACTTGAGCTGTTCAACGGCTGGAGTGGCTCGCGCTCCATGTCGCTAGCACCGCGCCGGTTGCGGCGTTTTCCACCTTAACGTCGTCCAGCACAGCGGCGATGACACATTGCGGACGATGCTCGCGTCCCGACGGTTGTATGCATTGTATAGGTGCGCCGCCCGGCACCTGCTCGATCCGACCGGTGAGGCGGATACGGAAGCCTCGCGAAGCGTCGATCTGATCGGGTGTGACCCGCGTGACGATGTCGAAGGGGCGGCCCGCACGGCGGATGCTGCTAGTGCTCTCGGGCGTGACGAACTGCGCGACGGCGAGTGTTTCGACCGGCGGTGCGGAAGGCGTGGTCGCGGCGCCTTCATCGTTGGCTGGAACGGGCGTGTTCTTGCCCACGCTCTTGCCTTCTTCCGTGTCGTCAGCGCTTGTCCGCGCATCGCTGGGTTGGCCCGATGCGGGGACGAGCAGTGGCGGTGGACAGCCGGTGCTGCTGGACCATGGGCGTGCGATCCAGAATCCTTCGATCGCTTCCACCTTCGCCTCTTCGTCCAGGTTCCAATCCGTTGCTTTCCATTCAACGGGCGGGATACTGATCCGCAAGCGGCTGCGATCCTTGTCATAGCTCCAGTTCGTGCCGGAAAGCGAGCTGTTGTCCGGCGCAGGGCAGCCCAGCGGCAGAACTAGATCGAACCGTCGACCGACGGCATTGAGGACGTCTTGCGGCACGGCTTCGCCCGATGCGGAAGCGTCGGCGGCCTTGGCAGCAAGGCTGATAAAATCGCGCCGCCCCAGCAGTGGGCGTTCCTTGGGCGGGGCCAGCGCAGGGGCTGGAGTGGGTGCCGCGACCGGATGCGACGGGGGCGCCATGTTACGGCCGATCAGAAAACCGCCGCCGCCTATCGCCAGCGCGGCAAGGAACCCCAAGGCAATGATTATTCTGCTGGTGCGCATTTCGGGCTCATCCATGCGACCGGCATAACAACCCTCGCTCGCCGCATACAAGAGGAAGTGGAAAAATCAGCCAGTCGCCCATTGACACCGACGGCAAGGAAGCGAAATCCGGTTTCGCATGACGGTGGATCAGATACTTACGCTGGCTGTCCTTACTGCTGTAGTGGGCATGCTGATTTGGGACAGGGTGCGCGCGGACGTTGTCGCGCTGGCGGGTTCTGCCATTTTGCTGATGACGAACGTCGTGCGTCCGGTCGAAGTCCAGGGCGCCTTCGCCAGCCCGGCCATTATCGCGCTCGCCTCGTTGTTCGTGATTGTCTACGCACTGGAACTGTCGGGCCTGCTCGACCGGGCGATCACGCTATCGGTACGCATCTGCCGCAAGCTGGGAGCGACGGGAATCTGGCTGATGCTGACGATGATCGGCTCCGCGTCCTGCTTTCTCAACAGCACGCCGATCGTGGTGCTGGCCGCGCCGGTCGTCCGCGATGTGGCCAACACGCTCAAGCTCTCGCCCAAGCGCTTTCTCCTGCCCTTGTCTTATATCACAGTGCTGACTGGATGCTGCACGCTGATCGGTACTTCGACCAACCTGATCGTGGACGATATGGCGGCTGTTGCCGGACAGCCGCGTTTTGGCATCTTCGAAATCACGCCTGTGGGTCTGCCGATGGCGATTGTTGGCGGGATCTATCTCTATTTCTTCAGTGGGCGGCTCGTTCGCAAAGGAGAGGAAGAGTCCACCGAACCGCCTGCGTCCGTCTACAATATAGATGAAACCCATGTCGGCAACGCCCAGGTCGGCAACGCCCAGTTGTTCGAGGTGCGCCGTCCACTGGTGCCGTGGAAGGCGTGGGTCTCGTGCGGGGCGTTTGTCGGGGCGATTGTGCTGGCAACGATGAACGTCGCGCCGATTGCGGCGACAGCGTTTTCGGGAGCGGTGTTGCTGATCATTTTACGAGTAATCAGCGCAGACGAAGCCTATCGCGGGCTGAAACCCGAAATCCTGATCCTGATCGCCGGAATGGTGGTCATCGGTATTGCCATCGAACAAAGCGGCCTTGCGGATAAGGCATCGAAAGCGCTCATCAATTCGGTGCACGGGCTGAGCCCTATGGTGGCACTCGTGACGCTCTATGTCGTCACCATGGTGTTGACGGAATTGCTTTCGAACGCGACCGTGGCGGTGTTGGTCACCCCGATTGCGGTGGCGCTGGCCGAAAGTCTTGGGGTCAGTTCGCGCCCGTTCATTGTCGCGGTGATGATGGGTGCGAGCGCGGCCTTCTCCACTCCATTCGGATATCAGACCAATCTGATCGTCTATCAGATGGGTGGTTACCGCTACACGGATTTCGTGCGCATGGGATTGCCACTCAACGTCATCACCTGCGCGACGGCTATCTTCATGATTATGATCTTCTTTCCCTTCTGAACGGCGAGACCCCACAGCGCATGAAAAACGGTTAACTGGCTGTTGTAAAATCTACGGCCGATAAGTCCGCGCGTTCCTCTTCTGCATCGATATATCTGCTCTTGATGATTGTGATTAATGACGATCGCCCCTACGCTTGCTGGTCACTTCGAGGAGAGTTTGTCCATGACCAAGACGCACCCCGATGCCGGCCAGTGCCCTGTGTCTCACTTGACAACCGCTTTTGGCGCGCCCGTTCCCGACAATCAGGACAGTCTCACCGCCGGTCCGCGCGGCCCGCTGCTGGCGCAGGATGTGTGGCTCAACGAGAAGCTCGCCAATTTTGTGCGCGAGGTCATTCCCGAGCGGCGCATGCACGCCAAGGGATCGGGCGCGTTCGGCACCTTCACGGTCACCAACGATATCAGCCGCTACACGCGGGCGAAGATATTCTCCGAAGTCGGCAAGAAAACGGAGATGTTCGCGCGCTTCACCACCGTGGCGGGCGAGCGCGGCGCGGCCGATGCCGAGCGCGACATTCGCGGCTTTGCGCTGAAATTCTACACCGAGGAAGGCAATTGGGACATGGTGGGCAACAACACGCCCGTCTTTTTCCTGCGCGATCCGCGCAAGTTCCCCGATCTCAACAAGGCGGTGAAGCGCGATCCGCGCACCAATATGCGCAGCGCCACCAACAATTGGGATTTCTGGACGCTGCTGCCCGAAGCCTTCCATCAGGTGACGATCGTCATGTCCGATCGCGGCCTTCCGAAAAGCTATCGCCACATGCACGGGTTCGGCAGCCACACCTACAGCTTCTGGAACGAGACGGGCGAGCGCTTCTGGGTGAAGTTCCACTTCAAGTCCCAGCAGGGTATCGAGAACCTGACCGATGCAGAGGCCGCCGCGATCGCTGGCGGCGACCGTGAATCGCATCAGCGCGATCTTTACGAAGCGATCGAGCGCGGCGATTTTCCCAAGTGGAAGATGTTCGTCCAGATCATGCCCGAGGCGGAGGCGGAGACCTATCGTTTCCATCCCTTCGATTTGACCAAGGTCTGGTACAAGGCGGATTATCCGCTGATCGAGGTGGGCGAGTTCGAACTGAACCGCAACCCGGAGAATTTCTTCGCGGATGTGGAGCAGAGCGCCTTCGCGCCTTCCAATCTGGTGCCGGGTATCGGCGCCTCGCCCGACCGGATGCTGCAGGCGCGGCTGTTCAACTATGCCGACGCGCAGCGCTATCGGCTTGGGGTGAACTATCACCAGATTCCGGTGAACGCCGCGCGCTGCCCGGTGATGAGCAACCACCGCGACGGGGCTGGCCGGATGGATGGCAATTATGGAAGCCGCCCGCATTACGAGCCGAACAGCTTCGGCCAGTGGCAGCAGCAGCCCGATTATGGCGAACCGCCGCTGCGGATCAGCGGAGACGCGGCGCATTGGAACTATCGCGAGGATGACGCCGATTATTTCACGCAGCCGCGCAAGCTGTTCCAGCAGATGAGCGCCCAGCAGCAACAGGTGCTGTTCGATAACACCGCGCGGGCGATGGGCGATGCGCCGGATTTCATCAAGCAGCGCCATATCGATAATTGCACCCGCTGCGATCCTGCTTATGGCGCGGGCGTGGCGGCGGCGCTGGGTGTGACGGCATAGACAGCGTTTCTGGTTGAAGGGGCAGCGTGCGGCGCCTGGCGCCATGCGCTGCTTCCTTTCTCACGGTCGTGCATGGCCTGATAAGACAACAACTCGTCTCATTTCCTTGAATACCGGAAAGACCCGCAATCCTTATGACGCCTTTGAGATGGCAGGCTCTGCCATCACACGGTCATTCCGGGTCCAGCGATACTGAGCCGGTACATCCTGCAATGACGGCGCTATCCCCTGATCCTGATTCTCTCATGGCGGTTGGTAGGCGCGTAGCTATGGCGCTTCGCGACGACAATCGGCGGCACGATGCGGGGAAATGCGGCCTTAGCGTAGGGGAACCGGCGATTCATATTCGTCGCTTTCGTCCTGTTTGGGGCACCACATCAGGGACTACGGGATTCAGTTCCCCCAGACCATTGCATAAATCATTGAAAATGGCAGACAGAAATGCCGACAGCCGTGTCAGGCGAAATGCCGCTGCGGGTGCAGGCCTGCTTCCCTAGCGGAACGGGGGTTCGTCGAAAGCTCTGAGCTTGCGGCTGTGCAGGCGCGCCCCTTCGGCGCGCAGATGTTCGATCGTCTGAATGCCGATCTGCAGATGCTCGGATATCGCCCCTTCGTAAAAGCGGTTAGCCTGCCCCGGCAGCTTGATCTCGCCGTGGAGCGGCTTGTCGGACACGCACAGCAAGGTGCCATAGGGCACCCGGAACCGATATCCCTGCGCTGCGATCGTTGCGGATTCCATGTCTACCGCCACCGCCCGGCTCTGGTTGAAGCGCCGCGCCGAAAGCCCGTAGCGCAGTTCCCAGTTGCGGTCGTCGGTCGTCACCACCGTGCCGGTGCGCAGGCGCGGTTTCAGCGAGCGGGCATCCAGCCCGGTGACGGTGCTTGCCGCCTCGGCCAGCGCCAGCTGCACCTCGGCGATCACCGGAATGGGAATTTCTGGCGGCAATATGTCATCAAGCACATGGTCGTCGCGCAGATAGGCATGGGCCAGCACATAGTCGCCGATCGCCTGGCTGGAACGCAGGCCGCCGCAATGGCCGATCATCACCCAGGCGGTCGACCGCAACACCGCCAGATGATCGGTGATGGTCTTGGCGTTCGAAGGTCCGACGCCGATATTTACCAGCGTAACACCCTGCCCGTCGGCCGCCATCAGGTGCCAGGCCGGCATCTGATGGCGTCGCCAGTCGCCGTTGCTGCGCGCCGCCTCGGGCGAGGCGCTGGCAGCATCGAGCACGCTGCCCCCCGGGCACGACAGAGCGGTATAGCGGCTGTCCGCCGCCTTCAGTTCAGCACAGGCCCAGCGCAGAAACTCGTCGACATAACGATGATAGTTGGTGAACAGCACAAAGGGCTGGCAGTGATTGGCAGGCGTTCCGGTATAATGTTTCAGGCGGGCCAGCGAGAAATCGACGCGCGGGGCATCGAACAGCGCCAGCGGTCGCGGTTCGTCGGGCGGTTGTTCCCACAGCCCGTCGGGCACTTCGTCGCCGATATGCTTCAGTTCGGTTGTGGGGAAATGCCGGGCCAGCGCCCGCGCCGCCGTTGCGTCAAGCTCAAGCCCTTCGGCGCCATCGAGCACATAGGGAAAGGGAATCTCGATGCATGACGACCGCGCCGTGAACACCACTCCGAAATCGGCCATAAGCAGCCCCATCTGCTCGGTAAGATAGCGGCGAAACCATTCGGGGTGGGTGATGGTTACGGCATATTGCCCCGGCAGGCTCAGGCGGCCAAAGGCGCGCGACAACCGCGAATTGCCCTGTCGGCCATCCCACGTAACCAGCAGTTCCGGATAGCAGAACAGGCCGGCGGCACGGGCCCCGGCGTCCGGGGTGCGGCCGCTGGCCAGATAGCCGGCGAGACTGGCGCGCAGATTGGCAACGGCCCTGGCATGCATGGCTTCCAGCTGATCGACGACAGCATGGGCGGCCTGCTGGATGGCCGTCTGGCCGGCCTGCCCATCGGCGATGTTCGTAGGTGTCTCGTTCATTGCCATGCCTTTGCCTGTCAAGATGACAGCAGCGTGACAGCGCCGCAACTGCCACGGCTCTGCGCTGCCCGCCGTTGACAACCAGCCGCATAGCTGCCAATGGCGCGCCACAACTGAAGCGTCTACGGATGCCCGCCGGTCAGCGAGTTTCGCCCGCCGGCGCGTTTTGCGTTGGATGCAATCGCTGCCTGAAAGTGATCGTGTGAACGGAGTGCGCGCCTGATGTTTGAAAGCCTGTCTGAACGCCTGTCGGGCGTCTTCGACAAGCTGCGCGGCCGCGGCGCCCTGAACGAGCTGGAAGTGCGCGCCGCCATGCGCGAGGTGCGCATCGCCCTTCTGGAAGCCGATGTGGCGCTGCCCGTCGTCAAGGATTTCATCGATCGCGCCACCACGCGCGCCATCGGCCACGAAGTGCTGAAATCGGTGACCCCGGGCCAGCAGGTGGTCAAGATCGTCAACGACGTGCTGGTGGAAACGCTGGGCGGCGAGAATGTCGACCTCGACCTCAACGTCACCCCGCCTGCCGTCATCATGATGGTGGGGCTGCAAGGGTCGGGCAAGACCACGACCACAGCCAAGATCGCCCGGCTGCTGAAGGAAAAGCGCGGCAAGAAGGTGCTGATGGCGTCGCTCGACGTCAACCGCCCCGCCGCACAAGACCAGTTGCGCATTCTGGGCGAACAGATCAGCGTTGCCACCCTGCCGGTGGTGGCAGGTCAGCAGCCGGTCGACATCGCCCGCCGTGCCCTGCAGGCCGCACGGTTGCAGGGCTTTGACGTGCTGATGCTGGATACCGCCGGGCGGCTGCATGTCGATCAGGCGCTGATGGCCGAAATGAAGGCGGTCTCCGCCGAGGCCAAACCGGTCGAAACGCTGCTGGTGGTCGATTCACTGACCGGGCAGGATGCCGTCAACGTCGCCACCCGCTTTGGCGCCGAAGTGCCGCTGACCGGCGTGGTGCTGACGCGGATGGATGGCGACGCCCGCGGTGGCGCGGCGCTGTCGATGCGCTTCATCACCGGAAAGCCGATCAAGTTCGCCGGCACCGGCGAAAAGATCGACGAGATCGAGGCCTTCCATCCCGAGCGCGCCGCCGGCCGCATTCTGGGCATGGGCGACGTGGTGAGCCTGGTGGAGCGCGCCGCCGAAACCATCGACATCGCCGACGCCGAGGCGATGGCCACCAAGCTTGCCAAGGGCAAGTTCGACCTGAACGACCTGCGCGCCCAGTTCCAGCAGATGAAAAAGATGGGCGGGCTGGGAGCGCTTGCCAGAATGCTTCCGGGCATGGCCAAGGCACAGGAGGCGATGAAATCCGGCCGTGTCAACGACAAGTCGCTGTCGCGGCTCGAGGCGATCATCCTGTCGATGACACCCAAAGAACGCGCCAACCCCGGCCTGATGAACGCCCGCCGCAAGATCCGGGTTGCCAACGGCGCCGGTGTAACCGTGCAGGAAGTAAACAAGCTGCTGAAAATGCACACCGAAATGGAAACGGCGATGAAGCGGCTGAAGAAGATGGGCGGGCTTGGGGCACTGGGCAAACTGTTTGGCGGCGGGGCCATGCCGGATCTATCGGGCATGGACGGCAGCGCGGGCGGGATGGCAGGTGGTGGCCTGCCCGGATTGCCCGGTGGAATGCCCGGTGGAATGCCCAAACTGCCCGGAGGCCTGCCCCCCGGCTTTCCCTTCAGGAAGCGCTGACCACTGCCCCCTGTTCCGATGATGATAACCCAACCCGCATAGCAGTAATCAAGACCAGATCAGAACCGGATTTGAACCAGATTAGAAAGAGAGACTGACACCCATGGCACTTTCCATCCGCCTGTCGCGCGGCGGCGCCAAGAAGCGCCCCTTCTACCGCATCGTCGTCGCCGACAGCCGCGCCCCGCGCGATGGCCGCTTCATCGAGAAGCTGGGCACCTACAACCCGCTGCTGCCCAAGGATTCCGCCGAACGCGTAACTCTCGATGCCGAGAGGGCAAAGCACTGGCTGACGGTGGGCGCCCAGCCCAGCGACCGCGTCGCCCGCTTCCTCGACGCTGCCGGCCTGCTGACCCGTGCCCCCCGCAACAACCCCAACAAGGCCCAGCCTGGCGCCAAGGCCAAGGAACGGCTGGAAATGAAGGCGCAAAAGGAAGCCGAAGCAGCAGAAGCTGCGGCGGAAGCTGCGGCCGCCGCCGAAGCACCGGCCGAAGCACCGGCTGAAACTGCCGAGGCCTGAGCATGTCCAACGCCCGCCCGGTGGGAAATGCCGCTGGAGCGGGCGCACCACCGCCGGAGGCGGCCACAGGCGCAGGCGCCCGGCCAGTAGTGATAGCCGCCATCACTGGCGCCCATGGCATCACCGGCGAGGTGCGGCTGAAACTGTTCACCGACGGGATCGACAGCCTGAGGCAGCACCGCCTTTTCGACGCCGGCGGCCGGGCGCTGACACTGGCGGCGGTTCGCTCCGGCCCTCAGGGTGCTGTCGCCCGCTTTGCCGAAATCACAGACCGCAGCGCCGCCGAGGCCCTGCGTGGCACGCTGCTGACGGTGCCGAGGGCCAGCCTGCCGCCGCTGGGGCCGGGTGAATATTACTGGCACGATCTGCTGGGGCTTGCCGTTCTCAACCCAGAGGGCCTTCGCGTCGGAACGGTGACCGGCGTCGAGAATTTCGGAGCGTCCGATCTGCTCGACGTGGCACTGGATTCCGGCGGTTCGGTGCTGGTGCCACTTATTCCCGCTGCCGTTACGGATGTGGGCGAACATGTCACCGTTGCGCCGGAATGGCTGGGGTAGTCGCCATGTGGCGCGCCCAGGTCATCACCTTGTACCCCGAGATGTTCCCGGGGCCGCTTGGCCATTCGCTGGCCGGCCGGGCGCTGGCCGACGGGCGCTGGGCGCTCGAGACCGTGCAGTTGCGCGACTTCGCAACCGACAGGCACCGCAGCGTCGATGACACGCCGGCGGGTGGCGGCCCCGGAATGGTTCTGAAAGCCGATGTGCTGGCGGGCGCCATCGATTTCGCCCGCGCGCGCCTCGACGCTCCGGTCATCGCCCTGACACCGCGCGGCCCGCGCATCACCCAGAGCCGGGTGCGCCAACTGGCGGAAGGCTCAGGCGTTACCCTTTTGTGCGGGCGCTTCGAGGGATTCGACGAGCGCATCTTTGCCGGCCGCGCCATCGAGCCGCTGTCGGTGGGCGACATCATCCTGTCGGGCGGCGAGCCTGGGGCCATCCTGCTGCTCGACGCTTGCATCCGCCTGCTTTCGGGGGTAATGGGCGCGGCTTCCAGCGGCGACGAGGAAAGCTTTGAAAGCGGCCTCCTCGAATATCCGCACTACACCCGACCTGCCGTGTGGGAGGGGCATGCGATACCCGAGGTACTGACCTCGGGCGACCATGGGAAGATCCGGGCATGGCGGCAACGCCGCGCCCTCGAAGACACGAGGCTATGGCGACCGGACCTTGTCGGGCCGCCCTCTGGCGTATCCAACCCGCCCCCAAGAGGCAAAGGAACCGAAGAATGAACCTGTTGCAACAGATCGAAGCCGAACAGATTGCCAAGCTGAAGGAAGCGCGCGCCGTTCCCGATTTCCGCGCCGGCGACACCCTGCGGGTGGGCGTCAAGGTGAAGGAAGGTGAGCGCACCCGCGTCCAGCAGTTCGAAGGCGTGTGCATCGCCCGCTCGAACAAGGGCATCGGCTCCAGTTTCACCGTGCGCAAGATCAGCTTTGGCGAAGGCGTGGAACGGGTGTTCCCGCTTTACTCGCCGTCGATCGAAGGCATCGAGGTGGTGCGCCGTGGCGCCGTCCGCCGCGCCAAGCTCTATTATCTGCGCGGCCGCTCGGGCAAGTCGGCGCGGATCGCCGAGCGCCGCGACGTCCGTCCGGCGGCCAGCGAAGCCGCCGAGGCCTGATGAACAGCCAGCCGCCGGCAGGCCCCGCGCCTGCCGGCGGGCAGTTCAGTCACGGCTGCCATCGTTACCCGGTTCGCATCTATTACGAGGACACCGACCTGTCGGGCCTCGTCTATCATGCCAATTATCTGCGCTATATGGAGCGCGCCCGTTCGGATCTGCTCGCCATGCTCGGCATCGACCAGTGGGCAGCCCAACAGGCCGGCGAGGGCTTTTATGCGGTGGCCGACCTTGCCATCCGCTATCGACGTCCTGCCCGCCTTGGCGACGCGCTGGTGGTGGAAACCCGCTGCCTTGCGGTGCGTGCTGCCAGCATCGACATGGACCAGACCATCTGGCGCAACACCGAAGTTCTGACCAGCGCGACGGTGCGCGCCGGATTCCTCTCTTCCTCCGGGCGGCCACGACGCCAGCCCGAGGCCTGGCTGGCTGCCTTCCAGCCGCTGGTGGCGACGACTTGAGCCGTCCCGTTCATTTGACGTAAACCCCGAACACCTATCCCGGAGCCTCAGCCGGAGCATTTCGTGAACGACCTCATTCTCAATACCGCCGAAACCATGTCGCCGTGGGCGCTGTTCCTGCAGGCCGACATCGTGGTCAAATCGGTGATCATCGGCCTGTTGCTGGCTTCGATCTGGTCGTGGGCGATCATTCTGGAACGCTCGCGCCTGCTGTCGCGGATCATGCGCGAAGCCAAATCCTTCGAGCAACGCTTCTGGAAGGCCAAATCCCTCGACGAACTGACGGCCAGCAAGGGCGACCACCCCACGTCGGAACTGTTCCGCGCCGGCATGGGCGAATGGCAGGCCTCGGTCGAGAACCGCACCAACATCGACCGCGAGGGCGTGCGCGCCCGCCTCGCCACCGTGATGGCCGCCTCCATCGACCGCTCGATCTCTGATCTGTCTGACCGGCTGAGCCTGCTGGCAACCGTTGGCGCCGTCGCGCCGTTCGTCGGGCTGTTCGGCACGGTCTGGGGAATCATGCGCGCCTTCATCAACATCGGCGCCACCCAGAACACCAGCCTTGCCGTGGTGGCGCCGGGAATCGCCGAGGCGCTGTTCGCAACCGCCATCGGCCTGTTCGCCGCCATCCCCGCCGTCATCGGCTACAACCATCTGCTGCATCGCATCGGCCGTCTGGAAGACCGGCTGCAGGGCTTTTCCTCGTCGTTCCATGCCCTGATGTCGCGCGAGCTCGACGGCCAGCACTGATGGCGATGGGCACCCCCAGCACCGGCGGCCGGCGGCGTCGCCGCAGCGCGCCGATGGCCGACATCAACGTCACCCCCATGGTCGACGTGATGCTGGTGCTGCTGATCATCTTCATGGTGGCGGCGCCCCTGCTGGTCACGGGCGTGGCTGTCGATCTGCCGAAAACCACCGCCAAGGCGCTACCTTCCGACATCGAGCCGATCAGCATCACCCTCGACACCGCCGGCCGCCGCCATATCGGCGACGACACTGTCAGCGACGCCGAGTTCGCCACCCGGATCGCCGCCCTCCACGAATCGCGCGGCAGCGATACCCGTGTCATCATCCGTGCGGATTCGCAGGTGGCCTATGGCGCCGTCGCCGCCCTGCTCGCCGATGTCACCGCCGCCGGCTTCACGCGGGTGGCACTTGCCAACCGCCCGCCCGAGCGCAGCGGATGACCGAGACCCGCGCCCTGCTGATTGCCGGCGCGGCGCATCTGGCGCTGCTGGCGGCGCTGTCGCTCAGCCTGTCGCGCCATCTGCCTGCCAACCCGGCCGACGATGTGACACCGGTGGAATATGTCGAGATCGGCCCGCAACCAACGGCGCCAGAACCACCCGAACCGTCGATCGAGGCCGCCCCGCAAGACCCGGCGCCGCCACCGCCACCGGAACCTGCGACCCCGGCGCCTGAGCCACCCGCCCCCGAACCGCCGGCACCACCTGTCGCCGACACTGCGGCCCAGGATGCCGTGGTCGAGCCGGTGAAGCAGCCACCGCGGCCGGAAAAGCCCAGGGCCCAACCGCAAAAAGCCGACAAACCCAAGACACCGCAACAGAAAAGCCGGACGTTCGACACCGGGGCGATGGCGGCACTGATCGACAAGTCGCTTCCCAGGGCCGCGGTCAAACCGCGCGACACATCGGCATTCGCCAAATCGATCGAGCAGGCGATTCCCAAAGGAGCGCGCATTTCGCCGCGCCAGGTGGCAACGCTTGAACAGGCGATCCGTTCGCAGATCGCCCCCTGCTGGAACCCGCCACTGGGCGGCGCCGATGTCGCCAACATGACGGCGGTGCTGCGCATCCACCTGAAGCGCGACGGCACGGTGATCGGCACGCCCGAATTCGTCAGTCAGACCGGCGCCACCGCCAGCAACCAGGCCTATGCCCGCGCCTTCGTCGAAACCGCCAAGCGCGCGGTGCTGCGCTGCGCCCCGCTCGACCTTCCCGCCGATCTCTACAGCTACTGGCAGGAGTTCGAGCTGAACTTTGACCCGAGGTTGATGACATGAAGCCTGTTGCCCTGTTCGCCCTGCTGCCCCTTGCACTGGCAGCCCCCGCCTCTGCCCAGCTGCGGGTCGACATCACCGGCGGCACCGCCCAGCCGATGCCGATCGCCATCCCCGCCTTCCCCACTGCCACCCCGGCCCCCACACCGGCGGGCACCACTGATGCCGTGGGCCGCGAGGTAGCAGACATCATCACCAACAATCTCGGCGGCACCGGGCTGTTCAAACCACTGCCGGCCGGGTCCTACGCCGCGCCGGGCGTAGCGCAGGTCACGGCCCCTGACTTCACCAGCTTCCGCACGGCCGCCGCCCAGGCACTGGTGACCGGCACCGTCACCGCCAATCCCGATGGCACGCTGGCGATCGGCTGCTTCCTTTACGATGTGTTCACCGAGGAAGCGCTGGTGCGGCGGGTCTTCACCGTGACACCGGCGGGCTGGCGGCGCGCCGCCCACAAATGCTCGGACCTCGTCTATACGCGGCTCACCGGGGAAAGCGGCTATTTCGACAGCCGCATCGTCTATGTGGCGGAAACCGGCCCCCGCACCAAACGGGTGAAGCGTCTTGCGGTGATGGATCAGGATGGCGCCAACCCGCGCTACCTCACATCGGGGCAGTCGCTGGTGCTGATGCCGCGCTTCTCGCCGGTGTCGGAAACGCTTACCTACATGAGCTTCGCCAACAACCGCCCGCGGGTGATGCTTTATAACATGAACACCGGCGAGCAGCGGGTGGTGGGCAACTTCGACACCATGAGTTTCGCCGGTCGCTTTTCCCCCGATGGCCGTACGGTGCTGTTCAGCGTGACACGCGCCGGCAACAGCGATATCTACGCCTACGACATCGCCTCGGGGCAGTCGCGGCGGCTCACCAGCGGTTCCAGCATCGACACCTCGCCCAGCTATTCCCCCGATGGCAGCAAGATCGTCTTTGAAAGCGATCGCGGCGGCACCCAGCAACTCTATGTGATGAACGCCGATGGGTCGGGCGCCCAGCGCATCAGTTTCGGCAGCGGCCGGGCCGCCAGCCCGGTGTGGAGCCCGCGCGGCGACCTCATCGCCTTCACCCGCATGGACGGCGGCAAATTCCGCATTGCCGTCATCCGCCCCGACGGCAGCGGCGAACGGCGGCTGACCGACAGCTGGCAGGACGAAGGGCCAAGCTGGTCGCCCAATGGCCGCGTCATCCTGTTTTCGCGCACCGATCGCAACGGCGTTTCAAAGCTGCGCTCGATTGACCTCACCGGCCGCAACGACCGCGCCATTCCCACCCCCACCGAAGCCAGCGACCCGGCCTGGGGGCCGCTTCTGCCATAAGGGGCGGGCTGTTTTTCTGAATTGATCTCGCCTAAGGAGAGAAAGCCATGACCAAGTCCTTCCGTACCATCGCCCTCGTCGGGGCCGCCGCCCTGGCGCTGGCCGCCTGTTCCAGCAAGAAAGATGTTCTGCCGCCGCAGGCGTGGCAGGCGCCCCCGGCCACCCCGGCGCCGCAGGCACCGATCGACCAGCCGGGCACCGTGCCGCCGGCGGAATCGGTCACCAGCAGCGACTATGGCGCCGGGCAGGCCGGGCTGGTGCAGGCCGCCGGGTCGGATACCATCCACTTCGCGCTCGACAGCTACGCGCTTGATGAAACCTCACGACAGATCCTCGGTGGTCAGGCGGAATGGCTGGGGCGCAACCGCGCAACCGTCACCATCGAGGGCCATGCCGATGAACGCGGCACCCGCGAATATAATCTGGCGCTGGGTGAACGCCGCGCCAACGCCGCGCGCAACTTCCTTGCCGCGCAGGGGGTCGACACCAGCCGCATGTCGGTGATCAGCTACGGCAAGGAACGCCCGGCGGTCGAAGGCTCGAACGAAGCGGCATGGGCGGCCAACCGCCGCGTGGTGACGAAAGTCACCGGGGGCCGCTGATGTCGTCGGTAAGGCCGTGGCGCGACATTCACCGCCGCAAGTCGCGTCAGATCATGGTGGGCAAGGTGCCGGTGGGGGGCGATGCCCCCATCACCGTGCAGACCATGACCAACACCCCGACCGAAGACGCCGCTGCCACCATCGACCAGATCCGTCGCTGCGCCGAAGTGGGCGCCGACATGGTGCGGGTTTCGTGCCCGACGGCCGAATCGACGGCGGCGATGCGCCAGATCACCCGCGCCGCCACGGTACCGATCATCGCCGACATCCACTTCCACTACAAACGGGCGCTGGAAGCCGCCGACGCCGGGGCCGCCTGCCTGCGCATCAACCCCGGCAACATCGGCTCACGCGACCGGGTGCGCGAGGTGGTGCGCGCCGCCCGCGCCAATGGCTGCTCGATCCGCATCGGCGTCAACGCCGGAAGCCTTGAGCGGCACCTGCTGGAAAAATATGGCGAACCCTGCCCGGAAGCGCTGGTCGAATCGGCATTCGAACATGCGAGGCTGCTGGAGGACGAGGATTTCCACCAGTTCAAGATCAGCGTCAAAGCCTCGGACGTGTTTCTGGCAGTCGCCGCCTACAACGAACTGGCGGCACGATCTGATTACCCGCTGCATCTCGGGATCACCGAGGCCGGCGGGCTGATCGGCGGTACGGTGAAAAGCTCGATCGGCCTCGGGATGCTGCTGTGGGGCGGGGTGGGCGATACCATCCGCGTCTCGCTGTCGGCCGACCCGGAAGAGGAAGTGAAGGTTGGTTACCACATCCTGAAATCGCTGGGCATCCGCGCCCGTGGCGTAAAAATCATCTCGTGCCCCAGTTGCGCGCGGCAGGGGTTCGACGTGATCCGCACCGTCGAGGTTCTGGAAAAACGCCTTGCCCACATCACCACCGAGCTGTCGCTTTCGGTGCTGGGGTGCGTGGTGAACGGCCCCGGCGAAGCCCGCGAGACCGACATCGGCCTGACCGGCGGCGGCAACGGCAAGCATATGGTCTACCTCAGTGGCCTGACCGACCACCATGTCGCCGACCCGGACGTGATCGACCATATCGTGAAGCTGGTGGAGGCGAAAGCCGCCGAGATCGAGGCGCTAAAAGCGGCGGCCGAAGCCGGGAACCCGCACGAACAGGCCGCTGAATGACCGTGGTGCTGCGGGCGGCCACCGCCGCCGATGCCGCCGCCGTGCTGGCCATGGTGCGGGCGCTTGCCAGCCACGAGGGCGAATCTGAACAGGTGCGGATGACCGAAGCCGGCCTTTCCGACGCGCTGGCCAGCGGCCATGTCAACGCCCTCATGGCGATCGAAGGCGGCCAGCCGCTGGCGATGGCCCTGTGGTTCTTCAACTTTTCCAGCTGGACCGGCCGGCGCGGCCTGTTCATCGAAGACCTGTTCGTAGCCCCTGCGGCGCGCGGCAGCGGGCTTGGTCTGCGGTTGTTCCGCGCCCTGGCGGGGATGGCGGCAAGCGAGGGCTGTGCGCGGCTTGAGTGGAACGTGCTGAGTGGCAACGGCACCGCCAAGGGCTTTTACCAGCGGCTGGGCGCCCATCACGCCACCGGCTGGGAGACCTGGCGGCTGGAAGGCGCGGCGCTGACGGCGCTAGCGGCTTGAGACTTCCCCTCTGCGGTTTTGCATCACCGCCGCGCACCTGCTAACGCCGCCAGCGATGAGCGACGACCACCAGACCCCACGCCCGGCCCGGGCGGCGCCCGTAAGGGGCATGCAGGATTTCCTTGGCGAACAGGCCGCCCGGTTCGAGCAGGTGGTCGCCACGTTCCGCCAGGTCACCCACCGTTTCGGCTTCCAGCCGGTGATGGTTCCGGTCGTCGAGACTCTGGCCGTCTTTGCCCGCACGCTGGGGGAAACCACCGATGTGGTCGCCAAGGAAATGTATGCCTTTGCCGATCGCAACGGCGACATGCTGGCGCTGCGGCCGGAATTCACCGCCGGCATCTGCCGCGCCTATATTTCCGAAGGCTGGCAGCAATTCGCGCCGCTGAAGCTCGTCACCCACGGCCCGCTGTTCCGCTATGAACGGCCGCAGAAAGGCCGCTATCGCCAGTTCCACCAGATCGACGCGGAAATCCTTGGCTCAGCCGAACCCGCCGCCGACGTCGAGCTGATTGCCTGCGCTGACCTGCTGCTGCGCGAGCTCGGGGTAACGGGTGTCACCCTGCAGCTGAACACGCTGGGCGATGCCGAAACCCGCGCCAACTGGCGCGATGCGCTGGTTGCCCACTTTGCCGCCCACCGTGGCGACCTGTCGGCTGACAGCCAGCGCCGCCTCGACACCAACCCGTTGCGCATTCTCGATTCCAAGGAGGTTGCAGATCAGCCGCTGATCGCCGCCGCTCCCGCGATCGACGCCAGCATGACAGCCGCGGCCGGGCAATTCTTCGAAGCCGTGCAGAAGGGCCTGCAGGCCTCGGGCGTGGCGTTTGAGCGGGCCGGCCGGCTGGTGCGCGGCTTCGATTATTACCGCCACACCGCCTTCGAGTTCGTCTCCGATGCGCTGGGGGCGCAGGCAACCGTGATCGGCGGTGGCCGCTATGACGGCCTCATCGAAGCGATGGGGGGCCCCGCCACTCCGGCCGTCGGCTGGGCGGGCGGCATCGAACGGCTGATGATGCTGATTGCGCCACCAGCGCCCTTATCGCCAGACGTGGCGGTGGTGGCGATGGGGGCGGCTGCCGAAGCCGAGATGCCGGCGCTGCTGGCCGAATTGCGCAACGCCGGGGTGGCTGCCGAACCGATGACGCGCGGCAACCTGAAAAAGCGCATGGAGCGAGCCGCGAAATCCGGCGCCCCGCACACCCTGATTCTGGGGGACAACGAACTGGAACAGGGCGTGGTAACGGTGAAAGACATGGCGACTGGCACCCAGCAAGGCGTGGCGCGCGGCGATCTGCTGGCGATGCTGAAAGCTCGCGGATGATCCAGCTGGCCGATCAGCGGCTGCGCCAGCTGGTGCTGCGCCACGAGGCGCTGGCCGCTGAAATGGCCAACCCCGCGCTCGACCCGGCGCGTTTCGTGGCGCTGTCGCGCGAATATGCCGAGCTGACAGCACCCGCCGATGCGGCGCGCGCGGTGATCGCCATGCGCTCGGAACTGACCGAACTGGAACGGCTGGCCGCCGATGCCAGCGCCGACGCCGATATGCGGGCACTGGCCGCCGAGGAACTGCAAGAGCTTAAAGAGCGGCTGCCCGACGCCGAGCGGGCGCTGGCCCTGCAGCTGCTGCCCAGAGACAGCGCCGACACCCGCCCCGCCATCGTCGAGATCCGCGCCGGTACCGGCGGCGACGAAGCGGCGCTGTTCGCCGGTGACCTGCTGCGCATGTATGAACGCTATGCCGCCAGCCGTGGCTGGCGCACCGAACTGATCTCGGCCTCTCCGGCCGAGCTGGGCGGCTTCAAGGAAGTGGTGATGGGGGTGAACGGCGAGGGCGTGTTCGCCCGCCTCAAGTTCGAATCGGGGGTGCACCGCGTGCAGCGGGTGCCGGTTACCGAAGCTGGCGGCCGTATCCACACCTCTGCCGCCACCGTCGCCGTGCTGCCCGAGGCCGAGGACGTCGACGTGGCAATCGACGACAAGGACCTGCGGATAGACGTATTCCGCTCGTCAGGGCCGGGCGGGCAGAGTGTCAACACCACCGATTCGGCTGTGCGCATCACCCACCTGCCCACCGGGCTGGTGGTGTCGCAGCAGGATGAAAAGAGCCAGCACAAGAACAAGGCCAAGGCGATGAAGGTGCTGCGCGCCCGCCTCTATGAGCTGGAGCGCGAAAAACTGGCGAGCGCGCGCGCGGCCGACCGCAAGTCGAAGGTCGGCTCGGGCGATCGTTCCGAGCGGATCCGCACCTACAACTTCCCGCAGGGGCGCGTTACCGATCACCGCATCAACCTGACATTGCACAAGCTGCCTGACGTGCTGGAGGGGCCGGCGCTTGACGAACTGATCAGCGCCCTGGTCGCCGAAGACGAAGCCGAACGGCTGGCCGCCCTCGATGCATGACGCCAGCGACGGCGGCGCCGGGTTCTCGGCAACGCCACCAGCCCGGGTGCGTGACATGTTGCGTGAGGCCGCAGCGCTGATCGGTCGGCTCGACGCCGAAGTGCTTCTGGCGCATCATCTGGGGATGGAACGGCTGGAAATGCTGCGCCATGCCGACCGTCATGTGTCACAAACCGGCTATGCCCTGCTGGTAGCGCGGCGGCTGCGCGGTGAGCCGGTTGCCTACATTACCGGCACCCGCGAATTCTGGTCGCTGCCGCTCAGGGTCACGCCAGACACCCTCATTCCCCGCCCCGATTCCGAAACGCTGATCGCCGAGGCCGTTGCGGAACTGGCAGGGCGCCCGCCCGCCACCATCCTCGATCTCGGCACCGGCTCGGGGGCGCTGCTGCTGGCGGCACTGTCTGAATGGCCCGATGCCTGCGGTATCGGCGTCGATTTGTCGCAGGCAGCTCTTGCCGTTGCCCGCGGCAACGCCGGGACTCTGGGCCTGGCGGACCGGGCAGCGTTCCGGCAGGGCAACTGGGCCGAGGGGCTGGAGGGTCGCTTTGACCTGATCCTCAGCAACCCGCCCTATGTGCCGCAAGACGCTGATCTGATGGCTGAAGTGGTGAATTACGAACCGCATGACGCCCTGTTCGCCGGCGACGGGCTAGATGCCTATCGCTGCATTTTCCCGACTCTTGGGCGCTTGCTGGCGCCCGACGGGCTGGCGATCCTCGAGTTCGGCGAGGGTCAGGCGTTTGCCATGCGGGCGCTGTCGGAAGAGCATGACCTGACCTGCCGCATTGCCGACGATCTCGAAGGCCGGCCGCGCGCGGCGGTGATTCGCGCGAAACCTCTTGGCAAGGGGGCCGCCAGCGGCTAGAACCTGCCTACAGCCGCCGGGTGGAGCCGGCGTCTGCCCCCCGATGTTTCTGGTCGCCCGCTGCTGACTGGCACGCATGCTGACCGGAACCATAGTGACCGGCTGGGCGGTTCGGGCTCCGCATGATCGGCAGGCCGTCTGCGGATAGCAGCCCCTGAACTCTATGGAATCACCGGCAGAACGGTTGCCGCGAGTGCGAAGGACAACAGTCACCGATGCAGAACAGGCAGAACGGACGCCGGCGGCGCGGCAGCGGCAATAATAACCCGCGACCGATGGGCCAGCCGATGGGCGGCCAGAGCGCCAACCGGCTGGAAGTGCGGGTGCGCGGCAATGCCCACCAGCTCCATGAAAAATACAAGGTGATGGCCCGCGACGCCCATCAGGCCGGAGACCGGGTGGCCGCGGAATTTTATCTGCAACATGCCGACCATTACTTCCGGGTGCTGAACGACGCCCGCATCCGCCAGGAGGAAATGCGCGCCCGTCGCAGCGGCTTCGACCGCTATGAGGAAGACGTTGATATCGCCGACGATGGGGGTAGCACCAGCGAGGCCGATTCCACTGATGCCGCCGCACCCGAAGACGGTGAAACGGCCATGCGCCCCCTGGCCGAAGATCGCGATTCTGGCAGCCCGCGCACGGATCGCGGCAACCGCACCGAACGCAGCACCGAGCGCAGCGAACGCAGCGGTGAGCGTCGCGACAACCGGCGCCGCGAACGCCGTCCGCAGTTTGACGAACAGGGCGGCTTCGCGCCGATCTCTGACGGTGAGGCGGCGTTGGCGGCTTTTGGCGGACCGGTGCGCGACCCGGCGCCGTTGGCAGAGCCAGTGGCTGAATCCCTGCCGCCGGTGATCCTCGAGCTGGGCCGCGACCCGGTGGAATCGCCGCTTCCGGCCACGGCCGAGGCAGAGCCTGCCAAGCCGGTCCGGCGGCGTGGGCGGCCACGCAAGGTCGAGGTCTCTCCTAGCGAGAGCTGATCAGCCAGCGCCAGCAGTTTTGGCCGGCCGGACGGCCGAGACGCACAATGATATGCAGAAATTGATCGCTATCCATGCATAAAATGCATGGATGTCGTCGTGCGACATAATGTACCGGCCTTGGCGACCCATATAGGCCAACCATCTGATTCTATAATTAATTTTATGCTGTTCGTCTTTGAGGACGACCGTGTGGGGCGGCCTGACCGGCAAGATTTGATGTTGCACTTGCGAACTTAAACTTGACAGCCCGGTATGATTACCTATTCTGCAAGCCATCGCTCCGGATAGTCGGTCCGGTTTGCCGACAAGGATAAAGGTATGACCATGAAGGCTCTCACTGCTGCTGCCCTGCTGGCTCTCGCCACTCCGCTGATGGCTGGCGCCGTCACTGCCGAAACCCCGGGTGTCAAGGCAGGTGCCACGCTGCGTGACGCCGGCGATCTGCGCCTCGGCCGCATCGATCGCGTCCTCGACGACGGCTCGGTGCGCATCATCTTCGATGGCCGCTTCGTCACCGTTCCCGCCGACAAGCTGGTCGTGGCCGACAATGGCACCGTCTCGACCACACTCACCAAGCGCGAGGTCGCCAAGCTGCGCTGACGCCTGCTACCAGGCAGTTACTGCAATTCTCGATCGACATCTGTTCGATCAAGACATGGGGGGGCGAGCCAGTGGCTCGCCCCCTCCTCCCCTATGATCGAACACATGCACAAACCAGCATATCCGCCCCTCCCGGGCAGCCGGTCAGCTGGTGCCGGCTGGCTGATTCGCCAGCCGATGAACCAATATTCAGCAAACCGCCCATGCCGCAGCCGCAGGGCCGTTGCAACCGCAGAACATACCTGAGGCACGCTCGCCCGACGATGGGCAGGCACCTGCGGCATTAACATCACACCCCAGGCCGTCTCAGGGCTGGGGTGCAGGGGCATTGCCCGAGGTCGCCTTTTCAAGCCAAGCATCAGTCAGCGGCTCGGCGCTCGCGGCGGGTGTTTCCGGGGGCGGCGGTGGACTGCGCAGGCTGGGGTCAAGCTGGCCGGGGTCGGGTGGCGCGCTAACCGGTGGCCCGAACAATTCACTTCCCGGAGTCATGCCATAGGCTTCCTGATCCGGTTCGGTGGTGGTGTAGCCCTCGGGCGGTTCGACCTTGTCCTCGAGGTCGGTTGGAATCACTCCCTCCATGGCCACGTTCATGAAAGCCTTGAACACCCGGGCGGGTGCCTGCCCGCCGGCAAGGCCCGGCACGGCCCGCGCATCGTCGCGGCCCATCCACACCCCGGCCACCAGTTCCGGGGTAAAGCCGATGAACCAGCCATCCTTGTTGGAACTGGTGGTGCCGGTCTTGCCGGCCAGCGGCCGGCCGATCTGCGCTGCTTTCCCGGTGCCGGACTCGACTGCAGCCCGCAGCAGGTTGCGCATATGCTGGGCGACAAAGGGGGCAACCAGCACCCGCCGGGTGTCTGGCGTGCGGTTATACAGAACCTGCCCGTCAGACGTGGTGACCGACTGAATGGCCCAGGGCCGCACCTCTATGCCATCGGCCGCCACAGCGGCGTAGGCTGCCGTCAGCTCGATCAGTCGCACGTCGGAAGTGCCAAGCGCCATGGCGGGCCGACTGTCGATGGGGGTGGTGATTCCGAACCGCCGCGCCATGCCGGCAACGGAATCAAAGCCGAACTGCTGGGCAAGCTTCACCGCCACCGTGTTGACCGACAACGCAAACGCCTGCCGCAGGGTCAGGGTTCCAAGATAACGGCCATTGGAATTGCGCGGACTCCAGTTGCCGATGGTGACCGGGCCATCCGTCACCGTCGAATCCGGGGTCATTCCGTTTTCAAGGGCCACCAGATAATCGAACAATTTCCATGCCGACCCCGGTTGGCGCCGCGCCGTCACCGCCCGGTTATAGATGCTGGTGGCATAATCGCGGCCGCCAACCATCGCCGTCACCGCCCCATCGGGTTGCATGGCGACAATGGCCGCCTGAGTGCCGGCCAGCGGCTGGGCATGCACGGCCTGTTCGGCGGCGCGCTGATGGCGGGGGTTCAGACTGGTGGTGACCACCAGCGGCGCCGTCGATTCGTCGGTCAGGGTCTCGAGCTGGTCGAGCACCCAGTCGGTAAAATAGCGAACATCGCCACGATCGCGGTTGACGACGAACCGCACGCCCGCAACATCAGCATTGCGGGCGTCGGCAGTGCTGATGGCCCCGGAATCCGCCATCGTCAGCAGCACGGTACGCGCCCGGGTGCGGGCGCGCTCCGGGTCGGCTGTCGGGGCATAGCGGCTGGGCGCCTTCACCAGACCGGCGATGATCGCTGCCTCGGGCAGGCTGAGGGTGCGGGCGGAGTGGCCGTAGAATCTGCGGGCGGCAGCATCGATGCCATAGGCGCCGCCACCGAAATACACCCGGTTCAGATACAGCTCGAGGATCTGCTGCTTGCTAAAGCGCCGTTCCAGTGCCAGCGCGTAGATCTGTTCGTTGATCTTGCGGGTATAATCGCGGTTGGCGGTCAGGAACAGGTTGCGTGCCAGTTGCTGGGTGATGGTGGAAGCACCCTGCACCGTGTGGCCGGCGCGGGCATTCACCACCAGCGAGCGGGCGATGCCGATAGGGTCGACGCCGATGTGCCAGTCGAAGCGGCGGTCTTCCACCGCCTTCATCGCCTCGATCATGGCAGGCGGAATCTCGTCGTAATTCAGCCAGTCGCCATAGCTGGGGCCGACGGTTACCAGCTCGGTGCCATCAGCCGCACGAATCACCACCGATTGCCCCTGCGGGCTCTTGCGCAGTTCCTGATAGCTTGGAAGACTCGACATCCTGAGCGCCACTGCCAGCGCCACGCCCACGGCCACCACCGCCACCAGGCCAAGGCCCCACCACAGCAGCGCCATGCTGAGCCGTCGCAACAGCGAGCGCCGTCGGGGCGGCCGTTTACGTTTGGAAGGGGCGTGCATCGGGTGAACGCCTCATACGCGAAGCCGGGAACTGTCACAAGCGCCCCTGCGAGAGTGATTGCACCCGCGAGCGGTGGGCATTATGCCACCGGCGAACCCGGGCACCCCGCTCCGCGACACTGATTGCACAACCAGAAAGCACCCCGCCATGACCGATATCGTCCGCAAAGTCGTCCTCGCCTTTTCCGGCGGCCTCGACACCTCCGTCATCCTCAAGTGGCTGCAAACCACCTATAATTGCGAGGTGGTGACCTTCACTGCCGATCTTGGCCAGGGCGAAGAGCTGGAGCCGGCGCGCCACAAGGCCCAGCTGATGGGTGTGAAGGAAATCTTCATCGACGATCTGCGCGAGGAATTCGTGCGCGATTATGTGGCACCGATGATGCGCGCCAACGCCCTGTACGAAGGGCAATATCTGCTGGGCACCTCGATCGCCCGGCCGCTGATCGCCAGGCGGCAGATCGAAATCGCCCGCCAGGTTGGCGCTGATGCCGTGGCCCATGGCGCGACAGGCAAGGGCAATGATCAGGTGCGCTTCGAGCTGGGTTATTACGCCTTGAACCCCGATATCCGCATCATTGCACCATGGCGCGAATGGGACCTGACCAGCCGCGAGGCGCTGATCGCCTTTGCCGAAGCGCACCAGATCCCGATCCCGCGCGACAAGCGCGGCGAAAGCCCGTTTTCAACCGATGCCAACCTCCTGCACACCTCGTCGGAAGGCAAGGTGCTGGAAGATCCGTGGGAAGAAGTGCCGGATTATGTGTATTCGCGCACCGACAACCCCGAAACCGCACCCGATACCCCGCAATATATCACCATCGATTTCGAACGCGGAGACCCGGTAGCCATTGACGGTGAGGCGCTGTCGCCCGCCAGCCTGCTGAAAAAGCTCAATGATCTTGGCAAGCTTCATGGCATCGGCCGGCTCGACCTGGTGGAAAACCGCTTCGTCGGCATGAAGTCGCGCGGCATGTACGAAACGCCGGGCGGCACCATCTGGCTGGCGGCGCACCGCGGCATCGAGTCGATCACCCTTGATCGTGGCGCCATGCACCTGAAAGACGAACTGATGCCGCGCTATGCCGAGCTGGTCTATAACGGCTTCTGGTTCGCCCCCGAGCGCGAGATGCTGCAGGCGGCCATCGACCACAGCCAGGAAAAGGTTACGGGCACGGTCCGCCTCAAGCTTTACAAGGGCAGCGTCAACGTCGTGGGCCGCAAGTCGCCCTACAGTCTCTACAGCCCGCAGATCGTCACCTTCGAAGACGACGCCGGCGCCTATGATCAGCGTGACGCCAAGGGCTTCATCCGCCTGAATGCCCTGCGCCTCAGGCTGCTGGGGCAACGCGACCGCCGCGCCTGAGGACAGTTGCAGACACCGGGCGGCAATGCCACAACAGGGCAGCAGCCGATCGCATGGGGGGCAAGGGGATGGCGGTGCGCGACGAACAGACACAATCCGTCGGGCAGCCGCCCGAACCGGCCTCTACCCCGCTCTCGGACAGCGCCCTGTTCCGCCGCACGCTGGTGGTTGCGGCCGGTGCCGGCTCCGCCGTCATCCTGTGGAAGCTCACCGATCTCATCCTGTTGCTGGCGGCCTCGGCGCTGGTGGCTTTCATCTTCTACAAGTTCACCCTGTTGCTGGAGCGGCGCCTGAAGCTGCCCTTTGCGCTGGCGCTGCTGCTGGCGGTGGTGCTGCCGCTGGGGTTCCTGGTGGCGTCGTTCGGCATTTTCGGCACCATGATGGCCACCCAGTTCGCCATTCTGGGCGAACAGCTCCCCAAGGCCATCGCTGATGTGCAGCTTTGGCTGCACACCACCAGTCTCGGCCGCGAAATCCTGCAACGCGGCACCACCTTGATGCCAGAAGGTTCGCGGATCATCGCCTTCATCCAGAGCTTCATCGGCGGTCTGGGCACCGCCATCACCGCGCTGGTGGTGATCGTGGTGGCCGGCGTTTACCTGGCGGCCCAGCCGCGCCTTTACGGCATGGGGGTGTTGCGACTGCTCCCCCCCGAGAAACGCCAGCGGGCAAAGACGATTGCCAACACCGTGGCCGAATCGCTGTCGGCGTGGCTGAAAGCGCAGGGGCTGTCGATGCTGTTCATCGGCGTCTTCACCGGCATCACCCTGTCGATCATCGGCATTCCCGCGGCCCCGGCGCTCGGCATCATTGCCGGCATCTGCGAATTCGTTCCCTATCTGGGCACCATCATGGTTGCCATTCCCGCCGTCATCCTCGGTTTTGCCCAAAGCACCGAGACCGGCATCTGGACGATCATCGCCCTCGTCGCCGTCCAGCAGATTCAGGGCAATGTCGTCACCCCGCTGATCCAGAGCCAGGTCGCCGAACTGCCACCGGCGCTCACCATCTTCTCGCTGTTCGCGTTCGGGATCATCATGGGGCCAATGGGGGTGATTCTTGCCGCGCCGCTCACCATGGTTGCTGTAGCGCTGGTGCGCGAGCTGGTGCGCTACCCCGGCGATGAGGCAAGCGCGGCACAACCACTAAAGAAGAACGGTTGATACGTTCCACCAGCCATCCGGCGGTGACATGGCCGGAACCGCCGCCCCCTCGAACAGGGCTAGACAGGTAGCGCCCGACCCAGACATCCGCACATGGCTGGCGCCGGGAAGCCGCCGCAACCAGTCCAGCACCTCGGCAATCACCGGCTGCAAAGCGGTGGCGCTTGCGGTCAGATCGTTGCGGCCGTGGCGCCAGTTGGCCGGGTCGAGAGGGCCATGGTCAACGCCATCCCAGCCGGCAAAGACGGCAGCTGTCGCCAGCGGGCAGCGCGGGTTCACCAGCAGCACCGGCACCCCACCAGGCCCGGAAACCGGCAGCAACTGATCTCCGCGGCCTCTTCCGAACATGGTGCGGCTGACGAGGCAGGCCGGAACATCGGCACCAAGGGCAGCGGCAATCGCCAGCAACCCGGCCTGATCCAGCGGATGGCCGGCCAGCCGGTTCAGCAGCCGCAAGGTGGCGGCGGCATCGGCGCTGCCGCCGCCCAGGCCAGCCGCCACCGGTATGTGCTTGTGCAGTCGCAGCCGGTAGCGCGCAGGGGTCGCCGTGGTTTCACGGAAGGCACGGGCCGCCCGCAGCACCAGATTTTCATCAGCCGGGCCGAGGGCATGGGCAGAACCGCCCACCACCTCCAGCGCCCAGTCGGTGGCCGGGGCTGCCTCTACCCGGTCGCCAAAGGCCGTAAAGGCAAACAGGGTTTCAAGGGCATGGTAGCCGTCTGCCATGCGGCCACGCACATGCAGCGCCAGGTTGATCTTGGCTGGCGCCACTTCACAAAATGGGGCGTCACTCATCGGGCGGCGGTGCGCTCGAGGCCGAATTCCAGTTTGCGTTGCAAGCGGGCGGCCAGCTCCGGTTCCGGGCTTAGCGCGCTGGCGTTTCGCCAGGCAAAGCGCGCCTCGATACGGCGGCCGGCGTGCCACAGGGCATCCCCCAGATGATCGGCAACCGTCGGGTCGGCGGGCTCGGCAGCATAGGCCAGTTCCAGCAGACGTGCCGCCTCGGCATAATTGCCGCGTCGGAACTCCAGCCAGCCCATCGAATCGATGATGGCGCCGTTTTCCGGCTCCTTCTGGTAGGCGCGGGCAATGAATTCAGCGGCCTCATCGGTTTTTCCACCACGGTCCAGCAGCGAATAGCCCAGATAATTCAGGTATAAAGGGTTATCGGGGCTAAAGCTCACGGCGCCGCGCAGGTCGGGCTCGGCCTGCTGCCAGTTGCCACTGCGTTCATAAGCCGCCCCGCGCAGGAAGTGCAGCTGGGCGCGGGCATCGTTGGTGGCCGCCTCGGGAAGCAGCGCGATCGCCCTGCCATAGGCAGCGGCGGCTTCGGCATATTTTTCGCTCTGGCGGGCGAAATCGGCAAGGCGCACCCAGTCGATGGTCTGGGCATCCGGGGCACCGGCGCGGGCAGCAAGCAACGCCCGCGCTTCATCGGCGCGACCATCCTGCTTCAGCATGGCGGCGCGGCGCGGCAGGGCCATTTCCGCCCAGCCACCCTTGGGCGGGATATGATCGAACGCCTCAAGCGCCAGCAGATACAGGCCGCCCCGCCCCAGGATTTCCCCGGTCACCAGCCACGTTTCCGGGGCCTTGGGGGCAAGAACGGTGGCGAGGCGTGCAAAGGTCAGCGCTGCGCCACCACCGCCGCCACGGCCCAGATCGGTCGCCACCCGCAGAAACGCCTGCGCCAGCCCATCGGTGGCGGTCAGCGGCACGCCGCCCAGTTGCCGGGCGCCAATCTGCGGGTTGGCGGCAAGGCGGGCGCGCGCCTCGGAGAGCAGCGGGTCGTTGGCGGCCCCACCCCCCAGCCAGGTGATCGCCTTGTCGCGCCATATCGGGTCGGTGCGGCTGGCCTCGAGTGCGGCAGCAGCCGCAGCGATCCGCAGTCGCGGCAGGTTGGCGCTTTCGGCGGCGATCATGTCGCCATAGGCCTGTGCCGCCTGCGGCCAGCGCCCGGCAATCGCCAGAATATGCGCCTGATGTTCGGTAAAGTAGGAACGCGCCGCCCCTTTGGCCGTCGCCGGATCGACAAGGGCAAGGGCAGCATCTACGCGTCCGGCCGCTACTTCGGCATAGGCATCAAGCAATGGCCCCAGCACCGGGGTTACCTCAGGGCTTCGTACCGGTTCCTGAAAATTGGCACGAGCCGCCCGCCACGCCCGCCAGTCGCCACGCGATGCCGCATCGGCAAGGCGGGCCAGCACCACCAGCGAATTGGCAGCGGCTTCCCCGGGGCTGCGGCCACTCACGTCGATGGCACTGGCAAGCCGCGCCACCGTTTTCATGTCGCCGCGCAGCAGTGCCACGTCCATCGCCCGCCGTCGCAGCTCATCGTCGGGCGCCAGCTTCATGGCATCGGCAAAGCGCTGGGCAGCTATTCCCAGTTCATTGTCGGCAAAGGCCAGCCGCCCCTCGACATAGGTGCGCTGGGCATCATCGGGCGGGGCAATGGTGGCGCTGACTGGCTGGGCAAGTGCCAGCAGCAGCGCAAGGGGAAGCAATCGGGTGCGCATGTCCGGGCCTATGATAGCCGGCTTGCCCGCCAGCGTCGACTGCTTTGCCGGGAAAACGCGGCGTGTTGCGACAGATGATGCATGGCATCATGACAAACGGCGAGCGGCGCGCTAACGGGCGGCATGCTGCCAACGTCTTCCCGCCGCGGGCTGATGCTCGTGCTGTCGTCGCCATCGGGCGCCGGCAAGACCACCATGTCGCGGCGTCTGCTGGCTGACGACAGCGACATCCGCCTGTCGGTTTCAGCCACCACCCGCCCGCCGCGTCCCGGAGAAATCGACGGACAGGATTATCATTTCGTCAACGATGACGGTTTCGACCGCCTGATCGCCGACGGCGCCCTGCTGGAGTGGGCGCGGGTGTTCGACAATCGCTATGGCACCCCCCGCGCACCCGTCGAGGAAGCGCTGGCGCAAGGCCGCGATATCCTGTTTGATGTCGACTGGCAGGGTACCCAGCAGCTGCGCCAGACCCAGGCGGGCAGCGACTTGGTGTCGATCTTTCTGCTGCCGCCATCGATGGACGAACTGCACCGGCGGCTGCAATCGCGCGGCGCCGACAGCGAGGCGGTGATCGCCGGCCGCATGGCGCGCGCCGCCGATGAGATCAGCCACTGGGCCGAATATGACCATGTGCTGGTAAACGATGATGCCGACCAGTGCCTTGCCGACATCCGCGCCATTCTCACCAGCGCCCGTCTTGCCCGCCCCCGTCAACTGGGGCTTGCGGGCTTCGTGCGCCAGCTGTTGCGCGCACCAGAATAACCGGCAAGGCCACCCCGGCCAGAAGCACAGCCGCAGCCGGGCTGAACCCCGAGATCAGTGCAGCAGCCGCAACGCCGCCTGACGGCTGGTGAAGGCAATGAATTCATAACGGCTACTGTCGAGACATTCGTTCAGAGCCTTGTATTCATGGTTCTGCCAGTTGGGGTACCCGATCAGCTCGTCAAAGACGATGATCGAACCGGGCCTTAGATATGGCATCGCCGTTTCAAGTGTGAACCGGGCGGGCGTATAGGTATCCGTATCGATATGCAGTAATGCCACCTGCTTTTCGCTGGTGCTTTCCATGAACGGCGCAAGCGTATCCTGCACCCAGCCCTTGTGCAGTCTTACATTGGGGCGCACCGCCGGCAACGCTCCAGTCTGATTGAAAAAGCCGCTGGGCAGGGCCTCACCGCTCCAGTCTTCCTGCAACCCTTCGAAACTGTCGAATCCGTGAATGGTGCGGGTGTCTCCGCGCCGGCTGCGGTCATCGGCGATCATGTTGATCGACAGCCCCCGGAATACCCCCACCTCCAGCAGCTGTCCACTGTCGGGCACGATAGTCAGAATATGACGCCAGAATTCGTTACGATCCCGAAATATTACCGCCTGTTCCATATGGGCATAGATAAATTCCGCACTGTCGCGGGCGGCCATTTCCCAGACCATTTCGAAAGTCCGGTGGCGGCGCGCCTCAATCCTGTAGCGGCGATACAGAAAAAGATGCATGCGCGATACAGCATCACCTGCCTTGTGAAAGAAGCCCACACTTTCCCCCTGACGCAAATACTGCCGGCAGGACGGATGCTATCAGCCCGCTACAATAGCAACAAGCGGAAACAGTGCAAATTGGCGCGGCGGGTTCAGCAGGTTACGCTGGCTGCCGCTCAGCCGCCTTGGCTGCCAGCCGCCATTTCGTCAGTGCAAACTCGGTATAGCCGTTGGCGACGGCGCAGCCGCTGAAGATCAACTCGCGGGCAGCGGCAAACGCCGGACCGTCGAAGGCCGGGGCCATGGGCCGATAGGCGGCATCTCCGGCGTTCTGCTGATCGACGACGGCCGCCATGCGCCGCAGCGTTGCCTCCACGGCTTCCCGGTCGGTGATTCCGTGCTTCAGCCAGTTGGCGATGTGCTGAGAGGAAATGCGCAAGGTGGCGCGATCTTCCATCAGACCAATATCGTGGATGTCGGGCACTTTCGAGCAGCCCACCCCCTGATCGACCCAGCGCACCACATAGCCCAATATCCCCTGGCAGTTGTTCTCAAGCTCGGCCCTGATCTCGGCTTCGGAAAAGTTGGTGCCGGTGGCAAAGGGCGGTGTCAGCAGCCGGTCGAGATCGTCGGTGACCGGATCTTTCGCCAGTTCCGCCTGTCGCGCCGCCACATCAACCTGGTGATAGTGCAGCGCATGCAACGTGGCGGCTGTGGGTGACGGCACCCAGGCGGTGCTGGCCCCGGCCTGCGGGTGCCCGACCTTCTGCGCCAGCATGTCGGCCATGCGGTCGGGGGCCGCCCACATGCCCTTGCCAATCTGGGCGCGCCCCGCCAGCCCGCAGGCAAGGCCGATACCGACATTGCGCGCCTCGTAGGCGGCGATCCAGCCGCTGCCCTTGATGCTGTTCTTGGCGATGACCGGCCCGCCTTCCATCATGGTGTGGATCTCGTCGCCGGTGCGATCGAGAAAACCGGTGTTGATGAACACCAGCCGGTTGCGCGCGGCATGAATGACCGCCGCCAGATTGGCCGAAGTGCGGCGTTCTTCATCCATCACACCGATCTTCAGCGTGTCGGGCTTCAGGCCCAGAAGCGTTTCCACCTCAGCGAACAGCTCGCAGGCGAATGCGACCTCCTCGGGTCCGTGCAGCTTGGGCTTGACGATATGGATGCTGCCCTCGCGGCTGTTGCGATACCGGCCCTTGCCGGCCAGATCGTGAAGGGCGCACAGGCTGGTCACCACCGCATCGACCATGGTTTCGGGAACCGGCGACCCATCGGCAAGCTGCACGATATCGGTCAGCATATGGTGGCCGACATTGCGCACCAGCAGCAGCGACCGGCCAGACAGCACCAGCGGCTGGCCATCGGCAGCGGTATAGCTGCGGTCGGCCGCCAGCATGCGGGTCTCCGTGACGCCACCCTTGTCAAAACTGGCGGTCAGGTCGCCGCGCATCAGGCCCAGCCAGTTGCGATACACCTCCACCTTGTCGGCGCCATCGACGGCAGCGACGGAATCCTCGACATCGATGATGGTCGAAATCGCCGCCTCAAGAACGATGTCGGCGATCCCCGCCCGGTCATCTTTGCCGATGCGGCTGTGGCGATCGATGACGATTTCCACATGCAGCCCGTGGTGGCGCAACAGGATGGCCTCGGGCGCAGCCGCTTCCCCCCGCCATCCGGCAAACAACGAAGGATCGGCGAGTGCCACCGTGGCGCCACCCGCCACTGCCAGCAATTGGCCGCCTGCCACCTTGTAGCCGTCGATGTCGGCATGGCTGGACCCGGCAAGCGGCGCCGTGTCATCAAGGAACTTGCGGCCCCGGGCGATCACTTCGGCACCACGCGCCTTGTCATACCCCTTGCCCGTCGGCGGGGTGCCCAGCGCATCGGTGCCATAGAGGGCATCATAAAGGCTGCCCCAGCGGGCGTTGGCGGCATTCAGGGCATAGCGGGCATTGCTGGCCGGAACCACCAGCTGCGGCCCTGCCACCTGCGACAGTTCGCGATCGACGTTCCGGGTGGCAATATGGAATGGCTGCGGCTGTTCCACCAGATAGCCGATCCGCTCCAGCTCTTTGCGGTGCGCTGCAACATCAAAGGGCTGGCCGGTGGTGCCCCGGTACCAGTCGTCGATGGCGGCCTGCAACTGGTCCCGCCGGGCCATCAGGGCGGCATTGCGCGGCGCCAGTCGGCCAAGCAAGGCGGCAAACCCCGACCAGAATGCCGCAACATCAAGCCCGGTGCCGGCAATGGCTTCCTTCTCGATGAAGTTCGCCAGCCCGCCATCCACCTGCAACCCGGCCCGTGCCACCTTGTTCATGTCGATCCACCCATTCCTAGCTGATTCCCGCCATCCCTAGCCGAGATCATGCTGCACCGCCACAGTGAACGAGCGGGTTGGCAACCACGCCGGTGGCTGGTTAAGGTAGCCCCGAGGTGAGGAGTGGGCCATGTCGAATCTCTATCCGGTTCCAGCAGAGTGGGCGCAGAACGCCCGGATCAATCGAGCGCAATATGATGCCCTCTATCAGCGCTCGCTTGCTGATCCTGACGGCTTCTGGCGCGAACAGGCCACCCGGCTCGACTGGATGAAGCCGTTCACCGAAGTATCGCAGTGCAGCTTCAGCGAACCGGATTTCGGAATCCGCTGGTTTGCCGACGGCACCCTCAATGTCAGCGCCAACTGCCTCGACCGCCACCTGGCCGACCATGGCGACGATGTCGCCATCCTGTGGGAGCCCGACAGCCCCGGCGAGGGACGGCGCATCACCTACCGGCAGCTGCACGCCGAGGTCTGCCAACTGGCCAACGGCCTGAAATCGCTGGGCGTCAAGAAGGGCGACCGCGTCACCATCTACCTGCCGATGATCCCCGAGGCCGCTGTCGCCATGCTGGCCTGCGCGCGTATCGGCGCCATTCACTCGGTAATCTTCGGCGGCTTCTCGCCCGACAGCATCGTCAACCGCGTGCAGGATTGCGATTCGAACCTGATCATCACCGCCGACGAAGGGCTGCGCGGCGGCCGGCGCATACCACTTAAGGCCAATGTCGATACGGCCCTGCAACAGCTGCGCCATGATCCGGTCTCGACGGTGATCGTGGTGAAGCGCACCGGAGCCGACGTGCCGATGTTGAAGGGGCGCGACATCGATTATGCAACGCTTCTGGCCGCGCAGCCTGCGCATTGCCCGCCCGAGGAAATGAACGCCGAAGACCCGCTGTTCATCCTTTATACCTCGGGCTCTACCGGCAAACCCAAGGGGGTGCTGCACACCACGGGCGGCTATCTGCTGTGGTCGGCGCTCACCCACGAGGCGATCTTCGATTACCGGCGCGGCGATATCTACTGGTGTGCCGCAGACATCGGCTGGGTCACCGGGCACAGCTATGTGGTCTATGGGCCACTGGCCAACGGCGCCACTTCGGTGATGTATGAAGGGGTGCCCAACTACCCGGATTTCAGCCGCTTCTGGAATATCGTCGACAAGTATCAGGTCTCGACCTTCTATGGGGCGCCAACCGCAATCCGCGCCCTGATGCGCGAAGGCGACGAGTGGGTGACGAAAACCTCGCGCGCCTCGCTGCGGCTGCTTGGCTCGGTGGGAGAGCCGATCAACCCCGAAGCCTGGGAATGGTACCACCGGGTGGTGGGCGAGGATCGCTGCCCGATCGTCGATACCTGGTGGCAGACCGAAACCGGAGCATCGATGATTGCACCGCTTCCCGGCGCCATGGCGCTGAAGCCCGGCTCGGCCACCTTGCCGTTCTTCGGTGTCGAACCGGCGATCGTCGATGGCGATGGAAAGCTTCTGACTGGCGTTACCGAGGGGAATCTGGTGATCAAGCGCTCGTGGCCGGGGCAGATGCGCACCGTTTGGGGCGACCACGAGCGCTTTTTCCAGACCTATTTCTCAACCTACCCCGGCACGTATTTCACTGGCGATGGCTGCCGCCGCGATGAAGACGGCTATTACTGGATCACCGGCCGTGTCGATGATGTGCTGAATGTGTCGGGCCACCGCATGGGAACGGCTGAAATCGAATCCGCACTCGTCGCCCACCCCAAGGTGGCGGAAGCCGCCGTTGTGGGCATGCCCCACGATCTGAAGGGACAGGGCATCTATGCCTATGCCACCTTGAATGTCGGTGAACAGCCATCAGATGCCTTGCGGTCCGAACTGATTGCCTGGGTACGCAAGGAGATCGGCCCCATCGCCACGCCTGATGTGATCCAGTTTGCCCCCGGCCTTCCCAAGACCCGGTCAGGCAAGATCATGCGGCGAATCCTGCGCAAGATCGCCGAAAACGAAGTGGGCAATCTGGGGGATACCACGACGCTCGCTGACCCCTCGGTCGTTGATGATCTGGTGAAGAACCGCCAGTCGGCGAAATAGCCGGCGCAAGCGCTGCACCACAGCCCAGGATCGGCCAGGACCGGTCAGTTGTCGTTGGCGCCCAGCCGGGCAGCGCGGGCCAGATGCTGTTCGCGCCACACCACCAGCGAGGCGGCACCGCAGACGATCAGGCCGCCGGTCAGCACCACCCAGTCGTATCCCTCGGCAAACAGCGCTGCCCCCGCCATGGCCACCAGCACCAGCCGCAGTAGGTCAAGCGGCATGACGGTTGCTGCATCCGCCCCCGCCAAGGCGCGGGCCAGCGCCAGTTGCCCCGAGGCCGCTGCCGCACCGATCCCCGCCAGTATCCCCCACAGATGCGCGGTTGGCCAGCTCCAGAACGGCAGTGCCAGCACCAGCGCCGCCGGCGCCATCAGCAGAAAGCTCCACACCACCGTGGCGCGCGGGTCGTCGCTGTCGGGCAGGGTTCGCACCACCAGCACCGAAAACCCGGTAACCAGGGTGCCCAGCAGCGCTGCCCCAAGGCCAGGCGTGAAGGGGGCAACGCCGGGCCTTACCACCAGCAGCAGGCCCAGCACCCCCAGCACCAGCGCCGCCAGCCGCAACGGCCCCACCGGCTGACGCAGCAGCAGCATTGCCAGCACCGTCGCCACCAGCGGCGCCGCATAACCGATGCCCGCCACCTGCGCGAACGGGGTGGTGGCTATGGCGTAATACAAGGCACCGATGGCAATGATTCCAGCCGTGGCGCGGCGGATATGGGCGGGAAGCCGCTGCCGCCCCAGCAGCTGCGGCGATACCGCCATCATCGGCAGCAGCCACACCACCCCGAACAGGCAGCGCCACAGCACGATCACGAACGGGTGCAGTTCCTGCGCTGCCAGCCGCACCAGCACCCACAGCACTGCAAAGGCAAAGCAGGCCAGCAGCATCCAGCCCATGGCGCGCAGGGTGGTGGCCGCCATGGCGCGATCAGTGGTTGAAATGGCGCATGGCGGTAAAGGCCATGGCAAGGCCATGATCATCGGCCGCCGCAATCACTTCAGAGTCGCGCACCGAGCCGCCGGGCTGGATCACTGCGGTGGCCCCGGCCTTCACTGCCGCCAGCAGGCCATCGGCAAACGGAAAAAAGGCATCAGAGGCAACGGCGCTTCCCACAGTGCGCGGCTGTGGCCAGCCCGCTGCCTCGGCGGCGTCGCGCGCCTTCAACGCCGCAATCCGCGCGGAATCGACCCGGCTCATCTGCCCGGCGCCGATCCCGGCCGTCACGCCATCTTTGGCGTAAACGATAGCGTTCGATTTCACATGCTTGGCAACCGTCCAGGCAAACAGCATGTCGGCCAGTTCCTGCGCGGTCGGCTGGCGCTTCGTCACCACCTGCACCTGCTCGATCAGCCGGTTGTCGCGGCTTTGCACCAGGAAGCCGCCCGAAACCGTCTTCACCACCAGCCCGGTACGTTCGGGGTTGGGCAACGGCGCCAGCAGCAGCCGCAGGTTCTTCTTGCGCGCCACCGCCTGTCGCGCCGCCGCGTCGGCGCCCGGCGCGATGATTACCTCTGTGAACAGTTCGGTGATCGCTTCGGCGGTCGGCCCATCGAGCGGACGGTTGAGGGCGATGATGCCGCCAAAGGCCGAGACCGGATCGGTTGCCTTGGCTTCCTCATAGGCGGCGATCAAGGTGGCGGCGGTTGCCACGCCGCAGGGGTTGGCGTGCTTGATGATGGCAACCGTCGGCGGCTTGTCGTGAAACTCGGCGATCAGGTTCAAAGCGCCATCGGCGTCAGCGATGTTGTTGTAGGAAAGCGCCTTGCCCTGCACCAGTTCGGCATTGGCAATTCCGGCTGGCACCCCCTGGGCCCGATAGAGCGCCGCCTGCTGGTGGGGGTTTTCGCCATAACGCAGGGTGTCGGAGCGGCGCATCACCACCGGCAGCACCTCGGGGAACATTTCCTGCTGGTCAGCAAAGGCGAACCAGCTGGCAATGGCGCCGTCGTAGGCCGCCGTGGTCTGGAAGGCCTTGGCGGCCAGCCGGCGGCGGCTGGTAAGGCTGATGCCGCCGCCAGCCAGTTCGCCGGCAAGCGCTTCATAATCGGCCACATCGGTCACCACGGTGACAAAGGCGTGGTTCTTGGCAGCCGAACGCACCATCGACGGGCCGCCGATATCGATGTTCTCGATGATTTCGGGGCGCTCGGCCCCCTTGGCGACGGTTGCCTCGAACGGGTAGAGGTTCACCACCACCATATCGATGGGGGCGATGGCGTGGGCGGCGGCGGCGGCCTGATGCTCGGCATTGTCGCGCAGCGCCAGCAGCCCGCCATGCACCTTGGGATGCAGGGTTTTCACCCGGCCGTCCATCATCTCGGGAAAGCCGGTATGCTCGGAAATATCCTTCACCGGCAGGCCGGCGTCACGCAGCGCTTTGGCGGTGCCGCCGGTTGACAGCAGTTCGGCGCCATGGGCCACCAGCGCCCGGGCAAAATCAACGAGGCCCGTCTTGTCGGAGACCGAGAGCAGGGCGCGGCGGATGGGGAGAATATCAGTCATGTCGCCCTGTAAGAGCAGGCACCCCGAAGGTTCAAGGGGTGTTGGAAGACGGGCCTGTAGCAACTGCTGACGGATAACTGAGCTGACCGGCGGCATCGATCACCGCCGCCGGGGTAAGGCGGGCAGGCTCGATGCGGTCGTCGCCCATCAGGTGGAACACCGTCTCGCCGCGCGCCAGCAGATGGTCGGCAACGATGCGGCGATGACAGCGCCACCACACGGCCTCGGCGCACATCATGGCAGTGGGCCGGGCGCGGCCAAGGGCGATCAGCTGCCCAAGACCTTCGGCAAAGGCCGGCGTTAGGGCATAATCGGCATAGCGGTGAAAACTGGCGTTCTGCCAATAGCCGTTCACCGCTGCCGCCATTCCGGCGGTCTTGCCGCGCAGACCCCCCAATGCCGCGATATGGGTATAGCCAATGCCGGCGGCTTCCAGCCCCGCGGGCAGGGTGTCGCGGTTGAACTGCGGGTTGGTGCGGGAGCGCGGCACGGTGCGGATATCGGCCACAGACGTCACCCCGGCCCGCTTCAGCAGCGCCACGAAGGCCGCAAGCGTGCGGGTGGAATGGCCGATGGTAAAGAATGGCAGGCGGGCGCTGTCGCGCATCGCTCAGCCGTCTGTCACCTTGTAGCCGCGCGCCGCCAGATACTCGGCCAGCACCACCGCCTGGTTATGCGCTTCGTCGTGCGCCGAATACAGAAGCGTCACATCGCCCCTGTCGGCAAGGTCGCACAGTTGCTGCACCACCGCCGGGTTGGAATCGAGCTCGTGGAAGTAACGGTCACGGAACTCGGGATAGCGCGCGGGTTCATGGCCGAACCAGTGGCGCAGCGCATCACTGGGGCCGATGTCCTTCAGCCACAGGTCAAGGGCTGCCCGCTCCTTCGACATGCCGCGTGGCCAGACACGATCGACCAGCACCCGCTTCCCGTCGTCGGAAGCAGCCGCCGTATAGATCCGCCTGACGCGGATGCGGCCCGGTCGCGTCCCCGTCATGGCGCATCCCTTTCCGCCAGCAGGTAGCCGATATCGACACCGACCTGCAGATCGCTTTCGGTTCCCAGATGCTGCTTGCGCAGCCGCCCCTGCCGGTCGATCAGAACAAGTGTCGGGGTGCCCTGCATGGCATAGGCCGCCATGGTCTGCGGCAGCGGCCCTGTTTCAGCGGGCATGTCGACTCCGATGGGAAATTCCAGCCGATATTCCTTGATGAACACCGCGAGAGCCGCCGGAGTCATGGCCTCATGGTGCTCGAACACCGTGTGCAGCCCGATCACCGCCACCTTCGCCGGATCGAACAGGCGGGCCAGACGCTGGGCCTGCGGCAGCCCGGCCTGCACGCAGCCGGGGCACAGCATCTGAAACGCATGCAAGGCCACAACCCGGCCGCGCAGATCGGCCAGGGTCAGCGGCGGGCTGTTGAACCATCGGCTGACCTGCCAGTCAGGGGCCATGCGCGGCATGCTACACCTCCGTCATCCTGCCATCACTCACAGCCAGCCGATACCAGCCATGTTGAACAGGGTGAACATACCGGCAAGCGCCAGCCCGAACACCATCATCATCACGCCGGCCAGCCGCAGCACATAGGTAAGGGCGTCGCCCTCCTCGTCGTCGGCGCCGGTGCCGCGCGCCACTTCCGGCTGGTTGAGAAGCCGCCGCACGAACCCCTGTCGGAAGGCCATGGTGAAGCCGGCGATCACCATCAGCAGGCCCAGAACATCGATCAGGATGACATGGTGGGGCATTTCTACACGTCCTTTCCGGTCACGGCAGTGGCGGCTAGGCCGTCGGCAAGGCCGGCGATCAGGTCGTCGCTTGATTCAAGGCCGATCGACAGCCGCAGCAGGCTGTCGGAAATACCGGCGATGGCGCGGGCCTCGGCGCCCATGTCGGCGTGGGTCATGGTGGCGGGGTGGGCAACCAGGCTTTCCACCCCACCCAGCGATTCCGCAAGTGTGAATACCCGCACAGCGTCCACGAAGCGGCGCACCGCCGCCACCCCGCCCTTCAGCTCGAAGCTCAGCATGGCGCCAAACCCCTGCTGCTGGCGCTGCGCCAGCTGATGTCCGGGGTGGGTGGACAGCCCGGGATAATGGACCACCTCCACCGCCGGGTGGCCTGCCAGGAAGGTAGCCACCGCCATGGCGTTTCGTTGCTGGTGATCCATGCGGGCAAACAGGGTGCGCAACCCGCGCAGAGTCGCCCAGGCATCAAAGGGCGAACCGGTCGAGCCCACCACGTTCGCCCATTGGCGCAGGGCAAGCGCCTCGTCCGGATCGGCGGCGATCACCGCGCCGCCGATCACATCGGAATGGCCATTGAGGAACTTGGTGGTAGAGTGCACCACATAATCGGCCCCCAGCGCCAGCGGCCGCTGCACGGCAGGCGACAAGAAGGTGTTGTCGACCGCCACTCTGGCGCCGGCGGCATGGGCCTTGCCGGACAGTGCGGCAATATCGACAAGACGCATCAGCGGGTTGCTGGGGGATTCGATCAGCAGCAGTGCCGCGCCCTGCGCAAGGGCCGCCGCCAGCGCCGCATCATCGGCCTGATCGACGAACGCCACCCGGCAATGACCACGGTCGGCACGCGCCTTCAGAAGCCGCATGGTTCCACCGTAACAGTCGTGCGGGGCGATGATCAGATCTCCGGCACTCAGGCGGTTGATCAGCAGGTCGAGCGCCGCCATCCCGCTTGCCGTGACGGTTGCGCCTGCCCCGCCTTCCAGCTGTGCCAGCGCCTCTCCGAGAATGTCGCGCGTCGGGTTGCCACTGCGGCCATAATCAAAGCGGCGCGGCTGGTCGTAGCCGGCAAAGGTATAAGTGGTGGAAAGATAAAGTGGCGGCGCCACCGCTCCGAAGGCCGTATCGGTGGCCACGCCATGGGCCGCCGCAATCGTCTGCGGATTGAGCGGAGAATGATCGTTGTCGTGCTTGGTCATGAACAGCCTGTTGTCGTTCCTGAGGCCCCGTCGGGGCGGGTGCAGACGATACCGCCCCGCCTTGGCGCCCGTGGCCACAGCCTGAAATGCCATGGCGCCCGGGGTCAGTGCGACCAGGCGATTGTCGGAGCGGGGTTAAACCATGGCAAACGAATAGTATTGATTATTCAGATCAGCAATAATGATCTCATCGCCGCTGCTACGGGCGGCCACCGGCAGACGTTGCCAAGGGTTGTTCATGGCCGCGCCGGGCCACCATGGGCATCAAGAAACGCCTGCGCCGTGGCGATGTTGTCGTGGTGGCGACTCGCCATCTCCTTCAGGTCGGCGTGCAGTTGCTCGTCGCGGATCTGCGGCAGCTCCTTCTCGAGCCGTCGCGCCATCCACCCCTGGCCGCGATTGAGAAACGCCAGTCGTTCCAGCGGGTCGGCAATCGCCATGGTCTTGTCGTAAAAGGCCCCGGTGGCATGCGAGGGCGCACCACCCAGCCTTGTGATATGGCTGCTCAGCATGGCGCACCAATGGGCCTCGTCGTCGCGGATCAGGTGGAGCAGGTCGCGCCAGCCCTCGGGCGCTGCCATGCGGACGCTGGCGACCGCCACCTTCGTTCCGGCGCGCTCGGCCTCCAGAAGCTCGTTCAGAAGCGCCAACACCTCGGCGCGGCTGGCATAGCCCATATAGGCATCGTCAGCCGATGCCGCCGAACAGGGCGGTGATGCCGGTTCGTTGATGGTGCCATTGCCCATGGCTATTCGATCCTCTGGCTGTCGGCAGTGGCTGCTGTGGCCGCAGTGTTCGCCGCGCTCAGCGCTGCGGCAACCGCCTGAAACCCCGCGCGCACCTTTTCCATCACCCCGATACCTGCCCTGGTCGAGTGCATCATGTAGGCTGAATAGGAAAACTCGGGCCGATCCGTTACCCGCTCCAGCCGGCCGGAGTCGAGAAACGGACGGATGATGCTCTCGCGGAAATAGCCGCTGCCACCGGCTTCCAGCAGATAATCCCGCCCCAGCGGGCCATAGTTCACCGACATCACGGCATTGGGCGCCTCGGGAAAGGCGGCGTGGAAACTGGCGGCGAAATCCTCGCCCCAGTCGATCTGAACATGATCGGCCCCCGGCTGCTCGGTAGCGGAACCGGGGGTGCGCACCAGCACCAGCTTTTCCTCGAACAGCAGCTCAGTGATCAGGCCGGGACGGCTGGGGGCCGCATAGAGCACGGCGAGGTCGAGCGACCCCTCCTGCACCTGCGACACCAGCCGCTCGGCGGTATCGATATGGGCGCTTACGGCGATTTCCGGGCACTGGCGCCGCATCCACAACAGCCAGTCGCGCAGCAGCGGGTTCCACAGGCTCAGTTCCGCTCCTACCATCACCACCGTCTCGCGTCCGGGAGGCAGCGCCACCGCGCGCTGTGCCCGCGCCCACACCTGCACCAATGTGGTTGCGAACCGCAGGAACCGCTCACCCTCGGCCGTAAGGCGGGCGCCCGCCTTGTTGCGGATGAACACCGGGCGGTCGAGCTGCTGCTCCAGCACCCGGATGCGGGCGCTGACTGCCGTCTGGGTGATGTTGAGGTTCTGGGCAGCCGCCACGAAGCTGCCGGTTTTCACAACCTCTAGGAACGTTCGGGCAACATTGATGTCCATGCCGCAATAATCCTGCACTCAACTTCACAGATAATGGGTTACCCCGGCCCATTCAAGACGGTCGTTCGCACCTGCGGCTGACCCGGGCCCCGGCGACAGGCGCAGCGGTTCCGGTGGTTGCCACTTTGCAGCAACCGGCGCATAGCCATGGGGCATGGCCCGGCCAGCCCTTCCCGGCGGGCCGCCCACGGCGTCAGCTGCATCAGGAAAGGCATGGCATTGCCAAACACGCTGCCCAAAGATTCGCTCGAGGCCGGGCCCAGCGGCCTGTTGTCGCTGTTTCAGCGCAATCGTGCCTGGGCTGGCGGCAAGACCAGCCACGACCCGGGGTTTTTCAGCCGGCTGGTGGGCCAGCAGCGGCCGCGCTATTTCTGGATCGGCTGCTCCGACAGCCGCGTCCCTGCCACTGAAATCGTCGATCTCGACCCCGGCGAAATGTTCGTGCACCGCAATGTCGCCAATCTGGCAGTGGCCGACGACCCCAATTTCACCGCCGCGCTGCAGTTTGCAGTCGAGGAGCTGGCCGTGCAGCATGTCATCGTCGTTGGCCATTATGGCTGCGGCGGCGTACAGGCTGCCATCAACGGCAACAGCGAGGGCGCCATTAGCCGCTGGCTGCAACCGTTGCGCATCCGGTTCCTCGAGGCCTGTACCCACCATCACCGCCCCACACCCAACCGCCTGTGCGAAGACAATGTCGAGGCGCAGGTACAGGCGCTGGCAGTCAACCCGCTGATCACTGCCGCCTGGGAAAGAGGCGCTGATCTCACCTTGCATGGCTGGGTGTATGCCATCGGCGACGGCCTGCTGCAGGCGGTGTGCGCGCCAGTCGGGCCACCTGTTGTCCCGGCCGCCTGAACGGGGGTGATGGCCTGCCTGATTGACTTGGCGCCTGATTGGCAACATGATCAGCTCATGAACACGCGACGCCCCTATCCGCGCCCCTATCCGCGCCCCTATCCGCGAATGCGTCTTCACGGGCAGTCCCTGCGCGGAGGACAGCGTCTCGCGGGCATCTAGCCCCGGGTTCCGGCGCACCCTGCCCCGAACTCGGGGCAACCTTCCTCCCCTCAGCAATCGTTCACCGTTCCTTCGGGCAACCGATCACCAGCAGCCGTTACCTGCCCCTTGCCCCGTTTCAGGGCTGGGCAGCGACCATCAACCGGAAAGCACCGTCATGGCAGAGAAACCCGCGACCGAGAAAAAGTCCACACGTCGCCCGCCAATCCACATGATCGACCACGAGGCGGATTCGCTCACCGATCTGGCGCTGGGCGTGCAAGAGCGCCTGCCGCAAGTCAGCGAGCTGCTTCTGGAAGAAATCGGCCGCGCCAAAATCCATACCGAGGCAAAGGTGCCGGCCGACGTGGTCACCATGAACGCCGAGGTCGAGTTCGTCGACGAGGCGAGCGGAGCGTCGCGCGTCGTCCATCTTGTCTATCCGCGCCATGCCGACATCTCGGCCAATCGCATCTCGATCCTCACGCCGGTGGGGGCGGGCCTGATCGGCCTGCGCGAGGGCCAGTCGATCCTGTGGCCCGACCGCGAGGGGCGCGAACGGCGGCTGACCATCGTCAAGGTCAGGCAGGCGGCCGCTCAAGACCGTGGCGCCGCCTGACGACAGCGGCGGCTTCCCGCCATCGTCGCACATGGCCCGTGCCCTGCTGCTGGCGGCCGGAGCGGCCGACGAGGGCGAGGTGCCGGTAGGGGCGGTCATCACCGATGGCGCTGGCAAGGTGGTGGGCGAAGGCTCCAACCGCACCCGCACCGACCACGACCCCACCGCCCACGCCGAGATCGTCGCCCTGCGCGCCGCTGCCCGCCACATCGGCAACGAGCGGCTGACCGGCTGCACCCTGTGGGTGACACTGGAACCCTGTGCCATGTGCGCAGCGGCCATTGCCGAGGCGCGCATAGCCCGGCTGGTATACGGCGCCAGCGACCCCAAGGGCGGCGGGGTGGAACATGGGGCGCGGATCTTCGCCCATTCCACGCACAAGCCGGAAACGATCGCCGGAGTAGGCGAACAGCAGGCAGCCGGGCTGTTGCGCGGTTTTTTTGCGGCGCGCCGCAACCCCCCCCCCCACCATTGAACCGCCGACGTTGCTGGTTCACAATGCCGCACCTGGAGGACCGGGGTGGGAATGGACAGCGCGCAAACTCTGCCGCCGATCAGGCGACTGGGCGATTATCGGCCGCCTGACTGGCTGGTGCCCGACGCCGAGCTGCGCTTCGAACTCGACCCCGAACGCACGCTGGTGCATGCGCGCCTGCAGGTGGTGCGCAACGGTGACGGCACGGCGCCGCTGATCCTCGACGGCGAACAGCTCGAACTTCTGGCCCTTGCCATCGATGGGGTCGCACAACCGCTTCCCAACGACAGCGCCTCGGGCCTGCATCTGCACATCGCCGCCGATCACGCCGTCATTGAGACCACGGTCGCCATCAACCCCGCCGCCAACAGCCGGCTGATGGGGCTTTATGCCTCGGACGGTCTCTTGTGCACCCAGTGCGAGGCCGAGGGGTTCCGGCGCATCAGCTATTTCCCCGATCGCCCGGATGTGCTGACGCGCTTTCGTGTCCGGCTGGAAGCTGATCGCGCCGCCTATCCGCAGCTGCTGTCCAACGGCAACCCCGGTGCCAGCGGTGATCTGGGCGGCGGCCGCCATTTCGCGGAATGGAACGATCCGTTCCCCAAGCCCTGCTATCTGTTCGCCGTCGTTGCCGGCAACCTCGACACGCTGGAAGACCGTTTCGTCACCCGCTCCGGAAGGGTGGTCAGGCTGCGCATCTTCGTGGCCCGGCGCGACCTGCCGCGCACCGCCCACGCCATGGACAGCCTGAAACGGGCGATGGCCTTCGACGAAGACCGCTATGGCCGCGAATACGACCTCGACGTGTTCAACATGGTGGCCGTGCGCGATTTCAACTTCGGCGCCATGGAGAACAAGGGCCTCAACATCTTCAATGCCCGCTACATTCTGGCCGACCATGAAACCGCGACCGATTCCGATTTCGACGCCATCTCGGCGATCATCGCCCACGAATATTTCCATAACTGGTCGGGCAACCGCGTCACCTGCCGCGACTGGTTCCAGCTGGCGCTGAAGGAAGGGTTCACCGTCTTTCGCGACCAGCAGTTCTCGGCCGCCATCGGCTCCGCCGCCGTCAAGCGCATCGAGGTGGTGCGCGATCTGCGCGCCACCCAGTTCGCCGAGGACGCCGGACCGCTCGCCCACCCGGTGCAGCCGGACACCTACATGGAAATCAACAACTTCTACACAACAACCATCTACGACAAGGGCGCCGAGCTGATCCGCATGATGCAGACCATGCTGGGTGAAGAACGCTTCCGCCACGCCACCGACCGCTATTTCACCGACAACGACGGGCGAGCCGCCACCATCGATGATTTTCTCGAGGCCATGGCCTCGCAGGGGCTCGACATCGTCCGCTTCCGTCGCTGGTATCACCAGGCGGGAACCCCGGTGGTACGGGCAAGGTTCGAGCGGCGTCCCGAAGGCGGCTTCGACATCCTGTTCGCCCAGCAGAACCCCAAGGCGCCGCCCGGCGCACCGCCGCTGCCGATCCCGCTGCCCTTTGCGGCCTTCGACCGCTTCGGCCGGCTGCTGGCCGCCAACGACAGCTTCGTTCTGACGGAAACCCGCGCCCGGATCACCCTGCCCGACGTGCAGGAGCCGCCGATCCTGTCACTCAACCGCGGGTTTGCCGCTCCCATCGTCACCCACCCACCGCCGCCACGCGCCGCCCTCAAGCTGCTGGCCCGCCACGAAACCGACCCGTTCGCCCGCTACGAAGCCGTACAGCAGCTGATGCTCTCGGTTCTGATCGAATCGGTCACTGCCGCCCCCAGCGACGATGGCGCCGAAGATGTGGCCGAGGTGATGACCACCCTTTTGAACGACTGGCAGCACGACCCCGCCTTTCATGCCGAGACCATCTTTCTCCCCACCGAGGCAGTGATCGGCGACCACCTCGACCGTGTGAACCCCGAGGCCATCCATGCCGCCCGCGAGGGGCTCAGGCAGTCGCTGGCGGCACGGCTGGGCGAGCGTCTGCATGCCATCTGGGCAGCGACGGTGACCGAAGGCTGCGACCTTTCGGCGCGCGCCAAGGGCCTGCGACGGATGCGGGCCGCCAGCATCCGCCTGCTTACCGCCCCCGACACCCGGACGACCGCCGGGCTGGCGCTCCACCAGTATCAGACCGCGACCTCGATGACCGACCGCATGTCGGCGCTTGCCGTGCTCACCCATTCCCGCCACGACGCCCGCATCGCGGCGCTAGCCGACTATTTCAACCGGAACGAGGCCCTGCCCGGTGTGATCGACAAATGGTTTGCTGTTCAGGCGCACTCGACGCGCTCCGACACCCTGGCGGTGGTAAGGGCGCTGCTGGAACACCGGCTCTATGATCGCCGCAACCCCAACCGGGTGCGCGCCCTGCTGCTTGCCTTTGCCGGGAACCACAGCCGCTTCCACGACCGCGAGGGTGCGGGCTATGCCTTGCTTGCCGACAATGTGATCGCGACCGATGCCAAGAACCCCCAGCTCGCTGCCCGCCTGTGCCAGCCGCTTACCCGCTGGCGGCGGTTCGCCGACCCCTGGGGAAGCCACATGCACGCGGCCCTTGAAACCGTGGCCAGCCAACCGGGCCTGTCGCGCGATCTCACCGAAGTAACCATCCAGGGACTGAAATGAACACCCGCCATATTCGCCTGCTGGCCGTTGCAACGGCCCTCGTTACCGCGCTGCCGCTGCCCGCCCGCGCAGATCCGGCGCCACTGTCGCAGCTGATCGACGCCGTCGATATCCCCTACCAGCAGTTCACACTGCCCAACGGCCTGCGGGTGGTGGTGCACAGCGACCACAAGGCGCCGATCGTCCATGTCGGGGTGTGGTACGATGTCGGTTCGGTCGACGAGCCGCTGGGACGTTCCGGCTTTGCCCACCTGTTCGAGCACCTGATGTTCTACGGGTCTGAACATCACCCCGACGAACATTTCAAACCGCTGGAAGCCATGGGTGCCACCGATTTCAACGGCACCACCAGTTTCGACCGCACCAACTATTTCCAGACGGTGCCCACCCCGGCGCTTGACCTCGCGCTGTTCCTGGAATCCGATCGCATGGGCTGGCTGCTGCCGGCCGTCAGCCAGCAGCGGCTCGACGCCCAGCGCAAGGTGGTGCTGAACGAGAAACGCCAGGGCGACAACAACCCCGGCGGCCTCACCCAGTATGCCATGCTGCCGGCGCTGTTTCCCCCCGATCACCCGATGTCGGTATCGCCGATCGGCCGGCCTGCTGATCTCGAGGCCGCCACCCTTGCCGATGTGCACGGCTGGTTCCGCACCCATTATGGCCCCAACAACGCCGTACTTGTGCTGGCGGGTGATATCGATTTCGACACCGCCAGAGAAAAGGTGACGCACTGGTTCGGCCAGATTCCCGCTGGGCCAACGCCGGCGCGCTTTGCCGGCTGGGTGCCGCAGCGCACCACCACAACCCGCGCCACCATGCACGACACCGTGGCCACCCCCCGCCTCACCCGTTACTGGGCGGTGCCCGGACGCGATGGCGGCGCCCAGAACGCCGATCTCGACATGGCGCTCGCCATTCTCGCCTCGGGGCCGACGTCGCGGCTGGCCCGGGCGCTGGTGCGTGACGAACGGCTGGCGGTCTCGGTGGGGGGCGGCGTATCGCCGGAATCGATGGGGGGAATCGCCAGTATCGGGGTCGATGTCGCCCCCGGCGTCGACCCCACCAGAGTGGAAGCCCGCATCGACCAGCTGCTGGCCGAGTTCCTCGACCATGGCCCCACCGCCGACGAAGTGGACCGGGTGGCGATGCGCGCGGTTTCCGGCACTATCCGCGGCCTTGAAAAGGTGGGCGGGTTTGGCGGCAAGGGCGTGGTGCTGGCCGAGGGGCTGCTCTATCACGACGACCCGGGCTCGTACCGCACCGAGCTTGCCGATTACGCCTCGGCAACGCCGGGAACCGTGCGCGCCGCCGCCCGCCAGTGGCTGCGCCAGGGCGACCACCGGCTGACCATGTTGCCCGGTGAACGCGACCCCAAGAGCGTCGATCAGCCGGAAGCGCCGCGGCATCTGGCGGCACTGGAACAGCCAGCCGTGCCTTCTGCCCCGGTTGGCGTTGCCGCCGACCGCAGCCACCTGCCCGACGCCGGGCCCGCCACCCGCTTCACCCTGCCCGCCATCGAACATGCCCGCCTGTCGAACGGCATGCAGGTGGTATTCGCCCGCCAGACGGCGGTGCCGGTGGTGCGCCTGATGCTGAGCTTTCCCGGCGGGGTCGCCGCCGATGATCGTTCCCTTCCCGGATTGCAGGGAGTGATGCTGGGGCTGATCGACGAGGGCAGCAATGGCCGGCTGGGCCCGCTCGATGGCCCGTCGATCGCCGCCGCCGAGGAACGGCTGGGAGCGTCGATTGGCGCGTCACGCACGCTAGACCGCACCCGTCTGTCGCTGAATGCCCTAACCCCCAATCTGGCCGATTCGCTGGCGCTGTTCGCTGATGTGGCGCGCACCCCAACCTTTCCGCAGGCCGAACTGGACCGGGTGCGTGTGCAGGCGCTCACCACCTTGAAGCAGGAGGAAACCAGCCCTGCCGGACTTGCCTATCGCGCTCTGCCCGAACTGGTCTATGGGCCTGATCATCCCTACGGATTCAGCTTCACGGGAACCGGCACTGAAAAGGGCCTGAACGCCATTACCCGCGACGATCTGGTGGCCTATCACCGGCAGACGCTGAACCCCGCCGATGCGACGCTGTTCGTCGTTGGCAACACCAGCCTCGATGACTTGCTGCCACTGCTGGAATCGAACTTCGGAGACTGGCAATCCGCTGTCCCTGCTACCCCGGAAACAGCAGCGAACACGCCCCCGAAAGCTGCCCCTGAATCACGCGGGCGCATCCTGTTCATCGACCGTCCCGGCGCTGAACAGTCGGTCATTCTGGCCGCAGCGCCCCTGCCGCTGTCCGGAAGCGACGATACGCTCGCCATCACCCTCGCCAACGACGTGTTCGGCGGCCTGACCTCGGCCCGCCTCAATCAGGATCTGCGCGAAAAGCGCAACTGGTCTTATGGCGCCTATTCCAGCGTTTCGCCCACCCGCCAGCAGATGCCGTTCATCCTGTCAGCCCCGGTCGAAACCGATGAAACCGGGCCCAGCATCGCTGCCATCCGCAGCCTGCTTGCAGATTTTCACGCCAAATCGCCGCCCACCAATAGCGAAATCGCCAACGCCCGCGCCAACATGATCCGCAGCCTTCCCGGCGACTTCGAAACCGGCGGTGCCCTGCTGGCGGCCCTCGAGCGCAATGCCAATCTCGGCCGACCCGACGATTACCTGACGACTCTGCCCATGCGAATCGCCGCTGTCAGCAACACGGCGGTCGCTGATGCGCCGCTGCCCGGCCCCGATGATCTCGTCTATGTGGTCGAGGGGGATCGCGCCCGGGTCGAGCCGCAACTGAAAGCGCTGGGCCTGCCCGTCACCTATCGATCGGCAAAATAACCCACCCCGCCCGCCGGGAGCGGATCCCGGCTCAGTCGGGCTGATCTGTTTCTTCGGAACCGAGGAAATCATCGGCCCGGTTGCCGGCCAGCAGGCTGCGCGGCAGCCCCACCTGCATCAGTTGCAGCGGATGAACTCCGGCGGCATTGGCGGCAAACCCATCGATGCGCGGCGACACCATCGCCCAGTCGATCGGCTGCACCAGGGCGATGGCGGCGCCATCATCGGCCCACAGCCGTTCGGCGGTCGCCAGGGCCGTTACCCGCTCGGCAAGGGTGGGGGCTTTCCAGCTGGCATCGAGCAGCTTGTCGGCCTCGGGCAGGCACACCCCATGCTTGTTTTCGCCGCAACGCAATGGCTGCAGGAACGGAACGACACTCTGGATCGGCGAGTCGCGCCGCACCAGCGCCAGCTCGAAATCGCCGCCGGCCAGCCGCCGGGCACGCTCAACCGGCACAGCCCGCAACAGCACCAGATCAACCCCGACCGCTGCAAGGTCGGCAGCAACCCGCTCGATCAGCCGGAGGCTGCCCGCATCCTGTCCGGCCAGCACCTCCAGCCGCAGGCGCCCGGCCAGATGATCGGCGCCCGCCTCCACCAGTAACCGCCGCGCCTCCTCCTGGCGGGCGACCAGTGGTTGCGACGCCCACGCCGGCGCCGGCGTCGGCCAGCCTTCGATGCTGGGTGGGGTAAGGCCGGTCAGCGGTCGTGCCGCCTGCGTTCCGAACAGGGCAGGACCCAGAGCCACACGGTCGATCGCCAGCATCAGGGCACGGCGCACCCGCTGATCAGCCAGCTTGGGGCTCTTGTGATTGACCAGCAGCATGAGGGTGGCGCGCGGCACGCTGGGAACGAGCATGTTGCGCCGCGCCGCCACCCGTGCCGAGGCAAAACCATCAAGACCACCCCCCTGCACCAGCAGGGTTTCCCCGCGGTTGAAGCGCTGGATGGCATCGTCGGCGCTGTGGGTGGCGACCTGGACAGTGGGAATGATCACCGACGCGGCAGCGAAATAGTCAGGGTTACGGGTCAGCCGTCGCAACGGGTCGCCCGCAACGGCCGGCTCCAGCCGGTAGGGCCCGATGGCAGTGCTGCGCCCGTTGGCTGGCCGCACCGAAAGGGGGGGCGTCGCCAGAAGCTCGATCAGTTCGGGCTGCGGGGTGGAAAGCTCCAGCTCGACTACGTCGGGCAAGGGCGCATTCACCTCCGTCACTCCGGTGAGCAGGGCGCGCGTCAGGGCGCCCGCGTCCCCGCGGCGCGCCCTCTCGATGGTGGCGGCGACATCAGAGCTGTCGATTCGCCGGCCACCAGGGAAATGCGCCTCGCGCAGCCGAAAAACGATCGACAGGCCATCATCGGCCACCCGCCAGCTGCGCGCCAGCCCCGGAACCACCTGCCCGGCGGCATCGCGCGCCGTAAGCCCCGCCGACTGCGCTTCGGCCAGAATGGCCTGTGCCGCCGCCGGACCCACGGCATCGACGGTCAGCGGCGTTTCGTCGTCGCCGCCACCACGACAGGCCGTCAGCAGCGCCAGCGGGGCGATCAGCAGAATGATCGGGGCAGTGACAACACGCATCCACTGTCGTTCGCGCAATTTCCGCTTTCGGGCAACAAGGAAAGACTGTCTTTCCCGATCGGACGGTGGGGTCTAACAGCGGTGGACATGAACCTGAAATCGCCGAACATCGCCGGACTTGTCGGCAATACCCCGCTCGTCCGTCTCTCTGGCCCCTCGGAACGCACCGGCTGCAACATCTGGGGCAAGTGTGAATTCATGAACCCCGGTGGATCCGTGAAGGATCGCGCTGCCCTGTCGATCATCCGCGATGCCGAAGCCCAGGGGCTGCTGCAACCGGGAGGCACCATCGTCGAAGGTACGGCCGGCAACACCGGCATCGGTCTTGCCGTCATCGGCAGCAGCCTTGGCTACCGCACCATCATCGTCATGCCCGAAACCCAGAGCCAGGAAAAGAAAGAGGCCTTGCGGGCGCTGGGCGCCGAGTTGGTGCTGGTGCCGGCCACCAGCTATGCCAACCCCGGCCATTATGTGCATGTGTCGCGGCGTCTTGCCGAAGAAACTGCCAACGCCGTGTGGGCGAACCAGTTCGACAACACCGCCAACCGCCTTGCCCATATCAAGACGACGGCGCCGGAAATCCTCGCGGCCCTCGATGGCCGGGTCGATGGCTTCATCTGCGCTGCCGGCACCGGCGGCACCGTGGCCGGCACCGGCATGGGCCTGAAGGAGGCCCTGCCCGACGTGGTGGTCGGCCTTGCCGACCCCGATGGCGCTGCGCTGTTCAACTGGTTCCGCCATGGCGAACTGGCGGCCTCGGGCAACAGCGTTGCCGAAGGCATCGGCCAAAGCCGCATCACTGCCAACCTTGAAGATGCCCCGATCGACATTGCCTTCAACATCCACGATTCCGAGGCGTTCCCCATTCTCCATGAACTGATGAACGCCGACGGCCTGCACCTCGGCCTGTCAAGCGCCATCAATGTCGCCGGCGCCGAAGCGCTGGCGCGCGAACTGGGGCCGGGCAAGCAGATCGTCACCATCTTGTGCGATTCGGGCAGCCGCTATCTCTCAACCATCTGGAACCCTGAGTGGCTGGAACAGCGCGGTCTGCCACTGCCGCCGTGGCGGCGGTAAACACATTAACGCCTCGGGTGACCCCCTGCGGCTGAACAGCCGTCAGCCCAGAGCGTCGATTGCTCTGGCCATTGTCACATCGCGTTCGGAAAGGCCGCCGGCATCGTGGGTGGTGAGGCGGATCTCCACCCGGTTCCAGACATTCGACCATTCCGGGTGATGGTCGTGTTTTTCCGCAAGCAGCGCCACCCGGGTCATGAACGCAAAGGCCTGCGAAAAATCGGCAAAGCGAAACGTGCGCTGCAGATGTTCCTCTGCCAGTTGCCAGTCGGGCAGTTCGGTTGCCAGCATTTGCCGCCGGGCGGCGCTCAGCTTCTCGACCATCGTCGTATCCTTGCCTAAGAGGGCCACATGCCCCTGCACGCCCCCACCATCGCCGATATCGAACGACTGGCGCAAGCCGCGGTCGAGCGGCTGCCCGCGCTGTTTCGCACCCATCTCGCCAATGTGGTGCTGCGGGTGGTCGATTTTCCCGACGACACGGTGATGGCCGAGATGGCGCTCGAATCGCCCTACGACATCCTCGGCCTCTATCAGGGCTATCCGGTGGGCGACCTCGGCGCAGACCTGACCGGGGCGATGCCGGCGACCATCTGGCTCTATCGGCTCCCCATCCTCGATGTCTGGGCGCATGGAACCGACAGCCTCGAACAATGGGTGACCCATGTGCTGGTGCACGAGGTCGGCCACCATTTCGGCCTGTCCGACGACGACATGCACGCCATCGAGGACAGTGCCTCCGATTAGCGCCGGCACAGGCGAGGCGCCAGAGCAGCGCTTGCAATCCGCCGTCGGCCCGGCCATGCGGCGGCGATGCACGGCCGTCCCTATGTTCTCTATCTTGTCGGCATCGGCCTGTTCTGCGGCATGGATGCCACGATGAAGATGCTGGTGGGCACCATGCCGGCGGTTTCAGCCACCTGGTGGCGTTACCTGCTGGCAACCCTGTTCACGCTGCCAATGTGGTTGCGGGCCGGGCGGCCACGGCTGACGCGCGAGATGCTGCCGCTGCACGCCGTTCGCGCCGCCTTCGTATCGGTTTCGGCGGTACTGTTCTTCTGGGGCATCGGCCGGCTGCCGCTGGCGCAGGCGGTGACCATCGGCTTTTCCGCGCCGCTGATGATTCCACCGCTCGCAGCCCTGCTGCTGAGGGAACGGCTGGAGCCGCGCAGCATCGGCGCCGGGTTGCTGGGCTTTGCCGGGGTGCTGGTGGCCTCGGGCATCGGCTCGGAACAGCCTGTCGATCTGCCGGGCATATTGGCCGTGGCGCTGTCGGCGGCGACCTACGCCGTCACCGTCGTCATCATGCGGCTGCGCGCCGCCCGTGACGGGCCATCGCTGGTCAGCCTGCTGGGGGCGGCCCTGCCGGCACTGTTCCTTGCCCCGGTGGCCGCCGTTCTGGCCCCCGGCCAGATGCTGCCCGCGGGCGAGGCCTGGTGGCTGGCGATCGGCGCCGGGCTATTGGGGGCCATTGCCCTGCAACTGCTGGCGAAAGCCTATGCGCTTGAGCAGGCGCAACGTCTGGCGCCGTTTGAATATACCGCTGTCGGCTGGGCGGCGCTGTTCGGCTGGCTGATCTTTGCCGAGCCGATACCGTGGCGCACTCTGGCCGGCGCCGCCATCATCGCGGTTTCGTGCCTGTGGCAGATCGGCATCATTCGCCTGCCGGCCCTGCGGCGGGCCTGATGCCTGCTGTGGCGGCATCCAGCCATCTGAACGGCCACACCACCGGCAGCCATGCCGGAACTGATGGCTGCAGGGCCGAAAAACAAAAAGAAGCGGCGGACCCCTATCCCGCCGCTTCTTTCGTGACGAACCAAGTCCGTGCCGGCGAATTGCCCCCGCCGGCGATTCACAAGATGCAAGCTCCATGCCAATTTACCACTTTAATTAATATACAGCTATATCAGTTACATAGAAAAACACGGCCACCGCAGCCGACCGCTGATCTGTAAAAAAATCTTACACGTTGAGCAGATTCCTGGTTGTTGGCCGGCTGTCGGCCCGTAAAACGCGCACTGGTCTCATTCATGGCCCCATAAGGATTCCCCTTGGCGTTCGTCCCGGCTAGGAAGGGCCAGTGCCACGTTCCCCTGCCCCCTTCCTGTCTCTGCTGGCCATTGCGCTGACGCTGGCGTCGTGCGCCACGCCAGCGCCGCCACACAAGCGGCCAGGCAGCGCGCAGCAGGGCCGGCCATCAGCCGGCAAAACGCCGGGCCGGGTGGTCGCCGATGGCGTCGCCGTGCCGGGCGGCCGCCGTCACACCGTGAAGGCAGGCGATACCGGGCTGGCAATCGCCCGCGCCTACGGGGTGTCGTGGCGGCGCATCGCCGAGGCCAACGGGCTCGACCGCGACAGCGTCCTCCGCGTCGGCCAGCAATTGTTCATCCCCACCGGACGATCAGGCAGCAGCCATCACCGCAGGCCGGCTCCGGCGCCAACGCCACCGGCTGCCCCGAAACCGGCGGCACCGGTCCCCACCCTGTCGTGGCCGGTCGACGGGCGGGTGATCCTGTCGGATTTCGGGCCCAAACCCGGTGGCCGTGTGAACGATGGCATCAATATCAAGGCTCTGCGCGGCGCAACGGTGCGGGCAGCAGCCGATGGCGAGGTGATCTACGTTGGTGACGCCATCCACGGGTTCGGCCTGCTGATGCTGGTGTGCCACGCCAATGGCTATGTCACGGCCTATGGGCACCTCGAAGCCGCACTAGCCAGCCGTGGCGACAAGGTGCAGCGCGGCCAGCCGATCGCCCGCGCCGGTTCCAGCGGCGAAGCCCGCGAACCACAGCTGCTGTTCCAGCTGCGCCATGGCCGGCAGGCCATAAACCCGCTGCCCTACCTTCCGAAATAATCCTGCACCAGAAAAGGGCGGAGTTGCCTCCGCCCTTCGTCCAGTCACACTGTTGCTGTGTCAGCGTGTCAGCCTGATCCTTTCGGCACTCAGGCTGCCAGCTTTCTCAGCACATACTGCAGGATGCCGCCGGCATAGAAATACTCGACTTCATTTTCGGTATCGATTCGGCAGATCGTTGTGAACTCACCCTTGCTGCCATCCTTGCGGGTGAAGGTCACGGTGATCTTCTGGCGGGGTTTCAGCGACTGCAGGCTCGAGAACGCGAAATGCTCGCTGCCGTCGAGCCCCAGTGCTTGTGCCGACTGGCCGTCTTCGAACTGCAGCGGCAGTACGCCCATGCCCACCAGGTTCGAGCGGTGGATGCGCTCGAAGCTTTCGGCGATCACCGCGCGAATTCCCAGCAGCGTCGTGCCCTTGGCCGCCCAGTCGCGGCTGGAGCCGGTTCCATACTCCTTGCCAGCCAGCACGATGAGCGGGGTGCCGCTTTCCTGATACTTCATCGATGCATCATAGATCGACATCACCTCGCCGGTCGGCAGATAGGTGGTGACACCCCCCTCGGTGCCGGGCGCCATGCGGTTGCGGATGCGGATGTTGGCGAACGTGCCGCGCATCATCACCTCGTGGTTGCCGCGCCGCGACCCATAGCTGTTGAACTGCGCCTGCGGCACCTGGTGGGCCAGCAGATAGCGGCCGGCCGGGCCATCGGCCTTGATCGAGCCGGCGGGCGAGATGTGGTCGGTGGTGATCGAATCACCAAGAACCGCCAGCGCCCTCGCATCGCTGATGTCGGCGACCGGCGCCGGAGTCATCGTCAGGCCGACGAAATAGGGCGGGTTCTGCACATAGGTCGAGGCCGGGTTCCACTGGTAGGTGTCGCCCCCGGTCACCCGGATCGACTGCCAGTGCCTGTCGCCCTTGAACACATCGGCGTAGCGGCTGCGGAACATCTCCGGAGTCACGGCCTGCTGCACCATGGCCGAGACCTCGGCGTTGGTCGGCCACACGTCCTTCAGATAGACATCCTGCCCGTCCTTGCCCTTGCCCAGCGGCGCTGTGGTGATGTCGGCGCGCACCGACCCGGCAAGGGCATAGGCGACCACCAGCGGCGGCGACATCAGGTAGTTCGACTTGGTGTCGGGCGAGATCCGCCCTTCGAAGTTGCGGTTGCCCGACAACACCGAGACCGCCACCAGATCGTTCTTGTTGATCGATTGCGAAATCGCCTCGGGCAGCGGCCCCGAGTTGCCGATGCAGGTGGTGCAGCCATAGCCGACGAGGTTGAAGCCGATGGCGTCCATGTCGTCCGTCAGCCCCACCTTGTTGAAATAATCGGTCACCACCTGGCTTCCGGGGGCGAAGCTGGTTTTCACCCAGGGCTTGGGGTGCAGGCCAAGTGCCCGCGCCTTGCGGGCGACCAGTCCGGCGGCCACCAGCACATTGGGGTTCGAGGTGTTGGTGCACGAGGTGATGGCGGCGATCACCACATCACCATGGCCAAGATCATGGTCGGCGCCGGCGACGGCCACCCGCTTGCCGGGCTCCTCGGCCTTGCCATAGCTGGTCAGCAGTTCGGCCTCGAACGCCTCATGGGCCTGGTTCAGAAGCACCCGGTCCTGCGGGCGGCGCGGCCCGGCAACCGACGGCATCACCGAACCAAGATCGAGTTCGAGGGTGTCGGTGAAGATCGGGTCGGGAGTCGAGGCATCGCGCCACATGCCCTGCGCCCTGGCATAGGCCTCGACGAGGGCGATGCGATGCGCGTCACGGCCGGTAAGGCGCAGATAATCGAGCGTCACCTTGTCGACCGGGAAGAAGCCGCAGGTGGCGCCATATTCCGGCGCCATGTTGCCGATGGTGGCGCGGTCAGCCAGCGCCAGCGTATCAAGACCGGGGCCGAAATATTCGACGAAGCGGCCGACAACGCCCTTCTTGCGAAGCATCTGGGTGACGGTAAGCACGAGGTCGGTCGCGGTCACCCCTTCCGACAGGGTGCCGGTCAGCTTGAAGCCGACCACTTCAGGCACCAGCATCGAGATCGGCTGGCCGAGCATGGCGGCTTCGGCCTCGATGCCGCCAACCCCCCAGCCCAGCACGCCCAGACCGTTCACCATGGTGGTGTGGCTGTCGGTTCCAACCAGCGTGTCGGGGTAGGCGATCATGGTGCCATCGGCAGCCGCCGAGGCCCACACCGTCTGCGCCAGATATTCAAGATTCACCTGGTGGCAGATGCCGGTGCCGGGCGGCACCACCCGGAAGTTCCTGAAGGCCGACGATCCCCAGCGCAGGAACTCGTAGCGTTCCATGTTGCGGCCATATTCCATCTCGACGTTATGCTCGAACGATTTGGGCGTCCCGAATTCATCGACCATCACCGAGTGGTCGATCACCAGGTCGACGGGCACCTGCGGATTGATCTTCTGCGGGTCGCCGCCCAGTTTCGACATGGCGTCGCGCATGGCCGCCAGGTCGACGACGCAAGGCACGCCGGTGAAATCCTGCATCAGCACCCTTGCCGGACGATACTGGATCTCGTGGTCGGAATGGCGGGTCTTGCCCCATTGGGCGATCGCCTCGATGTCCGAAACCTTGACCGTGAAATCATCTTCGAAACGCAGCAGGTTTTCCAGCAGCACCTTCATGGAAAACGGCAGGTGCGAGACATCGCCGATCTTCTCGCCGGCAGCAGCGAGGCTGAAATACGCATAGCTCTTGCCATCAACCTCGAGGGTGCGGCGGGTGGAAAGCGTGTCGTGTCCTGTGGCGGTCATGTCGGGTCGGTCCCTTGCTGTGATGGCGCAGGACCCGGAATATCGTGCAATTCCCGGCCCTGCGCATGGATGCGCCAAAAGCGACCCGGCCATGGCGCGGGTCGCCTGTTCGCCCCCTCCCTAATCGCCCTGCGGCGCTGCGGCAAGGGCTGAGGCGAGCTACGGAGCATCAGGCGCGAACCGGAGCTGCGGCTGTGGCGGGTTGTGCTAAACCCGGCAGCACCCTGGCCGTGGATGACCGGTAGCACAGGCGAAGGCAAGGGATCGACCATGGAACAGACCGGACGACTGAGGGCGGCAGGCCCGGCCGATACTCAGACCGACTCCGGCGGGCTGGGCCACCCGGCCATGGCGGTGTTCGACCGAATCCGTGATCTGCTGGTGGCAACCGGGCTTCCCCCTGAGCCCGACATCTACGAGCTGTTCTACCTGTACGTCACACAGGCCGACAGCGCCCTGTCGCACGAGGTCGACCGCCTGCTGGAAGATGGCACCCTCACGCCGGCATCACTCAGATTGCTACGGAAAACGCATCTGGGGGAAATCGCCGCTGGCGAACTGATGGAGCTGGTGGAGGCCACCCAGGCGAGCGCCCTGCAACTGGCCGGACAGCTCGATCGCTCGCACCAGGATTTCCGTCAGTTCGACTCCACCATCCAGCAGGAGGATCAGGCCCTTGCCGTGGCGCGCTCGGCCAGCGAGCTTGCGGATCTGGTGCAGCGGCTGCGCCGCGCCAATGCCGCCGTGATGCATGCCAACCGGCGGCTGGAAGCCGATCTCGTCGCCACCCGGCTGGAAACGGAGCGTCTGCTCGACCGTCTGGAAGCAGCCGAGCGCAATGCCCGCACCGATCCGCTTACCGGCCTGCTCAATCGCCGGGGGGTGATGGAGGCTCTGAAAAGGGCACAGTTCAAGGCGCAGGCCAGCGGTCAGGCGCTGTCGGCGGCTATGGTCGACATCGATCTCTTCAAGCGCATCAACGACCAGTGGGGCCATGCCATCGGAGACGAAGTGCTGCGCTGCGTGGGCGCGCACCTGCAGGCACACACCCGCAAGGCCACGTCCAGAAGCTTCGTCGGCCGTTATGGCGGTGAGGAATTCGTGGTGGTGCTTCCCGGCATGGCGCTGCGCGAGGCGGCGGCCGCCATCGATCAGGCCCGCGCCGCGCTGGCGCGGCAGGTGCTGCGCCGGTCTGACGACGGCTCGACCATTGGCCGGCTGAGCTTCTCCGCCGGCATCGCCGCCCATCGCGACGACGATACCAGTGCCAGCCTGCTCGATCGCGCTGACGCCGCCCTCTATACCGCCAAGCGCGCCGGCCGTGACCGGGTGGTGCCGGAACGGCCGTCACGCTGACTGCCGAAAACCCAATCGCCAAGGTCTGGCGACAGACAGGCGCCAAGAGCAGTTGATGTGTTCAGGGATGATTTGTTCAGGGATAAAGCAGCTGGCTTCGCCAGCCATCGGCCCCTTTTTCGAACAGTAACCGGTGGTGCTGGCGGCCGATGCGTTCTTCCCAGAACTCGATCCGCTCAGCCAGCAGGTCATAGCCGCCCCAGTGCGGCGGACGTGGAACCGCACCGGGATAGCGGGCATCCATCTCGGCGAGGCGCTGTTCAAAGGTGGCGCGGGAATCGAGCGGCTGCGATTGCAGCGACGCCCAGGCCGACAGCTGGCTTTCCCGCGGCCGGGTGGCGAAATAGGCATCACTGAGGGCCGCATCCTGACGCCTGACCGGACCTGACACCCGCACCTGACGCTGTTGCGACTTCCAGTAGAAATCAAGCGCCGCATAGCCGGTGGCATCCAGTTGCAGCCCCTTGGCGCTGGTATAGTTGGTATAGAGGTGAAAGGCGCCTTCGGTTACCCCTTTCAGAAGCACGATGCGCACCGCCGGGCGCGGCTGGCCGTCGACCAGTTCGACAGTCGCCAGCGCGCAGGCATCGGGGTAGCTCGGTTCGGTGGCTTGCGCTGCGGCAAACCAGCGGTCAAACTGGCTGAACGGATCAGCAGGACGAGAGAGGTCGGCAACTTGGAAAGGGTCGGTCATGCGCCATCCATGGGCCACTTGTCGCACCCCGCGCAAGAGCCTATATCGGCTGTGGTATTTATGCAACAGGTAGGGTGAATGGCGGAATTATATGCGACCCTCGGGGTGGAACGCGGTGCTGATTCCGCAGCGATCAAGCGCGCTTACCGCAAACTCGCCAAGCAGTTGCACCCCGACCAGAACAAGAACGACCCCAAGGCTGCCGAGCGCTTCAAACAGGTGACCGCCGCCTACGACATCCTTTCCGACAAGGACAAGAAAGCCCAGTACGACCGCGGCGAGATCGACGAACAGGGCAACCCCAGGATGCCCCACGGCTTTGGCGCCGGCCGGGGCGGGTTCGGTGGTCAGAGCGGTTTTCGCCAGCCCCAGGGCGGCTTCGAGTTCGATTTCGGCGGTGACGCCGGCGACCTGTTCTCCGAACTGTTCGGACGCGCCAGCCGGGGAGGACGCGCCAGCCACCGGGCGGCGCCGCGCGGCCACGACATCGCCTATCGGCTGGCCGTGCCGTTTGTCGATGCCGCCCTTGCGCGGCCGCGCCGGCTGACGCTCGCCACCGGCAAGACCATCGACCTTGCCATTCCCAAGGGGGTCGACGACGGCCAGCAACTGCGCATGAAGGGGCAGGGCGAGGCGGGCCCGGGGGGTGCTGGCGATGCGCTTGTCACCATCGAGATCACCCCCGACCCGCGCTTTGCCCGCGATGGCGACAATATCCGCGCTGATATCATGGTGCCGCTGGCAACGGCGGTGCTTGGCGGCCGTCAGCGGGTGCCCACCCCCGAGGGCGAAGTGCATCTCTCCATTGGCCCGGGCACGTCGTCGGGCAAGGTGATGCGGCTGAAAGGCCGCGGCTGGACCAGGAAGGATGGCAGCCGTGGCGACCTGCTGGCGCGGGTGCTGATCGAACTGCCCGCCGACCCCGGCCTTGCCGACTATCTGCGGCAGAAAGCCAGCACTTGACAAAGCGTTGCCGCCCGAACAGCCTGAGGTGGCGGTAGTGAGGTGGCGACGGCTGGGACGACGACTGGCGCTGCCCGTGCGGGTGCTGCTGGAAACGGCGCGCAACACGCTGGCCGACGGCTGGATTCACGCCGGCAACATCGCCTATCTGTCGCTGGTGGCGCTGCTGCCGCTGATGATCCTGATCGCCGCCGTCGCTGCTGCCGTCGGCCAGACCGAGGCCGGCCATGAAGCGATTTCCGCGGCTCTTTCCGCTCTGCCCCAACATATCGAAGATCTGTTCCGTCCCATTGTCGAAGAGGTGCTGAAAGCACGGGTCGGCAACCTGCTGTGGGTTGGCGCACTGGTCGCCTTGTGGACCGTCACCACCTTCATCGAAACCCTGCGCGATGTCATCCGCCGCGCCTTCCGGGTGAAGGCCGATCGGGGCTATCTCGGCAGCCGGCTGCGCTCGATCGCCGGGCTGCTGGTGGCGGTGTTTCTGGTGACGGTGATGTTCGTGTCGCAAGTGGTGCTGGGGCTGCTGCTGTCGGCATTACGACAGGCCCTGCCCTACAGCGTCGATCTGCCCGGATGGGTGAGCTGGTCGCGCATCGCCACCCCGTTTTCGCTGTTCTTCATCCTGTGGGCGCTGTTCTGGCTGCTCAGCCCGCGTCTGTGCCGCAAGGCCATCTGCTGGCCCGGCGCGTTGCTGACGACACTGGTGTGGGTGATCTCTGTGCAGGTCGCTTTCCCGATGATGGCCGGGTTCGGCGCCATGGGGCTGACCTACGGGGCGTTGTCAGGGGTAATGTTGTCGCTTCTGTTTTTCTATGTCATCGGTTTCTCTCTGGTGGCCGGCGCCGAGCTGAACGCCACCATCGCGAGGGCGCAGCAGAGCTACCCGTTCCCGGCCGGGGAAGGCGAAACCGCCTCGTAGAGTTCATAAAGATCCGGCCCCAATGGCTGACGATGCACCAGTGTCCAGCAGCCATGGGCATCGGCAAGGCGCCGTGGTTCACACCCTTCAAGACCGGGACCACGGCCCAGCACGATGGGGGCGCGGAACAGCGCCAGCCGGTCTACCCGCCCTGCCGCCAGCAGGCTGGCCGCCAGCGTCGGCCCGGCCTCGACAAGGATATGATCAACCCCGTTGGCAACGGCAAAGGCATCAAGGGCGGCCACAGTGGGAAAGTGCAGGAACGGCGCAGGTGGCGGTGTGGCCGATAGCACGCCGCGCAATGGCTGAACGCCGGCAAACCCCGGCAGGCGCACGTCAAGCCGTGGCCGATCGGCCAGCCAGGTGCCGCCGCCCGTCACCACCAGCGAGGAATCGGCGCGCAGGCGGTGGCCCATGGCCCGCGCCAGCGCGCCAGTGATCCACTGGCTTTCGCCGTTCACCATCGCCAGCCGCCCATCGAGCGACAGCGCCAGTTTCAGAGTAAGCTGCGGACGCCCGGCCAGCCGTCCAGCAAAGCCTGCCAGTTCCCGGCGTGCCGCCGCCGCCCCGACGCCGGCGGTCACGGCAATGCCGGCTTCCCGCAGGCGCGCCATGCTCTGCCCGGCGGTGCGCGGGTCGGGATCGGTCATCGCCACCACCACCCGGGCGACCCCGGCTTCCAGCAGCAGATCGGCACAGGCCGGACCGCGCCCAGACACATGGGCGCAGGGTTCCAGAGTAACATAGACGGTGGCGCCAGCCGCCGAACCGTGCCGCACCGCCTGGGCCAGCGCCTGCGCTTCGGCATGGGGGCGGCCACCCGGCGCCGTCCACCCCCGGCCGATCAGCCGGCCTTCGCGAACGATCACACAGCCGACATTGGGGTTGGGACGACTGCTGCCGCGCCCGCGCGCCGCCAGAGCCAGCGCCGCACCCATCCAGCGATGATCGTCGGCAGACGCTGCTTCCGGCAGGGTCAAGGCAGGCTCAACTGCTGGCGCGGGCGGCGGCCGCGCGCTCGGCCTCCAGCGCCCGGGCGCGCGCTTCGGCAGCCGCCACCGCCGCCCGGTTGGCCTCCACCTCGGCGCGCAACCGGTCCATGGCCTCTTCCTGGTCGGCTTTGGCATCCTCGGCGGTGCGCCCGGCGCGCCAGTTCTCGAAATAGATGATCTGTGGCGGCGGCCTGAACCCGGTGTTCGAGGCCACGACGAACATCCCCACCAGCCCCATCCCCATGCCGGCCGCCATGATGGCGAACACCAGTCGATGGCGGGGCCAGCGCCGCAGCCGCTGCCACAGACCGGGCGGGGGATCGCTCCAGCTATAGCCCTCGCCATTGGCCATTTCGCGGCGCAGGCGGATCATCCGCAGGCGCTGGTTCTCGTCGCCGGTCCACTCCGGCTCCTTGAACGGCATGGGCAGCGGCCGTGCTTTCGGCTTCTTCAGCGGCATCAGCCGGGCCCCGTCATACCCGCATCGGCATCAGCACATAAAGCGCCGGTGATTCGTGGCTTTCGCGGATCAGCGTTGGTGCGGCGGCATCGGCCAGATGCACTTCCACCAGATCGCCTTCCACCTGTTGAAGAATATCAAGCAGATAGCGGCCGTTGAACCCCACCTCGAACGCCTCCGACGTGTAATCCGCCGGGACATCCTCGCTTGCCGTGCCGTTTTCCGGGCTGGTGACCGACAGCGTCACCCGGTCATGATCGAGGCTCAGCTTCACGGCGCGCATCTTCTCGGCAGCGGCAATCGCCGTCACCCGGTCCACCCCTTCGGCAAGTGTCGCCGGGTCGATCTTCAGCAGACGGTCGTTGGCGGTCGGGATCACCCGGCTGTAATCAGGGAAGGTGCCGTCGATCAGCTTCGATGTCAGCACCGCCGGGCCGATGCGGAAGCGAATCTTCGCCGCCGACAGGGCAATCGCCACCTCGCCCTCACGCTCGTCGAGCAGCTTGCGCACTTCCGACACGCATTTGCGCGGGATGATGATGTCGGGCATGTTGGCCGCCCCTTCGGGCAGCGGCAGCTCGACCCGGGCCAGCCGGTGGCCATCGGTGGCAACGGCGCGCAAGGTGCCGGCGCCCGCCGGGGCATGCAGGAATATGCCGTTCAGATAATAGCGGGTTTCCTCGGTCGAGATGGCAAAGCGGGTGCGGTCGATCAGGTTCACCAGCGTTTCGGCCGGCAGCACGAACTGCACCGGCAGGTCGTCCTCGGCGATCACCGGGAAATCCTCGCGCGGCAGCGTCTGCAACTGGAAACGGGCGCGCCCGGCCTTCACCACCATCTTCTGCGCCGCCACTTCCAGTGTCACCTGGGCGCCATCGGGAATCTTGCGGACGATATCGAACAGGGTATGGGCGGAAACGGTGGTGGCTCCAGCCGTTTCGACAGCAGCCGGGGTTTCCTCGACGATCTGCAGGTCGAGATCGGTCGCCATCAGCTTCAGCCGGTCGCTGTCGGCCATCAGCAGCACGTTCGACAATATGGGAATCGTGTTGCGCCGCTCGACCACCGACTGGACGTGGCCGAGAGCCTTGAGGAGAGCCGCGCGTTCGACGACCAGCTTCATGTACTACCTTCCCCGCAGGTGTTTCCGGCCTTCCCTATAGCGCAGCCGGGCGCTGGCGGAAGCGTTATTATGCGCCGCGCCGCACCTGCAGCGCCGCATCCTGCGCGTGCAGGGCCTCATACAGCAGCAGGGTGCCGGCCATTGCCACGTTCAGGCTGTCGGCCTTGCCCAGCATCGGCATGATCACCAGCTGGTCGCAGGCCTGCTTCAGCGCCTCGGGAAGCCCAGCCTGTTCATTGCCCACCATCAGCAGCGCCGGGGTGCCATAGCTTGCCTCACGGTAGGGCATCGCCCGCGGGTCGAGTGCTGCCCCGGTCAGTGTCGCCCGGTGTTTCGCCTTGAAGTCCAGCAGCTGCGCCGAGGTGCAGGAAATGGCCGGCACCGTGAAAAAGGCCCCCATCGAGGCCCGCACCGCCTCGACCGATGTGGGGTCGGCGCAATCTTCGACCAGAAGCAGCGCCGTCGTTCCGGTGGCATCACAGGCACGCAGCAGGGTGCCGAGGTTGCCGGGGTCGCGCAGGCGTTCGGCCACCAGCGTGCGCTCTCCGGGCGTTACGGCGTCAAGCGTGTGCCGGCGCGGCTGATAGGCCGCCACCACCGCCTGCGGATTGTCCTTGCCGCTGACCCCCGAGAGCAGATCGGGCGTGGTGGCGATCACCATGCCGCCATGATCGCGGGTGGCGTTGATGAGCCGCCGCACCAGCGGATGATCCTCATGGCCGCTGGCAAACAGCAGGATCTCGGGCAGCCAGCCGGCCTCCAGCGCCTCGGTAGTGATACGCAGCCCTTCGGCCAGAAACAGCCCTTCAGCGCGGCGGTATTTCTTTTCCCGTAACGATCGCAGCCGTTTCAGCGTGCTGTTCGATGGCGAGGTGACGCTGGTGACGGCCGCGGGCGGGAGGGGGCGCTGGCTCATAGCGGCGGCGCATTATAGCAATGCCACAGGAACAGCGCCGCCACTCCGCGGTGCGGGCTCCACGCCTCGGCCTGCTGGCGCAGCCGCTTCTCGTCGGGGCGTTCGCCGCCAGCGAACAGGCGGCCCGCCTGCACCCGCAGCGCCAGGTCGCCGGCCGGGAACACATCGGGGCGCCCTTCGGCAAACAACAGGTAGATTTCCGCCGACCACCGCCCCAGCCCCTTCACCGACGACAGCAGCGCAATCGCCGCCTCGTCGTCGGCGGGCAGCGAATCAATCGGAAGCGAGCCATCGGCGACATGGGCGGCAAGGCTTTGGGCATAGCCGATCTTGGGGCGCGACAGGCCGGCGGCGCGCAGGGTGTCGGCATCGGCTGCCAGCACCCCGTGCGGGGATTCGATGTCGCCGATCGCTGCCTCCAGCCGCCGCCAGATGCTGCTGGCCGCCGCCGTCGATACCTGCTGCGAAACAATGGCGCGCAGCAGGGTGCCATAGCCACGCGGCCGGATGCGCGGCTCCGGGTCGCCAAGGGCCTCGCGGGCGGCGGCAATACGCGGATCGCCAGCGCAAAGCGCTGCCATTCCTTCCCTGATCCGCTGCGAGTCCATCTTCTCTCTTGCTTCGCTCTTGCCAGTGGCGTGTCGTGCTAATAGGCAAGGCCGCGCTCCCGGTCACGGGAAAAGCGAGCGAGGCACCACAAGCGACAAGGAACCACCCATGCCAAAACTGATCGTCGTTGACCGCGAGGGACAGGAAAAGACGGTTGAGGGCGATACCGGCCTCTCGGTGATGGAAGTGATCCGTGACAACGGCTTCGACGAACTGCTGGCGCTGTGCGGCGGCTGCTGTTCGTGCGCCACCTGCCATGTGCAGGTCGACCCGGCGTGGGCCGAAAAGACCGGCGGCCCCAACGAAGACGAATCGGACCTGCTCGACAGCTCCGACCATCGCGTCGCCACCAGCCGGTTGTCGTGCCAGATCGAATTTACCCCGGAACTCGACGGGTTGCGGGTGACAATCGCCCCCGAAGACCGGTAAGGAAACGGCAAGGGAATCAGACGTCACTGGCACGGAGAATGGCTGGCATGGGGTTGATGCAGGGCAAGCGCGGGCTGATCATGGGCGTGGCGAACGACCGCTCGCTGGCGTGGGGCATTGCGCAGAAACTGGCGGAACACGGCGCCGGTATCGCCTTCAGCTATCAGGGTGAGGCGCTGGAAAAGCGGGTGCGGCCGCTGGCGGAAAGCATCGGCCAGACGCTGCTGTTCGATTGCGATGTGTCATCAGACGCCAGCATCGACCAGCTGTTCGCCGATCTCGGCAAGCATTGGCCGACCATCGATTTCATCGTCCATGCCATCGGCTATTCCGACAAGAACGAGCTGCGTGGCCGCTATTTCGAGACCAGCCGCGCCAATTTCGCCATGTCGATGGATATTTCCGTCTACAGTTTCACGGCGGTGGCGCGCCGCGCCGCAGCGATGATGCCCAACGGCGGCGCGATGCTGACGCTGACCTATTACGGCGCCGAAAAAGTGGTGCCGCATTATAATGTGATGGGGGTGGCGAAAGCGGCGCTGGAAGCCAGCGTGCAGTATCTGGCGGTTGATTTCGGCCGCGACAACATCCGGGTGAACGCCATTTCCGCCGGGCCGGTGAAAACCCTTGCCGCCAGCGGCATCGGTGACTTCCGCTATATTCTGAAGTGGAACGAGCTGAATTCGCCCCTGAAGCGCAACACCACCATCGAGGATGTCGGCGGCGCCGCGCTCTACCTGCTGTCAGATCTGGGGGCCGGCACCACGGGTGAAAATCTGCATGTCGATTCGGGCTATCATGTGGTGGGCATGAAGGCCGAAGACGCCCCCGACATCGCGCTGGTGTAGCGGCACCGGCGGCGCCGCATGTCCTACAACAGCTTCGGCCACAGCTTCCGCTTTACCACCTGGGGCGAATCGCACGGTCCGGCGATTGGCTGTGTCGTCGATGGCTGCCCGCCCGGCATTCCCCTGCACGAAGGCGATATCCAGCCCTTCCTCGACCAGCGGCGGCCGGGGCAAAGCCGCTTCACCACCCAGCGGCAGGAACCCGATGCGGTGGAAATCCTTTCCGGCGTGTACGAGGGCGAAACCACTGGCACCCCCATCAGCCTGCTGATCCGCAATGTCGATCAGCGCTCGAAAGACTATGGCGAAATCGCCCAGAGCTTTCGCCCCGGCCACGCCGATTACGCCTATGATGCCAAATACGGCCGCCGCGACCCGCGCGGTGGCGGGCGATCGTCGGCGCGCGAAACCGCCATGCGCGTTGCCGCCGGCGCCATCGCCCGCAAGGTGATCGGCGCTGTGGCGATTCGCGGCTATCTGGTGGAACTGGGTGGCGACCGGGTGCAGACCTTCGATCCCGACGAAATTGCCAACAACCCGTTCTTCTGCCCCGATGCCGCCGCCGCCTCCCGCTGGGCCGAGGCGCTGGATGCCGCCCGCAAAAGCGGTTCGTCGCTGGGGGCGGTGGTGGAAGTGGTGGCAGAAGGGGTGCCCGCCGGCTGGGGGGCGCCCATCTACTGGAAGCTCGACGGGCAGCTGGCGGCAGCGATGATGAGCATCAACGCCGTGAAAGGGGTGGAAATCGGTGATGGCTTTGCCGCTGCCCGCCTGACCGGCGAAACCAACGCCGACCCGATGCGCCCCGGGCCGGACGGCAGGCCCATATTTCTGGCCAACCACGCCGGCGGAATCGCCGGCGGCATCTCGACCGGGCAGCCCATCGTCTGCCGCATGGCGCTGAAACCCACCAGCTCGATCCTCACGCCGGTGCCGTCGATCACCCGCAGCGGCGCGGCGACCGAAGTGCGCACCATCGGCCGCCACGACCCCTGTGTGGGGATCCGCGCGGCTCCGGTCGCCGAGGCGATGATGGCGCTGGTGCTGGCCGACGCGATGGTGATGCACCGCGCCCAGACAGGGCGCTAACGGAGGACCGCGCCCAGACAGGGCGCTGATGGAGAACCGCGCCCAGACAGGGCGCTGATGGAGAACCGCGCCCGAACGGGGCGCTAAGGCTGTGCGGTGGAAAGCGGCCGCCAAAAACCTCTATCGAAAAGCAGCGGCAACCTTCAAACCAGCCAGGTGGTCACATTGGCGACAGGTTCGTGTTTCTGGGCCGCCAGCAGTGCCTTGATGGCGCGCGCCACGAACCACACCGCCACCAGCGGGAAGAACACCCACGCCAGCAGAAACAAGGTGGCAACCGATGCCGCCAGCGCCGCCACCCCCCACACCATGCCGATCCAGAAGGTGCGGATGTGATAGCGGTAGTGGCTGTCCTCCCAGCTTTCATGGGCTTCACCCGGTGAACATCGTTGAGACGCTAGCGGGGTGTAGTGGCTGTCCTCCCAGCTTTCATGGGCTTCACCGTTCCACACATAGGCCAGCACCACCCCGATGATCGAGGTGATTCCGACAAGGAACGACGCGACATACAGCAGGCTGATGATGGTCGAGCGGTTCATTTCGAATTCGCTGGTGCGAACAGGGTACGTCATTCGAGGGTTCCTTTCGGGGCCAGCTTGACCGCAAGGCCGTTCGATGACAAGCGCACAAATGCCAGTGGCCCGGGCGGCCGCGTCCGGCTGATGCCGGCCGAGGAAAGTCCGGGCTCCGATGACCAACGGTGGCGGGTAACGCCCGCCGGGGGTGACCCCAGGGACAGTGCCACAGAAAGCAAACCGCCGGACGGGCCTTCGGGCTTCCGGCAAGGGCGAAAGGGTGCGGCAAGAGCGCACCGCGCGGCTGGCAACAGCGGTGGCATGGCAAACCCCACCGGGAGCAAGACCGAATAGGCGCGCCGCGCCCGTTACCGCCCGGTGGCGGGCCGGGCCGGTCTGCCCGAGGCGCGCGGGTAGGTTGCTGGAGGCCGGCGGCAACGCCGGCCCGAGATGAATGGTCGCCACTCTGATCGGCCCTTGGGGGACGGCGGGGAACAGAACCCGGCTTACAGGGCCACTGGCATCTTGCCCTTACCAGCCGTTGCCGCTAGGTGCGCTGCACCATTTTTCCGACAACCCGATTCCCAGACAAGAGGACCATCTTCATGGCCGTCACCCGCACTTTCTCGATCATCAAGCCCGATGCCACCCGCCGCAACCTTACGGGTCGCGTCACCGCCATGCTGGAAGACGCCGGCCTGCGCGTCGTCGCCTCCCGGCGGGTGCGCCTGACGAAGGATCAGGCCGAAGGCTTTTACGCCATCCACCGCGAGCGCCCCTTCTTCAACGATCTCGTCGCCTTCATGACCTCGGGCCCGGTGGTGGTGCAGGTGCTGGAAGGCGAAGACGCCGTGGCCCTGAACCGCAAGGTGATGGGTGCCACCAATCCGGAAAACGCCGAGCCGGGAACCATCCGCCGCGAACTCGCGGAATCGATCGAGGCCAACTCGGTGCATGGCTCTGACTCCGACGAGAACGCCGCCACCGAAATCGCCTTCTTCTTCCGCCCGGAAGAAATCGTCGGCTGATACGGCCCTTGCAGGCCGAACACAGACGGGGCCGGTAACAGTCGCGCCCGGTTACGGCTCCAGCTCGACATCCCAATAGAGGAAATCGCGCCAGGTGGCGTGGCAGTGGTGGGGCGGAAACGCCCTGCCGTTTTCCAGCAGCTGGTGATGGGTGGGCTGGAACGGCGGCTGGCGCGGCTGCATGTGCGCCTGCGCCGGGGTGCGCCCGCCCTTCTTCAGGTTGCACGGCGCGCAGGCCGTCGTCACATTCTGCCAGGTGGTGCGGCCACCATGGGCGCGCGGCACCACATGGTCGAACGTCAGGTCTTCGCGGGCGCCGCAATACTGGCAGGCGAAGCGGTCGCGCAGGAACAGGTTGAAACGGGTGAAGGCGGGGGTACGCACCGGCTTCACATATTGCCTGAGCGCCACCACCGACGGCAGTGCCAGCTCGACACCCGGCGACCGGATGGTGCGATCATAAAGCGCCACCACATCGACCCGTTCGAGAAAACAGGCCTTCACGGCATCCTGCCAGCTCCATAACGACAGCGGGAAATAGCTGAGCGGCGTGTAATCGGCGTTCAGCACCAGCGCCGGACAGGATTGCGGTGATTGCCAGCGTTCGGCCCGGCGCTCGTCAAGCATGGCGGGATGATACATCGGCCACTCCCTGATCGGGGCCGCTGGGAGAGATCCACCCGTATCGCACGTCAGGGCAGGGGCCGGCCCAACTGCACCACGTTCCTTGTTCTCCACTGCCACCGGCATCACCCGCCACACAAGCCCGCACGATAGGTCTGGCGTTGGCTATACCACTAGCAGTGTGTCTGCGTTATGACAGCACTATTGGTAGTAGAGGTCAAGATGGAGATCGTCACCCGCTTCGCCCCTTCGCCCACCGGGCTTCTGCACCTGGGCCACGGATTTTCCGCGGTTGCCGGCTGGGCGGTGGCGCGGGCGGCCGGAGGCCGGTGGCGGCTGCGGATCGAGGATATCGACAGCGGCCGGGTGCGCCCTCAGTTTGCACAAGCCATCAACGAGGATCTGGCGTGGCTGGGGCTGGTGCCCGATGGCCCGGTGATGGTGCAATCGGAACGGCGGCCCTGCCATCTGGCCGCCTTCGATTCCTTGCGGCAGCGCCGGCTGCTGTATGCCTGCACCTGCACCCGCGCCGATATCGCCCGCGCCGCCAGCGCCCCCCACACCGGCGAAACCATCGTCTACCCCGGCACCTGTCGTGGCCATGCCCCGCCCGCCAGCGGCGCCTTTGCCTGGCGGCTCGATCTCGGGGCGGTTCAGCAGCAGGGGGTCAGCTGCCGGCAAAGCTGGCGTGATCTTGCCGCCGGGCCGCAGACAGGGGCAGCCGACCGCTTCGGCGACCCGGTGCTGATGCGCCGTGACGGCGCCATCGCCTATCATCTGGCCTGCGTGCTCGATGATGCAGCGCAAGGCGTGACACTGGTGACCCGCGGCGACGATCTGGTCGAGGCAACCCCCGTGCAACGCCTGCTGCAACAGCTGCTTGGACTGCCACAGCCCGGCTATCTGCACCACGGGCTGCTTCTCGATGCCAGCGGCAGGCGACTCGCCAAGCGCGACCACGCCGCAACGCTGGCGGCCTTGCGCGACAGCGGCGCAAAAGGGGATGACGTCAGGCGACAGTTTGTGCGACAATGCGCGCCACTGCTGGCGCAAGCCGGCCTCGCCGTCGCGGAGTCGCCATGAAGACCATCGTCATCATCCTGATTGCCCTTGGCGCCCTGCTGACCGCTTTCGTGCTGGTGCGCGGCATCATGACCATGGCTTCGGGAAAAGACATCACCGGCGAGCAGTCGAACAGGCTGATGTCGATGCGGGTGCTGTTCCAGGCACTGACCATCATGCTGGTGCTGGTGCTTCTGGTGCTGGGCGGTCGCGGCCTCGGAAGCTGAGAAGCCGCAAGCTGCCGCCGGCGGTTGGCCGGTTACTGACGGCCGAGCATGTTGGCATGGCCGGGCGGAAGCGACACTTCCAGATGGCCGATCTCATCCGTCAGCTCGATCTGGCACGACAGCCGCGACAATGGCCCGACATAGGCGGTGAAATCCAGCATGTCTTCCTCGTGCGGGCCAGGTGGCGGCAGCCGGGAAAGATCGGCTGCATTGATCAGCACATGACAGGTCGAGCAGGCCATCGAGCCTTCGCAGGTGCCTTCGAGCGGCAGGCCGAGGGTCTGCGCCACTTCCAGCAGACGCAATCCGTTCTCCGGCTCGATGTCGGTTTCAGCGGCTAGCGTCCCGTCGGGGTTCAGGAATCGCAGGTGAATCATCAGACCATATCATTGGTGATTGAAACCAGTTTCGCAAGTGCAGCATGAAAAAGTTCCGGGTCGGTCATGCGGCTCCAGCCGATCCTGATCGTCTGGCGCACCAGCGAATCCGTCAAACCCAGTGCTGCAAGCACATGGCTTGGCCGGCCCGCCCCCGAGGAACAGGCCGATCCGGAACTGAGCGCCAGATCGGGAAGGCGGGCGATCAGCCGCGACGAATCGACTCCGGGAAAGGTCACCGACAGATTGCCCGGCCAGCGGTCCGGCCCCAGCGGATCGGGGCCGTTGATGATGTGCGGAACCGCCGCCAGTTCGGCAAGCGCGATCTGCATCAGCTGTTCGCAATGGGTGCGGGTGGCCTGCTTGTCGGCGGCCAGCACTGCGGCCGCAAACCCGGCGGCCAGATATGGGGCCTGGGTTCCCGAGCGGACCCCGGCCTCCTGCCCGCCGCCATCGAGCTGGGGGGAAAGCCCGACCCCCGGCCGCACCCACAGCGCGCCGATGCCCTTGGGGCCATGCAGCTTGTGGGCGGTAACCGAGATCAGATCGGCATCGGCCAACAGGTCTATCTTGCCGAACGCCTGCGCCGCATCGGTGTGGAACAGGGCGCCGGCGGCATGGGCACGATCGGCGATCGCCGCCAGCGGCGCGATGGTTCCGATCTCGTTGTTGACAGCCATGCACGACACCAGCGCCGCCGGCTCGGCCAGAGCGGCGTCGAGAGCGTCGAGGTCGGGAAGGCCCTGCGGCGTGACCGGCACGATGGCAAGCGGATGGCCCAGCCGTTCAAGATGCCGGGCGGCTGCCAGCACGCAGCTGTGCTCGGTTGCAAAGGTGACGAGCCGGCCGCCCCGCGCCTCGAGAACGCCTTTCAGTGCCAGATTATTGGCCTCGGTTGCCCCCGAGGTGAAGATCAGGCCCTCGGGTGGCCGCTCCAGCGCCCCGGCGATCTGGCTGCGCGCCACTTCCAGCACCGCCTTGGTGATGCGGCCGCCGCGATGGGGGCTGTGAGGGTTCCAGTGGCGCCCCTCCAGCAGCGGCAGCATGGCCGCCAGCGCCACCGGTTCGAGCGGCGTGGTCGCCTGGGCATCGAGATCGAAGGGTTCAGGCGGCATGGCGGGCGGCCTTCGCAGCCATCGGCGACCAGGCTGCCAGAAAGGCGTCGATATCGGCGTCGGTGGTTGACCAGCCGGTAGAGACGCGCAGCGACTGGGCGGCAGCGTCGGCCAACCCCATTGCCGTGAGCACCGGCGAGGCTTTCAGAGTGCCCGATGAACAGGCCGAACCCTGGCTGACGGCAATGCCCGCCATATCCAGCATCATCAGCTGGGTGGCGGCTGCAACGCCTGGAAGGTGCAGGCTGCTGATGGTGGGAAGCCGCTCGCTGGCAGCGCCATTCACCCGGGCGCCAAGTGCGGTTGCCTGCTGTTCCAGCCGCTGTTGCAGACGGGCAGCGCGGGCGGGAAAATCATGGTCGAAATGGCGCAGGGCAGCGGCAAAGCCGATGATCCCCAGCAGGTTGGGGGTGCCGCCACGATAGCCCTGCTCCTGTCCGCCACCGCGCTGAATGGCGGCAAACCGCTCCTTGCAGCGCACGATCAGCGCCCCGACACCGGCCGGCCCCCCCAGCTTGTGGGCGGAAACGGCAATGAAATCCGCAGGTGGCAGTGGCAGCTTCCCCGCCGACTGCACGCAATCGGCCACCACCCGGCCGCCGGCGGCGTGAACCGCGGCACAGATGGCGCCAAGATCGTTCACCACCCCGGTTTCATTGTTGGCATGCTGAACCGCAACCAGCGCCCCCTGAGCAATGGCCGGCAGCTGCAGGGCGCCATCGGCATCGACTTCGATGCGCACGGCTTCGGCGGCCGCCTCCTGAACGGCCGGATGTTCGGTTGCCCCTACCAGGCGCACGCTGGCTTCGGCGCCCCCAAGCGCCAGCGCCAGCGCCTCGGTGCCGCCGCTCGTGAAAATGATGGCGTCAGGATCGACGGCAAAAAAAGACGCGATGTCGGCGCGGGCGTCCGTCAGGGCGCGACGGGCGGCGCGCCCCGGTGCGTGCACCGAGGCCGGGTTGCCCCACGCCCCGCTGGCCACCTGTTCGGCAGCGGCGGCCATGGCCGTGGCGGCTTCGTGGCGCAGCGGCGCTGTGGCCGCCCAGTCCAGATATGTTGCAATCGCCATGCCGCATTCCATATAGGATCGGCGCAGCGCACGCCAACCGTGTGCACAGTCACAGGGAAGTCATACGTGCCGGAAGTCATTTTTCCCGGGCCGGAAGGCCGTTTGCAGGGACGCTACCACCCCGCCACGCGGCCACGGCCGCCCGTTGCCATCATCCTCCACCCCCACCCCCAGGGCGGAGGCACCATGAACAACGCCATCACCCTCGCCCTGTACCAGATGTTCGCACAGCGCGGATTTGCCACCCTGCGCTTCAATTTCCGCGGGGTCGGTCGCTCGGAAGGGGTGTTCGACAATGGCATCGGCGAACTGTCGGATGCTGCCGCAGCACTCGACTGGCTACAGGCAATCAACCCGGAATCGTCGGGCACCTGGGTCGCGGGCTTCAGCTTCGGGGCCCTGATCGGCATGCAGCTGCTGATGCGCCGCCCCGAGGTCAAAGGCTTCATCTCGATCGCGCCGCCCGCCAACATGTATGATTTCGGCTTCCTGGCGCCCTGCCCGTCATCCGGAGTGATCGTGCAGGGCACCGCTGATGAAGTGGTGGCCGAACCAATGGTGCAGAAGCTGGTCGACAAGCTGAAAACCCAGCGCCACCTCACCATCGACTACGAGAAGATCGAAGGCGCCAACCATTTCTTCGTGAACGAGATGGACGACCTGATGGGGCGGGTGTCGTCGTATCTCGACCGGCGGCTGGCCAGCCGCTGAACGGCGGCAAACGCCCGCTGATCTTGCCTGCGGCGCGGCTTTGCTGTAGTGGCCGCTCCTTCGTGGCTGGCGCACCCTGGAGGCGCCGGGCGAATCAGGTTAATGGAGAATGATATGTCTGATGTGCTGACGCTCGATGCGCAGACACGCGACCGGGCTGGCAAGGGAGCCTCCCGGGCGGTGCGGCGTGAAGGCCGGGTTCCGGCGGTGATTTATGGCAACAAGCAACCGGCGCTTGCGATTCATGTCGAGGAAAAGCGGCTGGTGAAGCTGCTCGAGACCGGCTTTTTCGCCAACTCGGTGGTGGAAGTTACCGTTGATGGCACGGCCCACCTCACCCTGCCGCGCGATATCCAGTTCCACCCGGTCACCGACCGTCCGCTGCACGTCGATTTCCTGCGGGTTGCCGCAGATGAACTGATCGCCGTGTTCGTTCCGGTGCACTTCATCAACGAGGACACCTCGCCGGGCCTGAAGCGCGGCGGCGTTCTGAACGTGGTGCGCCACGAGATCGAGGTGCGCTGCCCGGCCGGCATCATCCCCGATTTCATCACGGTCGACGTTGCCGGCTTTGATGTCGGCGAATCGATCCACATTTCGGCCGTGACTCTGCCCGACAACGTCACTCCGGTGATCGATCGCGATTTCACCATCGCCACCATCGCCGCGCCGTCGTCGCTGAAGTCGCTGGAAGGTGATACGACGACGCAGGCGGAAGGCGAAGCGGAAGCCTGATGCTGCTGTTCGCCGGGCTCGGCAACCCCGGCCCGGCCCATGCACTGAACCGGCACAATGCCGGGTTTCAGGCTGTCGATGTCATTCACGACATGCACGATTTCAGCCCCTGGAAGCCACGATTCCAGGGGCTGTTGTCGGAAGGCCGGCTGGCCCACGAAAGGGTGCTGCTTCTGAAGCCGCAGACCTTCATGAACGAAAGCGGCCGCTCGGTGGCCGAGGCCCTGCGCTTCTACAGGCTGGAGCCCGAGGCGCTCACCGTTTTCCACGACGATCTCGACCTCGCGCCGTTACGGGTGAAGGTAAAGCGCGGCGGCGGCCATGGCGGCCAGAACGGCCTGCGCTCGATCGATCGTCATATCGGTGCCGAATACCGCCGCGTGCGCATCGGCATCGGCCACCCCGGCCACAAGGATCGGGTGACCGGCTATGTTCTGGGGAACTGGCCGCGCAGCGAGATCGAGCCACTAAGCCAGTTGCTGGGCGATATTGCTGATCTCGCGCCGCATCTGGCCAGTGGTGACGACAACCGGTTCATGAATGATCTCGCCATGAGGAACAAGATCGGTTAGGCTGCCTCATGCCCTTCTTCCGGTTACCTTTGCTTGCCATTTCCCTGTCACTGATGATCACGGCCTGTCAGCCCGACGCCCCGGCCACGGATCACCCACCTGCAGCCGACCCGACGCGCGAACCGATTCTGGCCAGCGAACTGCTGCTGCGGCATTCATCGCCCGAGCTGACGTTCTACTGGTCAGCGCCCCCTGAAGCAGCTCTGGAACCCAATCTGTTCCGTCTGCTGAGAAGCGATGCCGAGCAGGCGTTGCAGACCGCAGAGGCCGAGGCGCGCAAATCCGCCAGCGACGCCAAGACCGGCGGCTACGAATTCCACGGCAATGAATTCCACCAGAACTGGAAGCCCGAAGCCGAGACTCCGACATTGCTCGTCCTGTCGGCGCAAACCTCGACCTACACCGGCGGCGCCCATGGCAACATGGGGTATGATGCCGCCATCTACGATCGCAAGGCCGGCAAACGCATCAGCTTTGCCGACCTGTTCACCAGCCCCAGCGATGCCCTGAAAGCGCTTACACCGGCATGGTGTCAGGCACTCGACGCCGAGCGGGCGGAGCGGCGCGGCAAGGACAAACTGCCCGACTTCAGTGATTGTCCCCCACTGGGAGATCAGGTGATCGTGCCCGCCGGCGAAGGCCAGATATCCTTGTTGCGGGTGCTGGTGGCGCCTTATGTCGCCGGTCCCTGGGCAGAAGGCAGTTATGAAGTCTCGCTGCCGCTCGACAGCATTCGCACCATGGTGAAAACTGCCTACCAGAAGGATTTCGCGCCTTCCTAATCGCCGTTCCACCCGTATAGTAGGCGGGTGGACGCCCCGCTGTACAACGCTGACATTCTCAGGCTTGCCGCCTCCATTCCCTTTCAGGAGCGGCTGACCCCGCCTTGCGGCACTGCCATGCGGCGGTCGCTGATCTGCGGAAGCGTCGTACAGGCCGATGTCGAACTCGACGGCGGCGGCCATGTCGTGCGGTTCGGGCAAGAGGTGCAGGCCTGCGCTCTCGGGCAGGCCTCGGCTGCCATTCTCGGGCAGGCCATCCTTGGTCTCAACACCGCAGACCTCGGACAGGCCCACCAGTTGCTGGCTACCTGGCTTGCCGGCGAGGGGCGCCTGCCAGACCAGCTGGCGGCAAGATTTCCACAACTGCACCTGTTCGAGGCGGCACGCGCGCATCCGGCCCGTCATCCATCGATCCTGCTGGCGTTCGATGCCGCCCATGCGGCCGCCAGCGCTGCGACCGGGCAGGAAGGTCCCTAGGCGTGGCAGCGGCGTCCGGCTCCCCGGAACTGCTGAAAGAGGCCGTGGTCTATCTGGCCGCCGCCACGCTGTTCATCCCGCTGTTCACCCGGCTGAAACTGGGGGCAATCCTTGGCTACCTCGCAGCGGGAATCGTCATTGGCCCGCAGGTGCTGCAACTGATCGCCGACCCGGAGAGCACCTTTTCCTTCTCGGAATTCGGGGTGGTGCTGCTGCTGTTCGTCGTTGGTCTGGAACTGAACCCGTCGCGCCTCTGGGCGTTGCGACGCGACATTTTCGGGCTGGGCGTTCTGCAGGTGGTGCTGTGCGGCTTTGCCATCGCCGGGGTGCTGCTTCTGATCACCGCCTTCACCTGGCAGGCGGCGCTGGTGGTCGGGCTGGCGCTGGCGCTGTCGTCGACGGCCCTTGATATCCAGCTGCTGAAGAATCAGGACCAGCTGAACACCCCGCTGGGCGAGCGCACCATTTCCATTCTGCTGATGCAGGATCTGGCGATCGTCCCGCTGCTGCTGGTAACCACAGCGCTGTCGCGCCTGCCCGATCCCAATGCCCGCAGCGGCTGGGAACTGATCGGAGTGACCGGGCTTGCCATCGTGGCGCTGGTAATCGCCGGGCGGCTGCTTCTGAAACCGCTGTTCCGGCGGATCGCCGCCACCGGCACCCGCGAGGTGTTCGTGATCGGGGCCTTGCTCACCGTGCTGGGGGCATCGTTCCTGATGGCGCTCCTGGGGGTATCGATGGCCATGGGGGCCTTCATCGCCGGAGTCATGCTGGCTGACAGCCCCTATCGCCACGAAGTCGAGGCCGATATCGAACCATTCCGCGGCCTGTTGCTTGGCCTGTTCTTCATGGCCGTGGGCATGACGCTCGATCTGCAGGTGCTGATAGCCAACCCGTGGCGCATCCTGCTGTTCGTGGTGGTGCTGGTAACTGTGAAATCGCTGCTGATCGCCGGCCTGTGCCTGATGTTCGGCTCCAGCTGGCGGCAGGCCGGCCGTATCGGCCTGCTGTTGTCGCAGGGCGGTGAATTTGCCTTTGTGATTCTCTCGGCGGCCACCCACGGGCTGCTCATCTACCCCGAGGCGGCGTCGCTTTTCACAGCGGTTGTCACCCTGTCGATGGCCTCTACCCCGCTGCTGCTGGCGCTATGGTCGCGGCTGCCACCGCCAGCGAAGGTAACCGAACGCCACCTTAAGGGGCCGGAAGAGGCCACGCCGAGCCGCATCATCGTCATCGGTTATGGCCGTTTCGGGCAGATCGTCACCCAGATGCTCCATGCCCGCGGCCTCGATGTCGTGCTGATCGACAGCCAGCCCGACCAGATCGAACGCTCGCAGGCCTTCGGCTGGACCGTATATTACGGCGACGGCTTCCGCACCGATGTGCTGCGGGCCGCCGGCGCGGAACACAGCCAGTTGCTTCTGGTTACCAGTGGCGGCGCCTGGGATCCGCACCGGCTCGACGGCGTTCGCAAGGCCTTCCCGCATCTGCGCATCATTGCCCGCGCCCATGATCGCACCCACTATATGCGGCTGGTCGCCGCCGACATCGATCTGGCCGTCCGCGAGCTGTTCCATTCCGCCATCGAGATGGGGCGCATGGTGCTTGCCGAAACCGGCACGCCCGAAGACACCATCGACGCCATTACCCACGAATATATCCGCCGCGACCGCGAGCGGCTGGCCCTGCAGGTAGCCTCGGGAGACCTGATGGCCGGGCGCGACACCGTGTTCCGCCCCGGCCAGAACTGGCAGCCCGAAAGCAGCGAAACCGCACTGGGCGAAATTCCGCCGGCCGATCTCGGCCGCTGATCAGCGCAAGCCCCGCCGGCAGCGGCTATTGCCCTAGTTGTAGCGGCGGATCTCGTCCTTGGCGATGGCCTGCCGGTGCACCTCGTCGGGGCCATCGGCAAAGCGCAGGGTGCGCTGGGAAGCATAGGTGGCGGCCAGAAAGAAATCCTGGCTTACACCGCCGCCGCCATGCGCCTGAATAGCCATGTCGAGCACGCGGGTCGCCACATTGGGGGCCACCACCTTGATCATGGCGATCAGCGCCTTGGCGTCCTTGTTGCCCACGGTGTCCATCATCCACGCCGCCTTCAGGGTCAGCAGCCGCGCCTGCTCGATCTCGATCCGGGCGTTGGCAATGCGTTCGTGCCACACCCCCTGCTGCGACAGCGGCTTGCCGAAGGCGGTGCGCGCCTTCAGCCGCTTCACCATCTGTTCCAGCGCCCGTTCCGCTGCGCCGATCGAACGCATGCAGTGGTGAATGCGGCCTGGCCCCAGCCGCCCCTGCGCGATCTCGAATCCGCGGCCTTCACCCAGAATGATGTTCGATACCGGAACCCGCACATTCTCAAGCAGAACCTCGAAATGGCCATGAGGCGCGTCATCGTATCCAAACACATGCAACGGCCGCACCCGGGTGACGCCCGGCGTATCGAGCGGCACCAGAATCTGCGATTGCTGAGCATGGCGGGCCGCCTGCGGGTTGGTCTTTCCCATGACAATGGCGATGGCGCAGCGCGGGTCGCCGACGCCGCTCGACCACCATTTGCGCCCGTTCACCACATAATGATCGCCATCGCGGACGATCGACGTTTCGATATTGGTGGCATCCGACGATGCGACCGCCGGCTCGGTCATCAGGAAGGCCGAGCGGATCTCGCCGCGTGACAGCGGTTTCAGCCAGCGGTCCTGCTGCTCGGCCGTGCCATAGCGGGCCAGCACCTCCATGTTTCCGGTATCGGGGGCCGAGCAGTTGAACACTTCGGACGACCAGGGGGCGCGCCCCATTTCCTCGGCCAGCGGCGCATATTCAAGATTGGAAAGCGGCGTGCCCTCGAAGGAGAAGTGACTGAGCGGGCTGGCTGCCCCCACCGGGTGCACCGGCGGCACGAACATGTTCCAAAGCCCCTCGGCCCGGGCCAGCGGCTTCAGTTCCTCGATCAGTGGCAGCACCTTCCAGCGCTCGCCAGCCGCCAGTTCCTCGTGATAGCGCTGCTCGTTGGGGTAGATATGGGCATCCATGAAGGCCCGCAGGCGCATCAGCATTTCCTGCATCCGGGGGGTGTAATCGAAATTCATGACGGCCTCTTGCAATAAAGGGGGCAGTTACAACCGGCCGATGCCGGCGGGCTTCAGGAACGCCCGCACGCCAGTGGCAGCCGGAGGCGGATCGATGGCGCTGCTTTCAAAGCGGGTGGCGGCGCCCGGCGCAAGCCGTGTGGCCGATGGCCGCACCACCCAGCGCCCCAGCGACTCTCCCTCGCCGTTCACCAGCACCAGGGCGATGGCCGGAACCGCATGAGCATCGGCCGTGGGGTTGGAAAGCGTTCCCTCGACATCCCAGACCGTCCGGCCATCGACCAGACGGCGCTGGGCCGAGATGGCAAGCTTCAGGGGCGGCGGCGATGTGGTGGGCACCCGCACGGTGGGAAGCGACAACTGAGGCAACGACAACTGAGGCAACGACACGCCGGGCAGTGAAATCTGCGGCAGCGACAGATCCGGCAATGCGCGCAGCAGCGGTTCCGGATCGGCCCAGCCGGGAAGGGCGACCTCATGGCCGGCAACCCGATAATGGCCGTTACCCTCGGGTCTCACCACAGCGGACAAGATCAGGGCAACCCCCACCACTGCCGCTGCCAGAGCCGCCACGACCCGCCAGCGGCGGCCATGCGCTGGTTCATCATCGCCGTCTGCCTGTTCCTCAGGCTCTGCATCGGCCCAGTGGTTGCCACCTGCTGCGGCAGGGCCGTCCGTGCTAGGCTGCTGCCAGCGCCGCGCAGCCAGCGGCGAGGGCGACAGCGCAGTGGCCGGCGCATCCGGCGCGGATGTGGCTGGCGCGTCTGGCGCGGGGTGCGGCGGTGCGGGAACCGGTGCGGGCGGTGGGGGCTGGTCGGCCGCTGCCAGCGGCGCGCCAAGTTCGAGGATATCCTCTTCGGGCAGGGCCATCCAGACCGTGGCACACGACCGGCAGCGCACCTTGCGCGGCATCCGCTGCGGCTGGCCGGCGGAATCGATTCCTGTTGGCCACATCTCTGCCGACAGGCGATAGCGCGCGGCACATTGGGGGCAGACAACCAGCATGGCTGATCCATTCCACAGGGGAGCATCAGCGGCAAGCAGGCATTTCCCTTTGGCGAAGAAGCGGATATGGCAGCAGCAATGGCTGGATCAGGGAAGAAGGCGCGCCAAAGCGTGTGGGGATGGCTGGTGCGCAGTGCGGCACTGCTGTTCCTGTTGTGGTTTGCCGGCTTCATCGTCTTCATCTTCCGCCAGGTGCCCGCGGCTGCCGACTCTGTCACCACCGATGGAATCGCCGTCCTGACCGGCGGCCCCGGACGGCTGAAACGGGGGGTCGCCATCATGGAATCCGGCCACGCCAGACGCATGCTGATTTCCGGTGTCGACAAAAGCGTGCGCCCGCCCGAGCTGGCGGAAAAGGCCGGAATTCCCGCCCGCATGCTGTCGTGCTGCATCGATCTCGGCTTCGCGGCCAGCAGCACGGCCACCAATGCCGATGAAGTGGCACAGTGGGTGGCGCGGCACCGCTTCCGGTCGGTGCGGCTGGTGACGGCGGGCTACCACATGCACCGCGCCCGCCTCGAACTGCAGGCCAGGTTGCCCGCAGACGTGGTGATCGTTCCCGATGGCGTTTCCGCCGGGTTGCCGCTGCGCGCCATGCACCGGGAATATGCCAAGCTGCTGGGCGCCTGGCTGCTGCTGCAGGTACGCCGGCCATGATCCACACCCTCAGGTCATGGCTGTTCACCATCATTTTCTACACCGGGTCGGCGGTGGTGGCACTGGCCATCCTGGCCGGGGCCTTCTCGAAGCGCTGGATCATCGCGGGGGCGCACCTGTGGTCGGCGTGGTTCGTCTGGTGCGCACGGGTGCTTCTGGGAATCCGCCTGCAGGTACGGGGAGCAATCCCCAGTCAGCCTGCGATCGTCGCCTTCAAGCATCAATCGATGTTCGAAACCATCCTCACCCTCTATCTGTTCAGGCGCCCGGCGGTGGTGATGAAGCGCGAACTGCGCAGCATTCCTGTGTGGGGCTATCTGGCCTTCCAGCACGGCAGCATCTTCGTCGAGCGCAACCGCGCCGGTGCCGCCCTTCGCAACCTGATCCGCGATGCGCGCGACCGCGTGACCCACGGCCGGCAGATCCTGATCTTCCCTGAAGGAACCAGAGTGCCGGTGGGCGAAGCGCCGCCGCTGAAAGGCGGCCTGAGCGGGCTGTATGCGATTCTCGATCTGCCCATCGTTCCCGTGACGCACGATGCCGGCCGCCTGTGGGGCAAGGGGCTGGTGAAGCGGGCAGGCACCGTGACCCTGGCCTTTGGTCCCGACATCCCCCCCGGCCTGTCGCGCGAGGCCATGGAGGCGAAAGTCCACGCTGCCATCAATGCCGATCCGACGAGCTGCGCCGTCAGGGAAGCCCCCCCCACCGCCGCGGCCGCGCCGGCCCGGCGAAGCTGGCTGGCGCCGTGGATGGTGCTGCTGCCGCTGGGGCTTGGCGGCCTGCTGTGGTTCTGGCTGTGGCATGGCTATTCCAGTGGCCTGCGCACGGAACTGGGGCGTTGGCTGTCGCCCCCTTCCACCATCGAAACCAGCGGCTTTCCCTATCGGCTGGAGGCCGATATCGCCAATGCCCGCCTCAGCCGCGAATCTGCGGCGCTGGCCCTGCACCTCCAGGCGCAAACCGCCATCGTCAACCGCATCCCGTGGGAGAAAAACCGCCAGGTGATCGCGGCCGTCGAACCACGCCTCAGCCTTGCGGCAAAGCATCTGGCGGGCGCCAGCCTCGGCATCCATGCCCCCTATGCCCGCGCCTCGCTGCGTACGGAAAAAGGCCGCATCGCCCGCCTGTCGATCGTCTGGACCAAACCCGCCATGACAAGCGGGCTGTTCGCCACCCGGGCCACCGCCAGCCAGCTGGAAACCCACCTGCGGGAAACCCCGACGTTCGGCAACATCGGCCCCTCCCCCACAGGGCCGGTACAGGCCGAGGTAGAGATCAGCGGCCAGCAGCTGCGCCTTGGCGGCAGCGCGCCGCTGGCGCTGGAACTGGCGGCGGCCGTCACCGCCGACGCCCCGCTCGTGTCGTTCGGGCAGTGGGCCAATGGCGGCACCATCGAGATCAGCCACGCCACCCTCTCTGACAATAGCGGCGACATCGCCACACTGAAGGCCACCATCGTGCCCGATGGGCTGGGAGGCCTGCGCATTGCCGGAACCATCGATACCGTCTGCCCGCAAAGTGTGCGGGCAGCGCTGGGCGACCTTCCCGCTGTCTCGGAACGCCGCCTGCGCCGGCCGGCACGCATCGCCTTTTCCGGCACCCTGCCCGGCAGCGTGTCGGCAAGCCCCGCCGACGCAACGGCCACCTCCCTCCCGGTGCGCGCACAGTTGCCCCCCTGCCCGGTGCTCGGGTGACCAGCGTTATCCACCCGGCCGCCACCGTCATCATCGCCCGCGATGGCGACAGCGGCCTGGAAATCCTGATGATCGAGCGGGCGCCCACCATGGGTTTTGCCGGCGGGGCGCTGGCATTCCCCGGCGGCAAGGTCGACCCTGCCGATCACGCCCTCACGTCACCTGCCCTCGAGGGGTTTGCAGCGCTTGAGGCCAGCGATGCCGCAGCCCGAATCGCCGCAGCCCGCGAAGCCTTCGAGGAAACCGGAATCCTGCTGTCGCGCGGCCCGCCGGTTCCGCTGGCGAACCGTCAGTCGCTGCGTCGCCTGTCTGACCAGCACGCCCTTTCCTTTGGCGATCTCCTGGCCCGACTTGGCCACCGGCTTGCCCCTGACCGCCTGAAGCCCTTCGCCCGCTGGCTGCCGCCTCCTCATCTGTCGGCCCGCTTTGATACAGCCTTTTTCGTTGCCGCCCTTCCCGCCGGGGAAACCGTCAGTGCCGATGGCCACGAAGCCGTCAGTGCCCGGTTCGCCCGCCCGGCCGATCTGCTTGCGGCTGCCGAGGCCGGAGCGGCCGGCCTGCTGTTTCCCACCCTGTGCAACCTGCACCGTCTGGCCGGCTTTGCCACGGTGGCGGCCCTTCTCGACGATGAAACGCCACCGCCCACCGTTTCGGGAACGCTGGTCGATGGCTGGCTGACGATTCCCGAAGGCTTGGGTTACCCGGTTACCCGGCAGAGGTTGCAGGGTCTGCGCCGCGAATAACCTGCCTCAGAAGCGATGCCTGCGGTCGTGCCGCCAGTTGCCAAGCCCGCGCGCGATCACTGGCGCGATCTCGGCCCGCTCCGCGCTCGACAGGAAGTGGCCGATCTCGATCCGCTGGCCATCGTTGGTGATCCACAGCCGATTGCCGCGCGGACGCAGCGGTTCCAGCTCGACAGCAGCGCCAGCGGCCTCGATGCGGGTGCGGCGCGCCCGTCCGGCCGGGTTGATGTGCACCAGTTCCATGCCCGCGGTATCCAGACGCAGATGCTCGGACTGGCGGGCACTGCGGAACGAGGCATGCATCGCCCAGGCCAGCAGAGCGACATCGGCCAGCATGAACGGCAGAATGAGCCACGCCCCCAGGAACAGGAACCGCACCGACATCAGTGCAAACAGCAGTGCCACCCCGCCAACCAGCCGCCGGAACTGCTGGCGGCTGAGCGAGCGCCCGGGGCTGAGTTCAAGATCGAAATAGGCGCGTCGCGGTTCGGCCATGGCGCCCCTATAGCGCCAATGCCCTGATTCCGGAACCGGCTTACGCCAACAAATCGGCAGCGAGCTTGCATTTCAGGGCAGGCTGCGGCTTGTCGGCGGCATGGCCGCAAAACTCCTCACCATCGCCCAGGCACACGCCATTTTCGATATACTTGGTGCCGCCAACCCCAACCCCCGCACCGAACTTGCCTACACCAACCCCTATACGCTGCTGGTGGCGGTGGTGCTGTCGGCCCAGGCAACCGACGCCGGAGTCAATCGTGCCACTGCCGGCCTGTTTGCCGTTGCTGATAGTCCGGCGGCCATGCTGGCGCTGGGGCTCGACGGGCTGAAGCAGCATATCAGGACCATCGGTCTTTATAACAGCAAGGCCGAGAACATCATCGCCCTCTCGGCGCTGCTGCTTGAGAAATTTGCCGGAGAGGTTCCAGAAAGCGAAGCCGACCTGGTGTCGCTGCCCGGAGTGGGGCGCAAGACAGCCAATGTGGTGCGCAACGAGATTTTCGGCCATCCGACACTGGCGGTCGATACCCATGTGTTCCGGGTGGCCCATCGCACCGGCCTGTCGGCGGGCAAGTCCCCGGATGCTGTCGAGCGCGACCTGCTGAAGAAGGTGCCGCCGCGCTGGGGGCGGCAGGCCCACCACCTGCTGATCCTGCATGGGCGCTATCTGTGCAAGGCGCGGGTTCCTGAATGCTGGCGCTGTCCGATCCGCCACTTGTGCCTCTATGAGGCCAAAACTATCTTGTCGGCATGACCTCAGCCGTCGGGGGCATCGGCCTGGGCAGTACCACTGCAGGAGACCGCACATGACCATGAAATCCGCACTGCTGATCGCCCTGATGGCGGCAGCCCCGGCGTTGGCCGCCGTTCCCGTTGCCCGCGGCAGCGAACTGGTACCCGCCGGAGAACCCGTAACCTGCATTTCCGCAAGCGCCATTCGCTCGACGCGGGTGATCGATGGCTCGACCATCGATTTCACCATGAATGGCAACCGCGTCTACCGCAACCACCTTCCCAACGCCTGCCCCGGTCTGAACTTCGACCGGTCGTTCGCCTATGCACCTACGGCCAACCAGCTGTGCAACGTGCACACCATCACCGTCGTCCAGCAGGGTGGCGGCCCGGTGCGCGGCGCCACCTGCGGGCTGGGGACGTTCACGCCGATGAAACCGGCTGCCGCCACAGCCAACCAATAGTCTGACCGGCAAGGGCGTCAGCGTTCGCGCAGCCGCCCGGCCAGCCCTGCCAGCAGGCCCATGGCCACGGCCAGAAGCACTGCAACCACGCCATAAAGCAGGCCGTATTCGTGGGCGAACACATAGATGGACCGCTCGAACCCGGATTTGTCGATGATAACCGGCGCGGTGCCGCGCGCGGCCACCTTGCCGCCATCGATCAGGTAGATTTCCACCTGGTAATTGCCCACCGGCACCGCCGAGGGGATGGGGATGCGGGCGCGATAGAGGATGTTGTCGGTGACCTGCACGCCATAGGGCTGATCGACGAACAGGCCGCGCCGCTGGCGGTGCTGCACCAGGCCGTCCTGAAAGATGCCGACGGTTTCCGGAGCAGCCGCGGTTGCCGGCGACAGCTGCAGATACTGAAGCCCGATCTCGTAGATGGCGGCATTGCGTTCATCGAGCAGGCTTTCCACCGGGCTGGTGGTGGCCGCCGCGTAAAACCCCGGAACGCTTTCGAACCGCAGCGACTGACGGTTGACCCAGATGCCGGCCACCCGATCTTTGTGGCGCACCGTCAGGGCCTCGGCCGGGCCACGCAGAACCACGGCGATTCCGGGCGGACGCGCCGGCAGGCGACCACCAGGATACTGGATGGCCCCGAAGATCAGCAGTTCGGCCCCGGAAAACCGGTACGAGATGTCGATCCGGCTTTGCGACATGTCGGTCACCAGCCGGGGAGACCGGGCCCCGACACCCGCCGGAAGCAACACCAGCAACAGGGCCAGCAGCCAGCGCATCATCCGGTCGCCAGCTGGATGGTGAACATTTCCGCCGGAGTGAGCGTGAGACCCACGCCTAGCCGCACCGCCACGGCAAGCACAAGCAGCGCCAGGAACAGCCGCAGCCGCTCAGGCGGAAGGAACTGCGCGGCACGCACCCCCATCTGCGCCCCCACCACTCCGCCGACCAGCAGAAGCCCGGCCAGCAGAATATCGACGGAATGCGTGTTGGCGGCCTGCAACAAGGTGGCGACCGCCGTGACGAACACGATCTGGAACAGGCTGGTGCCAACCACCACCGAAGCCGACATTCCCAGCAGGTAGAGCATGGCCGGAACCATGATGAAACCGCCACCCACCCCCATCACCACCGTCAGCACCCCCACCGCCGCCCCCACCAGAAACGGGGCCAGCGGCGACAGATAGACTCCTGATTGGGGGAACCGCATGCGCATCGGCAGCGCCGCTACCAGCGGATGGTGACGGCGTCCCCGCTGCGGTACCTGGCCGGCGCGCTGCCGCAGCACCGTTCCTAGCGCCTCTTTCAGCATCAGCGACCCGACACTGCCCAGTAGCAGCACATAGATGAGGGCAATGACGACATCGATCTGCCCCAGCGACTGCAACCAGCGAAAAACCATCGACCCCAGAACCGAGCCGAGCATGCCCCCGGCGATCAGCACCGTTCCCATCTTCACATCGACCTGCCCGCGCCGATAGTAGGATATTGCGCCCGAAATGCTGGAGCCCGTTACCTGCGTGGCTGCCGATGCGACGGCGATTGCCGGGGGGATGCCGTAAAAGATCAGCAGCGGGGTGGTGAGAAACCCGCCCCCCACCCCGAACATTCCCGACAGGAAGCCGACGATGCCGCCCAGCGCCACGATGACCAGCGCATTGACCGACATTTCGGCGATGGGAAGATAGAGATCCACAGGCTGTTCATAGCCCGAAAGAAATTGGTGGCGGAAGGGCCGTTCGCCCCGCCGCCACCCGATTCAGCAAAATTCCCTGCTGTCAGGCGGCAACCATCGCCCTCCGCCGCCGGCGATTGGCCATTCCGACGGCGCCGAAGCCGACGATCAGCATCGCCCAGGTGGCGGGTTCCGGCACCGCGCCGGCTGCGATATTGTCGAACTCGAAGGCAGGGCTGGTCGAGGTGAAGATCACCTGGTTGACGCGATCGTTGCCGAAATCGAAGTAAAAGCGGCGGTTGGTTCCGGCCGACGACTGGTCGCCATTGGCCTGCGCCACCAGATCAGCGCCCGAGATCGACTGGCTGTATCCACCCAACCCCTTGAAAGTGATGTGATTATAGGTATCGACCGAGCCGATGTACATGCTGAACGACCGCAACAGCGGCGTCGTCAGTGTCGCCACCTGCCCGGGGCCGACCGACAGGTATTTGGTGGCGTCGCCAAAGGGAGCGGCATAGCCCGAGCCGTTGCCGACCCGCTCGCTGCCGCCAGTAATCGCAAAGCCTTGGGCGGCCGGCGCATCGAACGTGACGACCAGCTGCTCGCCGGGAGCGAGCGCTGCATCATAGGCAGCCGAGGTGATGGTAAGGGCATTCGCGGCTCCGGCCGTCAGCACGGTGGCAGCAAACAGGGCGGCGGTGACAGATGGTTTGAACATGGGAACACTCCGAAAACATCCAGAGCGTCTGTTTGTGCCCATTCCTACGGCATTGCAACCGGAGCCAGGCCTTGTTTACCTTGATTTGCAATATGTTAACCACTTTTTCCCGGCTCTGGACGCCTCCGCCTTCAGAAGCTAGGGACGGGCATGCACAAGACGGTCCATATCATCGGTGGCGGCCTTGCCGGTTCGGAAGCGGCCTGGCAGCTGGCGCGTCACGGCATCCCGGTGATCCTGCACGAAATGCGCGGGCGGCAAGGCACACCTGCCCACCACACCGACAAGCTCGCCGAGCTGGTGTGCTCAAACTCGTTCCGTTCGGACGATGCCGAACATAACGCCGTCGGGCTGCTGCACGCGGAAATGCGGGCGCTCGGCTCGCTGGTCATGCAGGCCGCCGATCAGGCGCGGGTACCCGCCGGGTCGGCGCTGGCCGTCGACCGCGACCTGTTCGCTGACCATGTGACTGAGGCACTGACCGCCGAACCGCTGGTCGAGATCGTTCGCGGCGAGGTGGTGGCCCCCGACCCTCTCTGGGAGAAAGTGCTGATCGCCACCGGGCCGCTGACCGCCGACGGACTGGCGCAGTGGATCGCAGCGCAGACCGGCGAACAGCATCTGGCCTTTTTCGACGCCATCGCGCCTATCGTTCACGCCGAATCGATCGACATGCAGGTAGCGTGGCGGCAGTCGCGCTATGACAAGGCCGGAGACGGCACCCTGCACGCTGCCGGCGAGGGCGATTATGTGAACTGCCCGCTCGATCGCGAACACTATGCCGCCTTCGTTGCAGCACTGAACAGCGGCGAAACAGTCGATTTCCGTGACTGGGAAAAGGACACCCCCTATTTCGAGGGCTGCATGCCGATCGAGGTGATGGCGGCGCGCGGCCCGGACACCCTGCGCTTTGGTCCGATGAAGCCGGTGGGCCTGCGCGACCCGCGCACCGGCAGGCGGCCGTGGGCGGTCGTGCAGTTGCGCCACGACAACCGGTCGGGCTCGCTGATGAATATCGTCGGCTTCCAGACCAAACTGAAGCATGGCGAACAGGTGCGCATCTTCCGCACCATCCCCGGGCTGGAACAGGCCGAGTTCGCGCGTCTCGGCGGCCTGCATCGCAACAGCTTCATCCGCTCGCCGCAGCTCCTCGACGCCACGCTGCGGCTGCGCTCAGCACCGCACATCCGCTTTGCCGGGCAGATCACCGGCTGCGAGGGCTATGTCGAATCGGCGGCCATCGGGCTGCTTGCCGGGCGGTTCCTCGCTGCCGAGAGCCACGGCCGCGCGGTTTTGCCGCCACCCCGTGAAACGGCGATCGGGGCCTTGCTCAGCCACATCACCGGCGAGGCCGTCGCCGACAGCTTCCAGCCGATGAACGTGAATTTCGGGCTGTTTCCGCCGCTTGACCCCGGCCTCTGCGACCCGCGCGGCCGGCCACTGAAGGGACGCGAGCGCAAGACCGCTCTGGCAGCCCGCGCCCGCACCGCCCTTGCAGCCTGGCAGGAAACCCTAACCTGAGGCCAAACACTGAAGGCGAACAGACGTTGCAGTGTCAGACATTGCAGTGTCAGCCGTTGGGGTTCATGCCCGAGCGGTTGCGGGTGATGAAATCATCGGCATCCCGCTGCTGCTGTTCCCGGGAGCGGTTCCATTCGGCGTTGGTTTTGCAGATGCGGTGCTTCTTCACCAGCGAGCCGATTTCCGAGATACTGCGACAGCGCACGGCATTGGGGTCGCGCTTGTCGAGCTTGCCAGAGGGGGCCGGCGCCGGATCGGTGGCCGCCCCCTGCGCCATTACCGGTCCGGCCAGCATCAGGGCTGCCGCCACAGACAGGATCGCTTTCATACAGCCTCCGATTGCGGCTCTTCCAGCTACACCCGCCCTCCGGGGTCATGACCACTGGCATCCGCCTGCCCGAAGAATTGCACCAAAAGCTCCTGTTCTGCAACTGTCAGGTGCGGATTCCACACGTCAAAGATCAGAATGGCGCGCAACTGGTCGCTGTCGTTCCAGGCTTCGTGGTCGATGGTATCGTCAAACGCGAAGGCCTCGCCTTCAACCCATGGCCGGGTTTCCCCGCCCACCCGGAAGGCGCAGCCCGGCGGCACGATCAGCGGCAGGTGGATGATGGCACGGGTGTTGGTGACACCGGTGTGCGGCGGGATGCGGGTATGCGGCTTCAGCATCGAGAAGAAGGCCGAAGGCGCGCGCCCGGGGATGTTGCTGCGCGGCAGGGCAGAAAGTGTCGCCGCCGTCACCGGGCAACGATCAAGAACCGGCTGGTTCGGCACCCCATACTCCCACAGAAAGCAGGCGCTCCAGTCTAGCCGGTTGTCGAGCGCCGTCCACTTGCTTTCCGGGGTGCCCTTTTCCATCCGCACATAGGGGCGGATGGCGTCGCCGGGGTCGGCGATCAGGCCCTCGAGCTCGGAGCGGATTTCCCGCCAGCGCGCCTCGACATCAGGCATCCACGGAAAATGGTGGCGCTCGAAATATTCGTCGGCCGGCAGAAACGGGAAATGAAACCCCGAACATTCATTGCTGAAGAAGCCCTTGCGGCGGCCGACGATGAAATCGAAGGCGGCATCGAAGCGCCGGGTTGCCGAAGGCCCCAGTGCCTGACGGTGCGCCGCCAGCCCCTTTTCGATATGGTCTGAAAAATCCTGCGCCTGTGCGCGCACGAAGGCGCGGGCGGCATCAAGCCTTGCCGCATAGGCCGGCGGCAGTTCCTCGTTGGACGGGGCCATGGCAAACACATTCTGCCAGTGACGGGTGGCAAGGCCGAGGTTGCCGCGCCGCTCGTGCAGTTCCGCCATGCGCCACTGGCCCATCAGGTGCCGCAAGTCGATCGCCAGCAACCTTTCGAGGGCCGCCTGCTCGGCTGCATCATCGCCCTGCAACCGGTGGGCGCTGGCGAGGTTCAGCCACAGCGCCTGTTCGCCCGGGTCGGCCTCGGCAGCGGCGGCAAACAGCCGGGCGGCCAGAGCCGCGTCACTGTCGGCAAGCGCCCGCACCCCCCGGGCGTTCAGTGCCAGCGGATCGCCGGGAAAGGCCGCAAGTGCCTTGTCGAGTACGGCGGTCTCGGCGGCCCGGTCGCCACGCTGACGCGCGACATGCGCCTCCTGCATCATCACCTGCAAATTCTGCTCCGCCATGGCTTACTCCTTGCCGTTTGCTGCCTGCCGATGCAATCAGCAGCCATGCCGCGCACTGATCCCGATCAAATCCTCGCCGACCCGCAATGGCTGGCCCACCGGTTCGATGCTCCGGCAGGAAAGGTGATTTTCGCCCACCTGCCCCGCAGCCGGCATGCCGCCATTCCATTCCTCACCGACGAGCATCTTGGCAAGGCCCTTGAAACCACCGCCCGGCCGCTGGCAGCGCCGGCAGCCCCTCCGGCCCCTGTTCACTTCATCTTCCATTCGGCCTTCTGCTGCTCCACCCTGCTGGTGCGCGCCCTCGATCACCCCGGCGCCGCCATGGGTTTATCGGAACCAACCATCCTGAACGACATCGTCGGCTGGCGCCATCGCAACCACCCGGATGGCGTATCCGTCGTCAACGCCACCCGCACCATCCTCCACCTGTTGGGGCGCAGCTGGGGTGCCGGCGAGGCCGTGGTCATCAAGCCCTCGAACCTGCTGAACCCGATGGCAAGCGTGCTGATGCAGCTGGCAACCGGCTCGCGGGCCATCCTGCTGCATGCGCCACTTCCAGTGTTCATCGCCTCTATCGCCCGCAAGGACATGTGGGGGCGCCTGTGGGTGCGCGACCTGCTGGTGAAGCTGCTGCGCGAAGGGGTGGTGAACCTTGGAATCGAGGGGGCAGAGCTACTGAAACTGACCGATCTGCAGGTGGCGGCCGTCGGCTGGCTTGCCCAGCAGATGCTGTTCGAGCAGATGGCCAAAGCCATGCCCCGGCGAATCCGCACGCTCGACAGTGAAACCCTGCTGGCCCGCCCTGCCGACAGCGTGCTGGCCGCCGCCAGATTGTTCGGGCTTTCCATCGATGCCGCAGCCGCCGCTGCCATTGCCGCGGGGCCAGCCTTCACCCGCAACAGCAAGACCGGCGAGGCCTTCTCGGCCGAGGCCCGCACCGCCGAGCACGAACAGGGCCTGTCGCTGCACCACGACGAGATCACCATGGTAAGCCAGTGGGCCGCTGTGGTGGCCGAGCGTTTCAACGTGCCCATGCACCTGTCCTCTCCCCTGCTTGACCGGACCTGATCCCTTGATTCTGTTTACCAATCTCCGCATTTTCGATGGCAGCGGCGCGCCCCCTTTCCCGGGTGAAGTGCTGATCGATGGCCGTCACATCCGCCACGTGGCACAGGGCAGCGGCCAGTTGCCCCGCGACGGCGCCACGGTGATCGACGGCGGCGGCCGCACGCTGCTTCCCGGGCTGGTCGAGGCGCACGCCCATCTCACCTGGCCGGCATCGGTTGAATATGTGCCCGCCTCTGTCGACCTGACGATCGAGGCCCATGTGCTGCTGGCCGCGCAGAACGCCCGCATCACCCTCGACCATGGCTTTACCAGTGCCTATTCCGCCGGGTCGTTAGGTGCCGGGATCGAACCGGCCCTGCGTGATGCCATCGATCGTGGCGGCCTTGCCGGGCCACGTCTGCGGGCCTCGGCGATGGAAAAAGGGGTCGATGGCGTGAAGGGGGTGCCCGACTGTCACGACCCCGCACATGATCGTTCGGTCGCCGGGCTTGCCGATTACGTGCGCGCCAGGAAGGCCGAGGGTTGCGACACCATCAAGTTCCTGTTGTCGGGCGACGAAGGCTTTGCGCCCGGAGGATCACAGCAACTGAATTATTCCAGGGCCGAGGTCGAGGCCGTGGGCAAGGCCGCGCGCGAGGCCGGAATCTGGCTGGCCTGCCATGCCCAGGCGGCTGAAGCGATCAAGCGGGCGGTGCGCGCCGGGTTCCGGGTGTTCTTTCACTGCACCCATGCCGACGAGGAAGCGCTCGACCTGCTGGAAGCCCACCGCGACCAGTTGTTCGTTGCCCCGGCGCTGGGGCTGCTGCATGCCCGCATCCACGAAGCCCGCGCCTTCGGAATCGGGCCAGCCGAAGCACGAAGAATGGGTGCGGTTTCCGGGCTGGAGGCCCTGCAGCGGCTGGTGCCCGAGATGCGGCGGCGCGGCATACGGGTGCTTCCGGGCGGCGACTATGGCTATGGCTATAACCCCATCGGCCGCAACGCCCGCGACCTGTCGCTGTTCGTCGATCTGCTGGGCTATACGCCGGCCGAGGCGCTGGCGGCCGCCACGGCACTGGGCGGCCAGCTGATGGGGATGGATGTGGGGCTGGTGCAGGACGGCATGCTGGCCGATCTGCTGCTGGTCGATGGTGACCCGCTGGCCGACCTGCGGCTGCTGGAAGACGCAAGCCGTCTGCACGCCATCATGAAGGACGGGCGCTTTCACAAGCCGCCAGTCTGGTTGCCGCCTTACAGAACCATCTGACCAGATCCGCCGGCACGCTGTTCATGGGGGCCAGCGGCCAGCCTGGTGTCAGTCGGCATCGGGCTGGTTCTCAGGCGCAGCCGCCACAAAGGCCGGCAGTTCGGCACAGGCGGCCTCGAGCGTGCGGATTCGGGCAAACGGCTGCAGGTCGACACCAAAGCGCCGGGCGTTCAGAAGTTGCGGCATGATGCAGATGTCGGCCAGAGTCGGCGCGGCCCCGAAGGCAAATGGCCCGCTGCTGTCGCTGATCATCGCCTCGACAGCGCCCAACCCACGGCTGATGGTATCAGCCGCCCATTTCCGGCTGGCGTCGGCCCCGGCCAGCGCCTCGATGCGCTTCAACACCCCAAGGTTCTGCACCGGGTGGGTATCGGCGGCGATTGCCAGCGCCACCGCGCGCACCCGCGCCCGTTCAACATGGCCAGACGGCAGCATCGGCGGCTCCGGGTGCGTCTCTTCCAGCCATTCCAGGATAGCAAGCGATTGCGTCAGCAACCGGCCATCCGGCAGTTCTAGCGCCGGCACCAGCCCTTGGGGATTACGCGCCAGCCACGCCGGGCTACGCTGCGCACCGGTGCGCAGATCGATGGCTTCCTGCTGAAACGCCACGCCTTTCCAGTGCAACCCGATCCGCACCCGCCATGCCGCGCCCGAGCGGAAATACCCATACAGGCGCAAGACTGCGCCTGCCATCAGTTGCGGCTCGATGGACGCAGAATATAGCGGCCGCCGCTGAAGGCCTCGAAAATCTGCGGAATGGCCGGGTGGCCGACTTCCTCGCCCTCCTCGTCGGCTTCCAGGTTCTGCTGGCTGACATAGGCGACATAACTGCCGTCCTCATTTTCGGCCAGCAGATGGTAGAAGGGCTGGTTCTTGGCTGGCCGCACATCTTCGGGGATGGCTTCCCACCACTCGTCGGTGTTGGCGAACTCGGGGTCGACATCGAACACCACGCCTCGAAACGGAAACAACCGGTGTCGCACCACGTCGCCGATTCCGAAGCGCGCAACACACACCGGTTCGGACACGGCGTTGGCGGCCTTGCGCTGGCAGGCCGATATCGCCCCTGCTGCAGCCGCCGGAACTGCGGCGCTGGCTTTATCTGGGCGGTAGGGTCGCTTCTGATCCATGCCGACAATATAGGATGATCAGCAGGGAACGAAAAGAGCCGGCCCCCATTCGCCCGGGAAGGCTTGCAGGCTGGCGCTCACAGCCAGCGGACGGGCCAGTGCGCCGTAAAGATCGCGCCGGCTTCCTTGAACCATGCGGCCGGAGTGCGTGTGCCCCCCCTGTTGCGTATGCCTCCCTGTTGCGTGTGCCCCCTTGTGTTTGTGGCGGCTGGTCGCTATTCGCCCGGGCTTGCCAGCAGGCCACGGCAACCGGCAAACGCCGGCCCCAGCGCGGAGAGGTGCCAGAGTGGTCGATTGGGACGGTCTCGAAAACCGTTGTGGGTGCAAGCTCACCGTGGGTTCGAATCCCACCCTCTCCGCCACTTCAGTCCCTGCGTGGGCACTGAGTTTACGCCGCTTTTTCCGGTAAGCGTCTGTAGCAGCCGGGACTTCGATCCCATGATGCGAACCTCGCCATCGGCGACCTCGACGCGCTGGGCGAGCGCGCGGAGATGGTCGCGGCGGTAGCCACCGCCTTCGAGGCGGATGCGCTTGCGCGCGGTCTTGGCGAAGGTGCGGACCATTTGCGGGGTGATGGCCTTGGAGCCGGAGCTGTCGAGCATCGCCTGCGCCCGCTCGGCGTCGGCCTTGGCCTGGTCCCTAATGGCCTTGAGGCCGTCGATGCGGTCTTTCAGGGCCGGATCGTCAATGTCGGCCACACCAGCCTCGATGGCGTCGTAGAGGCGCTTGAGCCGCAGTTCCGATTCGGCAGAACGCTTGTTCAATTCGGCGATATGATCGCGACGACGTTCGGATTGCTCCTGCCGCCGATCAAGAACGCCGGAGAGGACGGTTTCCAGCCGCTCGGGCTGGAGTAGCTGTTTCTCAAGGTGATTGACGACCAGATCGTCCAGCTTTTCCATCGGCACGGCCATGCCCTCGCAGGCGGTCGGCCCCTGCCGCGCCTTCATCGAACAAGCGTAATAGCGATAACGCCCGCCCTTGCCGGTGCGGATGGTCATGGCTCCGCCGCACTTGGCGCAATGGATCAGGCCGGTGAGCATGGTCGGGCCGCTGATGACGCGGGCGGGCATGACCTTGGGATTGCGGGCCTTGAGCAGATTCTGAACCGCATTGAACGTCTCCGTGTCGATGATCGGCGGCACGGGGACGGTGACGATCTCGCTGACTGGCTTCAATTCCTTGGTCTTGCTGCGTTTGTTGAACTCATGTTCGCCCATATAGGTGCGGCGAGTGAGGATGCGGTGAACCTGCCCGATGCCCCAACGCCCGCCGTCGCGGGTGAAGATGCGGCGGCTGTTGAGATAGGAAACGATGTTCTTCACGCCCATCTGGCCGGTGGTGCCGTCACCTTCCAAGGCAAGGCGATAGATCAGGCGCACCGTGTCGGCGTGGAGCGGGTCGATCTCCAGCTTCTTCTTGGTCTTGGCTCCGCGCTGCTCGGCGGCGACTGTGCGATAGCCGATAGGAGGAAGCGAGCCGTTCCAGAAGCCCTGCCGCGCGTTCTCCTTCAAGGCCCGCATGACGTGCTTGGCGTTCTCCTTGGACTGGTATTCATCAAACAGCGCCATGATCTGCCGCATCATGACGTGCATGGGGTCATCCCCCATTTCCTGTGTGATCGAAACCAACTTCACGCCATTCTTCGCCAGCTTGCGGACATAGAACTCAAGCTCGAAGTGATCGCGGAAGAACCGGCTGAACGAGTGGACCACGACCACATCGAAGGGCGCGGGCTTGGACGTTCCCGCCTCGATCATGCGCTGGAACTCCGGGCGGCGGTCGTTGGTCGCCGATGCGCCGGGTTCGATGAAGGTTTCGACCAGTTGCAGGTTGCGGGCCTCGCAATAGGCTTCGCCCTGCCGCTTCTGATCGGGGATGGAAACGTCATGCTCGGCCTGCCGCGCCGTCGAGACGCGCAGGTAAAGGGCGGCGCGTAGCGGCACGGTGGAAGCGGTCATGTCGGGTCTCCTTGTGCGGCAGCCTCGTCGGGTGACAACACGGCGATACCGAATGGCAGGAAATGCTTCGTGTTGCGGGTGACGATGACGAGTTCATGCGCTGCGGCGGTCCCGGCAATCACGGCGTCCGCCATGCCGGGGTCGTGACCGGCGGCAAGCGCCTTTGCTTCCAGCCGCCCGCCGATTGCGGCGGCCTCTGCATCGAAGCCAATGATCTTGTCATCGTATGCGGAGACAAGGCCGCTGAGCCATGCTTTCAGGCTCGCGGCTTTTGCCGTTGCCCCTTTGTGGTCGAGGAGCGCGATTCCCTTCTCGATCTCATGAATGGATACGACCGACAGAAATAGCCGTCCATCGGCATCCATGCGGTCCAACCAGTTGAGGAAGTCAGCGGATGCTTCCGACTTCGACGGTGCCAACATGGAGACGACATTGGTGTCGAGAAGGAAGCCGCTCAAAGCTCGACATCCCGCGATGGTTTGCGGTTGCGCGGGAACTCTCCGCCGGGGAACGTCCTGAGATAGCTGACAAGGCCCGCCCGTTTGCGATCAAGCGCCTTGCGCGCGATCTCAGCCGCCTCGACCGAAACCAGGGCCGCAACGGGCTTGCCATGACGGGTGATGGTCACGATCTCTCCCTTGACGGCTTCATCGACCAGGCTGGAAAATCCAGCCTTGGCGTCTCTGAGATTGATGGTCAGCATGTTGCGCCTCCATATGTAGCCACACGTGACCACATATAGTCCATTGAAGGACGAATCTCAACGCTGATTTTCAATGTCTGGATCATCCGGCGTCCGGGCCGAACAACTCATCGAACAGGTCGGCGAACCACCGCTCGAACACCTCGATTTCGGCTTCTGTGACCGGCACGGGATCGGGCCAGTCGTCGGTGACGGTCCATGTGCTGAGGTCATGCTTGGGGGGCCTGCCGGGGAAGGGCCACGGATAGCCCAGTAATTCCTCAAGCTGCTCCGACGCCGTGGGCGGTCGTTTGCCGCGCCGGGAACGGGAAGCCGCCTCCGGCTTGTCGTCGTCCCTGCGATCAATAGTCATCGAGGAAATCGAACTCGCCGCGCGGCTTCCATCCGGCAGGGTAGGCAATCCAGCGATTAATGTCGGATTCCTTCCATCCCGCGCCGTTGGTGCTGATCTTCATCTGGCGCGGGAAGGTGCCTTCGGCGATCTTGCGGTAGATGGTGGACCGGGACAGGCCGGTGCGGGCGAGAACGGTTTTCATGCGAATGATGCGGTCTGGTTGGCGCATGGTCCTGCTGCCTCCTGCTGGTGGTTTCTGATGATTGCAGAGACCAGACAGAGCAACGAATTATCGTTGTGCAACAATTATTTAGGTGCCGTAGTAGTATGGCGTAGAAACGGCGGTAAATAGGATGGTTCTACGTCCTACAACCCGATGCCTCGGCCTCTGCCAAGGCCGTGACTGAGGGCGAGTTGCTGTCCGAGCCTCATCCCTGAGTCGAAATCCATGCTGATGCCGAGTTGCTTCTTGCGGCCTTCGAGCAGGGATTCCATCTGCGGATCGCGTTCCAGACTCATCGCCATGTTGCCCATCTCCGCGCGCGCTGACCTGTAGCCGGAATAGTTGCCCACCGCATATTGGCGCTCGCCGGTCTGTTTGAGGTCGCGAAAGCGTTCGACAAAGCGGTCGGCTCGGCGCTCCGGGCTGGTGCGAATCTCGGTTTCCAGTTGCAGGGCGCGGATGGCGCGATTGACCTTGCCCGATCCCGCCTCATGGGCAAGGCTCTCATCCTTGGCATAGGCCGCTTCCGCGTCCTGCCAGCCATAGGGGCGCACCGCATCGAATGTCCTGCGGGAATCGACCAGTTCTTCCCATTGTGCGGGGCTTGCCTTGCTCCCGGCATCCTCGGCGTTGAAGACCTGGCCAACGGCATGGGCATGACGGATGAGCGCCATTCTGCGGGCGTGGCGCAAGGCATCCTCCGAATCTATCCCGGCGTCCTGTGCTACCGTCTCGATCTCCTGCCTGATCCCCCTGCCGGTCGTCTCTCTTTCCGGGCCTTCTGTGCTGTCACGAGGTTCGCGCACGCTGAAGATAATATCGTCGATCCGGTCGAGGGCATTGCTCGGCGCGCGTATCTGTTCAACGGTAGCATCACGGGCATGGGCGGTAATGCCGCGCCGTTCTGCGTAGCTCTGCGCCGGTTCGTAATCGGTCGCCATGTCCTTGGCCCGGTCGCGTGACAGGGTGTTGATGAGCTTGTCCTGACCGGCGAAGTCGTTGCGGCCATAATGCAGGTCCATGCCGTCGCGGTGGCGCGACAGAGCGACATAGCTGCCGTGGGCGTCCATGCCGGGCGTTGCCAGCACATGCGTCCGGTCCACGGTCATGCCCTGCGCTTTGTGGATCGTCGCGGCATAGCCGTGGTCGATACGTTCGTAGTTTTTCAGATCGAACGAGATGCGCCGCCCGTCATCGGCGCGAACCGACATGGATTGCTGGCTGACTTCCTCGATGGTCCCGAGCGTTCCATTCTTCACGCCAAGCCCGCGTTCGTTTTGCAGGAACATGACGCGATCCCCGGCGGCGAAGCTGCGGTCGCCGCGCTCTACCCTGACGCGCACGTCCTCGCCCAGATCGCCAGCTTCCCGCATCCGGTCGCGGGCGGCCTCGTTGAGTTCCCGCACCTCCGCGTTGGTGTGGGTGAGGATGATCCGGCTGCTGTCGGGCGATGCCTGCCGGTCGCGGTCCCAACGGTCAATCAGATCGCCGCGCGCCTGTTCCCGTGTTTTGGCGGAATGCACCATGTCGTGACGGTCATAGGCGTGGATCGCTTCGCCGGTTCTGCTAGTCGCCAGATCGCGGGTGGCGTCCCGCTGCCAGTCCTCGCGCTGGCGGCGCACCTCGCCGATTTCTGCGCCGCCATGCCGGTCGTGGATCGAGCGGAACGCCGCGCCCGCCTCGATGGATTGAAGCTGCTGCGGATCGCCGACCAGCACCACCTTCGCGCCTGCCTCGGCGGCATGGGACAGCACCCGCTCCATCTGCCTTGTGCCGACCATCCCCGCTTCGTCGATGACAAGCACATCGCGGCTGGTGAGCATGTCGCGGCCCTGTTTCCAGCCGTGTTCCATACTGGCGATGGTGCGCGAGGCGATGCCCGACCCGCCTTCCAGATTCTCGGCGGCGATGCCGGACAGGGCAACGCCGCGAACCTCGTAGCCTGACGCTTCCCAAGCCTCGCGGGCAACGCCAAGCATGGCGCTCTTTCCCGTCCCGGCATAGCCGACGACAATGCCAAGGTCGCGCCCGTCCGTGATATGCGCCAGTGCATCGGCCTGCTCGCCGGACAGGACAAGACCGCGCTGTTCGGCGCGGGCCAATGCCGTCTGCCTGTCGGCTTCGTTGACTTCATGGCGCTCTCGTTCCGCCATCATCTCGGCGGCACGATGGAGCCGCTGTTCGGCCTCGATCATGTCGCGCGTGGTGAAGCGATCCTCGCCGCGTCCGTCCTGCCCGAGTTCGACCAGATCAGGCGAGCCGCGCATCGCGCCCATCGCCTCGTTGAACTGTTCCAACCCGTCGCTGTGCCGATGCGCGAACATCGCCATGTCCCGGCGTGTGAAGGTCGATTGCTGATGCGTGATCGCGTCCAGTGCGATCGACGGATCGCCGATGATGCGCTCGCCGTTGTTGCGCGCGATCTCGCGGTGCATGTCCGCGCGGTCAGCGGCCCCAATCCCTTCGCCCTCAATCCGCTGCGCGGGTGCGCCGATCTGGCTTTGCGGCTCAAGCCCGATGCCCTGCGCTTCAAGGCTGCGATGGTCGATGCGGGCATCAATGTCGAGTTCGGCCAGCCGCTCGTTGACGTGTTCGGCCCAGCGTTCGCGCCAGCGCTCCACCATCTCGGTGCGGTTCCAGTCGCGCACCTTTGGGCCGAAGCCGTTCTCGTCCACGCTGCGCATGGTGAGCATCACATGCGCATGGGGCTTCGGCATGCCGTCCTCGCCGATGTCCCAATGCACATTAAGATCGGCGATCATGCCCTGATCGACAAATTCAGCTTGCGCAAAGTCGCGGGCAAGCTCGATGCCCTGCGCCTGCGTCATCTCGCGGGGAATGGAAAATTCCACCTCGCGGGCAAGCTGCGCGTCCTTCCTGACCTCGAACGCCTCGACATCGTTCCAGAGCCGTTCGCGGTCGCCAAGATGCTCAGGCGCACCATCCGGCAGCATGATCTCGGAATGGACGACGCCGCGCTTGGCAGAAAAGTCCTGCACGCGGTCGATGCGCTCGTCGCGCATCCGCGAGGCCGAGCGGTAGGCAGCAGACGCCACCGCGCTCGACCCGGCCTTGCGGCCAATGACCTTGACGTGAAGATGATAGATAGCCATGGGGCCATCATCAGCACGGCCAAGCGCACGTCGGAACGACGTATAAGCGCGCCCTCCCTCGAAAAAATCTCGGGATGGACCGGCTCGTGCCAGACCGTCCCGGCAACATTACTGTGTTCTGCCGCCTGCGCAACTATCATCATCCCATCAACAGCTTGCGGGAATGATGGAGGTCGCAATGCGCAAACCACGGGACTATGACGCGGAACTCAAGGCGCTTGAGGACAAGGCGCGGGAACTGAAAAGCCGCAAGGTGCAGCAGCTTGGCGAGTTGGTGATCGCCACCGGGGCGGACAGCCTCACCGCCGAGGAACTGGCGGGCGCGCTGGTCGCTCTGGCCGAGACGAAGGATGCCGGAAAGAGGGAGGCATGGGCCAAGCGCGGCGCTGCGTTCTTTCGAGGCAGGTCGCGGCGATCTGCACCAGCGCCTGACCGCGGCAACGGCGGCGCTCCGGCGCAACCGGGCGGCACGCAACCGGCATCAGGCACAACGGACGCGACATGACATGCGCACATGGCAAGTGGAGCGCCGCAAGCGAACGCGCCATCTGATCGAACTCGGCGGTCTTATCGTCAAGGCCGGGATCGTGGACCTGACCGGCGACGACCGCGCCATGATCTACGGCGCGCTGATCTGGATGGCCGAAAAGCTCAACAGCGAGGATGGTGAACGGGCGCGCGATACATGGACGAAACTCGGAAAGACGGCGTTCGAGATGGAGCGTCCGGCAGGCGCATATGACAGAACTCAACCGCCGCAGGATCGGGCGTGACCGATGGCGGGCGGAGCGGAGACCCAACATATCGGAGCGCTGCCCGCCATCGCGCGGCAACGCCGCGCAAGCACTGATAACGATTGCCTAAAAGAGCCATTCTGTTCTAAATGGCGCAATTGGGATGGGCGAGATTTAAGCCATGAAAAGCATGTCCGCGCGCGAAGCCAAGAACAGCTTCGGCCTGATGATCGACACCGCGCGTGCAGAGCCGGTTCGCATCGAGAAGCATGGGCGTGGCGTGGTGGTCGTCGTCTCGGTGGAGGAATATGAGCGAATGACCGATGCAGTAGCGGCAAACCCAAAGCGCATGCGCACCGTCTCTTTACCGCAGAAGCGATAGTTCGGGATGCTCGCGAAAAGAGATATTGGGGCAGCGCCAAGCCGCAGTGCCGGCACGACGGCGTGCAAGTCTGCCCTTCACCTGAATCGAGATGCCGCCTATCCAGTGGTTGATCTTTTTGCAGGCCCAGGTGGGCTCGGCGAGGGATTCGCATCAGCACTCGACCGGCGTGATAGGCCCCGCTTCCGAAGCATGGTTTCGATCGAGCGTGACACGTTTTCGCATCAGACGCTGATGTTGAGGCACTTCTTCCGACATTTTCCTGCCGATGAAGTTCCGGACGACTATTACGACTTTCTCGCCGGTCATATCACCCAATCTGAGTTGTATGCTCGTCATCCGGCCGCGCATGCCCATGCTGCGCAAAGTGCACTGCGGGTCTCTCTGGGAGCCGACACGCACGCCGAAGTCCGCCGGATCATTGGGGACCGTTTGGCAGGGAAGGAGCAATGGGTGCTCGTCGGCGGTCCTCCATGCCAGGCATATTCGCTTGTCGGTCGATCCCGGATGAAAGGCGATCCCGATTTCATGAAGGATGAGAAGCACACTCTCTACCTCGAATATCTCAGAATCATCGCCGATCATCGGCCGCCGATCTTCGTCATGGAGAACGTGAAGGGACTGCTCTCGGCCACCATTGAAGGCAAATCCGCTATCAACCGGATCGTCCGCGACTTGCAGCGGCCGTCGACCGCCATCGCCGACGCGCCGGTCGACCTTGCCTACCGGCTTTATTCTCTCACCGAGGAGGAGATGGCCGAGGGCGAGGTCGATCCCCGGCTGTTCCTTGTGCGCGCGGAGGATCACGGCATTCCCCAGGCACGGCACCGGATGTTCATCGTCGGCATCCGCAGCGACCTGAAGGTCCGGCCATCCATTCTCAGGAAGATGGCCGCCCCGACCGTCCGCGACACGATCAGTTCCCTTCCTGCAATCCGAAGCGGCCTGTCGAAGGAGAAGGACAGCCGGGATGCTTGGCTGAGCACCATCCGGCAGATATCCAGTATGAACGTCCGCGGACAGCTCAACGGCGCGGCCTATGCGGGACGAGTCGCACGGGAACTCAGGTTCGACAAACTCATAGAGATGCGTTCGCCGCGCTCCACCTCATCCACCCGCTACGTGATGCGGCGGCCGAACCATGACGTGCTGCGCAGCTTGTATGACGACCGCCTGACGGTCCTGACCTTACACGAGGCACGTAGTCACATGGCATCCGACCTGCGCCGCTACCTCTACGCTGCGACGTTTGCGCAGGAGACCGGGCGTAGCCCCAAGCTCGCCGATTTCCCCTCCAACCTCCTCCCCGATCATCAGAATGTCGAGGAGGGCCGAAGCGGAAGGATGTTCTCTGACCGCTTCCGGGTCCAGCTTGCCGACCATGTGTCAACGACGGTCACGTCGCATATCTCGAAGGACGGCCATTATTTCATTCACTACGATCCAGTTCAGTGTCGAAGCTTGACCGTGCGCGAGGCCGCCCGCCTTCAGACCTTTCCCGACAACTATTTCTTCGCCGGTCCTCGCACCGAGCAGTATCACCAAGTTGGCAATGCCGTGCCCCCGAAGCTCGCCGAACAGATCGCTGAGATCGTTGCTGAGGTGCTCGACTCAATACGGGGTGGCCGATAATGGTGGACCTGCTCACCAGCGAGCGGCGGAGCTGGAATATGTCGCAGATCAAAGGGCGGAACACCCGCCCGGAGTTGCGGCTGCGATCGCTGCTGCACCGTGCAGGCTTCCGGTTCCGCCTTCATGCGAAGCAGCTTCCCGGTCGCCCTGATGTCGTCCTGCCGAAATACCGGACCGCTATCTTTGTTCACGGATGCTTCTGGCACCGACATCCCGGTTGCCGGAACACGACCACGCCATCGACTCGACGTGAGTTCTGGCAGGAGAAGTTCGACGGCAATGTCCGCCGCGATGCGCGCAACTGTGCCGCGCTTGAAGCAACTGGCTGGACCGTCGTGACCGTCTGGGATTGCGAGCTGAAGACCGACGCCGAAGGTGTTGTCCGCCGCCTCGCCGATAAACTGCGGGGCAACGGCTGATGGCAAGATCGCACCATCTGCCGCCCAGTGCCGCCAGTCTGACGGCTTCCCTCCGCGATCTTGGTTACTCGCTTGAAACCGCCGTTGCGGACCTGATCGACAACAGCATCTCGGCGGACGCGACGGATATTCAGATATTCTGCGACATGAGCCGTAGTGCGCCGGTGCTCATCATCGCCGACAACGGCTGCGGAATGAACGAGGAAGAGGTAATCGCGGCGATGCGCCACGGTGCCACCGATCCGCGCAAAGAGCGAGGGCCGAAAGACCTCGGACGCTTCGGCCTCGGCCTCAAGACCGCCTCCTTCTCTCAGTGTCGTCGCCTGACAGTGGTCAGTGCCGTGAAGGGCCATCGCGCCGGCGCGGAATGGAGCCTCGCCCGGATCGAGGAAGACGACGACTGGTTCATCTCAGTTCTCGAGCTTGGCGAGATCGCGGAGCAGCCTTTTATCGAGACGCTCGGCGAGACCGGAACGCTGGTCATCTGGCGTGACCTCGACCGGCTGCTCGAGGAGGAGACCGGGCAGAAGCGCGACGAGATCGTCAACGAGAAGTTGGCGGTTGTCGAAAGGCATCTGTCGCTCGTCTTTCACCGCTTTCTCGCCGGCGAGGTAAAAGGTCGGCGGAAGCTGGCCATCCGCATCAACGGCCATCCGATCGCCGCCTTCGATCCCTTCTGCCGGAAGAACGAGGCGACCCAGATATTGCGGGAAGAGAAGGTCTGGATAGGCGACATGCCGATCGTGATGCAGCCCTACATCCTGCCTCACCACAGCCGGCTCTCCGCTTCCGAATACGACTATTATCAGGATCGCAGCGACTTCATCTCCAACCAAGGTGCCTACGTCTATCGCAACGGCCGCCTCATGGCTTGGGGCGACTGGTTCCGGCTGGTGCCCAAGGGGGAGGCGACAAAGCTGGCGCGAGTCCAGATCGATTTTCCGAACAGTCTCGATGAAGCTTGGACCATCGATATCAAGAAGTCACGCGCCCGGCCGCCGCATGCCGTGCGCGAGCGCCTGCGGCAGATCATAAGCCAGATCACCGCTCGCAGCGTCACCGTCCATCGCGGTCGCGGCCAGAAGCTGTTTCAGGAGAGCCGGGCACCGCTCTGGGAACGTTATGCGGATCATGATGGTATCCGATTCGCGATCAACACGGAGCACCCGCTCATCGCTTCTCTCTACGCCAAGCTGGCATCCGACGATGCCGCCTCGCTGGGCGTGCTGCTCGATTCCATCGCCGCTACGCTACCAGTCGAGATGATCTATTCTGACTACTCGACACATCCGCGTGAGGTGAGCCAAGCGGCCACGGATAAGGACCAGACGCTGGATCGGCTGAAAAGCCTCAAGCAGGTGCTATACGGCGACGGACCGGGTGACCCGCAGGCATTCCTCCAGATCGTGCGATCGACGCGTCTCTTCGACGGGCAAATCGAGACAGCCGAGAAATTTATAGCAGAGACTTTCGCATGACCGGCACAATCATCACCGAAGAACGCAACATCGCCAACGCGCTGATCTCGGGTCTCGCCAACTTGACCGAGACACCGACGCGCGAGCAGGTGGAGGAGAAGGCGAAGCAGATCGCCGCCATCTTCGGCTACACGGGCGACCTCCGCAACATCATCACCGAGGCGATGATCTCGGTCGACACGCGCATGGGTGCAGGTGTCTCGCTCGTCGACGTCGCCGCGAAGCATGACGACCAGTGGGTCCGCAAGCGTGAGGACATCACCTGGACCTATGGTAACGCCTATGAGAACTTCCTGCTGAAGGACGGCTGGCCGCCCCGGATGGTCCAGTCGCTGAGCGACGTGACCAGCCGCATCTTGGGGCATCTCCAAGACCCCCATAGCGAGGGGACGACGTGGAACCGCCGCGGCTTGGTCATCGGTCATGTCCAGTCCGGCAAGACCGCCAACTACACGGGCCTAATTGCCCGCGCTGCCGACGCCGGCTACAAGTTCATCATCGTTATCGCAGGTATTCACAACAATCTGCGCAAGCAGACCCAAGAGCGCATCGACGAAGCCTTCATCGGGCGGTCCAGCGATCCGGAGGACCGACGCTCCATCGGTGTCGGGCTCGATCCCGGCTATCCTCACCCGGCGACGCTCACTAACATTAACGAGGATTTCAACAAGAATACCGCAGCAAAGAGCGGCTGGAAGATCAACGATTTCTCCAAGCCTATCATCCTCATCATCAAGAAGAACGTCACTACCCTGACGGCGCTGCACAAATGGTTGAAGGCGCTGAACGCCGAGGGCGATGGCCGGATTTCCGACGTGCCGATGCTGCTCATCGACGACGAGGCCGACAACGCCTCGATCAACACCAACAAGGAGGATCTCGACCCGACCCGGACCAACGCCATGATCAGGCGTGTCCTGGGGCTGTTCGCAAAATCCTGCTACGTCGGCTACACGGCGACGCCGTTCGCCAACATCTTCATCAACCCCGACGCTTATGACGATGATGTGCGAGAGGAGCTGTTCCCGCGCGACTTCATCTACTGCCTCGATGCGCCGACGACCTATTTCGGCGCTGAGAAGGTATTCCTTGACGACGAGACCAGCCAGTCGATCGTGAAGTCGATCGACGACTGCGAGGACTTCCTTCCGTACAGGCACAAGCGCGACGACCCCGTTCCGGAGCTGCCGCCCAGCCTCTACCGCGCGCTGGACGAATTCATCGTTGCACGCGCCATCCGAAACCTGCGAGGGCAGACCGGCAAGCACTGCTCGATGATGATCAACGTATCGCGTTTTGTGCCGGTGCAGCAGGCCGTGCGCGATTTCCTCAGCCTTCGCGAAAAGAAGATGAGCGAGGCGGTCCGCGCGAACTATCTCATGCCGGAATCCGTCTCTTCGACGAACGTCTACATGCAGCACCTGAAACAGGCGTTCGACGCCGAATATGCTGATGCGGGCTTCACCTGGTCCGAGGTCAAGGCGGCGCTCAACGGCGTGTTCGACCACCTCCACCTCTATGTCATCAACAGCAAGAGCGATGAGGTACTCGACTACACCCGGTACGAGAAGGAGGGCGTCGGCCTCACCGCCATCGCCGTCGGCGGTCTCAGCCTTTCGCGCGGTCTGACCATTGAGGGCCTAACCGTCAGCTACATGTATCGCAACACCAAGATGTACGACACGCTGATGCAGATGGGTCGCTGGTTCGGCTACCGGCCGGGCTTCGAGGATATCTGCCGCGTCCATCTCTCGCGCGACTCCATCAACTGGTATTCCCATATCGCCGAGGCCGCCGAGGAACTCACCCAGCAGGTCAAGCGGATGCGGCGCGACGGGCTGAGCCCGAAGGATTTCGGTCTGTATGTCCGCTCGCACCCTGACAGCCTGCTGATCACCGCCGCCAACAAGATGCGGTCGGGCCAGGAGGTCACAGTCGAACAGAGCTTCAGCGGGCGGCTGCGGGAGAGCTACGTCGTCTCGACCGATCCGGAGGTGAACGTGCGGAACTTCGAGCTTATCGCCGAGCAGTGGCGTAACGGCTTCGGAGGGCGGCCAGGTGAAGACACCGGGAAAGGCTTGATCTTCCGCGACGTCCCGATCGCGGCGGTCGAGGATTTCCTGACCCGGTTTGAGACCCACTCGACCTTCGCCGGCATTAAATCGGACGTCGTCAACTATCTCGAACGGATCGCGGAAAAGCGCCCGCTCGCCGACGTCCTGCTCATCTCCCCCGGAGGCGCACCGGGCGATGGCGGGACGTTCACGCTGAGAAGCCAGGTGCGTGTCGTCGGCAAGGATCAGCCGAACGGAACCGCGTGGCGCCTGAACAAGGATCGTGTCGCTTCTCGCGGCGACGAGAAGCTCGGGCTCGATGACGCGCAGCGGAAGGAGGCCGAGGCGCTGGCCGGCGGCGAAGACGGAACCGGAGCGGTGTCCGATACCCACTACCGGATGGTCCGGAACAGGCCGCTCCTCATGATCCACAGCCTCGAACCCAGGGACGGGGCCGTGGCAGGACCAATCGCCGCTTTCGGCGTCAGCTTTCCCTACGGAGACTATTCGACCACCATCAACGTGGTCGTGAATAAGGTCTGGCTCCAGCAGATGCAGGGTTATGGCGACGATCCGGACGAGGAGGAGGACTACGATGTCTGAGTCCTCGCCGTGGGATGAGATCGCGGTCCCCGGTGCGGACTTCAACGTCCGTCAGGTTCCCGGCGAAACCACCGTGCCCTGCTTCTGGGGACGCGACACGACCGGCTCCTGCCTGTTCATTGCGGAGCTTCAAGGCGATCACACCGACCAGTTCCGGAAGAATGTGGTTACGGTGCATGGTATTGACGTCGATCTTCGCGGGGGCGAGCCGGGACAGCAGCGATTTGTCCTCACTCTCGAAAAGCAGGTCGATCGCGACCTTTTCGAGGGCCTTTGTCGGACGCTCGCCTCTGCGTTGGAGCGCGCTACCGATTCCGCCAGCTCGCTCGCCGTCGCACTGGCGCACATCCGGCGCTGGAAGACCTTCCTGTCCGGTCGCAGCCAGCATCTGTCAGCCGAGGAAGTCCGCGGCCTCTTCGCTGAACTCACCTTCCTGCTGGAGATGATCGACCGACAGCCATCATCCGCTGTCGCGGTGGAAGCCTGGCTCGGCCCGGAGAAATCCCATCAGGATTTCATCTTCGGCAACACGGCGGTGGAGATCAAATCGCTGTCCGGCACCGAGCGAAGCACGGTGCGCATTTCGTCAGAGGATCAGCTTGAGTCCCTGAACGACGCGCTGTTTCTGCGCATCTACCGATTGAGCAGCCTGCCGGATGCGGCAGGCTCCCAGTCGCTCAACGAGATCGTCGCCGCAGTGCAGGGACGACTCGGCGAAGCGGAGGCCGTCGAAGCTTTCGACCGCAAGCTGGTAGCACACGGCTATGCGCCGCTTCCCGACTACGACGCGCCGCTCTTTGTCGTCAGCGATGTGCACAGTTATCGCGTCGGCGACGGGTTTCCGCGCCTTATGCGGTCGCAATTGCCGACAGGCATCGACAGAGTTGCCTACGATATCCGGCTGGAAACCATTGCGCCCTATGAATGCGATAATACGAGAGTATTCGGGGGTAACTGATGGAGCAGACCGTAGAGGAGTTCTTTCACGACTTTCGGCAAGAGACGCTGGCCGATGCCGAGGCGAACAGCACTTATCAGCTTGAAGCCTTCATGGAGGCAGTCTCCACTGAGCTGATCGAGACCGGCTTCATCGAAGGTTTCGAGCACTGCCATTACCGCGCGCCGCGCGGCATGCGGGTCGACGGCTACTGGTTCAACGACGAGGGCGCGCTCGACATCTTTGTCGCCGACTTCGATTGCCGGCGCGAGCTGGAGACGCTCACGCGCACGGATGTGGACGCCACATTCAAGCGCGTCGTTAATTTTTTCGAGGCGAGCCTTCAAGGGACGCTGGAGCCCGATGTCACCACCCCTGAATACGGGCTGGTCCGGCAGATTGCCGACCGGCGAGCGATGCTGCGCCAGGTCAATTTCTATCTGACCTCCGAGCGTGTGTTGAGCGACCGCTTCCAGGCGTTTCCCGACGGTGAGGTCGGCGTCATCCGTGCCACCTATCACATCTGGGACATGGCCCGCTTCCAGCGCCAGCGCAGTTCGCGCGGACACAAGGAGCCGCTCGACATCGATTTCGTCGAAATGTTCGGGGATGGCATCAACTGCCTGCCTGCCAATCTCGGGTCGGATTCCTATCAGTCCTACCTGATCGTTATGCCCGCCCCGATTCTGGCCGCGCTCTATGACCGCTACAGCGCACGCCTGCTGGAGCAGAACGTGCGGACCTTCCTACAGGCCCGCGCACAGGTAAACAAGGGTATCCGCGCGACCATCATGAACGAGCCGCAGATGTTCTTCGCCTACAACAACGGCATCACCGCGACGGCGCAGGAGGTCGAGACCCGGATGACCGATAGCGGCCTCCAGATCATCCGCATGACCGATCTCCAGATCGTCAACGGCGGCCAGACGACCGCTTCGCTTTTCCATACTCAGCGCCGCGACAAGGCGGACCTGTCGGGCATCTTCGTCCAGATGAAGCTGTCGGTGATCGACAGCGAGCAGAGCGAAATGGTCGTCCCGCGTATCTCCGAATATGCCAATACCCAGAATAGGGTGAACGCGGCCGACTTTTTCTCCAATCACCCGTTTCACGTCCGTATGGCTGAGTTTTCGCGCCGCATCTGGGCTCCCGCCCAGCAGGGTGCACAACGCGAAACGAAGTGGTTCTACGAGCGTGCACGCGGCCAGTACGTGGACGCACAGTCGAAGCTCACCGCCGCCGAGCAGAAGCGGTTCCGGACGGAATATCCCAAGACGCAGATGTTCACGAAAACCGACCTCGCCAAGTTCGAGAACGTCTTCGATGATCACCCACGTTGGGTAAACCTCGGCAGCCAGAAAAACTTCGCACGCTACGCGCTGCGGGTCGGCAAGGAATGGGAGAAATCGTCCGACAGCTTCAACGAGTTCTATTTCAAGCGCGCCATCGCCCGCGGTATCCTGTTCCGTGCGACCGAGAAGTTAGTTTCGGTGCAGTCTTGGTATAACGGAGGCTATCGGGCCAACATAGTGGCCTACACGCTCTCCATGCTCGGCGAGATTACCAAGCGCCGGAAAACGACCGTCGATTATCAGCGTATCTGGTCAGCCCAAGCGATCGACGACGTGCTATCAGAGGCGATGGTCACGATCGCGACGGCCGTGAACGAGGACATCACTCGACCTCCACAGGGCATCTCCAACATCTCCGAATGGTGTAAGCGAGAGGGGTGCTGGACGCGCCTGCTCGACCAGGTCGATCACATCACTGAGTTGCTGCCGGAGGCGTTCTGGACCGATCTCGCCTCGGTCGAGGATAATCGACACGAGGCGAAGGCGGCCCGACAGACACAAAAGATCGACAACGGGATCGAGGTTCAACGGCAGGTCTTCGAGGTGCCGCCGGCACACTGGTCAGCAATCCTCCGCGAAGGTTCCAGCCGCCGGCTGCTCACACCAAAGGAAGTGGGCATCCTCCAGATCGCTGCGCAAATGCCCGCGAAGATTCCTACCGAGCGGCAGAGCGTGATTTTGATCGAGATTCTTAACAAGGCGCATCAAGAAGGATTCATCTAAGAAGCTGCTAGGATGTGCCGGGCGCGCTGCTGCTTATGTTCGATCGCATGAGCCATTATCGTAGGGCTATGGCGTAAACGTAGTGATCATCACTATCGGTCGCGGCCCGCCACACTAACGTCGCGAATCCCTGATGAAGCCCCTGATGGGGCTTTTTATCTTTTGGTTTCAATGGGGCCTGGCCTAGCCATCAGACTTCCGGAGACTGGCCTCTGTCCCGTAACCGGTCTCTGATCACACCGTGTCTCTTGCCATCGGCCCTTCACACAAATCGAAATGGATTAAAAACCACATGCCTTTTCAGCTGCCTGATGAAAAAGGGATTGCACTGCAGTTGAGGTAGGTGCGTCTGCTACCGATGCGACTTGAGACACCCGGAAGCGGCGTGGTCCTTCGCATGGCATCGAATGACTGCGCGGATTCCCAAATGACAATTGGATTTCCTCCCCCTAGCCTGTCGGCATGTCAAACGGACCGTGGACGAATGAAGAGAATGACCTGATTGTCGCGGATTATTTCGCGATGCTGGCCGACGACATCTCCGCGCGCCATTACAACAAGGCCGAGCACCGCCGCGCGCTGCTGCCGCTGCTGAACAACCGGTCAGAGGGATCGATCGAGTTCAAGCACCAGAACATCAGCGCGGTGCTGAAAGGACTCGGCGAGGACTGGATTCCCGGCTACAAGCCCGCGTTCAACTTCCAGATGACCCTGGCGGATGCCGTGGCGCGGTGGCTGGCGCTGAATCCGGCCTGGATCAGCCGTCAGCCTGGCCTGCGCCCCGCAGGCGGCCTGCGCGAGGCGACACAGATCTGGATCGGGCCGCCGCCGACACTGTCAAACCAGCCTCTACCGCAGGAACTGGAGCAGATGCTGCACATCGCCCGCAAGTTCGACGTGGCGGGCAGGGACGAGCGGAACCGGGCTCTCGGCCGCGCGGGCGAGGAGCGTGTGCTGGCGCATGAGCGGGCGGCGCTGCGGGCGTCGGGGCGCGATGACCTGGCGCGCAAGGTCCGCTGGGTGTCAGGGGAGGATGGCGATGGCGCGGGCTATGACATTGCCAGCTTTGCGCCGGATGGCCGGGCGCGTCTGATCGAGGTGAAGACGACGAACGGCTGGGAACGCACGCCGTTCCACATCACCCGCAACGAGCTGGCCGTGGCCGAAGAGCGCCGGTCGGAATGGTGCCTGTTCCGGCTCTGGAACTTCGCGCGCGAGCCGAAGGCGTTCGAGTTGCACCCGCCACTCGATGCCCATGTCTCGCTGACGGCGACGACGTTTCAGGCGAGCTTTCACTGAACGTCAGTCGAGCGCGCAGGCGACCTGTCCGTGCCAGGTCGCTTCCGCCAGAAAACACAGATCGTAGAGGCTGACTGCCAAGGGCCTACGCCCGCAGGTCAGCCCCAACACTTCGGGCGCGAGACAGGCCAGCCGCAGCATACGGTCGACATAGCGGTCCGGGATGTCATCGGCCAAGGCGATGTCTGCGTGCGTCCCTTCCGCGCCACTCTCTTGCCTGCGCCGCCAGCACCACGGTGTCGCACATATCTGGGCCGCAACCGGCGCAGATCCGGCCAGGGTCGGCCAGTCGGCCCCCAGGTAGAGCTGGCACCGCGCATCCAGCGAAATTCCTGGCACAGCTTCCGGCGTGGCTATTGGGTGCTGCCCCGGAACCACCTGATGATCGTTACCGTTTCAGGGCACCACCACCTGGCGCACAGCCTGGCCGGCGGCCAGCGCATCGAGCAGGCCGTTGATGGCGCCAAGCGGGCTGACCGATGTGAGCAAACGTTCCACCGGCAGGCGCCCGGCCCGCCACAGCCCGATATAACGGGGAATGTCGCGCGCCGGTATCGCCGAGCCCATGTAGCTTCCGATCAGCGTCTTGCCACCCGCCACCAGCGATACGGCGGGAATGGTCAGCATATCGGCGGGGTTGGGCAAGCCCACCGTCACGATACGCGCGCCCCGGCGTCCGGCGGCGATGGCATTGGCCAGCACTGCCGCCTTGCCCACGGTTTCGATCACCACATCGACACCGCCGGGCAGGTGCGCCGCCAGCATTTCTCCGGCGGCATCTGGCGTGACGGCTGCAACGGCACCAAGTTCGATCGCCAGCGCGCATTTCTCTGGCGATGGGTCGATGGCGAGTAAGGGATTGGCGCCGGTGGCCGCCGCCCCCAGCAGTGCCGCCAGCCCAACGCCGCCCAACCCATAGATCAGCACGCTTTCGCCTGGCCGCACGGTGGCGCTGTTCATCACCGCGCCAACACCCGTCAGCACCGCACAGCCGAACAGGGCGGCAATGGCGGCAGGGATGTCATGGTCGATCTTCACGGCTGACCGACGGTCGACCACGGCATGGGATGCGAAGGCGGAAACACCGAGGTGGTGCCGCACCGGGCCATGGTGATCGCCCAGTCTCACACCACCGCGTAACAGCTCGCCGCGCGTGTTGGCGGTGGCAGCGGTTTCGCACAGATAGCCTTCGCCCGCAGCGCAGCGCCGGCATTCGCCGCAGGCTGGCAGAAACACCAGCACCACCCGGTCGCCAATGGCAAAGCCACTGTCGTGCGGGTCACCCAGAGCCTCGATGATGCCGCTGGCCTCGTGTCCAAGCGCCATTGGCAGCGGCCGTGGCCGGTCGCCGTTCACGACCGACAGGTCACTGTGGCAGATACCGGCGGCATCGATGCGGACCAGCAGCTCGCCGGGGCGCGGCGGCGCCAGTTCCAGCTGTGCGATTTCCAGCGGTTTCGAGGTGGCGTACGGCGTGGCGCTGCCTTCGTGGCGCAGGACGGCGGCGGTGATACGGGTCATGCAGGCACTCCGTTGCGGGTGGTGCCGGCAACCTATGCGCTGGCTACCGGGCACACAACCGGCGCATTCGCCTGAAGAACGGAAGTGGCCTTTGGTCTGGCGATCAGATCGTCACCCAGATGGAACGGGTAGCTTCGGGACAGGTGATGGACGCCAGGGCCCGGCAGTATTGCGGCAGTTCAGAACGATGACACCAGGATATAGCTGCCGACCGCGATCACCATGATGGCAAAGCCCTTCTCGAGAAGACCTTTGCGGGAAACGGATAAATGGTGCCCAAGTGCAACGCCGGCAATGGTTCCGGCAACGCCGCCGGCGATCAGCAGCGCCGTGATCTGCCAGTCAACCAATCCCGATAGTGCATAGGAAATAGCCGTCGTGAACCCCAGCGCGGTCACGACAACCAGCGAGCTGCCGATCGCATACATCATCGGCATGGCAGTCGCTGCCATCAGGCCGGGCACGATAAGGAATCCACCGCCGATCCCGAAGAAACCCGCAGCCAGACCCACTCCGAAACCAATGGGAACAATCCGGGGTAACAATCTGACAGCAGTCTCGCGCGTCAGGCACACATCCGCTGCCACCGTCACCTGCCGCTTGCGCAGCATCACCAGGCCGACACCAATCATCAGCGCCCCGAACAGAACCAGCAGCTTTCCGTCGTCGAACACCTTGCCCATCCCGGCACCAAGCGCGGCACCGATGATGCCGGCTGCAGCAAATACAGTGGCACACGGCCATTTGACCCGTCCTGCCCGGGCGTGGCCGATCAGGCTGGCGAAGGCATTGGCGGCAACGGCGACCGCTGCAGTCCCGATGGCGGCATGGGTTGTCTCGACACCGACGACATAAACAAGGAGCGGCACGGCCAGAATCGATCCGCCGCCGCCCACCAGGCCCAGAATCAGGCCGATCAGGCTGCCGGAGACCAGCGTTGCCAGAATAGTGACGATATCCACGTTGGCCTTTGCTGACAGAATTGCGGCCTGTTCGGATGATCTTTCAGGTCCGGGAAGGGTTGCCGGCGCGGTTCCAGGGCATGATCTGCAGCAGTTTCGCCATGCCGCACCAGCCGGTCAGGCCGGCAAGGATCAGCCCGGCGCCAACGAAGGCCGACAGGCCGAAGAGGGCCGGGGTGACGAACAGGCCGAACAGCACCCCGGCCAGCACCAGCGTCCCCGCCACGATCTGGACCTGCCGCATGATGTCGATCGGCTGCGAATGATCGATGACTGTTGCATGGCCTGCCTTGCGCCATGCCTCGATTCCACCTTTCAGGATATAGGCGGGCGTGTCTTCCACTGCCGCCGCCAGCTGCCCGGCGCAGGTGGCCGTGCGCATTCCCGACCGGCAGAAAAACACTACCGGCCGCCCGTCATGGGTCAGGTCGGCGATCTTCTCGAGTGGCAGGTTGACAGCACCCGGGATGCGTTCACGCGCATGTTCGGCAGCGGTGCGAATGTCGATAACGCGCGCGCCGGCATCGATCATGGCGTGCGCCTCGTCAGGGGAAAGGTGGGGTATCGTCATCTGATCCGTCCTTGCAATACAGCTGGTAGAGTGTGGCGAGCAGCGTCTCGATCCGCGGATCGGCGATCCGGTAGCGCAGGGTCTGACTGTCGCGATGGAAAGTCACCAGACCCTCGTGACGCATTTTCGCAAGATGCTGCGAGCAGGCGGATTGCGACAGCCCGGTTTCGCGGGCGAGGTCACCCACCGGCAGTTCTCCATGCTCGATCAGTTTGCACAACAGCATCAGCCGACGGGCATTGCCGATGGCTTTCAACCTGTCCGCAACCTGCCCCGCCTTCGCTTCGAACACACCCAGGTCCACCAGCGGCTTCAGCATCATTCCTACTCCGTTAGGTATTGCTAATATAGCTTTAACTAATATATGTCAACCGATAACGGAGGATGATCATGACCGAACCCCATATCGAGCCTTTCTTCGACGATCCGACAAACACCATCAGTTATCTGGTCGGTGACCCCGCCACCGGTATGGCGGCAGTCATCGATCCGGTTCTCGATTTCGACCTGGAAAGCGGCGTGGCAGACACCCGTTCGGCCCGGCGCATCCTCGCCTTCGCCAGCGCCCGGGGCTGGCGGATCACCATGATACTCGAGACCCATGCCCATGCCGATCATCTGTCGGCCGCCCCCTTCATCAAGGCGCACACCGGGGCATGGATTGGCATAGGCACCCACATCCGCGAGGTGCAGCGGATCTTTCGCCCTGTGTTCGCGATGGCTGATCTGCACGCCGACGGATCCGATTTCGATCGCCTGTTCGATGATGGCGACCGCTTCGCGCTGGGCAACCTGACGGTAGAGGTGCTGCATGTTCCCGGCCATACGCCGGCCGATGTCGCCTATCGCATCGGCAATGTTGCATTCGTTGGCGACACGCTGTTCATGCCTGATTACGGAACCGCCCGGGTCGATTTCCCCGGCGGTGACGCCCAGAGGCTCTATCAGTCGATCCGCCGGCTGCTGGCGCTGCCCGACGACACCCGACTGTTTCTGTGCCACGACTACAAGGCACCGGGGCGCGACGACTATCGCTGGGAGACCACGGTTGGCGACCAGCGCCGAGGCAATGTGCATATCCACGATGGGGTAACCGAAGAGGTGTTCGTGGCCACCCGCACCGCCCGCGATGCCAGCTTGCCCGTACCCCGGCTGCTGTTGCCCTCGATTCAGGTCAATATCCGCGCCGGCAACTTCCCCAAGGCCGAAGCCAACGGCGTGAGCTACCTGCGCATTCCGGTGAAGTGGAAGCCAGCCGCATGACGAAAGTCGTGGGTCGCGGGTAATCCGGGACGGCGTCGACCGGGCATGCTAGTATCGGCCCCTGTCAGCCTGACCAGCAGGAGGCGGGAGCATGAGCACCAGCACTAGGCAATCGAGCGCACCGGCCAGCATCTGCATCTGGTATGATCACGATGCCGAAGCGGCAGCCCGCTTTTACGCTGACACGTTTCCCGACAGCGCCGTGCGGATGGTCTACCGGGCGCCGGCCGACTATCCCTCGGGGCGCAAAGGTGATGTGCTGATGGTTGCGTTCACGGTTACCGGAATTCCCTGCATCGGGCTGAATGGCGGGCCGGCGTTTTCCCAAAGCGAGGCCTTTTCATTCCAGATCATCACCAATGATCAACAGGAAACCGACCGTTACTGGAATGCCATCGTCGGCAATGGTGGGCAGGAAAGCGCCTGCGGATGGTGCAAGGATCGATGGGGGGTTTCCTGGCAGATCACGCCGCGCACCCTGATGGACGCCATGGCTGCCGGCGGCGACGAAGCGCGGCGCGCCTTCGAGGCCATGATGCCGATGCAGAAAATCGACGTGGCGGCCATCGATGCCGCCCGACGGGGCTGAGCTGCTGGCGTATCGGCACCAACGGAACAGATTGTGGCGTCGTTGATCAGGCCGCAGGGTTGCGGGCATAGACCCCGTAGCCGGCGATCACGGCATAGCAGGCCGCCGGCAATGCCAGCGCCAGTGCCAGGCTGCCGGTCAGGTCGGCCAGCGCCCCGGTGGCCAACGGCACCACGGCGCCGCCGAAAATGGCGACATTGATGATCCCCGAGCCATCGGCGGCGCGGGGGCCGAGCTTCTCGCAGGCGAGACTGAAGATGGTCGGGAACATGATGGCGTTCATCAGCCCCACGCCCAGCAGGCTATAGCCGGAAACTGCGCCATGGCTGTTGGCGGATATAAGAATGAGGGTGATGGCGCCAACAGCGACCATGGCCAGCAACCGGCCGGGGCTGACATGGCGCATCACCGCCGAGCCGATGAACCGTCCGACCATGGCGCCACCCCAATAGAGACCGATCAACTTGCCGGCCGACTGTTCATCGAGCGCCAGGACATGGGGCTGGGTGAGGTAGCTGACGATCAGCGACCCGATCGACACTTCGGCCCCCACATAGAGGAAAATGCACAAGGCGCCAAAGCCGAAGCGCGGGCGTTGCAGCAGGTCGAGCCCGGCAAGACCGGCACTGGGCGCATGCTGTTCGTTGGGCAGACGATTGCGGAACAGCCACACGGCGCCCGCCACCACTGCCAGCGCCGCGGCGATGCCGAGATAGCCATGGACGATCGCCCGGCTTTCCGCTGTACGGTAGCTGTCGAGCGCCGCACCTTCCAGTTGCCCGGCACTGACACCCGCCAGACTGCCGAGAATCAGCATCGAGCCGAAGATCGGAAAGATGGTGGTGCCCAGCGAATTGAACGCCTGGGCGAAGGTCAGGCGGCTATGGGCGGTTTCGGGCCGGCCCAGCAACGAGATCAGCGGGTTGGCGACAACCTGCACGATCACCACCCCGCTTGCCAGCACGAACAATGCCATGAGGAACAGGCCGTATGTCGCGGTCTGTGAGGCCGGAATGAACAGCAGGCAGCCCACCAGCATGATCAGCAAGCCGGCGACTGCGCCGCGCATGTAGCCGGTCTTCTTCACCAGCTTGGCCCCGGGAATGCCGATGACCAGATAGGCAGTGAAGAAGCAGAACTGCACCAGCATCGCTTGCGTGTAGTTCAGGGTGAACAGTTCCTTCAGCTTGGGAATGATCACATCGTTCAACGACGTGATGCCGCCAAAGATGAAGAACAGGCCGATGACGAACAGGCGCAACTCGGGGGCATCTGCCCCGGCGCTGCCGCCAGCGACTTGCGTATCGTCGGTCGTTCCCACCAGAGCCTGCACCATCAGCCGCATCCCCTTTTCGCCGGCTTGCCTGGGTTCCGGCTTCGCGGTGTGTTCTGCACAAACATCAGCACCGCGACAAGCAGTCGGTGGGGTGATTCCCGCACCTGCCCGATCAGAAACTGAAGCTCGCCGTGGCGCCGATGGTGCGGAAGGCCTCAGGGCTCATGATTCGCAGATAGCCGCCGGGGTTGAATGTCGGTGTGGCCGCATACGGTGCAAAGAAGTGCTTGTTGAAAAGGTTGCGGGCATAAAGGCCGAAACGCCAGGACCCGTTATCACTGCCAATGCCAATCGAGCCGTTCAGCAGGCCATAGGCCTGCACCCGCGCCTTGGGGTCGCCAAGCACCACCTGCGTCGCACTGCGCCACGCCCAGTTCAGGCCGCCATCGACACGCAGATCATTACCCACTGGCTGATCGAAGCTGGCGCGCAGCGTGTATGACCATTTCGGCGCATTTGGCAGGGCATAGCCGGCGTAATCGGATACCATGGTGCCACTGGTGCCCGGCTGGAGGAAACAGCCGCCGCCGCCGGGGGCCGATGCCGGCTGACCAGGATAGCAGGGGCCGAAGAAATCGCGGTAGGTGGCGTCGGAATAGGCGCCGTTGGCCGCCAGTGTCAGCCCGGGCATGACCCGGAAGCTGGTTTCCACCTCGACCCCGCGCGCCCGCATCCCGCCGGCATTGGTGAAAACGAACGCCGCCGGCGTGCGATTGGTATCAAGCGCCGTGGTCTGGAAATCGCTGAAATCCGACCAGTAGAGCGAGAGGTTGAAGATCGCCCGGCTGTCGAACAGGGTGGATTTCAGCCCCAGCTCATAGCTCTTTACGGTTTCCGGCCGCACTTCACTGACGATGCCGTTGGTGCCGTCGATCGCCGGGCCTTTGTAGCCGGTCGCGAAGGTGGCATAGAGCATCAGGTCGCGGTCGGGCTGGAACTGCACCCCGACCCGGCCCGAGACATTGTCCGCCTTGACGGTGCCATCATAGGGCAAGGCGTTGCTGAGCAGGAAGTGCGGAAACGTCACCCTGGTGATGGTGCGGGTGCCGTGGTTGCGATCGTTGGTGTAGCGCAGGCCGCCGATCACCTTGACGCTGTCGGTGAGGGCATAGGTGACATTGCCGAAAGCCGCATAGCTGTTCACCGTGTTGATCTGTTCACGACGCCCACCGGCCAGCACCAGCGGCATCTGACCGCCGAACTTGCCATACTGCAGCACCCAGCCGGCATTGTGGGTGCGATAATAATAGAGCCCGAAGACATATTCGAGCGCCTTGCCCGATGGCGAGGTCAACCTGAGCTCCTGGGTGAACTGGTTGCTGTCGACACCGCCGTCACTGTGATTGAACAGATCAACCGGCGCGGCATCGATATCGGCCAGCTGTTCCGACTTGAGGGCGCGATAGGCGGTGATCGAGGTGATCAGATGATCGCCCGCCTTGATGTTCAGCTCGTTCTGCACGCTCCACAGCTTCTGGTCCGACGTCCAGTCTCCGTCGTTGAAGGCGACGAAGACGCCCGGACCCGGCTGAATGGGCAGGCCGGCAAAGCGGGCGATGTAGGCCTTGACCGTGGGGTTGGTTTCCGGCCCCATCGATTCGATGGTGTGGGCGTCACGCGCGAAGGCGCTCTGATACTCGGCTGTCAGCAGCGTCGACACCGTGTCTGAAGGTTCCCACAGGAAGCGGCCACGAACGCCATAATTCTCGCGGTCGCCCACATAGGTGCGGTTGACAATGTTGGGGATGGCGCCACGCTGCGCCGTGCGGAACGCCGTGACACGCAGCGCCGCCGTGTCTCCGATCGGCAGGTTGCCGGTGGCGCGCTGCACCTGGTCACTGCGCTCGCCCAGGGAAAAGCTGAGGTCGAGCGACGATTCGCCCAGCCGGGGCTTACGGGTAACGATCTGGATCACCCCGGCCGAGGCATTCTTCCCGAACAGGGTACCCTGCGGGCCGCGCAGCACCTCGATCCGCTCGATGTCGGCAAAGCCGGTGACGCCGGGGTCGCGGGACAGGCCGATCACCACTCCGTCTACCACCAGGCCGACCGTCTGCTCGACGCCGCTGTCGAAGGTCTGGGTGCCGATACCGCGCACCTGATAGCCGCCGCCATTGGCAACCGGGTTCTGCGACGAGAAGGTGATGTTGGGGGCAAGATACTGGATGTCGGTTGCTTCCTTGAGCCCCGACTGGCCCAGTTCCCTGGCGGAAATCGCCGTGACGGCGACTGGCACATCCTGCAGGCGTTCTTCACGGCGCGTCGCCGTGACGATGATCTCATCGCCCTGGTCGGCCGTCACGCTGGCGCCGGGCCGTTGCGCCGCCACCGGCATTGCCCACAGCATGGCCGTCGCCACCGAGCCAAGCAGCAGGCTCCGCACCGCACCCAATTGTCCCATGACAAACTCCCCATCCGGCGCCGCGTACGCGCACATTCCTTGCCTGCAGCTTAGACTCGTCACTTACAAGCAGTCAAGCCCGTTTGTAAGTTTATGCCATCAATCCCGCCACAGGGGCGTGCGGCTGAAGATCGGCGTTTGCGGGGTGTAGGTGCCGTCGAGCCTGGTCGCCAGATAACGGCCCGCCATATAAAGATATTCCTGCGGCGTCTCGCCGGCGGCGCGGATGGCCGGCAGCACCGCCCGCGCCGGCTCGCCAATGGCGGTCAGCGCCGCCAGCGCCTGCAGGCGGATCTGCCATGGCGCGTCACTGGCAACGATGTCGCCCAGAAAGGCCACAGATACAGCCGGATCCCCCAGATGCGTCAGTGCCTCGGCGGCGACGATCGCCACCTGCGGCACCGGGTCGGCCAACAGTGTTTCCAGCGTGCGTATTGCGTCGGCGCCGGCCTTGGCCCCCAGCATCAGCAGGCCCATGCCGCCCCAAAAGCGCACCACCGGCGCCGGATCGCGGGCTGCCTGATGGAACAGCTGGCGCTTGCGCGGGTCCCTGCGGGCCGCGGCACTTCCCAGCGCCATCAGCCGACGCAGCGGATAGACGCGGCGATTGCGGCTTTCCAGCAGGCCCTCGCCCGCCATGGCTTCCGGCAGAAAACCGTTGTCATTGATCGCCAGCATATGCGCATCGAGCGCCCGGCGCAGGCGGACGAGCACCGGCCGTGCCCCCGGCTCTGCTGTCAGATTGTGAATCTGGTCACGGTCGGCTTGCAGATCGTACAGTTCCTCGAAGGGTTTGCCGCCGAAGAACCGGCTCTGGTCGGGGTTGAGTTCGCCCGCCAGCCATGCCTGCTCCCACGATTGATACCCGCGCGCCAGCCAGGCAAACGCCTGGTGCTGCCCCCACGGACGGTGCGGCATGTAGTTGCGGATATAGCGCCAGCGGCCATCGGTTACAGTGCGGATGAAATCGATGCGCTCGTCCATGCGGTTGCGCATTCCAAAGGCCAGTTGCGGCGGCCCGGCCAGCCGCGAGCCGAGGAACGGCCGCCCCCGCATCACCGCCGGCGCCGCCACCCCGGCGATCGACAACACAGTTGGAGCAAGATCAATGAACGACACCGGGGCGCTGATGTCGCTGCCCGGAGCGGCCGGCGCCAGGTGCCGCCATTTGGAAGGAACCCGCACCACCAGCGCACAGCGGTGACCTTCATCATAGCAATAGCGCTTCGAGCGTGGCAGCGATCCGCCATTGTCGGAGTAATAAAAGACGATGGTGTCGTCGGTCAGGCCATCCGCCTCCAGTTCAGACAGTCGCTGCGCCAGCTCGCCATCCATCGCTTCGATCAGGTTGTAATAGGCGGCTATGTCAGCGCGCACGGCTGGCGTATCGGGCAGGTAGGCAGGGACCCGCACCTGATCCGGTCTCACCCGTCCCGCGACCGGCTTGAACAACCGCGATTCGTGGGTCGTCTCGAAGTTGAATACCGACATGAACGGCTTGCCGGCCGGCGCCTGCCGCCAATGGGCGTCCTTGCCCTGGGCGTCCCAGATGCCCACCGGATCGATATCGCAGTTGTAATCGGTTTTTTCAGCGTTGGTGCAGAAATAGCCGGCCTGACGCAGCAGTTCGGGGTAGGTGCGAAGCAGCCCCGAAACCTTGCCCACCGCGCGCATGTGCTGGGCCGGAGCGCAGCTTTCCGGATAAACGCCGGTGAGAATGCCGAACCGTGATGGCGCGCACACTGGCGCATTGGAATACACATTACGAAACAGCAATCCTTCCGCCGCCAGCGCATCGATCGTGGGCGTGTGGGCCAGTGTGTCACCATAGGCACCAATGAACGGGTTGTTGTCCTCGCTCACCAGCCACAGGATATTGGGACGGTCTGGCGCAGCAACCGCCTTGGCCGGCGCCACACTGGCGGCAGCCGCGCCGGTCATGCCTGTCAGAATCGTTCGCCGGTCGATGCTCATGTCTGCATACTCCGCCTGTCGTCCGTCGCCCGCCCGCCCGCGATGACGGATTCCGCACCGCCACGCTTCGGGGCTTGCCATGCCGCCGTCACCACCATATGTTACAGTCAATGCTGCTTGTAAATAACGGGGTGAGGAATGGCAGAGGCTAAAGAGAGGCGCAGGCAGGCCGACCGCAGCGCCGCGACGCGCGAAGCCCTGCTGGCGGCCGCCATCGAAGCATTGCACCAGCATGGCTATGCTGCAACCTCGACAACGCTGGTTGCCCAGATGGCGGGGGTCAGTCGCGGAGCGATGCTCCACCAGTTCCGCACCAAGGCCGACTTGATGACCTTTGTCGTCGAGGCGGTGTTCGAGGAAGAACTGAAACAATATGCCGAACATCTGAAGGGCGTGCATGATCACCGATCACGCATTCTTGCCTACCCGGAAATGGCATGGAAGGTTCTCAGCCGCCCATCCGGTGTGGCCGTTCTCGAAATCCTGCAGGGTTCACGCAGCGATACGCAGCTTTGCGAACAGCTGGCGCCGGTGCAGGCACGAATCGAGGCGCGCGCCCGCACTTTCACCCACCTGATGGCGCCTGATGTCGCAGAGGGCACCATGGCGGTCATGCGGCTGGTGGTGTGGGCCCTGCGCGGTCTGTCGATCGCTCAGGTTCTCGCCCCCGAGCCTCAGGGAGTTACCGACTCGGTCAGGCTGTTGTCCCGGCTCCTCGAAGCCGGACTCGACGCCGGCATTCTCGCAGTCGGCGACGAATGATTTCAATCAGGAGTAACCTATGGGACAGTCCCGTCCAGCCTTCATGCTGGCGATCGCTGCCTTGATCAGCGCACCAATCCCCGCCGTTGCCGCTGCAACACAGCTGCACACGGGTCTCTCCGCCCCGGCCGCGCGGATTCAGGCCGCCGAAAAGCAGGCGGCAGCGATCGTCGACGCCATGACGCTGGAAGAGCAGGCCGCCCTCACCCGCTCGATTTCGGGGGGAAGTCTGCTCGACCTCGGCATCCCCCTTCCCGATTTCATCCCCGAGAACATGCGCATTCCCAAGCCCGCCGGGGCCATCGGTACCGCCGGCTTCGTTCCCGCCATCCCCCGGGTTGGCTTTCCGGCGCTGCACCTCGCTGACGCCAGCCTCGGTGTTGCTGATGTCGGCTATCTGCGGCCGGGCCAGCAATCGACGGCGCTTCCCGCCACGCTGTCGCTGGCCGCCACCTTCGACCCGGCAATGGCCCGTGAAGCAGGCGCAATCATCGGAGCCGAAGCGTTCGCCAAGGGCATCAACGTCATGCTGGCGGGGGGCGTCAACCTGGCGCGGGAACTGCGTAATGGCCGGAACTTTGAATATCTGGGCGAAGACCCGTTGCTGGCGGGCACCATGGTCGCCCAGCAGATCGCTGGTATCCAGACATATCCCGTAGCTTCGACAATCAAGCACTACACGCTGAATCCGCAGGAAAGCGGCCGGTTCGTCTATGATGCCCGCATCAGCGAAAGCGCCCTGCGCGAATCCGACCTGCTGGCGTTTGAAATCGGCATCAGGCACGGGCGTCCGGCCTCGATCATGTGTGCCTACAACAAGGTGAACGGCACCCATGCCTGCGAAAACGACTTCCTGCTGGCGAGCGTGCTGAAGGGGGACTGGCGCTATCCCGGCTGGGTGATGTCTGACTGGGGCGCCGTTCACAGCCTTAAACCATCGGTGACGGCGGGTCTCGACCAGCAGTCCCCACAAGACAAGGATTATTTCGGCGGGCTCGCCGACGCCGTGAAGTCCGGCGAGATCAGCCGCGAGCGCCTGCGCGACATGGCGTTCCGGATCGTCCGGGCCATGGCCGTGGTCGGCGCCCTTGACCAGCCAGCCACCCCCGGCGGGACCATCGATCGGGAAGCCCACAGCGCCCGGGCACAGGCGATGGCCGAAGCCGGCATGGTGCTGCTGAAGAACGATGGGCTGCTGCCACTGGCGAAAACCACCCGGACGATCGCGGTGATCGGCCGCCACGCCGACAAGGGTGTGCCGATCGGAGGCGGATCCTCTCAGGTGATCCCGTGGGGCGGCGTGTATCGCGACGCTCCGGGCATGAACCCGCTGTCGGCGCTGCTGGCCCCCAGCTATGGCCTGTCCTCGCCGCTCAAGGCCCTGCAAGCAGCCCTTCCGGCGGCAACCATCCGGTTCGATGACGGCAGCGATGCCACCCGTGCGGCAGCGGTGGCTGGGCAGGCCGATCTCGTCATCGTCTTTGCCGTCAAGCCCGAGATGGAGGGCGTCGATCATGCCGATTTCTCGCTGCCCTATGGGCAGGACGCCATGATCGCGGCGGTGGCCGAAGCCAACCCGCGCACGGCGGTGGTGCTTCAGACCGGCAACCCCGTCGCCATGCCGTGGCTCGACAAGGTGGGTGCCGTGCTTGAGGCGTGGTTCTCGGGGCAGCGCGGCGGCGAGGCGATGGCGGCGATCCTCACCGGCGCACGGTCACCAGAGGGCCGCCTGCCCATCAGCTTTCCCGCCAGCGCTGCGCAGCTTCCCCACCCAAGGGTGCCGGGATACGATCCGGCAAAGCAACGCCCTCTCGGCATTGGCGTCACCTATGATCCCTTCGCGATCGACTATGTCGAGGGCAGCGACATCGGCTACCGCTGGTTCGAGCGGACGGGAACAAAGCCGCTGTTCTCGTTCGGCCATGGCCTGACCTATACCAGTTTCGGTTACGACCGGCTGGCAGCGACCGGCGGTGCCACGCTGCAGGTGACGGCGCGTATCACCAACACCGGGAAACGTCAGGGCACGGAAGTCGCGCAATTGTATGTGGCCCCTCCCGGGCGAACCCACCGGCTGGCCGGGTGGGTGAAAATCAGACTCGAACCCGGAGAAAGCCGAGATGTGGTCATCGACGCTGACCCGTGGCTGTTGCTTTCGTACGACGAAAAGAACGGGCAATGGGTCCGTCCGGCCGGGCAATACCGGTTTTTCGTCGGCAAATCTGCAGGCGAGCCAATGCTCACCGGCAGCGTTTCGCTGACGGCTGCCACGCAGCCCCGGCAACGCTGACATGGCGGTGCGCCTGATCCTCGCCGGGCTCGCCCTCTTCGCCATCAGTGGCGCCAGCGAGGCCCAACTGGTGACAACCGCCAATGGCAGCCTGCGCGGCAGCTCTGAACACGGCGTCGAGGTGTTCAAGGGCGTGCCGTTCGCTGCCCCGCCGGTCGGCGCCCTGCGCTGGCGGCCACCGCAACCTCCAGCCTCCTGGACAGGAGAGCGCGACGCCACGCGCTTCGGGCCTGACTGCATGCGTCCGGCCAGTGATCGCGCCCACCAGCCATCGGAAGACTGCCTGACCCTCAACATCTGGCGTCCGGCCGGTGCAACGGGCAAGCGGCCGGTGCTGGTGTGGATACATGGCGGCGCCTTCGTTTCCGGATCGAATGTTCCCGCCGAAGCCTCGGGCGCTGCCTTCGCCCGCGATGGCCTGGTGTTCGTTGCCCCCAATTACCGGCTGGGGCGCTTCGGATTCTTTGCCCACCCGGCACTGTCGTCTGAGCATCCCGACGAGCCAAAGGGCAATTATGGCTATCTCGACCAGATCGCGGCGCTGCAATGGGTAAAGCGCAACATTGCCGCCTTTGGCGGCGACCCTGAGAATATCACCCTGATGGGAGCTTCGGCTGGCGGGCAATCCGTTCTCGAACTTATGGGGTCGCCACTGGCCAGGCACCTGTTCAACCGGGTGATCGCCCAGTCGGGCGGAGGGCGCACCCAGTTGCTTGGCCCCCAGTATCTGGATCGCGCCACCCCCGAACACCCGTCAGCCGAGGCGATCGGCGTCGCCTTTGCCAACAGCGTGGGAATCAGCGGAACCGATGCCGCCGCCCTTGCTGCCCTGCGGGCCCTTCCCGCGGAAAAGATCGCCGGCAACCTGACAGCCCTTGGCCTGCTGTTTCTGGGCGAGCGCGAGCGCTTCTCCGGGCCGATGGTCGACGGAACGATCGTGACTGCCCCGCCAGCAGAGGCCTTGTCGGCCGCTTCTCCGCTGCCGCTGCTCGTCGGTGCTGACGAGGCCGACCTCGGTCTCAACCGCGCTGCCAGCAAGGATGCAGCCTTTGCCGACTTCGGCCCCTATGCCGACACCGCCCGTCAGGCGTATGACCCCGATGGCACCGCCACGCTGGCGGCCGTCAACGGCATGATCGGCCGTGACCGGCTGATGGTGGAGCCAGCACGCCTTGCCGCGCGCACCGTTGCCGCCAAAGGTGTTCCCGCCTGGCTGTTCCGCTTTTCCTATGTTGCTGAAAACAAACGCGACAAGCCGATCAAGGGCGCTGAACACTCCAGCGAGGTGGCCTATGTCTTCGATACCCTGCCCACCGTGCTCGGCCCGCAGTTGATGGCGGCTGATTCCGCAGTGGCATCGATGATGCACCGCTATTGGGTCAATTTCGCCACCAGTGGCAACCCCAATGGGCCGGGGCTGCCCGACTGGCCGGCCGTGACTGCAAGAACCGACCCGTTGCTGGAATTCCAGGCCGATGGTCAGGCCGTCGCCAAAGACGATCCGTGGGTTGCCCGGCTTGACGTCACCGAGGCCAACGCCATGCGCAGCCGTTAGGCAAAAGGGGGGTCCATGCGACCATGGTCGGGCGTGCTGGTGTCCCTGCTGACCAGCTCAGCCGTCTGGGCTGCACCGGCGCTGATGCCGCTGCCGCAATCCCGGACGATCGAGACGTCCGGCGAACTGACCATGGCCGGACCACTGCACATCGGCTGGCAGGGCTGTGGCGATCCGGCCGCTCTCGACAGGGCCGGCGCCCGGCTGAACGCCGATATCGTGCGGCAGACAGGCCTTGTCCTCGATCCCCGGCAGTCCGTGCCTGTTACCGTCACCTGCCGCTCCCCCACACGGGCCGTCGACAGCGGCGAGGACTACCGGCTGACGGTCACCCCCGAGGAGATCCGTATCGCGGCTGGCGGGCCGACCGGGGCCCTGCGCGCCTTTGCCACGCTGCGCCAGCTGGTTGGCCTGTCGCCGGGCGGTATCTCGATCACGGCCCAGACCATTGACGATGCGCCCCGGTTCGCCTGGCGGGGACTGATGCTCGATCCGGCGCGACACTTCCTGTCGACAGCGACCATCCGGCGACAGATCGACGCCATGGAACGTCTGAAGTTCAATACCCTTCATCTGCATCTTTCCGACGATCAGGGGTTCCGGGTCGAGAGCCGGCTCTATCCCCGCCTCAATGCCGATGGCCCGTATTACCGGCAGGACGAAATACGCGCGCTTGTTGCCTATGCTGCCGAACGCGGCATCCGCATTGTTCCCGAATTCGATGTTCCCGGCCACAGCCGCGCCATGATCGCGGCCTACCCCGAAGTGGGCAGCGTCTCGCAATCGCTGTTCCTCGGCCAGCCCGATGTCTCTCTCAACCCCGCCGCGCCCGCCACCTACCGGTTCCTCGAACGCCTGTTCGGGGAAATGGCCCCGCTGTTTCCCGACCGGCATTTCCATCTTGGCGGAGACGAAGTCAGCCAGAAGGCGTGGGCGGATTCTGCCGATGTCCGGCAGCTTATGGCCCGCGAAGGCCTGACCGACATGCGGGCGGTCGAAGGCTATTTCCTGCGCAAGGTGGCAGCGATCGTCAGGCGGCTGGGCAAGATCGTGATCGGCTGGGAGGAAGTGCGCACCGCCGGGCTGCCGCCCGACACCATCGTGCAGGCATGGCAGACCTCGAACGCCATGGCTGACGCCGTTGCTGCCGGCCATCCGGTCATCGTCTCGGCCGGCTATTATCTCAACCTGCTGATGCCCACCGACTTTCATTACGCCATCGACCCGGCGGCTACCGATGCAGCCGGGCTCACGCCCGATCACGCTGACGAATTGCGGCGCATCAATCCCCTGCTCGCCTCTCTCGTCACGGATGCACTGGTGAGCTTCCCACGCCCGCCGCTGACCCCGGAACAGGAAAGTCGGCTGCTGGGGGCCGAGGCTCCCCTCTGGGGGGAAATCGCAAGCGACGAACTGATCGACCACCAGTTGTGGCCACGGGCGGCCGCCCTTGCCGAACGGTTCTGGTCACCGGCCAGCGTGCGAGACCCCGCCGACATGTTCCGCCGGCTGGGACCGGTTGGCGACCTGCTCACGGTCAGCGGGCTCGACGATGCCGCCAACCGTCAGCGGTTGATCGCCCGACTGGCGCCCGGAGACAATGGCGTCGTCGCCACCCTGCTTGACGCTACCGGGCCGGTTCGCAACATGGCCCACGATCACCGGATCAAGGCGATGCTGGCCGGAAAGCGCATCGTCCAGTCACTCAATGCCCTCGCTGATGCTGCTCCGGTCGACAGTCTGGTTGCCCGCCGGTTCACTGACCAGGCAGCGCGCTATGTCGCCGGCGACGGCCGGCTGGCGGCGGAACTGCGGGCACAACTCGTCACCTGGCGGGACAATGATGCGCGCTTTCAGGCACTGGCGGCCGGCCGGCCACTGCTCGAGCCGGCACGGCCGACGTCGGCACTGGTGAAAGCGCTTGCCGAAACCGGCCTTGCCGCACTCGATGCCCGTCAGTCAGGGCAGCCCCTGAACGCCGCCGATCGCGCCACGGCAACCCGTCTGCTGGCGCAGGTCGCGGCGCAGGAAGCAGCGTCATTTCGCCCCTTCGATGCCTTCCTCCGCCCGCAGCCGCCAGCCGACCTCATCATCAGGATCGGGCCGGGCATCCGCCTGCTGGTCGACGCGGCGCCCTGACCCGGCTCATGGCCTGCGGCAGTGCTCAGGCAAGCCCGCCGCGCCGGGCAATGGCACCAAGAACCCTGGCCGACGGCTTGGGAATCCGCCGGAAGGTCCGGGGCTCGACGGCGACCAGCCCGAACCGCGGACGATAGCCCGCCACCCACTCGAAATTGTCGAGCAGCGCCCAGTGGATATAGCCGCGCAGGTCGATGCCGTCGGCAAGACAGCGCTCGACTCCGGCAATCGCCCCCTTGATATAGGCAATGCGGCGGCTGTCGTCTTCGGTTGCCACCCCGTTTTCCGTTACATAGAGCGGCCGGCTGGTGCGGGATGCCAGCAGGCGGATCGCCCCTTCGACGGCCTCCGGCATGAAGGCATAGCCCATCTGCGTCAATTCGGTTCCGGGCGGTGGCGGCAGGTCGGACTCCGGACCGACTTCGCTGCCGGTGTAGCTCTGGATACCGATGAAATCGCCGGAAGCAGCCAGCCAGCGGTCCAGCATCTCCGACTGCTTGCGCTTCAGGCCGCGATCATCGCCATTGGCGGCCCTGTCTGCGGGGACGGCCAGCGTCAGGCCGATGGGAAAACGGGCGCCGGCAGCGCGCATGGCAGCAATGGCCTTCTCGTGGGCGACGACGATTCCGTCAAACTGGCTGGCCCCAGACAGCATCGGACTGGCCCACGCCGGGGCATTCTGCGACACGCCGGCCGCCTTCTGGGCGGCGGCGATGATCGGGCGATAGCGTTCCGACAAACCGCCCCAGCCCACCACCGTCGACAGATTGGGTTCATTGAATGTCGCCCCCAGATGGATGAGTTCTCCCATTGCCGAGACGACGCGGGCGCAAAAACGGGCAAAGGCCTCGCCATTGGCCGGATCAGTAAAGCCGCCGCTGGCCGCCACCCACCGGGGTACCGTGAAGTGGCTGAATGTCACCACCGGCTTCAGCCCCCGGTGGTGACAGGCCTCGAGAACCCGGCGGTAATAGGCAAGGGCGGCATCGGAAACCTGGCCGCGCTCCGGCTCGATCCGCGCCCATTCAATTCCCAGCCGGTGGGCATTGAATCCCAGCGCGGCGGCAAGAGCGATATCTTCATCATAACGGTGATAGACATCACAGGCGTCACCCGATTTATCCGCAAACAAGGAGGGTTGCACATGTTCGAGCACCCAGACGTCGCTTGCGACATTGCCGCCCTCGACCTGATAGGCCGCTCCGGCGGTTCCCCACAGAAAATCAGGGCGTTTGCCCCCCCGGCGCCCGGCCGGTGCCGCCCTTGCCGGGCCTGACACCAGCGCCGCCCCGGTGACACTCCCCATCAGCCCGATGAAACTCCGCCGTTCCATAGCCTCTCCATTTGCAATCAGTTCTGACTGTAAATAAGGCCGCTTCCCGGATTGGGCAAGCCGGAATGTCCGCGGACGCTCGCCATCGCTGACCACTGCGTGCTGGTGTTTCCGCCGTCTCGACAGCGGCAGATGCACCGTCCATTATTGCAGAGACGATCATGGCCAGTGATTCCCTCTATTTGCTTGATCGCTGTGCCCAGGGGGCCCAGAGAAAGAAGGCCGCCGACCCCGACCATTTCCGCCGATTGGCGCGCAGTCAGCACCCCCGATTCTTCTGGATCGGCTGTTCGGACAGCCGCGTTTCAGCCACCCGGATCCTCGATTTGCGCGCCGGCCAGATTTTCGTGCATCGCAACATCGCCAACCTCGCCAGCGGCGATGACCCCAACTTTTCCGCCTCGCTGCAATACGCCGTGGCGGAACTGGCCGTCGAACATATCTTCGTGGTGGGTCACCTTGGTTGCGGCGGAATCCACGCCGCCATGCAGCCTTTGACTGACGACCCGGTCGGCCGATGGCTGGCGCCGGTGCGCGCCCTCTATCGCACGCTCTCGGCCAAAGAGGCCACGCTTGACGCCGACGGGCTGTGCATCGCCAATATCTGCGCCCAGGTGGCTTCCCTCAGCACCAATCCGGTGATCGAGGCGGCATGGCGCAACCGCCAGAAGCTGGCCATCCACGGCTGGGTGTATGTGATCGAGGAGGGGCTGCTGAAACCGGTGTGTGACCCGGTTCAGGGGCTGGCCTGACGGGTATTCCCCTGAGGATAGTCTGACGGGCATCCGCCGTCTCGGCGCTGCTCGGCCAACGCCCAGGGGCAAAAACGTCACCAGCAGCCAGAACGGAAATCACATTTCAGGAACGATATTATGTTTCAATAATGCCATAATAATCAAAATTAGAATGCTAATCAATAGACATTGGCCTGTTTTTATAATATGGTTAACAACTGGGTCTACACTTTCGCATTACTGTTTGCGGAGGAATGGTCATGGCGTGCACCCCTTATCCGGCACCTGCTCTCGGCCTGTTCATCAATGCCGATCAGGGCGTTTGGTCATCCGTCGATGAAGTCGCAAGTGGTGGAAAATCGGCCAATTACACCAATGGCACCCTGGTAGTGAGTGGCCCTACCGGCAATACAGCCCCCATTGCACCGGGGCTGAACCAGAAAGTCAGGCACAAGTTTTTTGGAACGAACAAATATCTTGCCGTGCTGGTCAGCGACACTGTCGCACCGATTTCACACCGCCTGTCAATCGTCAACTTCAACGCCTCGCCTCCCCAGGTGGTACTCATCCTTACCACCCCCATCGACCCCAACCCGCCTCTGCCGTTCGTGCAGTATGACACAGGCCCCGGCTCAGCCTGCTGCATCGGCGGCTCCAGCAATGGCCAGTTATTTGGCGTTGGTATCTACCGCAGCGATACCGGAGAGATTCTCGCTTCGGCCGGCGGGCCCTTTACCCCCAACATGCAGGTCATCGGCGAAGCCGTGGCCGCCGGCGTGCAGGTCAAGCATGGCGGCACGGTCATTGCCGGGCCGGCCCCGATCCCCAAGGGCGAGCTCAGCATTCCCGGTTCCAGCCAGAACTTCGGCCAGATTGCCGTTGGTGGCTGCCCGCAACCGCCTGCCACCAAGACCTTCACCCTGAAGAACAGCGGCAATGATTGCCTGACCATTTCGACCATCGCCAACGACCCGCCGTTCAGCCTGGCCAGCACCAGCCAGCCGCTGCCCGCCACGCTGTCGCCCAACGACGACATCACGGCAACGGTGCAATTCGCACCATCGGCTGTCGGCAATTTCAATGGTACCCTGAACGTGACACGCAACCCGGCCAATGGCGACAGCACCTTGCAATGCACAGGCAAGGGGGTGGCGGCCACCGCCTCGTTCAGCGTGCAACCCGCAAGCCCCGTCAACTTCGACAAGGTTCAGGTGGGCAGTTCCAAACAGAAGTCGCTTACCATCAAGAACAATGGCACCATGCCCATCAGCATCAACGTGGCGCCATCAACACCCGCCAACGCCATCTTCCGCTGGAACGGCGTAACAACCAATCTTGGCTGCGGCGATCAGATCGTCCTCGATGTCGGCTTTTTCCCCACAGCCGATGGCCCGGCCCCCAATGGCACACTGGTGGTAAATGCCACGCCCGGCGGCAGCAAGAACATCACCCTGACGGGTGCGGGGTGCATTCCCAATGCCGCCATCGTCGTTCCGCCAGCACCCTTCCCCAATTTCGGACAGGTGCGCCAAGGCTACCGGATGCCCCGCTTCATCACCGTTACCAACACCGGCGACTCTGAATTGAGCTTCACGGCCAGTATCAGCGGGCCCGACGCCGCCCTGTTCGGGCTGGTGAAACCGTCGATGTCAGTCACCGATGTGACCTCGTCGCGCGGCTATGCCATTTTGCCGACCGATTCCTGTGCCGGTGGGCCAACCGGCCCCGGCAAGGATCTGGTGGGTGTGGTGTTCTTCGCCAATGCCGCGCCGCCCAAGGTCGCCCAGGCCACCCTTACCATCAGCAATCATAACGACCCCACGGCCCCAGCCACCTTCACGTACCAGCTGACCGCTGAAGTGATTGCCGCCAACGTCGTCGACGTGGTCGCGGTGTTCGATCGCTCGGGCAGCATGGCCGACCCGGTGCCGGGCGGCAACAGCAAGATGGCGGCGGCCATCGGTGCCGGACGCCTGCTGATGCAGTTGTTGCCAGCCGATGTGAATAATCGCGTGGCTGCCACTCTCTTCAGTTCCGCGGCCAGCACCTTCGTGCCGATCACCGTTGTCACCAACGCCAATCAGGCAAACCTGACCAACAGTATTGCCGACCCGCCGCTCACACCCTCGGGCAGCACGGCGATTGCCGCCGGGGCCATGGTGGGCATGACCGAATTCGCCACGCCGCACCCGGCTGGCCCGCAGAACAATCTCACCAAGGCGATGATCGTGCTGACCGACGGCATGGACAACACCGCCTATCTGAATCCGGCCGATAATCTCTATTACACCCTGACCGGAATCAACGCCTATGATCCGGTGACCCATAACTGGGTCCCGACCCACCCGTTCATCCCGCCCACCGACGTCAAGGTCTATGGTATCGGGTTCGGCACCTCGGACGATATCGATGTCGGGCAACTGGCAGCATTGTCCAGTGGAACGGGCGGTTATTATCTCACTGTCGACCCCACAAAACCAGAAGTTCAATACGAACTAATGAAATATTATACCCAGATCTATATGGATATTGTGGATACTTCAGTGCTGAAAGATCCTCGTGATACAATATATCCCGGAACCAAACACATCATCGAATTTGATATGCTACGAGGAGATGTCGGCTTTACTATTGTAATATATGATTTCCTTGGCCAACGTCTACCTTTCTATCTGGAAAGCCCCAGAGGCGAACTGGTTGATGCCGCCTTCGTACCAGCGGGATTTTCCTTGCGCGCCGGGTTCACCGAGGCAGCACGCTTTCTTGATGTGGTGATGCCGTGGACCGAAGCCGACCGTTATGCTGGCCGCTGGAAGCTGATCGTCGTACATGACGGCGAGGTCTATTATGGCGCCCCCAGCCTCAAGGAAGGCAGGAAACCGGGCTTCGTCACGCCGAAATCACGAAAGTCAAGAAGCCCTGTCGATTACGGCTACATGATCGGCGCTGGCTCCAATTTCCGCTTGCAGGCTTTCCTGAATGGCGGCGCCGTGCAGATGGGCCAACCCATCCGCATGACCGGTGTGCCAACCGAAGCCGGACTGCCGGTGACCGGGTGCACAGTGACTGTCGATGTGAAAGCTCCCAATGGCCAGGTGTGGCCGGGAATCGTGCTGCACGACGATGGGGCCCACGACGATGGCGACAGTGATGACGGCGAATATGCCGCCGTATTCATGCACACTGCCCAGCCCGGCAGCTACATGTTCACCTTCCGGGCATCGGGTGTCACCCGCGACGGCGAACCTGTGCATCGGGAAGTGGTGCGCGCCAAAATGGTGGAAGGCTATCGGCAGCCCCCGGGAGGGGGTGGCCGACCGGGTGGCGGCAAGGGCGATCCCGACGACGAGGATTGCTGCCGCAAACTGCTGGGGGCCATCGAACGGCAGAACAGGCTGCTGACCAGGCTGCTGGACGCCAAGAAGCCGCGCTGAGCTTCCTGAGCGTCAGACTGAGGCGCACGCAGGCTGACGGAACGCCAGAGCGTCAGACGGTTTCGGATGATGCGAAAGGCTTCACGAGCCCGGAGGTGGTGCCGCAAGGGCTGCCACCTCCGGCTTCCGGATTGCTCAGTGTTCGATTCCGGCCCACACTCGGCGGTAGCTGACGAACGCCAGAACCGACAGGATCGACAGGAAGATGATCACCCCGACACCGACGCGGCGGCGTTGCTCCAGTTCCGGCTCGGCCGCCCAGTGGAGGAAGGCCACCACATCCTTGGCCATCTGTTCCTTGGTGGCCTTGGTGCCGTCGGCATATTCCAGCTGATCGTCCATCAGCGGCTGGGCCATGGCGATGTTCAGTGACGGGAAATAGGGGTTGTAGTGCAGCCCTTCCGGCACATCGACATCGGCGGGAACCTTGTGCTCATAGCCGGTCAGCAGCGAGTAGATATACTGCTGGCCGTGATGGCGGGCCTTGATGATCAGGCTGAGATCGGGCGGCAGGGCATTGTTGTTGGCAGCGCGCGCCGCCACCCCGTTGGGGAAGGGGTGCGGGAAGTGATCCGACGGCAGCGCCGGGCGTGTGGATTCCTCACCGGTATCCGGGTTGATGGCGGGAACTTCCGATTCCTTGGCCAGCGCCTTCACCTGCGCCGGCGAGAAACCGATCGCTTCCAGATTGCGGAACGCTACCAGGTTCATGCTGTGGCAGGCCGAGCAGACCTGCTTGTACACCTGGTATCCGCGCTGCAGCTGCTGGCGATCGAAGGTGCCGAACACCCCCATGCCCAGCGGGCCATCCTGCTGCCAGTGCATGGCAACCGGAGCCAGATGGTATTTCTTGGTGATGTCAGGGGTCGACTCTTCTCGTGGGAGCAGGGCCGCCACGATCAGCACAAAGACAAGCAACAGGCCGACGAGCACGCCGAAAAAACGAACCATGGCTGTGACCCCCTTATTCGGCCATCGCCGGCGTCGCCGCCGACTGGTCGTGTTTGGCTAGAACGGATTCCGCAATGCTGTTGGGCAGCGGCAATGGCTTTTCAAAGAATGACAGCGCCGGCAGCAGGATCAGGAAATGGGCGAAGTAATAGGCGGCTGCCAGCTGGCTGATGCGGACATACGGCTCTTCCGCCGGGGCGCCGCCCAGCCAGCCGAGGATCAGCACGTCGACCACCAGCACCCAGAACCAGATGCGATACATCGGCCGGTAGCTGGTCGACTTCACCCGGCTGTTGTCGAGCCATGGCAGGAAGAACAGCAGCAGGATCGACGAGAACATGGCGATCACGCCCCACAGCTTGGCCGGGATCCACAGGAAATTGACGGTGAAGGCGCGCAGAATCGCGTAGAACGGCCAGAAATACCATTCCGGAACGATGTGGGCCGGCGTCGACAGCGGGTTGGCCGGAATATAGTTGTCCGGGTGACCAAGGGAATTCGGGATGAAGAACACGAACACCGAGAACACGATCAGGTAGATGCAGATCCCGAAGAAATCCTTGGCGGTGAAATAGGGGTGGAACGGCAGGGTGTCCTGCGGGCCCTTCACGTCTACGCCGGTGGGGTTGGTGGAACCGGGAATGTGCAACGACCAGATCTTGAGGATCACCACCCCGACGATCACGAACGGCAGCAGATAGTGCAGCGAGAAAAAGCGGGTGATGGTGGCGTTGTCGGGTGCGAACCCGCCAACCAGCCAGGTGCGGATCGATTCGCCGACCAGCGGGATGGCCGAGAACAGCGAGGTGATCACCTGCGCGCCCCAGAAGCTCATCTGGCCCCACGGAAGCACATAACCCATGAACCCGGTGGCCATCATCAGCAGGAAGATGACGACGCCCAGCATCCACACCACTTCGCGCGGTGCCTTGTAGCTGCCGTAATACAGCCCACGGAAGATGTGGATGTAAACGACAATGAAGAAGAAGCTGGCGCCGTTGGCGTGCATGTAGCGCATCAACCAGCCCGAGTTGACGTTGCGCATGATGTGCTCGACCGACATGAAGGCGATGGACGCCCCATCGACCGCGCCGGGCACCGCCGACGCGTTGGCGGAATAATGCATGGCTAGCACGATGCCGGTGATGATCTGGACCATCATGGCGACACCGGCCAGAACCCCGAAATTATACCAGTAGTTGATGTTGCGCGGCACCGGATACCCCGGTCCCACGGCATTGTAGACAAGGCGTGGCAACGGCATGCGGCTGTCGATCCATTGCATGACCGGATGCTGCGGCTCGTACTGTTTGGCCCATGGGAAGCTCATGCGATCATCCAATCTCGATAAGCGTCGGGGTTTTGAAGGTATAGGGCGGCACCAGCAGGTTGAGCGGCGCCGGCCCGCGGCGGATGCGCGCGGCGGTATCGTAGTGCGAGCCGTGGCAGGGGCAGAAATAGCCGCCATAGTCGCCTCGCGGCTCCCCCTCGCCGGCCCCCAGCGGAATGCAGCCAAGGTGGGTGCAGACACCGATGTTGATCAGCCAGTTCTTGTGGCCGGGCTTGGTGATCTGCTCAAGGGTTGCCGGGTCACGCAGCGCCGACAGCGGCACGGCGTCGGCTTCCTGCTGCTCCTTGGCGGTGAGGTTGCGCACGAAGATCGGCTTCGACTGCCACACCGCCTTGATCGCCTGGCCGGGCTGGATCGCCGAGAGATCGACTTCGATCGAGGCCAGCGCCAGCACGTCGGCCGACGGGTTCATCTGGTTGATGAACGGCCAGACGGCAGCCGCCGCGCCGACGGCAGCGAACGAACCGGTCGCCACATGAATGAAATCGCGGCGCCTAACGCCATCTTCGTGCGGAGGATGCTCTATCCCCTGATCCACAGCTGTCATCTGCCATTCCCTGAGCGGTTTTGAGGCTCTTTAGGCGACGTTGATACGAATGGGCAATGGGCAAGTTGCCTTTCCGACATGATATTGCCCGCAATCGATCACTGATCGAGCCGCCTAAGCTGCTTCCGATGCCGATTCGCGACAGGAAAATGCCACTTGCCGTGGCTGATGCTTGCCGATGCCCGCGCGCGCTCCTAAGAGCGGCTGCATTCCGTTCCGATCCAGCAAACCCGAGGTAGCATGACCAAGATCAAGGTGAAGGGCCCTGTCGTCGAAATCGACGGCGACGAGATGACGCGCATCATCTGGCAATGGATTCGCGACAAGCTGATCCTGCCGTATCTCGATATCGACCTGCGCTATTACGACCTCGGCATCGAGGAGCGCGACCGCACCAACGATCAGGTCACCATCGACGCCGCCAACGCCATCCGTGAATGCGGGGTTGGCGTGAAATGCGCGACCATCACCCCCGACGAGGCGCGCGTCGAGGAATTCGGCCTGAAGAAGATGTGGAAATCCCCCAATGGCACCATCCGCAACATTCTGGGCGGCGTGGTGTTCCGCGAACCGATCGTGCTGTCGAACGTGCCGCGGCTGATCCCGGGGTGGACAAGCCCGATCGTCGTTGGCCGCCACGCCTTTGGCGACCAGTATCGCGCCACCGATTTCCTGATTCCCGGCGCCGGCAAGCTCACCATGAAGTGGGTGAGCGAGAACGGCAAGGACGAGAAGGAGTATGAAGTCTTCCACTTCCCGTCGTCGGGCGTCGCCATGGGGATGTACAACCTCGACGATTCGATTCGTGACTTTGCCCGCGCCTGCCTGAATTACGGCATCGCCCGCGAGTGGCCCGTCTATCTCTCGACCAAGAACACCATCCTGAAGGCCTACGACGGACGCTTCAAGGACCTGTTCCAGGACGTCTTCGACAAGGAGTTCAAGGCGACCTACGAAAAAATGGGCCTGACCTACGAACACCGCCTCATCGACGATCTCGTGGCCTCGGCCCTGAAGTGGAGCGGCAAGTTCATCTGGGCGTGCAAGAATTATGATGGCGACGTGCAGTCGGACATGGTGGCGCAGGGCTATGGTTCGCTTGGCCTCATGACCTCGGTGCTGATGACACCCGACGGCAAGACCGTCGAGGCCGAGGCCGCCCACGGCACCGTCACCCGCCACTTCCGCCAGCACCAGCAGGGCAAGGCGACCAGCACCAACCCCATTGCCTCGATCTTCGCCTGGACCGGCGGGTTGAAGCATCGTGGCAAGCTTGATGGCACCCCGGAAGTGACGCGGTTTGCCGAAACGCTCGAGAAAATCTGCATCGACACCGTCGAATCCGGCAAGATGACCAAGGATCTTGCCCTGCTGGTGGGGCCTGATCAGCCGTGGCTCACCACCGAGCAGTTCTTTGCCGCCATCGTCGAGAACCTGGACAAGGCGATGTCGCACTGACGACGTGCCGGCAAGGCCGGCGCCGAAGATCAGCCGCTTCGGCGTCGGCCTGCCGGCCGGCTGCCGCCCGCACCGGCCGGGCGGTTCACCTGCCCCGTTTGTCAGCCTGGTTACTCGTCGTTCATCTGCGGCATGGGGATACGGTAAATCGATGAGATCACTCTCGACAAATGCCTCCGGCGTGTTATTGAAAGGCAATTGCAACTGACTTGCAACAGGCAGGCCATTCCCCTGTCCCGTTGACAGACCAGCAGGAGCCGTTCGTGTTTGCGCTCAGTCGTGATCACATGCATCTTGTTGCCGAAGGCGTGATCCGGCCGCTCGGATCGGCGGGTGCCGATACGCTCGAGGCCGATATCCAGCGCTTTTTCCATGATCGCCCGACGGCCAGCGGTCAGCCGGCCTTGCTGGTTGGCGCACTGCCGTTCGACCGCGCCCGGCCCCCGGCGTTGTGGCAGCCGCAAACCGTTACCACGGGCACCGGCCGTGGCCCGCTGGCCAGCGCCTTGCTGGCCGGGGTGGTGCGCGGGTGGCAACCGTTGACCATGACCGCCAGCGCCAACCCTGAGGCCTATGCGGCGATGGTGCGGCAGGCACTGCGCCTGATCGACTCAGGCCAGCTGCAGAAAGTGGTGCTGGCCCGCAGCCTGACCATCCGGGCGTCACACCCGGTCGATCCGCTGATGGTGGCGCGGCGGCTCGCCATTGATTCGCACGCCACCATCTTCTGTGCGCAGCTGCCGGCAGGGCCGGATGCCCCCCCGACAGCGCTGGTCGGGGCAACGCCGGAACTGCTGATCAGACGGCAGGGGCACCAGGTGTTTTCCCATCCGCTGGCCGGGTCGGCCGCCCGCTCGCGCGATGGTGCGACAGATCAGGCGGCTGCCCGGCAGCTGTTGCAGTCCGCCAAGGACCAGCGGGAACATGCGCTGGTGGTCGAAGCGATCCTCGACCAGCTGGCCCCGCATTGTGAGGCGCTGGGCGCCCCCGAGGGCACCACGCTCTATTCCACCGCCACCATGTGGCATCTCGGCACCCGTATCGTCGGGCAGCTGAAGGCCGGCGCGCCCTCGGCCGCCGGTCTTGCCGCCCTTTTGCACCCGACGCCTGCCGTAGGCGGCGTGCCCCGCCAGCAGGCAATCCGGGCGATTGCCGCCATCGAGCCGGAAAACCGCGGCTATTACGCCGGGGCCATCGGCTGGGTTGACGGCACCGATGATGGCGAGTGGCATGTGACCCTGCGCTGCGCCGAAATCCGCGACACGCTTCTCACTCTGCATGCCGGGGCGGGCATCGTGTCCGATTCCGACCCGCACGCCGAAGCCGCCGAAACCACTGCCAAGTTCCGCGCCATCCTGCGCGCGCTCGAGATGGACGGGGAGGCCGAACATCTGGCGCTGGCGTCGTGACCGGGCCGCGTGTACCGTTGCGGCAGGTTTGGCCGCCTGCGTTTGCCGAACGTTATCGCGCCGCCGGCTACTGGACGGGGGAAACTTTCAGCCAGATGCTGGGCCGCCAGGCCGCCCGCCTTGGCGACAAGCTGGCCGTGGTTGGCGGTGAAACCCGCCTCAGCTATGCCGGGCTTGCCCGTAGCGCCGAGACGGTTGCCGCCGGGCTGCTGGAGCTCGGGTTGCAGCCGGGTGACCGGGTGATCGTGCAACTGCCCAATATTCCCGAATTTCTGGTAGTCGCCTTTGCCCTGTTCCGCGCGCAACTGGTGCCGATCTTCACCTTGCCTGCCCACCGGCTTACGGAAATCAGCCATTTTGCCCGCAAGGGAGAGGCATCGGCCCATATCATTGCCGAACGCCACGAAGGCTTTGATTACCGGCCGCTGGCAGCCGATGTGCAGAAACAGGTGCCATCCGTTCGCCATGTGGTGGTGGTAGGAGACCCGGGCCCACATCCGGCGTTCACCGCCTTTGGCACACTGGCTGGCGATACCGCCTGCCTGCCCGCGCACGAACCGCCGTCATCGGATGTCGCCCTCGTGCAGATTTCCGGAGGCAGCACCGGTCTTTCCAAGCTCATCCCGCGCACCCACGACGATTATCTCTATTCGATCCGCGAGAGCGCCCGCATCTGCGGCCTTGGCGAACAGTCGGTCTATCTGGCAGCGCTTCCGGTTGCCCATAATTTCCCGATGAGCTCTCCCGGCGTCTTTGGTGTCCTTCATGCCGGGGGCACGGTGGTGATGAGCCTGTTCCCCACCCCAGAGTACGCCTTTCCCCTGATCGCGCGCGAACGGGTGACAATCACCGGGCTGGTGCCGCCGCTGGCGCTGTTGTGGCTGCAGGCAGCCCCCCGCACGCCGCACGATCTCTCGAGCCTGGAGGTGTTGCAGGTGGGGGGTGCCAAGTTCATGCCCGAAGCCGCGAAACGGGTGGCGCCGGTACTTGGCTGCACCTTGCAGCAGGTTTTCGGCATGGCCGAGGGGCTGGTGAACTATACCAGGCTCGATGACCCGGATACCCTCATCACCGAGACCCAGGGGCGCGCCATTTCGCCCGACGACGAGGTGCTGATCCTCGATGATCAGGGGAATCCGGTAGCCGAGGGCGAAGCCGGCAACCTGCTGACCCGCGGGCCCTATACCATCCGCTCCTATCACGACGATGCCGCCGCCAACGCCCGCTCGTTCACGGCCGATGGCTATTACCGCACCGGGGATGTGGTGAAACGCCTGCCAGGCGGCTATCTGGTGGTGCAGGGGCGCGCCACCGACCATATCAACCGCGCCGGCGAAAAGATTTCCGCTGAGGAAGTGGAGGACCATCTGCTGGCCCACCCGCAGATCTTCGATGTCGCCGTCGTCTCGGTGCCCGATGCCTTTCTGGGTGAGCGCAGCTGCGCCTTCGTGATCGCCAATGGCGAAGCCCCGAGGCCCGCCGACCTGAAGGCGTGGATGCGCGCCCGCCAGATCGCCGCCTTCAAGATTCCCGATCAGTTCGTCTTTACCGACAGCTTTGCCACCACCGCCGTCGGCAAGATCAGCCGCAAGGAACTGCGTGCCCATCTGCGCGCCACCCTGGTAGAGAAAAAACCGGCATGACCGAGCGACGCCTGCCGTCCATAGCCCCTTATGCCATGCCCAAAGCGGGGGAATGGCCGCCGCCGCGTGCTCCCTGGGCCCTTGAGCCGGGCCGTGCTGCCCTGCTGGTGCACGACATGCAGCGCTATTTCGTCGATGCGTTTGTCGCTGACGCCCCGCCGGTGCCCGAACTCGTCACCCATATCGGCCAGTTGCTTGCAGCCGCGCGCGCTGCCGGCCTGCCGGTATTCTTCACCGCCCAGCAGGGTGAACAGGATCGCCGCGACCGTGGGTTGCAGGCCGACCTCTGGGGGCCGGGCATGCGCCGAACCGCCGCCCATCAGGACATCCTGCCCGCCCTTGCCCCGCAAGCCGGCGAGTTCGTGCTGGTGAAGCATCGCTATTCCGCCTTCCAGCGCAGCAATCTCGACACCCTGCTGCGCGCCCGCGGGCGCGACCAGCTGATCATCTGCGGCGTTTACGCCCACATTGGCTGCCTGCTGACGGCGGGCGACGCCTTTCAGCATGATATCGAGCCGTTTGTTGCCGGTGATGCGCTAGGCGACTTCTCGCGCGACTGGCACGACCGCGCCCTCACCCAGCTTGGCGACTGCATGGCAGTTGTGCTTTCGTGCCAGCAGATTATCAAGGCCCTCTCATGATGACCCTGCAACAATTGCGTACCGATATCGCTGCCATGATCGAAACCACACCCGAGCACATCGGCGATAGCGACAACCTGATGGATCTCGGCCTCGATTCGCTGCGCGCCATGAACCTTGCCATGCAATGGGGCGAAGCCGGCATCCCGCTTGATTTCACCGATATCGCCGAAGCGCCGACACTTGCCGACCTGTGGGCGCGATTGACAGACCGGCAGGCGGAATGACGGTCACCCCCACCAACCCGCTGACGGCAGCGCAATCGGGCCTCTGGTATGCGCAGCGGCTCGATCCGGATAACCCCATCTTCAACACTGGCCAGTATCTCGACATCAAGGGCCCGCTCGATGTGGCGGCATTCACCCGGGCCGCCGATCAGGCCAGCGCCGAAGCCGAGGCCCTGGCCCTGCGGTTTGCCGAAACCGCCGATGGCCCGGTGCAGTGGATCGACAAGGAATTTGCGCCGCGCCTGCAACTGGTCGACCTCGCGGCGGAACGCGATGGCGAGGTCCGCGCCCTGGCTGCCATCAGGGCGGCAATGGCAACGCCCACCAATCCCCTGCGCGATCCGCTCGCCCGGCAGACGCTCTACCGCCTGTCGGCCACGCGGCACATCTGGGCCCAGCAGGTGCACCATCTGGCGATCGATGGCTATGCCATGGTGCTGCTTACCAGCCGGGTCGCCGAACTTTACCGCCTTGGCCGCGACGGCAACGCGGGAGGCGGCCGGCCTCTGGCACCGCTTGGCGATCTCTGGGCCGCCGATGCCAGCTATCTGGCGTCCGCCGACCACGCGGCCGACGGCCGCTGGTGGCGCGAGAAGATGTCCGGCACCGATGATATCGTCGGGATGGCGGCCGGCCGTGCGCACTCGGCGCATGGATTCCACCGCTTCGAGGCCAGCGTGCCCGAAGATACCCGCACGGCGCTGCTGCGGCTTGCCAAAGTGGCGGGGTGCGGCTGGCCCGATGTGCTGACGGCCCTGGTTGGCGCCTATGCGGCGCGGTTTACCGGCACCGGCGACATCGTCATCGGCGTGCCCCACATGGGCCGGATGGGTGGCCACATGGGCCGCGCCGCCGCCCGGGTGGTGGCGATGGTAATGAACGTGCTGCCAGTGGCGATTGCCCCTGACGAACAGGCGGACATCAGCGCGTTTGTGGCTCAGGTGGCTTCCCATATCGGCGCTGCCCGTCAGCATGGCGACTACCGGTCTGAGCAGTTGCGCCGCGACCTTGGCCTGATCGGCGGCAATCGCCGCCTGTATGGCCCGCTCGTCAATGTGCAACCCTATGATCGCCCGCCGGTTTTTGTCGGGCTTGACGTGGCGCTGCATGTGACGGGCACTGGCCCGGTCGAGGATATCAGCTTCACTTTCCGGGGTGATTGCCTCAACAGCCTGTCGATCGAGGTCGACGCCAACCCCGACCTGTACACCCAGGCCGCGGTGACAGCCCATGGGGAACGGCTGGCCGCCTTTCTGGCGGCCGCCAGCCACGCGAAGCGCCTGAGCGAGGTGCCGACTGCCACGCCAGCGGAAGCCGAAGCCGAGATCATTGGCTTCAACCGGACAGCGCACGCCGTTCCTGAAACCACGCTTGCAGCCCTCATCGAACAGCAGATGGCGCGCACTCCCGATGCCCCGGCGCTGCGCTTTGGCGACACGACGCTCAGCTATGCCGCGCTTGACCGCCGCAGTGCCGCGCTTGCTGCCACGCTCAGGGCGCGCGGGGCGGGGCCCGGGCAGCTGGTGGCGGTAGCCTTGCCGCGCTCCCTCGATCTGGTGGTGGCGCTTGTGGCCATCATGCGCTCAGGGGCGGCCTATCTGCCGCTCGACCCTGCCTATCCGGCTGCGCGCATCGACACCATTCTGGGCCAGGCGCAGCCGGTCGCGGTTCTGGCCTCTGCTGATCCGCATGGCCTCTATGGCGCGTGCCTGCTGGCCCCGCCGCAATGGCCGGCAGAGGGCGCCGCCCCCGCGCCAGCCGTGGCGGCGATGCCCCCGCCTGCTGCCCCTGATGATCCGGCCTATGTCATCTTCACCTCGGGATCGACCGGGGCGCCCAAGGGGGTGGTCATCTGCCATCAGGCGATCGTCAACCGCCTGCTGTGGATGGCCGACCAGTATGGCATCATCGCGCGCGACCGCATCCTCCAGAAAACGCCTGCCACCTTCGATGTTTCGGTATGGGAATTCTTCCTGCCGCTAATCACTGGGGCCCTGCTGGTGGTGGCGCCGCCCGACGCCCACCGCGATCCGGCAGCCATTGCCGCCCTCATCCGCACCCAGGGGATCACCACCTTGCACTTCGTGCCGTCGATGCTGGCGGCGTTCCTCGAAGCGCCGCAGGCAGCGGGGCTGCGTCTGTCCCGCGTATTCGTGAGCGGCGAAGCGCTTGGCGCTGACCTGCGCGACCGCTTCCACCAGCTGCTGCACGCCGAGCTGCATAATCTTTATGGCCCGACCGAGGCCGCCGTCGACGTGAGCTACTGGCCCGCCGGGCCTGACGACCGCTCGCAGCCGGTTCCGATCGGCTTTCCGGTATGGAACACCGGGCTTTACATCCTCGACGCACAGTTGCGCCCCGTGCCGCCGGGCGTTGTCGGCAACCTCTATCTGGGCGGCGTGCAACTGGCGCGCGGCTATCTCGGCCGCCCGGACCTGACGGCCGAGCGCTTCATCGCCAGCCCGTTTGCCGAAGGGGAACGTCTTTATCTGACGGGTGACCTCGCTTCCAGACGGGCCGATGGCGCCGTGGTGTTTCTGGGCCGTGCCGACCATCAGGTGAAGTTGCGCGGCCTGCGCATCGAGCTGGGCGAAATCGAGGCGGTGATCGCTGGCAGCGGCCTTGTCCGCCAGCAGGTGGTGCTTGCCGTTCACGAACGACTGGTGGCCTATGTGGTGCCCGATACCGGCTATGACGAAGCCGGCTTGCGCCGGGCGCTGGCCGCACAGCTGCCCGATTACATGGTGCCGGCCGCCATCGTCGGCCTGCCTGCCCTGCCGGTAACCGCCAACGGCAAGCTCGACAGGAAGGCGCTTCCCGCCCCGCACTTTGCAAGCCATGGCGGCGCCACCCCGGCAACCGCCAGCGAACAGCGTCTGGCCCGCCTGTTTGCCGAAGTGCTGAATCGCGATGGTGCGGTGAGCGCCAGCGACGATTTCTTTGCCCTGGGTGGCGATTCGCTGGCCGCCGTGCGGCTGATGCTGCGCATCAACGCGGAATGGGGCCACGACCCGGGGCTGGCCGCCCTGTTCGAACACCCCGATGTTGCGGGCCTTGCCGCCTGCATCGATGCCGGCACCGACGAGCCGCGCGACCTCGGGCTTGCCCCGGTCATCCCGCTGACGCGCAAGCCGCAGGCCGCGGGCGAAGATGGGCTGGCGCCGCTGTTCCTCATCCATCCCGCCGGGGGGATAGCCTGGGGATATCGCACACTGGCGCGTCTGTTGCAGCCGCGCCCGGTCTATGGCGTGCAGGCCCCGGCGCTTGATCTGGCCGCCCCTGCTCCCGAAAGCATCGCCGCGCTTGCCGCCGATTATGCCCGGCGCATCGTGGCGACCGCCGGCAACCGCCCGGTGCATCTGGGCGGCTGGTCGGTGGGAGGCCTGATCGCCCAGGCGGTCGCCGTCGAATTGCAGGCGCATGGCCATGCCGTCGGGCTGGTGGCCCTGCTCGACAGCTATCCAGCCGATTGCTGGCGGGCCGAACCCGAACCAACCGAAGCCCAGGCGCTGCGGGCCCTGTTGGCGATTGCCGGCGAAGATCCGGAATCCCACCCCGAACTGGAAAGCCGGGCACAGGTGGTTGGCTATCTGCGCGCCGGCCAGTCAGCGCTTGGCAATCTGCCGCCTGCCGTGCTCGATGGCGTGGTGCGGGTGGTGTTTGCCAACAACAAGCTGGTGCGCGGCCACCTGCACCAGCGCTTTGACGGCCCGCTTACCCACATCCGTGCCGGGCTCGACCACAAGGGGCGCCCGCGCCTGGTGGCAAGCGCCTGGGCCCCCTATGCCGCAAGCCTCGATTGCCTCGAGGTGCCGTTCCTCCACCCGCAACTGACGGGGGCAGCGGCCAGCGCCCGGATCGCGCCGCTGCTGGCCGCGCGGATGGCCGCCTTCGAAAATCGCCTGGCACGAAAAGCGGCATGAGCGAACCGCAGGATTTTTCCGGTCGTGTGGTGCTGGTGACAGGCGCGGACGGCGGCATCGGCCGGGCGACGGTGCAGCGCCTGCAGGCGGGGGGCGCCCGCGTGGTGGCAACCGACCTTGGCCTTGCCCATCAAAGCACCGCCAGCCATTGGCAGCGGCCGCTCGATGTTACCGATTCGCAGGCCGTCGACGCCTTGATCGACGAGGTGGAGCGCGATTTCGGGCCGATTGCCCATCTGGCCCATCTGGCGGGGATCATGGTGGCGGGCAGCCTCACGGCGATGGCCGACAGCGACTGGCGGCGGCTGTTTGCCGTCAATTGCGACGGCGTGTTTCATGTGGGGCGCAGCGTCGGCAGGCGCATGCAGGAAAGGCGCTCGGGCAGCATCGTCGTCGTTGCCTCGAATGCCGCCGGCATTCCGCGCGCCGCCGGCATGGGCGCTTATGCCGCATCGAAGGCGGCTTCGGCGATGTTCACCCGCTGCCTGGGCCTGGAACTGGCGCCCTACGGGGTGCGCTGCAACATGGTGGCGCCCGGCTCGACACGCACGCCGATGCTGATGGGCCTGTGGTCGGACGAGGGCGCCGAAGCGCGGGTGATTGCCGGCGACCTCGGCAGCTTTCGCACCGGCATTCCGCTGGGCAAGCTGGCGACACCTGCCGATGTCGCCGAAGCCATCGCCTTTCTGCTGTCTGACCGGGCCGGCCATATCACCATGGCCGACCTCTATGTCGATGGGGGCGCCACACTGCGCGCCTGACGGGCGCGCCCTATTATGCAAAGCGCCTGACGGGCGCCAGTTACCCCAGACGCTGGCGCACCAGAGTGACGAAGATGGCAGCCGCGGTGGGCAGCAACCGGTCATCGAAATCGAAGGCGGGGTTGTGGCACATCACGCTGTCGTGCCCCAGAAACAGATAGGCGCCGGGGGCGGCCGCCAGAAAATGCGCGAAATCGTCGGTGAAGGGAAAAGGCGGGTGGTCGACCACCTGCGCAGCTCCCAGAACCTCGGCGCAGGCGGCACGGGCGTGGGCAACGGCGGAGGCGTCGTTCACGCAGGGTGGCACATCGGCCATGTCGGCAAGGGTGATGGTGCAGCCGGTCATCGCCGCGATCCCGTCGCACATCGCCTGCAACCGCTGCCAGATGGTTGCGATGACGGCCGGATTGACCGCCCGCAGGGTGCCCGACAGGCGGGCTTCTTCGGGGATGATGTTGTGGCTGGTTCCCGCCTGCAGCGACCCGACGGTGATCAGCCCCGATTCGCCTGGGTCGACATAGCGGCCGACGATCGACGAAATCTCTACCGCCAGGCGGGCAGCCGCCTGCAACGGGTCGGTCGCCTTGAAGAAAGCGGCGCCATGGCCGCCCACCCCCTTGATCCGCGCCTCCCACACACGAAAGCCGTTAAGGGCCGGCCCCACCCGCACGCCTGCCGTGCCGTGGGCCAGAAGCGGCATGTTGTGAAAGGCATGGATTTCATCGAACGGGAAGCGGTCCAGCAGGCCATCGGCCAGCATGGCCTTGGCCCCCAGGCCGTTTTCCTCGGCCGGCTGGAAGATCAGCACCACCCGGCCGCTTGCCGGCGGGTGCTGCGCCAGATACCGGGCGGCCCCCAGAAGGGCGGCGGTATGGCCATCGTGGCCGCAGGCGTGGGCGACATCGGCCACTGCCGATTGCCAGGCCTTGCCGCCCTCGTCGGCCATCGGCAGGGCATCCATGTCGGCGCGCAGGGCAATCGCCGGTCCGGGCCGGCCGCTGTCGATCACCGCCACGACGCCGGTGCCGCCAATGCCTTCGGCCGGGGTCAGACCGGCTTCGCGCAGGCGTTCTGCCACGAAGGCGGCGGTCCGGTTTTCGGCAAACGACAGCTCGGGGTGCTGGTGGATGTGGCGGCGCCACCGGGTCATGGCGGCGGCAAGGTCGGCGGAAATCAGCAAGGCGGCGGCCTTTCCGGAAGGGCAACAACGGGTGCGCCAGGCATGCGGTCTGACCGCCATGCTGGCAAGGTGTCTTGACTTGGCGGCGTCGCTTGCGCAACCCGCACCGGTGATTTTCCCTTTGGCACCCCGGTGCAGGAGCCATCGCTGAACGACATGGAGCAACCTCTGGCCCTTGCCGGCCGCCATACGACGATCAGTGCCTACCGGCGCATTCTCCGCCGCCGGGTGCTGCTGCTGGCGCTGATGGCGGTGATCGGTGTCGTTGCCTTCCTGCTCGACATCTCGACGGGCCCGTCGGCGCTGTCGCTCGCCCATGTGTGGGCGGGGCTGTTCCAGCCCGATCAGCTGCCTGCCCCTGAGCTGACCATCATCCGCGAGGTGCGCCTGCCCTATGCGCTGATGGCGGTTCTGGTGGGGGCGGCCCTGTCGCTTGCTGGTGCGGAAATGCAGACCATCCTCAACAATCCGCTGGCCAGCCCCTTCACCCTTGGCGTGTCGTCGGCGGCCTCGTTCGGAGCCGCACTCGCCATCGTGCTCGGCCTCAGCCTGCCGTTCGTCCCCCTGGACTGGATGGTGCCCCTCAATGCCTTCCTTCTGGCGTTCGGTTCGGTGCTGCTTCTGGAAGCTCTGGCGCGCAGCCGCGCCGCCGGAGTCGAGGGGGTGGTACTGTTCGGTATCGCCCTGGTGTTCACCTTCAATGCCCTGGTTGCCCTGCTGCAGTTCATCGCCTCGCAAGAGGCATTGTCGCAGCTGGTGTTCTGGTCGATGGGGTCGCTGGGTCGCGCCACCTGGAGCAATCTTGCCGTTCTGGCGCTGGTGGTGGCGGTGGTGCTGCCCTTTTCGCTGCGGGCCGCCCACGCCATGACTGCCCTGCGGCTGGGGGAAGACCGGGCGCGCAGCTTCGGAATCGATGTCCGGCGCCTGCGCTTCACCTCGCTGCTGCGGATCAGTGCGCTTGCCGCAACGGCGGTCGCCTTTGTCGGCACCATCGGCTTCATCGGGCTGGTCGGCCCGCACATCGCCCGCATGCTGCTGGGCGAGGATCACCGCTTCCTGCTGCCGGCCTCGATGCTGACCGGTGCGATCATCATGTCGATGGCCTCGGTTGCAAGCAAACTGCTGGTGCCGGGGGTGCTTCTGCCGGTGGGCATCGTCACCTCGATGATCGGCGTGCCGGTATTCCTTGCCCTCATACTGCGGCGCCCGGAACGGACATGAAAACCGTGTCGGCAGGCGGACCGCTGGTCATCAGCGGCGTTTCGGCCAGCTATGGCCGCACGCCAGTGCTCGTTGATCTGTCGGTGGCGCCGATTCTGCCCGGAAGCGTGGTGTCACTGATCGGCCCCAATGCCGCCGGCAAGACCACATTGCTGCGCGCCATCGCCGGGCTGCACCCGGCGCTCGGCTCGATCCGGCTGGGTGAGCGCGAACTGCTGGCGCTGCCGCTTGCCGATCATGCCAGGCTCATCACCTACATGCCGCAAAGCCTACCGCAGCGGGTGGCACTCAGCGTGCTTGAAGGCGTGATCGGCGCATTAAGGGCCTCGCCGATCGACGGTCCGCCGCTGTCTGACCACGAACTGCTCGACCGCGCCATGGCGGTGATCGAGCGGGTGGGCATCGCCGGCCTTGCGATGACCGGGCTTGATCATCTGTCGGGCGGGCAGCGGCAACTGGCGTCGCTGGCGCAGGCGCTGGTGCGCAAGCCCCGCATCCTGCTCCTTGATGAGCCGATCAGCGCCCTCGACCTTCATTACCAGCTGCGGGTGATGAAACTGGTGCGCGACCTTGCCGCCGAACAGGGGATGACGGTGGTGATGGTGCTGCATGATCTGTCGATCGCCGCCCGCTGGTCTGATCGCATCATCGTGCTGGCAAACGGGCAGGTGGCCGCCGATGGCCCGCCCGACATGGCCATTACCGCCGGAATCCTCGCCGATGTCTATCATGTGGCGGGCGCCGTGACCGCCGATGCCCATGGCCTGCGCATCGTTATCGATGACATTCTGGCGCGATGACGTCCGGATCTGCCCCCTTCACGCTGGCCGGGGCCACCAGCCACCCCCTGCACGCAGCGGAAACCGGCGGTGCGTATCTGGTGGACATCGCCGTTCCCGATACCCCGCCGCCACCGGGGGGGTATCCACTGGTGCTGCTGCTCGATGGTGCCGGGTGCTTTGGCACAGCGGTCGAGGCGGTGCGGCGCATGGGCCGCCGCCCCGATGCCACTGCCGTTACTCCGCTGGTGGTGGTGGCGGTGCGCACGGCAGGCAGCCACGGGCTGGTGCAGCGCCAGCATGATTTCACAACTCCGGTGGCAAATAGGCCCGGATCAGGGGGGGCGGCAGCGTTCATGGCCTTTCTGCAGGGGCAGGTGCTGCCTCTGGCTAACGGTCTTGCCCCCATCGATCCCGAACGGCGCACCCTGTTCGGCCATTCGCTGGCCGGCTATTTCACCCTGTGGGTGCTGGCCCACCACCGCCAGACGTTTCGCAACTACACCGCCGTCAGCCCCTCGGTCTGGTGGGATCGCGACGGCCTGCTGGCGGCCCTCACCGCTCTGCCCGCTGCCGATCACCGGGTCCTTCTGACTCTGGGCGCCTTTGAGGAGGCCCTGCCCCCCTGGCAGCAGCACAGTGCCGGGGCCGATCAGGCGCTGGCCCGCCGGCAATCGCGGCAGGTGCGCGCCGGGATCGAACAGGTGGCCGCACTCTTGTCTGAGCGGCTGGGGCCGCAACGGGTACGATTTGAGCTGCTGGCCGATGAAGATCATGCCTCGATCGTCAGTGCCGCCATCCCCCGCATGCTGCGGCTGGCCAGCCGCATTGGCCCCTAGCCGCCGGACCTGATCATCAGGCTAAAGGTTTGGCCCGGCCGGCCGTAACAGGTGCTGAACCTGTTTGCGAAGGGCTGCACTCCATGACCAGCGACGATGATCCGGCAGTGGCGATGGCCAACCTGCGACGGCGCCTGCGCTGGCGGGCCCGGCTCGATGTGCTGCTGGTTGCGGTGGTGGCTGGGGTGGCAGCACTTCTGGCGCCCGACAATCACCTGGCACTGATGCTGGCGATCAGCACCCTGTCGATCGGCATCCTGCTGATCATCATCCGTCGTGGCGAAGACGCGATCGCCCTGTCGCGCGCCGATCGCTGGCGCAGCGAGGCCGTGGAGGGGCGCGGAATCAGCCTCGCCGAATGGCAGAAAGGCAGGGAACTGGCAGGCTGGGATGTCCGCCGCCAGTCGGCGCCAGCTGCTCGACCGGCCGTTGCAGAATCCGACTCGCACTCTTTGATTCTTTGAGCTACAGTAAATGCGGCGTAAACTCGCTGGAGTTGCAGCTGTGCCCTTCGATCAAGGGTGCATCGGCAGCAAAGGTGGGGGTGGGCCGCCCTCGAGAGAGTGGTTCGAAATCGATTGTCTGCTGCTGAACGACTGACTTTTGCCGCCGCCCGTCGATGATGACTGATTGCTTCGCAGGGATTCGTTACGGAGGAATGGCACATTGGCGGTTTACCGGAAATGTGCTGATTTTTGAAAGACATTTCGTAAATGGGTTATGACGACAGGCGGCGCGGTGGCCGCGGACGGGGCGAAGGCAAAGGCGGTCGCGGTTTTGGCGAAGGCGGCTTCGATTCGGATCGGGGCGGCTTTGGCGGGTATGACCGTGGCGGCTTCGGCGGTGGCGGTTTCGGCGACTTCGATCGTGGCGACCGTGGCAGCTTCGGCGGCGGCCGTGGCTTCGGCGGCGGCGGAGGCCGTGGCTTCGGTGGCGGCGGCCGCTTCGGAGGCAACAATCCGGGCATGATCATCGGCCAGGCACGCGGCAAGGTGAAGTTTTTCAATGCCCAGAAAGGCTTCGGTTTCGTGACGCGCGATGATGGCGGCGAAGATGTGTTCCTGCACATATCCGCCCTCGAGCGCGCCGGCCTTTCCAACATCGCGGAAAACCAGGAAATCGAGTTCGCTCTCAACGAGCGCAACGGCCGGGTCTCGGCCACCGATATCCAGATCATCGGCGAAACCCTCGAAGTGCAGGAGCGCGGCCCGCGCCCGCCGCGTCAGGGTGGCGAATTCGAACGTGGCCCGCGCAGCTTTGCCCACCGGCCGCCCCCGGTCACCGATGGCACGCGCTACGAAGGCACCGTCAAGTTCTTCAACGCCCAGAAGGGCTTCGGCTTTGTCGCCCGCGATGATGGCGGAGCTGACGCTTTTGTGCACATCTCGGCAGTCGAACGGGCTGGTCTCAGCGATCTCGCCGAGAACCAGCGGATCAGCTTCGAGCTGGAGCTGGACCGGCGGGGCAAGCAGGCAGCCGTCAACCTGCAACTGCTGTAGGAGCAGTACTGGCGGTCAGTGGCAGAAAGCTGCTGACCGCTGTGTTGCCACCAGCCAATGATGCGGCAAGGCCCCCACCCGGTTCGCCGGCATTCCGGCGAACGCACCCCCGGGGTTGCCAAAGCCGGAGCGGGCCGCTAAGGCCGCATCCTTCACTTGCGAGAGATAACCGAAGCCGCCCGGCTGTATGGGCTGCCGTGGCCGCTTCCTCTTCGCGCCCCTTCCGGTTCGTCCGGAACATGAAAGGAGCCGAAAATGCCCAAACTGAAGACCAAGAGCGGGGTCAAGAAGCGCTTCAAGATCACCGCCACCGGCAAGGTGAAACATGGTGTGGCCGGCAAGCGCCACCGCCTCATCAGCCATAATGCCAAGTATATCCGCCAGAACCGCGGCACCACCGTTCTCGCCGAGGCCGATACGGCCCGCGTGATGGCCTGGGCGCCCTACGGGCTCAAGTAAGGAGTAGCGGACCATGGCACGCGTCAAACGGGGCACCACCACCCACGCCAAGCACAAGCGCATTCTCGATCAGGCGAAGGGCTATTACGGCCGTCGCAAGAACACCATCCGGATTGCCCGCCAGGCCGTTGAAAAGGCCGGGCAATATGCCTACCGCGATCGCAAGGTCAAGAAGCGCTCGTTCCGGGCGCTGTGGATCCAGCGCATCAACGCCGGTGTGCGCGAACTGGGCTTTACCTACTCCACCTTCATGCACGCCTATGCCGAATCGGGCTTCACGCTCGACCGCAAGGTGCTTGCCGACCTCGCCATGAACGAGCCCGAGAGCTTCAAGGCGATCGTCAACCAGGTGATGGCGGGCAAGTAAGCCTGCCGGCCAACCGGTGCCGCGCCCGGGCGCGGCACCCACGTCCTTCAGGGGAACAGGGATGACGCCGGATCTGGCGGCCCTTGCCAGCAAATATCGCGAGGCCGTGGCAGCGGCCGACAGCGAATCCGCCCTCGATGCCGTGCGGGTCGCGGCACTCGGCAAGAACGGCGAGATTTCCGGCCTGCTGAAAGGGCTGGGCAAACTGTCAGCCGACGAACGGCTGGCCGTCGCCCCCCGCTATCAGGCCCTGCGCGAGGACATCGCCACCACCATCGATACCCGCAAGGCCGAACTGGCGCAGCAGGCGCTGACCGCCCGGCTGGCGGCGGAACGGCTCGACCTCAGCCTGCCGGTGGCGTCAGCGCCGGCCGGAAGTGTTCACCCCATTTCGCAGGTGATGGACGAACTGGCGGAAATCTTTGCCGATCTGGGGTTCGCCGTCGCCGAAGGCCCGGAGATCGAGAGCGACTGGCACAATTTCACAGCGCTCAACATCCCGCCCGAACACCCGGCACGCGCCATGCACGACACCTTCTACGCCCGCCCCGAAACCGGCGGCGATCGCATGGTGCTGCGCACCCACACTTCGCCGGTACAGATCCGCACCATGCTGGCGCAACAGCCCCCGGTTCGCGTCATTGCCCCGGGCCGCGTCTATCGCTCGGATTCCGATGCCACCCACACCCCGATGTTCCATCAGGTGGAAGGGCTGGTGATCGACAAGGGCATCCACCTCGGCCACCTGAAATGGACTCTGGAAACCTTCGTCAAAGCCTATTTCGAAGTCGACGACGTGGTGTTGCGGCTGCGCCCCAGCTTCTTTCCCTTCACGGAACCCTCGGTCGAGGTCGATGTCGGCTGCTCGTGGGACAAGGGGGTGCTGAAGGTGGGCGGCAACGACAGCTGGCTGGAAATCCTCGGGGCCGGAATGGTCCACCCCAATGTGCTCGCCAACTGCAACCTCGACCCCGAGGAATGGCAGGGCTTTGCCTTCGGCTGCGGTATCGACCGGCTCGCCATGCTGAAATACGGCATGACCGATCTGCGCGCCTTCTTCGATGCCGATCTGCGCTGGCTACGCCATTATGGCTTTGCCGCCCTTGATATCCCCACCCTGTCCGGAGGGGTTGGCGCATGAAATTCCCGCTGTCATGGCTGCAACGCTATCTCGATACCCCTGCCGACTCCGCAGCGATCGCCGACACCCTCACCCGGATTGGGCTTGAAGTAGAATCCGTCATCAACCCGGCCGAGGCGCTGGCGCCGTTCGTCATCGCCCGGGTGCTTAGCGCCGAACCCCACCCGCAGGCCGACAAGCTGCGGGTGCTTGCGGTCGATACCGGCGATGGCAAGGGCCTGCAGGTGGTGTGCGGCGCCCCCAATGCCCGCGCCGGGCTGGTGGGGGTGTTTGCCGCCCCCGGCACCCATGTGCCCGGAACCGGAATCACCCTGAAAGTCGCAGCGATTCGCGGGGTCGAATCGAACGGCATGATGTGCTCGTCGCGCGAGCTGCAGCTGGGCGATGATCACGACGGCATCATCGAGCTGCCCGCCGACGCGCCGGTAGGTGCCGGCTATGCGTCGTGGGCCGGCCTCGACGACCCGGTGTTCGATGTGGCGATCACGCCCAACCGCCAGGATTGCATGGGAGTTTATGGCATTGCCCGCGATCTGGCGGCGGCAGGGCTTGGCACCCTGAAACCGCTGGTCATCCCGACGCTGGCCGACGCACCCCCCATCGCCCGGCCGGTCGCCATCACCGACCCTGAAGGCTGCCCGGCCTTTTTCGCCCGCTCGATCTCGGGTGTGAAGAACGGCCCGTCACCGCACTGGTTGCAGGACCTGCTGGTGAAAGCGGGACTGCGGCCGATTTCAGCGCTGGTCGATGTCACCAACTATTTCTCCATCGGCCATGGCCGCCCCCTTCATGTCTATGATGTGGACCGGCTTGACGGTGGGCTGACCGCTCGGCGCGCCCGCACCGGCGAACAGATCCTGGCGCTGAACGGCAAGACCTACACGCTCGACGACACGATGACGGTGATTGCCGACGAGCAGGCCGTGCACGACATCGGCGGCATCATGGGTGGCGAACATTCGGGTGTTTCTGACAATACCACCGATGTGCTGGTGGAGGCCGCCTGGTTCACGCCGGCCAGAATCGGCGAGACCGGCCGGGCGCTTGGCATCACGTCCGATGCGCGTGCGCGCTTTGAACGCGGTGTTGATCCCGCCTTCGTCGGCCCCGGCCTTGACATGGCCTGCGCGATGATCGCCCAATTATGCGGCGGTACGATTTCGGCCGCCATGCACGTAGGCACGCCGCCGGCAGAGCCGCGCATCATCCGTTTCGATCCGGCCCGCACCCAGGCGCTGGGGGGAATTGCCATTCCCGCCGACGAACAGAAGGCCATTCTCGGCCGTCTCGGGTTCGAGGTAACAGGCGACCACCCCTGGCAGGTGCGGGTTCCCGGCTGGCGCCGCGACGTTACCGGAAGCGCCGATCTGGTCGAGGAAGTGGTCAGGCTGCACGGGCTTGATGCCGTGCAATCGGTGGCGCTGCCTCGCCCCGCCGGTGTTGCCCGGCCCACCCGCACCCCGGCCCAGGTGCTTGAGGCACGGTTGCGGCGGCTCATGGCGGCGCGCGGCCTCGACGAGGCCATCACCTGGAGCTTTATCGGCGAAGCCGAAGCCGCCCGCTTCGGCGGACATTACTGGCGGCTGGAAAACCCGCTGTCGGCGGAACTGGCCGTCATGCGGCCGTCGCTGCTCCCCGGCCTGCTGGCTGCCGCTGCCCGCAATGCCGCCCGCGGTTTCCCGGCCAACCGGCTGTTTCAGCTGGGAAGGCGTTATCTCGCCGAGGGCGAGCGCCCGACTCTGGCACTGCTGATGGCTGGTGACGCCCGCCCGCGCCACTGGCGAAGCGGCAAGGCCCGCATCGCCGATGCCTTCGATGCCAAGGGCGAAGTCATGGCGGCTCTGGAAGCCGCCGGCGTGCCGGTTGACCGGTTGCAGACCCGCCAGCCTGCCAGTGCCCACTACCACCCCGGCCGTTCGGCCCAGCTGGTGCTGGGCAAGGCGGTTCTGGCGGAGTTCGGCGAACTGCACCCGCATCTGCTCGACGATCTCGACCGGGTGGTGGCAGCGGAAATCTTCCTCGATGCCCTGCCCGAACGCCGGGTGAAGCGCAGTAGACCGGCCTTTGCGCCACCAGCCTTGCAACCGGTCAGCCGCGATTTCGCCTTCCTGGTTCCCGCCGAGCTGCCGGCCGAGCAGCTGCTGCGGGCCATCCGCAATGCCGACAAGACTGCGATCGTCGATGTCGCACTGTTCGACCGCTTTGCCGGGGCAGGCGTTCCCGAAGGACAGCTGAGCCTTGCCATCGCCGTCACGCTGCAACCGCGCGAGGCCTCGTTCACCGATGCCGACCTGGGGCGGATCAGCACAACGATCGTCAATGCCGCTGCCCGGCTGGGCGCCGTATTGCGAAGCTGAAAGAGGCTTGAGCACAGGCCGCATCACCGGCATAGATGCTCGAAACCATGGCCATCCCCTGGACTGATATCGCGATCATCCTGGCGCTGATTGCGTTGAACGGCTTCTTTGCCGGGGCGGAACTTGCCATTGTTTCGTCGCGCCGCACCCGCCTGCAGGTGATGGAGCGCGCCAAGGTGCGCGGCGCCGCGACAGCGTTGGCCCTGCATGCCGACCAGGGGCGCTTTCTGTCGGCCGTGCAGATCGGCATCACCCTGGTGGGAATCGCCAATGGCGCAGTCTCGGGGGCCAGCCTTGCCGGGCCGGCTGGCGGCCTGCTGGTTCGCCTCGGCGTTCCGCCGGGCTGGGCGAACGAGGCGGGGCTGGCGCTGGTGATCGTCCTTGTGACCTACCTGTCGCTGATCATCGGCGAACTGGTGCCCAAGCAGCTGGCCCTGCGCTCTCCAGAACGCATCGCCGTGGTGGTGGCGCCGGTCATCCAGCTGCTCACCCGGTTGACCGCCCCGGTCGTTTCGCTGCTCGACGCCACCTCGGCCATCATCTTCCGGCTGCTGGGCATCAGCCGCGATCATGCCGACTCCGTCACCGAAGAGGAATTGCGCCACATGGTGGCGGAAGCCGAAGTCGCGGGCGTCATCGAGGAAGACGAACGCGACCTGATTTCCGGTATCATGCGCCTCGCAGACCGGCCGGTGCGCGGGGTGATGACACCGCGCCCCGAAGTTGACTGGATCGACCTGCATGCGTCAGACGACAGTATCCGCGACCACCTCATGCAGACGCCGCATACCCGCATTGTGGTTGGCGATGGCACCATCGACTCGATCGTCGGGGTCATCCAGGCCCGCGACGCCCTCGCCGCCATCCTCGGCGGCGGCAGGGTCGATCTGGCCGCACTGCTGCGCAAGGCGCCTCTGGTTCCCGATGTTGCGGATGCCACGGTTGCACTGGCGGCCTTGCGCGATGCTGCGGTACCGATGGCGATGGTGATCGACGAATATGGCCATTTCGAAGGCGTGGTGACTCCTGCCGACCTGCTGGCCGCCATTGCCGGAGAGTTCCGTTCCGACATGGATGAGGGGCACGACCCGGCGCTGGTGGCCCGCGACGATGGCTCGTGGCTGGTTTCGGGCAGTCTGGCCGTCGATGAATTCGCCGAGCGGCTGGACTTTCAGCTTCCTGAGCTGCGCGACTATCAGACGGTCGCCGGGCTGGCACTGGCCCTGCTCGAGCATATTCCCACAAGTGGCGAGACCTTTGTCGAACAGGGCCTGCGGTTCGAGATCGTCGACATGGACGGACGCCGGATCGACAAGCTGATCGTTTCGCGCCCGGCAGGAGACAACGCATGAAGCTGGTCGGCTGCCTGACGCTGCTGGCCGTTGCCCTGTGGTCGGGCCTGACCTGGCTGGCATGGACGATTGCCGGCGCCGGCGAGGCTTCGGTGGTGACGATCTCACGCTGGCTGGGGCTCAATCCGTCAAGCACCCAGTGGATCGCCGAAGCCTTTGCCCTTGCCGGCGGCATCGCCCAGGGGCTGATCGCACTGGTGTGGGTGGCTGGTCTTGGAGTGATTGCCCTCCTGGCCTGGGCCGGCAGCCAGCTTCCCGCACTTGCCAACGATCATCAGCCACACAACGGCCGCCAACCCGGCAGGGTGATTGACGGGCATGTTACCGACCGAACGGTCGAATAAGGATCATTGCAAACCGGCAATATTTCGGCAATGCAACGATGAGTCGTTGGAAATCCGCGACGGATCGCATTTTCTTAACCTTTCGTAGACAATTATTTATCGTTAACCATGCTTTTCTCAGGCTTTATTTGGGCATGTGTTAAATCTCCCAAACACAATAGTCGGGGTATCAAATAATGAAATTATCAAAACCCGTTATCGGGGCAGTATCGCTGTGCGCTATCGCTTTTGCCGCCTATGCTGTTGATAATTTCTGGGATTATTCCTTTGAAAACGTGGAAGACCCGGTTGAGGCGGTTCTGCCGATGGTTGGGGCCCCAGAGAATGCGCCGCCGCCCAATACTGGCGGACTGTGGTTTCGTGTCTATCATGTAGATTACGACGCCGGCAATGATTCCAATTCCGGCACCGTGCCATCCCAACCGTGGAAACACGCGCCCGGCGACCCTCAGGCCACTGGCGTGGCCGCCGCCACCGTTTTGAAGCAGGGTGACATCGTTCGCTTCAAGGGCGGCGTTCGGTACCGTGGTGCAATCACCATGAATTACAGTGGCGCCACCGGCAAGCCGATCACCTTCACCGGCGAGGGCTATGGGTCAGGCAATGCCATCATCGACGGCGCCGACCCAGTAGCCTCGGCGGTGCCGTGCCCCAGCCAGGCCGCCTGCGGCAATGCGCCAAACTGGCAGAACCTGCTGCTGGTGAGCTATGCGCAGCCCACCATCGCCAACGTCCGCCTGTACGACCAGATCGGCCCACTGATGGAGGCGCAATCCCCCACTCTGGCCGACCCGTTCTGGGAAGATTCCATAGACGAATACCATCAGGTGCCTTCGTCGCAGTATGCCAGCATCATTGCCGGGTCCGTGACTGACGCCACCCTCGCTGCCGCGGCGCAGACGGCTGCCAACCCGCGCCTGCTGTTCTGGGCCACCGGCAACATCATCACCGAACGCAAGGTGCTGTCAATTTCTGGCAACACCCTTACCTTCGATCCGGCCGGCGTTACCCCCTATCCCAACAATATCCGTATTTCCGTGCTGGGGTCGGCCAATGCCGTTACCACGCCCGGCACCTTCGCCCCCATTGGCACTGGCCAGGCAATCGCCTATCCCCGGGTTGGCGGTGGCACTCTCAGCATTGGCAACGGCCGTCACGGCTTCGACCTGCGCGGCCGCTCCAACCTCACCCTCTCGGGTTTCGTTTTCGAGCATGGCACCGGCAGCGTCTTGCATGAAGGTCGCGGAATCACCAATCGTGGCAGCAACATCAGCAATATCCGCATCGAAAACAACGAGTTCCGCAACTTTTCGCTGCGCTCGGGTTCGGGTGCCGTACAACTGCGCCTCATCGATGGGCTAACTATCCGCAACAACCGCTTCTCGACTGTCCATGTCGGCTCCGGCATGCGTCTGTCCGATAACAACAATGTCCTGGTCGAAAATAATGCCATCGAGCGGATCGGCCGTACCGGCCTGATGCTGATGGGCATCAAGAATGCCGTGGTGCGCCACAACATCATCACCGACAGTCAGTCCCAGCACGGCAATGGCCTGTCAGCCTATCTCGATAACCAGAATGTTGAGATTTCCGGCAACTGCATCTTCAACGCCAGACGGCCCATCACCTTCCATGGCAACTCCGACGCCGCAACCCCCAATGATCTGGTATTCCACGGCAACCTGCTGGTCGCCAAGGCCCCCTGGACGATCGCCCTGTACAGTTATGGCAACATCACCAACGGCGTGACGATCACCAACAATATCGCTGTCGGCCCGGTGGGTGGTATCAATATCAACCAGAGTGATCTCAACGTCGTCATCCAGAACAACGACACCAACGGCATCAGCTTCTACCCGGCGCCGCCACCGGGGCTGGTGATGAACGGCAACACCCCCATCGCCTACAGCGATTCAGCCAACTGGCAACTGAGCGCGACCGCCTGCTCGGCCCCCAGCAGTAACGGCGGGTTCGCTCTGGCACTAAGCTTCTGATCCCGGCCCGGGTTCAGGCCTGCATCTGGCCTGAGCCCGGGGCGCAACCGTCGCAGTGGCACTCGGGAAACGGTGAGGCCAAGGTCTGAACCGGTTATCTGACTTCAGGCTTCGCCCTCGGTTTCGACCATGGCGGCGGCGAGCGCTTCTCGCGGGCCCTTGCCGCCCCACAGCACAAACTGGAATGCCGGATAATAACGCTCGCACTCTTCGATAGCGGCATCAACCAGCGCATGCACCTGCGCCAGTGACAGGTGACAGCCCTCGTCCTCATCGACCAGAACGGCATGGCGGAACAGCAGCGCCCCGTCTCCTGACCAGTGTTCGAAATGGCCGATCCACAGTTGTTCGTTCACCAGCCCCAGCACCTCGAAGAGGTTGGCACGGGTTTCGGCGTCCTTGCGGGTGGCCGAGGCGTTGATACCGGTCTTAGCGATGAACTGCAGTACCTGATCGTCTTCGCGCCACAGCCCGCGCAGCTCATAGTCCGACCAGCTGCCCTTCACGGTGGTGACGATCTCCTCGTCACCCTCCCGTTCGAAGCTCCAGCCATGGCCGGAAAAATACTGTGCCAGAACCTCGATCGGAGAGTCCGAGGTTGGTGAATGGTCTGCATCAAATCCTGTCAGCGGCATGCGCATGGTCCTGTCATCGGCTGATATGGGGGCAGATATGGGGGACAGCCGACGTTGGGCACCAACATATGGGCAATCAGCGATCGTCACAATATGGCCTGCCAAGTTTGCTGTGGATGAATTCGCAGTTCTTCTCTCAGCCAGCGGCACGTTCGGGCAAGTTGTCCTCAGTCTATGGGAATCGTCTTGCCGGGCTTCGGGTCTCTGGTGACTTTGGTTTCTTTGCCGTCTTTCAGCGCATCGACTTCGTCTTTCAGAGCCGTGACCATCGCCCGCAACGCCTCGAATTCATCCCGGCTCACCCAGTCATCGCCGCCGACCACTTCACGCATTTTTTCCTTCATCTTCTGCTCGGCTTCCCGGCCGGCGCCAGCCATGGTGCCGGCAATACCCGACATCAGGCGGGCGAAGTCTTCAAAAAGCTGGTTCTGGTTCTGCATCCGCTGATCCTCCGCTTCGTGATGTGGCCGGACACCTCAACCCTTGCGGCGCTGGTGGGGCCACCCGGCGCACCCTGCGCCCTGAACCCTGCACCATATGCATGGCGCCTGCATTTGCGAAGGGGCTATTCGCCAGGCTGCGGCTGATGCATACCCGCCAGCTCCTCGTCGAGACGGCGGCTGATGGCCTTTGGCGACTGGGTGCGACGGGCCATCAGGGCATAGAGCGTCGGGATGACGAACAGGGTGAGCAAGGTGGCAAGGCTGACACCCCACACCACCACCACGCCGATGGCCCGGCGCGACCCCGCCCCGGCGCCATGGGCCAGCATCAGCGGCGTCGCCCCGGCGACCGTAGCGATCGAGGTCATCAGCACTGGCCGCAACCGCCGCTCCGAGGCCTCGAGAATGGCTTCGCGGATGGCGCGGCCCTCGTCGCGCAACTGGTTGGCGAACTCGACGATCAGAATGCCGTTCTTGGCCGCCAGGCCCACCAGCATCACGATGCCGACCTGCGAATAGATGTTGAGGGTGCCCCCCATCAGGAACAGGCCAATCAGTCCGCCACCCAGCGCCAGCGGCACCGTCAGAATGATAACCGCCGGGTGCACGAAGCTTTCGAACTGGGCAGCCAGCACCAGGAACACCAGCACCACCGTCAGCCCCAGTACCACCCACAGCGACGATCCGGTCTGTCGCAGCTGGCGGCTTTCACCCTTGTAGCCAATGGCGGTCACCTGCGGCTGCTTCAAAGCCAGCTCTTCGAGGTAGGACAGTGCCTTGCCCAGCGGAACGCCGGGTGCGAGGCTGCCCTGGATGGTGATCGAGCGCTGCTTGTTGAAGCGCCCCAGCTCACCGGCCTGCGCCACCTCGCGCAGGGTCACCAGATTCGAAAGCGGGATCAGCTGGCCGCTGACGGTGGACCGCACATAGATGTTGGAGAGGTTGTCGGGAGCGGCGCGATCGGCCTCCTCGGCCTGCAGCACCACATAATATTCCTCGCCGCCATCGAGATAGGTGGTCACCCGCCGCGAGCCCATCATGGTTTCCAGAGTTGTGCCGATATCGGCGATCGGCACCCCCAGATCGCCAGCGCGGGTGGTATCGATATCGACCATCAGCTGCGGCTTCGATTCCTTGTAGTCGCTGTCGAGGTCGACGATGTCCTTGTTGCCGGCCGCCTCGGCAAAAATGTTGTCGCGCGCCTTTGCCAGATCCTCGAAGGTGTTGCCGCTGATCACCAGCTGGATCGGGCGGCCGCCCCGGCTCAGGGTATTGCCGGTCGAGGTGTTGCCGCGCACCCTGGGGTCGGAATCGATCACCTTCTGGAACTCGTTCATGACATCGCGGGTCGTCACATCGCGCTGTTCCCACGGCACCAGAATGGCCGTGATTCCACCAGTGCTGAAATCCTCGGTGACGTTCCAGTGGCCGGGCACACGGGTCAGCATGCGCTGCACCGGCTGATCAGGGCCCACCATCGGAAGCAACTGCTTTTCAAGGTCGCGCATGTATGACGACATGCGGGCAAAGCTGGTGCCCTCGGCGGCCTGGATACTGGCCTGGAAGTTGCCGACATCTTCGCCGGGGGCCAGTTCCGATTGCAGGGTGCGGCCCATCAACAACGCCGCGCCCACGAAGGCGAGTGCGGTAGCCGCCACCAGCAGCGGCCGGTCGATGATCGAGCGCAGCACCCGGGCATAGCCTGCCTGCACGCGCGAGAACCAGGTATCGAACCATTGCGACAGGCGGCCGTGGCCGGTCGACTGCGTGAGCAGCTTCGAGCACAGCATGGGGGTGAGTGACAGGGCGACAAACCCCGAAAAGGCGACGGCGCCGATCATGGCCCCGGCCAGTTCGCGGAACAGCATCCCGGTTGACCCGGAAATGAAATAGAGCGGCACGAACACCGAGCAGACAACGATGGTGGTGGCGACCACGGCAAAGGCCACCTGCCGGGCGCCGATGAAGGCGGCGGCCAGCGGCGGCTCGCCACGCTCGATATGGTAATGGATGTTCTCGAGAACGACGATGGCGTCGTCGACGACAATTCCGATTGCCAGAACGAACGCCAGCAATGTCAGCATGTTGAGCGAATAGCCCAGCGCATAGAGCACTGCGAAGGTGGCAACGAGGCAGATGGGAACGGTGATCGCCGGGATGAGGGTGGCGCGGATCGACCCGAGGAAGATGAAGATGACGGCAACCACCAGCAGCGCCGCTTCGCCAAGGGTGACCCAGACGCTGCGGATGGCGCGCTCGATGAACAGCGAGCTGTCGAAGCTCACCGCCATCGTCATGCCTTCGGGCAGGATCTGTTTCACGGCCTCCATTTCCCGCTTGGCATCGCGGGCCACCTGCAGGGTGTTGGCGCCCGACTGGCGAACGATACCAAGGCCGATCGCCGGCTGTCCGTTGGAACGGAAGGAGTTGTAGAGATCCTCGGGCTCGACCACCACCCGGGCGATATCGCCCAGCCGCACCAGATAGCCATCGGGCGCCCGGCCGACTACCAGCCGCTCGAAGTCCTCGGCGGTGTTGAACTGACGGGTAACCCGCACCGTGAGGTTGGCATCAACCCCGTCGATGCGGCCGGCTGGCAGCTCGACATTCTGGCGACGCAGCGCCTGTTCGACATCGGTGGTGGTCATGCCATAGGCGACCAGCGACTGCCGCGACAGCCACACCCGCATGGCCGGGCGGGCATCGCCGCCGATCATCACCCGCGATACACCGTCGATGGCGCCAAAGCGGTCTTCCAGCACCCGCTCGGCATATTGGGTAAGCTGCATGGTCGACCAGTCGGGATGGATGACATTGATCCACAGCACCGGGCTGGCATCGACATCAACCTTGCGGATGGCCGGCGGATCGGCCTCTTGCGGGAGCTGGTTGAGCGCCCCCGAGACACGGTCGCGGACATCATTGGCGGCAGCGTCGATATCTCGTGACGGCGAAAACTCGATCACCACGTCGGAACGACCATCACGCGAACGTGAACTGATATTATCGATGCCCTCGATCCCCGAGATCCGGTCCTCAAGAACCTGGGTGATGCGGTTTTCCACCACCTGGGCATTGGCGCCGCGATACGATACCGATATCGACACCACCGGCGGCTCGATGGCCGGCAGGTCGCGCACTGCCAGCCGGGTAAAGGCGACACCCCCCACAAGCAGCAGCAGCAGCGACAGCACTGCGGCAAATACCGGACGCTTGACCGAGGTGTCAGAAAGAATCATGCCGCCTGCACCTTGCCGTCTGAGGCTGTCACGGCTGGCGACCCGTCAGCGGCACTGACAGCTGGTGCGCCGGCAGCGGCTACCGGCCGGATCGGGCCGGGACCACGAATCTTTACCGTGCCTTCCGAGACGATGCGATCCCCGGCGGCAAGCCCGGCCAGAATCTCCACCCGGCCGTCGCGGCGGGTGCCGGTCTTGACGGTGACACGCTCAGCCTTGTTGGCGCCGTCCACCTTCCAGACGAAGCTGGAGTCTCCCTCGCCGATGATCGCGAGTTCGGGCACCGTCAGCCCCTCGCGGGGGTTGGCGCTGATGCTCACCGTCATCAGCATGCCCGGGCGCAGGCGCAGATCGCGGTTGGGAAGGATGGCCCGCGCCGTGGCAGCGCGCGACACCGGGTCGAGCACCGGGTCAACGGTCTCGATGCGGCCGTGGAACGTCTCACCCGGCCATGCCGCCGTATGCGCCTCGATCGGCAGCCCCGGCTTCAGTGCCGACAGGAAGGTTTCGGGAACGGTGAAGTCGAGCTTGATTTTGGAATGATCGACGATGGTGACAACGGTAGTGCCGGAGTTGACGACCGCCCCCGGCGACACCCGGCGCAGGGTCAGGTAGCCGGAAAATGGCGCGCGTATCACCCGGTCGGCAATCTGCGAACCGGCCTGCGCCCCCTGTGCCCGCGCCACATCGACGGCCGCCTGCTGTTCATCCACCCGCGCCCGGGTGGCGAACCCCTGCTGCTGCAACTGTTTCAGCCGCGCCAGCTGCTGTTCCGCCTCGCGCAGACGCGCCTGGCTTTCATGCAGGGTCGCCCCCTGCTGTGAACGCACCAGTTCGGCAATCACCGCACCCTTGGGAACGAACTGACCATCGCGGAAATTGATGCGGGCGATTCGCTCGGTCACGGTCGAGTTCAGGTCGGCCTGCTCGTTGGCATAAGCGGTGCCCACAGCCTCGATGCGGTCGACGATCGGGGTCTGCCGCACCACGTCGACGACGACACTGGGCGGCGGAGCATTGTCGCGGCCGCCCTTGCCGTCTCCGGATGAACATCCGGACAGCACCACCAGGGCAACCACGCCCACAAATATCGGAAAACTACGGTGCAACAAGGCAGTCTTTCGTTAATCCACGATGAACAGGCAACGCCTATTCGGAAAACCCAGCGAATCCTCCGCCATTCTTCCGCTCAGGCTTGTTTTTTATTGCATTTGCGACAGATTGCGCAGCCACGCAAGCGCTAGATGAGCCACAGACGATGTTTGTGCGACGTCTGGTGAAATTTGCCAACGCCATGCCGTCAGTTGGCTTTTGACCGCAGGCTTCAGTTTCGATATTCAGAGGGGATGAAGCGGGTGAACGGGAATCAGCATCGGCCTGCTGCAAAACATCTGCGGCCACGGCTGCCGTTGGCAGTCGTCCGCCCTGGCAGATCCCCCGACTGTTCCCCCGACAGATCGTTTCCCCGCCCATATGGCGGGCCGCAGGGCACCCCGCCCGACGACGGCCGGACGGGCGACGTCGCCACCAACCTCGCCACCCGCACCGTCACCAGAACCCGCAAGCCCTCGCTTTACAAGGTGCTGCTGCTGAACGACGACTACACGCCGATGGAGTTCGTCGTGCATGTGCTGCAACGCTTCTTCCGCATGGGCCTCGAGGACGCGACCAGAGTGATGCTGCACGTGCATCAGCGCGGGGTCGGGGTGTGCGGGGTGTTCACCTATGAAGTGGCCGAAACCAAGGTGTCGCAGGTGATGGATTTCGCCCGCCAGCACCAGCACCCCTTGCAGTGCACTCTGGAAAAAGCCTGACCGGCGAAAGTCTTACCGCAGATCGGGTGGGGTCGCGTCACGCTTTAGCAGGCTGATCGCCTCGGCGATCGTCAGCACCTGCTGCTGTTGCTGGCCAAGGGTTCGCATCGCCACCTTGCCCTCCTCGGCCTCGCGTTTACCCACCACCAGCAGGTGCGGCACCTTGGCAAGTGAATGGTCGCGCACCTTGTAGTTGATCTTTTCGTTGCGCAGATCGGTTTCCACGCGCAGGCCGGCAGCGCGCACCTGATCGGCCACCGTCCGTGCATAGGGGTCGGCATCGGACACGATGGTGGCAACCACCGCCTGCACCGGAGCCAGCCACAGCGGCAGGCGGCCGGCATAATGCTCGATCAGAATGCCGATGAAGCGCTCATAGGAACCGAAGATGGCGCGGTGGAGCATGATCGGCCGATGGCGGCCGCCATCCTCGCCGACATAGCTGGCGTCGAGGCGCTCGGGCAGCACCCGGTCGGACTGGATGGTGCCCACCTGCCAGGTGCGGCCGATGGCGTCGGTCAGGTGCCATTCCAGCTTGGGGGCATAGAAGGCCCCTTCGCCGGGCAGTTCCTCCCACCCATAGTCGGCGGTGGCAAGGCCGGCCGCCACCACGGCGTCGCGCAATTCCGCCTCGGCGACATCCCAGACCTCGTCAGACCCGAAGCGTTTGTCGGGACGCAGGGCCAGCTTGATCGCATAGGTGAATCCGAAATCGCGATAGATGCGGTCGGCCAGCCGGCAGAAGGCCTGCACTTCGTCGACGATCTGGTCGGGCCGGCAGAAGATGTGGGCGTCGTCCTGGGTGAACTGGCGCACCCGCATCAGGCCATGCAGCGCGCCATGCGGTTCGTTGCGGTGGCAGCAGCCATTTTCATAGATGCGCAGCGGCAGGTCGCGGTAGGATTTGATGCCCTGGCGGAAGATCAGCACATGCGCCGGGCAGTTCATCGGCTTCAGGGCCATCCAGTCAGCCGCACCCGATACCAGCGGCCCCTCGTCCTCGACATTGGGAATCTCGTCGGGGATGACGAACATGTTCTCGCGGTATTTGCCCCAGTGGCCCGATTGCTCCCACTGGCGGGCGTCCATCACCTGCGGGGTTTTCACCTCCTTGTAGCCGGCGCCGTCGATGGCGCGGCGCATATAGGCTTCAAGTTCGCGCCAGACGATATAGCCCTTGGGGTGCCAGAACACCGAGCCATGGGCTTCCGCCTGCAGGTGGAACAGGTCCATCTCGGCGCCCAGCTTGCGATGGTCGCGCTTGGCGGCTTCCTCAAGGCGGAGCAGATGCTGGTCGAGTTGCTTCTTGTTGAGCCAGCCGGTGCCATAGATTCGCGACAGCATCGCGTTCTTCTGGTCGCCACGCCAGTAGGCGCCCGACACCCGCGTCAGCTTGAAGGCCGCCGGATCAAGCCGCCCGGTCGAGGCCAGGTGGGGGCCCCGGCACATGTCGAACCAGTCATCGCCCGACCAGTAGACCGTCAGCTCCTCACCGTCGGGCAGTTCGCCTGCCCATTGCGCCTTGAAGGTTTCGCCCTGCTGGCGCCAGCGCGCGATCAGCGCCTCGCGGCTCCACACTTCGCGCCTCAGCGGCTTGTCGGCGGCGATGATGCGTCGCATCTCGGCCTCGATCGCCGGCAGATCCTCTTCGGTGAAGGGGCGGTCTTTGGGTGCGAAATCATAATAGAAGCCGTCGTCGGTCGCGGGGCCGAAGGTAATCTGGGTTCCGGGGAACAGATGTTGCACGGCCTCTGCCAGCACATGGGCATAATCGTGGCGGGCGAGCTCCAGCGCGTCGGCTTCGTCGCGGCTGGTGACGATCGCCAGCCGGGAATCCCGGGTGATCGGCCGCGACAGATCGACCAGTTCGCCGTTCAGGCGCGCAGCAAGCGCTGCTTTCGCCAGCCCGGCGCCGATACTGGCGGCAATGGCGGCAGGAGTGGTTCCGGCCGCCACGGTGCGCACCGATCCGTCGGGCAAGCTGATCTCCACCTCGGGGGCTGGGTGCGAAACGTCGTTCATGTCGTCAGGTCTCTTGAAGTCTGTTGTCTGTGGGCCGGGGGCGCTGATCGGCCACGGCCATGTTCGTCCTGTCTTAGCCGCTTGCGCGGTGGCTGCAAAGTCAGCCGGCCGGTCCAAGCCCCAGCTTTGTCCGTGATTCGGTATCGTTCCAGTCACGGTCGCCGGCATAGCGCCAGATTTCGCGGCCATCGGCCCCATAGAGCACTGATACCGGCAAGCCCTCGGCCTTCAGCGCCAGCCCGAACCGCATCTTCGATTCGAGCCGGGTGGACAGGTGTTTGAGCCCCAGCTTCTGCCACGATGGCGTGACGGCGCGCCAGCCTTCCATGTCCTGGCTGATCGGAACGATGGCCATGCCGGTCGACCCGGCCAGCGCGTCGAGGCTGTGCAGCTCCTTGATGCACGGCGCGCACCAGGTGGCCCACAGGTTCACCAGCACCGGCTTGCCGGGGCGGGAAGCCAGCACGTCGGCCAGAGTCTGGGTGGCGCCATCCGGCCCGGTTTCCAGCTCCAGCGCCGGGGCCGGGGTGCCGGCATGGCTGGTATCGAAGGCGCCGACCACCCCGCGAACGGCTGACACCTGTGCTTTTTCTTGCGACGGCGGAGCGTCGGCCTTAGGGGTGCTGACGGCCCCACACCCTACCAGCAGGGCCAGAAGGAAAAGGCTTGAACGCGGCATGACGGTCTCCGGTGAAAGGCAGGCACAACAGGCACCGATGGCAACCGATGCCAGCGGTGGCGCCAACAGCATGTGGGGCGGCCGGTTCGAAGGTGGCCCGGCTGCCGTCATGGCCGAGATAAATGCCTCGATCCCGTTCGACAAGCGCCTGTGGCGCCACGACATCCGCGCCAGCCTCGCGCATGTGGCGATGCTGGGGCAGCAGGCCATCATCGAACCGGAGGCCGCCCGGCGCATAGCCGATGGGCTGACGGCCGTGCAGGCGGAATATGAAGCCCATGATGTTCCGGTCGACATGGCGCTTGAAGATATCCACATGACGGTGGAAACCCGGCTGCGCGCGTTGATCGGCCCCGATGCCGGACGCCTGCATACCGCCCGCAGCCGCAACGACCAGGTGGCAACCGATTTCCGCCTGTGGGTGCGCGACGCCATCGACGGCCATCTGGCGGCCATCCGCACCCTGGCCGCCGTGCTGGCCAACCGTGCCAGCGAACAGGCGGAGACGGTGATGCCCGGCTTTACCCACTTGCAGGTGGCGCAGCCCGTCACCCTTGGCCATCACCTGCTTGCCTATGTCGAGATGCTGAAGCGCGACCATGGCCGCTTTGCCGATGCCCGCCGGCGGATGAACGAACTGCCGTTGGGGGCAGCGGCACTGGCTGGCACCGGCTTTGCCATCGACCGCGACATGACCGCCCGGGCGCTGGGGTTCGACCGGCCGACTGCCAACTCGCTCGACAGCGTGTCCGACCGCGATTTCGCGATCGAATATCTCAGCTCGGCAACGCAGTGTGCGCTGCACCTGTCGCGCCTTGCCGAAGAACTGATTCTGTGGGCGTCGCAGCCGTTCGGCTGGATCACGCTTCCCGACCAGTGGTCGACGGGGTCGTCGATCATGCCGCAGAAACGCAACCCCGATGCCGCCGAGCTGGTGCGCGGCCATTCCGGGCGCATTCTGGGGCAGATGACCAGCCTGATGGTGACGATGAAGGGCCTGCCGCTCGCCTATTCCAAAGACATGCAGGACGACAAGGAGCCGGTGTTCGAGGCCCACGACCTGCTGGAACTGGCCCTGGCGGCGATGGCAGGAATGATGGAAACCGTCGGCTTCGTGCCAGAACGGATGCGCGCCGCGGCCGCCTCGGGCTTTTCCACCGCCACCGACCTTGCCGACTGGCTGGTGCGCGAGGCGAACGTGCCGTTCCGCGAGGCCCACCACATCACCGGACAGGCCGTGAAAGCCGCCGAGGCGCAAGGCGTTCAGCTTGACCGGCTGAGCCTGCAGCAACTGCAGACCATCGACCCGCGGATCGACGCGCGGGTATTCGATGTGCTGTCGGTAGAGGCGAGCGTCAACAGCCGCACCAGCTATGGCGGCACCGCGCCCGCGCGGGTACGCGCTGCCGCCAGCGCCGCACTTGCCGCAATCCCCGGCTGGGCAGACGCCTGATGCCGGGCCGCATCATCGCTCTGGCGCTGGTGCTGGCGCTGCTGGCCGGCTGTGGCTATCGCGCGCCGCTCACCCGGCTTGACCCCGGCCTGAAGGGAGAGACGCGCAAGGAAGCGCGTGCTGCCGAAAAGGCGGCGATCACGCGCGGGCTGACCGTCGGTGCCGAAGCGCGGCCGGAGCGCGTCGATGATCTGACGGTGCGCCTGGAAGAGCGCGCCGCCGACCCGTTCAACCTGCCGCCCGAAGGGTCGCGCCGGGCCACTGCCATTCCCTTCCCCGGAGAGGCCGCACCGCCTGCACCCCCGTCGCCCGACACGCACGAGCCGCACCGCTGATGGACCATTTCCTTCTGAAAAACGGCGAGATCTGCGCCGAAGATGTGCCGCTGGCCCGCATCGCCGCCGAGATCGGCACCCCCTTTTACTGCTACTCGCAGGCAACGCTGGAACGCCATGCCCGCGTCATGCGCGAGGGGCTGTCGTGCCTCGACGACCCGCTGATCGCCTTTGCCGTCAAGGCCAACCCCAATGTCGCGGTGCTGCGCATCCTGGCGCGCCAGGGGCTGGGGGCCGATGTCGTTTCGGTGGGCGAGATGCAGCGGGCGCTGACAGCCGGCATTCCGGCCGAGCGCATCGTCTTTTCCGGGGTGGGCAAGACCGATTCCGAACTGAAGGCGGCACTTGGCGCCGGAATCCTGCAACTGAACGTCGAAAGCGAAAGCGAGCTGCACCGGCTGTCGGCCCTTGCCGTCGCCATGGGCCGCACCGCCACCATTGCCCTGCGCGTCAACCCCGATGTCGACGCCAGAACGCTTGCCAAGATTTCGACGGGCAAGGCGGAAAACAAGTTCGGAATCCCGCTCGACCGCATCGCGCCCCTGTATGCGACCGCTGCCGGGCTTCCCGGTATCAACATCGTGGGGATCGCCGCCCATATCGGCAGCCAGTTGTTCGACCTTCAGCCCCTTGAGGCCGCCTATGGCAAGCTGGGGGCGCTGGTGGCCCGGCTGCGAAGCGGCGGGCTGACCGTCGAGCGCGTCGATCTGGGGGGCGGCCTGGGAATCAGCTACGACCCCAGGCTTCCGGCACCGCCCAACCCGGCGGTCTATGGCGCCATGGTGCACAAGGTGACATCCGGCTGGGACGTGCGTCTGATCTTCGAGCCGGGCCGCCTGATCGCCGGAAATGCCGGGGTGCTGGTAGCGCGGGTGATCACCGTGAAAACCGGGGTGAAACGCACTTTCGTGGTGCTCGACGCCGCGATGAACGACCTCATCCGTCCCACCCTCTATGGCGTCTATCACGACATCCGCGCTGTGCGGCCTCGCCCCGGCGAGCAGGTGGCAACCATCGTTGGCCCGGTGTGCGAAACCGGCGACATGTTTGCGGAAGACCGGGTGCTGACGCCGCTGGCCGAGGGCGACCTGGTGGCGCTGATGACGGCTGGCGCCTATGGCGCCACCATGGCCAGCACCTACAACAGCCGGCCGCTGGTGGCGGAAACGCTGGTAAACGGTGCGGATTACGCCGTGATCCGCAAGCGACAGAGCCTTGATGAACTGATCGGACTCGATCAGATTCCGGAATGGCTACCGGCCGGCAGCTGACACGGAAATCTTGAAGGGGAATGCATGAAGCCAGTTCGCAAAGCTGTCTTTCCGGTTGGCGGCATGGGCACACGTTTTCTGCCCGCCACCAAGGCCGTGCCCAAGGAAATGCTGCCGGTGGTCGACAAGCCGCTGCTGCAATATGCCGTCGACGAGGCGCTGGCCGCCGGAATCGAGCAGATGATCTTCGTGACGGCGCGCGGCAAGGGGGCGCTGGAAGACTATTTCGACATCGCCGGCGAACTGGTGGCCACTCTGAAAGACCGCGGCAAGCAGGCTGAGCTTTCCACCCTCGATGCCACCCAGCTGGCCCCCGGCAACATCGCCTATGTGCGCCAGCAGGAGCCAGCGGGCCTTGGCCATGCGGTGTGGTGCGCCCGTCATATCATCGGCGATGAACCTTTTGCGGTGCTTCTGCCCGACGAACTGCTGTGGAACCCCGCCGACCCCTGTCTTGCCCAGATGGTGCGGGCGCGAAACGAAGTAGGCGGCACGGTAATCGCCGTGATGGAGGTGCCGGAACAGGAAACCCATCGTTACGGGATCATCACGCCGGGGCAGAGCAATGGCGCCCTGACGGTGGTGAAGGGCTTCGTTGAAAAACCGGCGCCGGGAACCGCGCCGTCGCGGCTGGCGGCGATTGGCCGCTACCTCATCGAACCCGAGGCCATGGCCATCCTGTCGGAAGGCAAGCGCGGCGCCGGCGGCGAGGTGCAGTTGACCGACGCCCTTGCCCAGATGATCGGCGACAAGCCATTCCATGGCTTTACCTACACCGGCCAGCGCTTCGATTGCGGCGACAAGGCCGGGCACATCACAGCCAACATCGCGCTGGCGCTGGAGCGTCCCGACATCGGCCCCGCCGTGCGCGCCTGGCTCGATTCACAGCCCTGATGGAGACGCTGCCTCTGCTCCACCGCCTGAAGGGCGAACCGGTGCTGGTGCTGGGCGAAGGCGACATGGCCGACGCCAAGGCGCGACTGGTGCATGAGGCTGGCGGCACCGTGGTGCCCGCCATGCAGCCGGGGGTGCGGCTGGCCTTCGTGACGGGCGACGATGCCGCCGGGCAGGCTGCAAGGCTGCGCGAACAGGGGGTGCTGGTGAACGTGCCCGACCAGCCGGCCCTGTCTGATTTTCTGGTGCCGGCGATCGTCGACCGCGGCAGTGTGACGGTGGCGATCGGCAGCAGCGGCCAGTCGGCGGCCTTGTCGAAGGCGCTGAAGGAACGGCTGGAGTGGCTGCTGCCCGCCCGGCTTGGCGAGCTGGCAGCCGCGATTCGCGCCGCGCGCGATGCCGTGGTCAGCCGTCTTCCGGCGCTGGAACAGCGCCGCGAATTCTGGGCAGCGGTGCTGGCGCCGGGTGGCGCGCTCGACCCGCTTACCCCCCACGACGATCCCGCAAGCACCATCACCCTGGCGCTTGCCGGGGGTTCGCCCCCGACCGTCAGCCAGCACGTCGTCACTGTGGGAAAAGGCGGGGCCGACGCCCTGACGCTCGCCGATCTGCGGCGGCTGGCACAGGCCGACCTGGTGATCCACCCCGCCGACCTGCCGTCCGCGGTGCTGGCGCTGGTGCGCCGCGATGCCGCCCGGATGGTGGGCGACGCGCTGCCAGCCGGTGCGCAGGGGCGCGTTGTGGTGGTGCGCCACCAGCCATGAACGACACCCCCGCTGATCCGGCACCCGCAGAAAACCCCGACGCCAGAAACCCTGATTATGCCCGGCACAATGAACGGATGCGCCGCATGGCGGCGGCACGGGCGAAGATGCAGGCGCGCCGTACCCGCGAACACGGGCTGCTGATCGTCCACACCGGCAACGGCAAGGGCAAATCCTCGTCGGCTTTCGGAATGGCCATCCGCAGCATCGGCTGGGGCATGAAGGTGGCGATCCTGCAGTTCGTCAAGGGAACATGGGAAACCGGCGAGCAGAATTTCTTCCACGCCTTTCCCGATCTCGCCAGCTTTGAAGCGATGGGCGAGGGCTTCACCTGGGACACCCAGGACCGCGCCCGCGACATCGCCGCCGCGCGCCGGGGCTGGGAACGGGCCAAGGTGCTGATCAACGACCCGGCGATCGATTTCGTCATCCTTGATGAACTGAACATCGTGCTCGCCGACGACACATTGCCCTTTGCCGAAGTTATGGCCTTTTTGCGCGACCGTCCGTTGTCCAAGCATATCTGCATCACCGGCCGCCATGCCCGACCGGACCTGCTGGAGCTGGCCGACCTGGTGACCGAATTCCACGAGGTGAAGCACCCGTTTAACGCCGGGTTCAATGCCCAGAAGGGTGTCGAATACTAGCCATTGCGGCAATGCCCGCCACATTGGGCTTGGAGCCAGCGCCAACAGCTTCTAGACGCAAGGACATGGCCGCCAAACCACCGCATCTGACTCTCGTCGACGGCTCGGGCTTCATCTTCCGCGCCTATCACCGGCTGCCCCCGCTCACCAACCCCGAGGGAACGCCGGTGGGCGCAGTGTTCGGCTTTACCGCCATGCTGTGGAACCTCATCGAATCGGCGCGCAAATCACCCGAAGACGATTATCTCGCTGTCATCCTCGATGCCGGGCGCGCCAGCTTCCGCAACGCCATCTACCCCGACTACAAGGCCAACCGCCCGCCACCGCCCGAAGACCTCATCCCGCAGTTCCCGCTGATCCGCGACAGCGTGGCAGCCCTTGGCGTACCCTGCATCGAGCGGGTGAATTTCGAGGCCGACGACCTGATCGCCTCTTACGCCAAGGCAGCATTGGCAGCCGGCATGACGGTCACCGTCGTCAGTTCCGACAAGGACCTGATGCAACTGGTGGAACCCCGCCTCACCCTGCTTGACACCATGGGCAACAAGCGGTTCGGCGCAGCAGAGGTGGAAGCGAAGTGGGGGGTGCCGCCCGACCGGCTGGCCGAGGTGCTGGCGCTGATGGGCGATTCGGTTGATAACGTGCCGGGCGTGCCCGGCATTGGCCCGAAAACGGCGGCCGAACTGGTGAAGCTGTACGGCGATGTCGAGACGGTACTTGCCAATACCGCTGCCATCAAGCGCCCGAAACTGCGCCAGAATCTTGAAGAATATGCCGATGTCGCGCGGTTGTCGCGCCGCCTCGTCGAACTCGACCGCGATGTGCCGCTCGACCCGCCGCTCGACCAGCTGAAGCTCGACGACCAGCAGGATCGCCAGCAGCTGGCGCCGTTTCTGGCCAAACATGGGTTCCGCTCGCTGCTGGCCCGCCTTGGCGATGTCGGGAAAACCGCTGCAGGCGCCATCGCACCGCCCGCTACCGCCGAACCCGCCGCCCCCGACGAACCACCGATCAACCCCGAGGCCTATGAATGCGTGACAGACGCCGCAAGACTTGGCGAGTGGATCGCTATGGCGCGGGCGGCCGGGCTGGTCGGGTTCGACACCGAAACCGACAGTCTCGATGCGGTGGCCGCCAATCTTGTGGGCTTCAGCCTGGCGGTGGCGCCGGGCCGTGCCTGCTATGTGCCGCTTGCCCATGTCAGCGGTGAGGGGCTGCTTGCTGAACGCCCTGATCAGATCGCTCTGGCCGAGGCGCTGGCACTTCTGAAACCGCTGCTGGAAGACCCGACCACCGTGAAGGTGGGGCAGAACATCAAGTACGACATGGTGGTGCTGGCGCGCCACGACATCACCATCGCCCCGTTTGAAGACACCATGCTGCTGTCCTACGCGCTGCATGGGGGCCTGCATGGCCACGGCATGGACCTGCTGGCCGAAAAATATCTGGGCCACACCTGCATCGCCTATGCCGATGTGGCGGGAAAGGGCAAGGCGCACAGCGGCTTTGCGGCAGTGCCGCTCGATCGTGCCACCGCTTATGCCGGGGAAGACGCCGATGTGACACTGCGCCTCTATCATCACCTGCGCCCGCAGCTGTGGCGGGATCAGGTGACGCGGGTGCATGAATGGTGCGACCGGCCGCTGGTGCCGGTGCTGGCCGGCATGGAACGGCGCGGCGCGCTGATCGACCGTCGCGAACTGGCGGCAATGTCCACCGAGTTTGCGGCCGAAATGACCCGGCTGGAGAAAGAGGCACACGCCCTGGCCGGGGGTGAGTTCGCGCTGGGAAGCCCGCGACAGCTGGGCGACATCTTGTTCGGCACCATGGGCCTGCCCGGTGGCAAGCGTGGCAAATCCGGGCAGTGGTCAACCGATGTCACCGAACTTGAACGGCTTGCCGAACTGGAAGGGCCGGGCGCCACCCTTGCCACCACCATTCTCGACTGGCGGCAGGTCGCCAAGCTGCGGTCTACCTATACCGAAGCGTTGCAGCAGCAGATCAACCCGGTGACCGGGCGGGTGCACACCAGCTTCGCCATGGCGGCCACCTCTACCGGTCGTCTGGCGTCATCTGACCCCAATGTGCAGAACATCCCGGTGCGCACCGCCATGGGGCGACGCATCCGCGATGCGTTCGTGGCTCCGCCCGGCCATGTGATCGTCTCGGCCGACTATAACCAGATCGAACTGCGGCTGATGGCGCATATCGCCGATGTGCCGGAACTGAAAGCCGCCTATCAGGCCGGCACCGATATCCATGCGCTGACCGCACGGCAGATCTTCGGGTTGGCCGACGACGCGCCGGTCTCGCGCGATCTGCGCAACCGCGCGAAAACAATCAACTTCTCGATCATCTACGGCATCTCGGCCTTCGGGCTGTCGCAGCGGCTGGGAATTGCCCGCGCCGAGGCCCAGAGCTTCATCGACCGCTACCTCGACCGCTACCATGGCATCCGTCGCTACATGGCCGAAACCACCGGGAAGGTGCGCGCCGACGGCTTCGTTACCACCCTGTTCGGCCGGCGTGTCCATGTGCCGTCGATTCGCTCGAAAGTGGCGTCGGAGCGATCGGGGGCGGATCGCGCCGCCATCAACGCCCCGGTGCAGGGCACGGCGGCCGACATCATCAAGCGCGCCATGATCCGCATGGAGCCGGCGCTCGCCGCCGCCGGGCTGTCGGCGGCGCGGATGCTCTTGCAGGTGCACGACGAACTGGTATTCGAAGTACCCGATCAGCTGGTGGAGGCCGCAAGCGCCGTGATCCGCCAGACCATGGAACACGCCGCCGCGCCGGCGCTCGATCTCGATGTGCCGCTGGGCGTCGAAATCGGTTTCGGCCCGAACTGGGGAGCAGCCCATTGACGACCATCCGCACTTTTCTGGCCAGCGCGCTGACTCTGGCCCTTACCTCCACCGCCTCGGCCGCCCCCCTCAACGGCAAACGCGAGCCACTTCCGCCACCGCCGGCCGCCTCTGGCGCCCTCGCTCCGCAAAGCCAGTGGATCTGCAACGACGGGCAATCAGCCAGCATCCGCTATGATGCCGCAGCCGGAATCATTCTGGCGCAACGCGGCGATGAACGCTGGACCCTGCAGGAGCAGGTGGGGAACAGCCCGCGCCGCTTCGTCAATGGCAGTGACACCGCCGCACTCGATGGCGACATGGTGGAACTGAAGCGCGGCAGCGACCTGCGCGCCACCTGCACCCTGGTACCCGACGCCCCGGTTGCCGGACGCATCTGGGGCCAGCTGACCCTGCCAGCCGGAGCCAGCGTACCGGCCGGAAGCGTCGTGAAGGTGCTGCTGGTGAACGCGGCCCGCGCCGACGCCCCTTCCGAGGAAGTCGCCAGCACCCGCTTTACCACCCGCGGCAACCAGCCGCCGCTTGCCTTTCTGCTGCAGTTCGACCCGGATCGGGCGGTGCCGACGCCCGCCACCTACCGCTTGCAGGCGCGGGTGGAAAATGCCGCCGGCAAACTGCTGTTCATCACCGACACCGCCACCCCTGTGCTGGAATCGTCAGCCGAGACGGCCCCCACCCAGCTGTCGCTGGTAGCCGTGCGCAACTGACCACCAGCCTGATCAACTGCCTTACCAACTGCCACGGCTTGCACCCCAGGACGCCCCAGAGCCACCACACGCACGCGCCTGCGCTGATGCTGTTGCGCCGGGCCCTCGATCCAGGAGTGCCTGCGGCGCATCAGCAACCTGCAACAACCAATGGCCAGCCATGATGAAAACCGCACTCGTTCTGCGTCATATCGCCTTCGAGGATCTGGGGAGTTTTGCCCCCGTTCTGCGGGACGCAGGCTATCGTGTTCAGCTGATCGATGCCGGGGTCGACCCTTTGCCCGATGTCATGGCGCCCGACCTGCTGATCATCCTTGGCGGGCCGATCGGTGTCAATGATGCGGAACTCTACCCGTGCATGAACGACGAACGGACATGGCTGTTGCCGCGGCTCGTTAGCCAACGCCCGACGCTTGGCATCTGCCTGGGTGCGCAGCTGATGGCAGCAGCTCTTGGCAGCACGGTCGCGCCCATGCCGCGCAAGGAAATCGGGTTTGACCCACTCACCCTGACCGAGGCCGGCCGGCGGGGGCCGCTTGGCCTGCTGGGCAATACCCCGGTCCTGCACTGGCACGGAGAAGCATTTCAGCTGCCTTCGGGCGCTGTGCATCTGGCTGGTACCCCCCAGTGCCCGAACCAGGCGTTCGCCATAGGGGCCAATCTTCTTGGCCTGCAGTTTCATCCCGAAGCCGGGCATCTGCCGGATCTGGAACGCTGGCTGATCGGGCATTGTGGAGAACTGGCTGCGAGCGGAATCGCCCCCACGGAATTGCGGCAGCAAGCCCTGGCCCATGGCCCGGCCCTGCGAGCGGCCGGTCAGGCGATGCTGATGGCGTGGCTGCATGATTTGCGGGCCTGACATGCCGCACGCCCTGTGGCCAAAAACCAAAAAACCCCGCAGCAGTGCTACGGGGCCACGTAATCGATGGTTGCGGGAGGCTGCAACCACCATTACTTGCGACCTATTAACAGCCATTTTCCTATCAACGCCAAATCCAACGCGGGGAGAATGGTTGCTAAAAATAGCCGCTTTCATTCCCTCCTATTCCGAACAGCAGCGTGAGTATCGGTTACACTACAACTCAACCGCCACGTTTTCCCGGCGAAAAATCCGGCACTGCGCGCCGAACGCGGTCAGCGCAGGTTCGTTTGTCATCTATCACCTCTGACCGACCTGGAACGGGACGCAGGACATCGCCATGCAACTGCGCCCTCAGTTCCAGCCAACGCGCCTTGAGAACCTGCCAGTTGTGATCGTCGTATGTGCCACTGATGACAACAGGGTGAACCCGAATGCGGGGCGGGAGACCATCACCATGATCCCTCCATGTCTGGACTTGTAACGGTTTTGCGCCGGTCGCCTATCTCACTATGCCACCTTGGCTTCGAATGCGAGCGGGCTGAT
>JBDHSK010000004.1:0-287037 GCA_039808025.1 Sphingomonadaceae bacterium | reverse complement strand
AACTTCGGCGGAACGGCCAACTATGTTGCCTTCGACAACATCACCTTCGGTTCGGATACGCCGGGCAACCCGGGCGTTCCCGAGCCGGCCACCTGGGCGCTGCTGATCGCCGGCTTTGGGCTGGTGGGGGCAGCGGCACGCCGCCGGCATATCGCCCGCGCCTGAACCCGGCCCTGACAACAACGCCCCGTACCACCATGGTGCGGGGCGTTGCTTCGTCACCCGCCAACCTTGTAGCCAGCTTTGTAGCCAGCCTTGTAGCCGGCTCCGGCCTTTGCCCGATCACGTCCGGGACCAGAGCTGGCGGTTGAGCCGGCCAATGCCGGCGTTGAACATGATCCTCAGCAGCAGGGCGCCGATCAGCGTGACGACAAGTGGCGTCTGCGGCAGCCACACCAACACAATATAAACGACCACGCCATGCAACAGGTAGATATGATAGCCGGCCCCCGAGATCCGGGCGACGGCTGTTCGCAGCAGGGCAGAAACCGGCAGGCGCGGCCAGAACAGCAGCATCACCACCCCCGCCAACAGCCAGAGCGTCCGCGTCTGGCTGACAATATCGGGAAACTCTGCCCAGATGGCCAGTGATGGCACAACGCCGGCCGTCAGCAGCGCCAACACCAGCATGCAGACTGTGGCGATCCATTTCTGCAGCGGAGTGCGGGCGAACCAGATCAGCCAGCCGAGGGTAAACAGACCCAGCGCCGCATCGGCCGTGCGGTTGCCAAGCGATGCGGTAATGGCCGGGAACAGGATGATGGCGGCAAATTTCACGCAATAGCCGGCAGCCACAAACCACAGACCCAGCCGAAACGGATCATCGCGCCCCGCTGCCCGCACGGCCGGCACCAGAAAGACAAGCGACGCCAGCAGATAGAGCTGAAGCAGGGCCTCAAGAAAACTGAACGGCGTGAGAAACCCGCCAGGCGATGGAAAGTAATTGCCGATCAGGAGAAAATTCTTAAGTGATACCGGTTTGCGAAATACAGAATAGGCCAGCAGAATAGCCAGATACGGCATCATGACCCGCACGAAGTAGTCACGCACCACCGCTATCCTCTGCCCGTCCAGCAACCGGGACGACTGGAAGCGCGCCATCGAATAGCCGGCCAGCAACATCAGGATATCCGAGCCGCCGCCTACCGGATAGGCGCTGGCATGGTTGACGATGACCGCGATGAGGGCAAGCGCCCGCAGCAGCATCTCGCTATCTAGGCGCGCACTCCGCTGATGCCTGCGCCCCCCTTTCGCCTTTGCCTCCAGTTGCGAGATCGGCAGGGACTCCCAGTTCTCGGGTAATTCCCCAAGCACGTCTTCCAGCGCCATCGACATCTGCACATAGACGAGGCTGTCCCCACCCAGCGCCGCAAAACTCGGGTCGCCATCGAAAGACTGCGTCGGGAAAGCCCGACGGAAAATCGCGACAATGGCGTTCTCGCCTGTCTCCGGGCTCGTAGCCGCCTGCGCCCGACGGGCCTCGGCCTCGGCCAGCAGGGTGCGGTAATCGGTCTTGCCGTTGGCGAGCCTTGGCAGTTCGGGCCTGCCGCTTACGTCGAACAGATCTTCGGGAAGCTTCATGCGGCTGGCAAGCCCGGAAGCCAGCCCGGCGGGGGCTGTGCCGGTTACGGCGATGGCGATCAGTTGATCGGTGCCGGTGACGGCTGCCGACAACCCCTGTTCCGAAAGCTGCCGTTCAATCTCGTCGAAGGAAATCCGCAGGCCGAAGGGTTTGGCGATGCGGCTGGAACGACCGGTGATGCGGAACAGGCCATCGGGCCGACGGACGGCAAGGTCACCGGTATGCAGGGCGTCGATCTCGGCGCCCCTTTCCAGGTCGGAACGAGCCAGCGCATAGCCCATCATGACATTGGGCCCCCGATATACCAGTTCGCCTTCGGCCTCGCTGGTGGTGACCGGGGCACCATTGGCCTCGAGGTGAAGCTGACCACCGGGAATGGCAATGCCTATACAATCCGGAGCGTCTGCCAGCCGTTCGGGGGGCAGATAGGCCATACGGGCGGTGGCCTCGGTCTGGCCATACATGATGAAGAAGCGCACGCCGTGCTTCCGGGCCCAGTGGCCGATGCGCGCCGCCGCCTCGGCCGGCAGCCGCCCACCCGCCTGGGTCAGGGTTCGCAGGGTCGGGTGCTCGCGGTCCCAGAAGCCGATACGGTCGAGCAGCTCGTAGGAATAGGGCACGCCGGCCAGCGAGGTGCCCCCCTCCCGATCGAAAAAATCCCACAGCTCGTGTTCCAGCAGCGAGCGGCCGGTCAGCAGCAGGGTGCCGCCGGTGGCGAGGTGCGAATTCAGCACCGACAGCCCGTAGCTGTAGTGGATGGGAAGCGTGGTGAGCGGACGTTCGTCCGGCCCGAGGCCAAGATAGGTGGCGATGGAACGAGCATTGGCATCGACGGCGCTCGCTGACAGCCGGATCAGCTTGGTGGCGCCGGTCGTGCCCGATGTGGAAAGCAGCAGCGCCAGATCGGGGTGCAACCCGCCAAGCGGCTCCGTGGTATCGAGGCGCCACTCTCCGTCTCGACGACTGAAGACGGCATCGGGCCGGAATGCCTCGATCAGGCGGTTGGAGGCTTCTGCCGCCATGATGACCGCATGGCCGCCGGCGAGTGCCGCCAGATAGGCAACCACCGGCTGCACGGCATTCTCGGTAGCAACCAGCAGCAACCGTCGTTCCGTGCCCAGCCGCGCCATAAATGCCGCAACCCGGTCAGCCAGTTCTGAATAGCTGAGACTCTCGCCATTGTCGCAGACCAGCGCCTCCGCCGTCCCGAAACGGCGAAGCTGGCACGCGAACGAAACACGGCTCGCCAGCATATTTTCACCCCGCCCCCGAGGGTACTAACAGTCACCCCCGCCTCAATAGTGTCGCCGGGCAACCAGCAGGTCGGTGGCCCACTGCACTGTTCTGCAGCGCCGCGGCAGACAGATCGTCAAACACCATTCCCGATCCACTCAGGACAACTGAAGTCGTCTAAGGCGCCCCTCCATTCTTCTTCAGTCAGACTTGGTAGTACTAGTAGACTGACCATCGTTCAGCAACAAACATGATCATTACTGGCTGTTGTTCCAACGCCAATCGACCGCAAGGGTTGGCCGGAAAGAGCGGGCATCAGGTAAGTGCCGGTGATTTCTGCCGGGGTGGCGGAAGCGGTGAGATTCGAACTCACGGTGAGGTTTCCCCCACGGCGGTTTTCAAGACCGCTGCCTTAAACCACTCGGCCACGCTTCCGGTCATGCCCCTTAACCGCTGAGGCCTTGCATGCAAAGGGGATTCCCGCAGCCGGCCCCTTGTGGCAAAGGTTCGGCATGAAACGCCAAGCCCTGTTTGCCGCCGCACTTCTTCTCGCCGCCCCCGCCCTTGCCGATGAAAGTGACGCGAGCCTCGGCTTTCCCATCTGGCTGGAACGCTACAAGACCGAGGCCGCCAGCCGCGGCCTGCAACCGGCATGGCTGGAAACGGCGCTGCAAGGGGCGCAATATCTGCCGCGAGTCGTGGCGCTCGACCGTAACCAGCCCGACGATTCCGGCAAACGCAACGTCTTTGCCGACTATCTCGCCCGTCAACTGACCCAGCAACGCATCGACGATGGCAAGACCCGCGCCACAGCCAATGCCGCTGCCCTGCAGCGCGCTGCCACCAGCAGCGGCGTTCCGGCGGAAATCATCGCCGCCATCTGGGGCATGGAAACCAGCTATGGCCGCATCATGGGCAGGTTCGACCTGCCCTCGGCAATCGCCACCCTTGCCTACGATGCCCGCCGCGAGGCCCTGTTCACCCGCGAGCTCGACGCGCTGGTGCGCATGGTCGGCGAAGGCCGTGCCAGCCGTGATCAACTGACGGGAAGCTGGGCGGGCGCCTTCGGCCAGTCGCAGTTCCTGCCGTCATCCTACCTTGCCTACGCCCGCGACGGCGATGGCGACGGTCGCGCCGACATCTGGGGCTCGGCCGCCGATACCTTTGCGTCGATCGGCAACTACCTGAAGCTGAACGGCTGGCAGGCCGGGGTGCCCTGGGGGTTTCGGGCCGTGGTTCCCGCCGGTTTCGATCGCGCCCTGGTGGCCAACCCCGAAGAACCCAAAAGCTGCATCCGGCCGCTGAAAGTGCACAGCCGCTGGCTTCCCGCCTCTGACTGGAAGGCCAAGGGGCTGACGCCTCTGAACGCCAGCTGGCCCGCCCCGGCCACACCGATGGCACTGGTCGAGCCGGACGGCCCCGGCAATGGCGCCTTTCTGGTAACCGCCAGCTATCGCGCCATCATGGAATACAACTGCTCGAACTTCTATGCGCTGTCGGTCGCGCTGCTGGGAGATGCCCTTGCGCCGGCGCTTCACTGATCTGGGGGCCGCCCTTGGCCTGTTGCTGCTGGCCGCCTGTGCCGGCAACAGCCAGCGCGGCGCAGCGCCGGGCAGGGGCGCCAATAGCGCCAGAGCCCCGGCGGCCGGTGTGAAGATCGGCAAGCCCTATGTGGTGTTCGGCAAGACCTATGTGCCCGCCGACGATCGCCATTACGACGCCACCGGCATTGCCAGCTGGTATGGGCCCACCTTCCACGCCAAGGCGACGGCCAACGGCGAAATCTACAACCAGGACGACATCACCGCCGCCCACAAGACCCTGCCGATGCCCAGCTGGGTCGAGGTGCACAACCTCGACAATGGCCGCAAACTGACGGTGCGCATCAACGATCGCGGCCCGTTCGTCGATGGCCGCATCATCGACCTGTCGCGCCGATCGGCACAATTGCTGGGGGTCGATGGCCCCGGGCTGGCGCGGGTGCGGGTGAAACGGGTATTCCCGCCAGAAGACTGGGCGCGAGCCCAACCGGTTCTGGCGGCCTCGACGGTGCCCGCTGCCCAACCACGGCAACCGGCACCGCTGGCCACCGCCACCCCCGCCCCGGTGGCCGCCAGCGGCCGCTATATTCAGGTGGCTGCCCTGTCTGATGAAAGCCGGGCACGGGCGCTGGCCTCGGTGATGGCCGATTTCGGGCCGGCACAGGCCACCCCGACCGGAAGCGGCCTGTGGCGGGTGCGCATTGGCCCGGTGGCGGCTGACCGGCTTGGCGCCATCCTGTTCGAGGTGCGGGCTGGCGGCTGGCCCGAGGCGCTGGTGGTCAACCCATGAGTACGGGGGCCATGAACACGGGAACCGGCCAGCCGCGCTTCATCAGCTTCGAAGGTGGTGAAGGGGTGGGGAAATCCACCCAGATCGCCCTGCTGGCCGCACGGTTGCGCCACCTTGGCGAGACGGTGGTGGTAACCCGTGAGCCCGGCGGAACCCCGGGGGCCGAGGAGATCCGCCAGTTGCTTGTGAACGGCGCCCCCGGTCGCTGGACGCCCGCCACCGACACCCTGCTGATTCAGGCCGCGCGCGCCGACCATGTGGCACGGCTGATTCGCCCGGCGCTGGATGCAGGCCACACGGTGCTGTGCGACCGCTTCATTCACTCGACGCTCGCCTATCAGGGTTATGGCAAGGGCCTGCCACTTGCTGATCTGCACTGGCTGCACCGGTTCGTCACCGATGATCTGTGGCCCGACAGGGTGCTGTGGCTCGACCTGCCGGTCGAGCAGGGGCTGGCGCGCTCTGGCCGCCGTGCTTCCGGCACCGGCCCCCTGGCGCCTGGCGAGCAGCGGTTCGAGCAGCTCGATCACGCGTTCCACCAGCGGGTGCGCTCCGGATTTGCTGCCCTCGCCGAAGCCGACCCGCGCATCGTCCGCATCGATGCCAGCCAGAGCGTGGGCGACGTCAGCGCCGCCGTCGCTGCGGCCACGGGGCGCTGACCGGCGCGGCTATGCCAGCGCCCCCGCCAACGCTCAGCCGAAGTGGGTTTTGCCGCCGGCGGTCATCCCGGCATCGATCACCAGGTCGTGACAGTTGACGAAGCGGCCATCGTCGCTTGCCAGATAAAGCACGCCATAGGCGATATCCACCGGATGGCCGGTGCGGCGCAATGGCGTGGCATGGGCAAGGTTGCGCTCAAGTTTGGCCATGCTGGCAGCGACATGGCCGGCCTCCATGGTCGCTGCCCGTCCCGACCCGCCAAAGAAAATCGGGGTGGCGATGCCACCTGGGGCAACGCTGTTCACAGTGACTCCAAAGGGCGCAAGCTCCATCCCCGCCATTTTGGTGAGGTGACGTACCGCCGCCTTGGCCGCACTATAGAGATATTCCCCCATGTCGGTGCGCAGCGCCGCAACACTGGCGTTGTTGATGATGGCGCCCGCCCCTTGGGCCTTCATGATGGGGGCGGCGTGCTTGATTCCCCACACCACGCTTCCCACCAGCAGGTCCATGGCGCTGCGGAAATCCTCGGCTGTCACCGTCTCGGCGGTGCCGCGGGTCGGGGCGCCGGCGTTGTTGAAAAGGCAATCGAGCCGGCCATGCGCTGCGACCGCTGCGTCTATGGCGCGCTTCACATCGTCTTCCCGGCTCATGTCGCCGGCGACGAATATTGCGCCGGTGGCTGCCGCCACTTCGGCTCCGGCCTCGGAATTGCGGCCGGTGAAGATCACCCGCGCCCCTTCTGTCACGAACAGCTCGACGGTGGCCCTGCCGATGCCGCTCGTTCCCCCGGTGATGACGGCAACCTTGCCGGCCAGACGGTCTCCCATGGTGTGTCCTTTCAGATGGTGGCGGCCGCAAGGGCCAGCCGGTCCTGCAATTCGCGCTTCAGGATCTTGCCGATGGCGCTGCGCGGCAGTTCGTCGGTGATGTGAACGGCGCTCAGTCGCTGCATCTTGCCCAGCCGCGCATTGGCGAACGCCAGCAGCTCGTCAGGTGTGACGGTGTGGCCCGGTTGCAGGGTGACGAATGCCACCGGCGTTTCCCCCCACTGCCGCGACGGCGCCCCGACAACGGCGGCCTCGCGCACGGCCGGGTGCTGGACCAGCGCTTCTTCAAGATCGACGGGATAGATATTGATTCCGCCCGAGATGATCATGTCCTTCTTGCGGCCGATCAGCGTGAAGAACCCGTCCTCATCGACCACGGCGAGATCGCCGGTGCGGATAAACCGCTCGCCCTCGGGGCTGATCCATTCGGCTTCGGCCGTCTTGTCGGGCTGGTTGTGATAGCCCTTCATCATGCCGATCGAACGGCCGACTACTTCGCCCACCTGCCCCGGCGGCACTGCCCGGCCGGAATCGTCGATGAGGCGGATGTCGTGGCCGGGCATTGGCTTTCCCACCGTCGCCAGCTTGTCGGGATGCTCGTGCGCCATCAGAACGCACGAACCACCGCCTTCGGTCATGCCGTAATATTCCACCAGGCCGCCGGGCCAGCGGTCGAGTACCTCGCGCTTCAGCTCGGCGGGGAACGGCGCCGAGGTTGCGAACTTCACATAATAGCGCGACAGGTCGAAACTGTCGAAATCGGGCACATCAAGAATACGGCGATACTGCACCGGTACCAGCATGGCATGGGTGACGCCATATTGCTGGCTGAGCTGCAGGAATGTGCGGGCATCGAACTTTGGCATCAGCACCACCGTGCCGCCACCGGCCAGAGCCGGTATGAAGCTAACCAGCGTGGTGTTGGAATAGAGCGGAGTCGAGATGATCGCCACCGCATCCGGCCCATAGCCCGGCGGATTCTCGAGATTGTTGTGCGACCAGCGCATGCGATAGGGCTGCACGATCCCCTTGGGGGTGCCGGTGGTGCCCGACGAATAGATGATGTTGAACGCCTGATCCGGGTCGACCATGACCGGCTGCGGCAGCGCCCCGGGCGCGGGCAGCCACCGGGCGAACGGCTCGCCCTCGGCGCCGTCATCGAGGGCGATGCGGCGGGCGCTGAGGTGCGCGGCAACCGGACGCAGATGCTCTGACACCCCGGAATCCGTGAACAGATGGCTTGCCCCGCTGTCCTGCAGCATGGCTGCCAGCTGCTCAGGCGTTGCCGAAGGCGACAAGGGCGAGATCACGGCGCCGGCGCGCAGGGTGCCAATGAACACGGCGGCATAGGCGATACTGCTTTGTGCGCAGAGCGCCACCACCCCGGCCTTCGGAACCCCGTCGCGCTGCAATCCGGCGGCGATGCGGTTCACCAGCGCGTCCAGCTCGCGGTAAGTGATCGCCGCTTCGCCACAGCGCACGGCCACATGATCGGGCCGCGCCAGTGCCTGCAGGGCAACTAGGTGATCGAAGGTTCCAAACGGCTGCGCCACGTAACGGGCAATTTCTGCTGCAATATCCATCTTTCAGTCCCTCCCGGCCGGTTCCTGACGACTTGTGTGTCCCTCACCCTGTCAGAAACCCTCCTCTCGAATGCAATCCCGCCAGCACCAGTGCCGTTCAGGGCCTCGCGTCGTCAGCAAGGCTTGCGAAGGTGCGGTCCCCGGCCACCAGACGTCGCAGCAATGCCGATGGTGCATAGAGGGGGTCTTCGGCCGCCAGCTGCTCCATGCGGGCAAGGATGGCCGCAAGGCCCACCGAATCGGCCCAGCGCATCGGCCCGCCGTTCGCCTGCGGCCAGTTATAGCCGAACACCCACACCACATCGATGTCCGACGGGCGCTGGGCAATCCCCTCATCCAGAATTTTCGCACCTTCGTTCACCATCGGGAACAGGCTGCGTTCGAGGATTTCCCGATCGTCTGGGGCCGGCCTGTCGGCAGGAACGGCAAGGGTCTCGCGAATCAGCTCTGCCACTTCGGGCGACGGGCTGGCGTGGCGGTCGGCATCATAATCATAATAGCCGGCGCCGGTTTTCTGGCCGCGACGGTTGCGTTTGCACAGGGCATCGCGCAGCGGGTCACCCTCGCCGGGAACCCAGCCGATATCGAGCCCGGCGAGATCGGACGCCTCGAATGGCCCCATCTTGAAGCCGAATGCGCGCAGAACCCGGTCAACCTCCCAGGGCAGGGCGCCGCGCTTCAGAAGCTCGAGCGACTGGAAGATGCGCGGATACAGCATGCGGTTGCCGACGAACCCGGGGCACACCCCCACCACCACCGCCACCTTGCCGATGCGGTGTGCCATGTCGAGCGCTGTCGCCACCACCTCGGGGGCGGTGCGGGCGCCGCGTACGATCTCGATCAGCTTCATCACGTTGGCGGGCGAGAAGAAGTGCAGCCCGATCACCGACTGCGGCCGGCTGGTGACTGCGGCAATGGCGTTGACATCAAGCCCCGAGGTGTTGGTGGCAAGAACGGCGCCAGGTCGGGCGATGGCGTCGAGCCGGGTGAAGATATCCTTCTTCAGCGCCATGTCCTCGAACACCGCCTCGATCACCAGGTCGCACTGGGCCAGATCTGCCATGTCGAGCGACGACGTGATGCGCGCCATCCGCACATCGACTTCGTCCATGGGGAAGCGGCCGCGTTTGGCCGACCGCTCGTAGTTGCCACGAATGACCTTCAGCCCGCGGTCGAGCGCTTCCTGCCGGGTTTCCACCAGGTGCACGGGTATGCCGATATTGGCGAAATTCATGGCGATGCCGCCGCCCATAGTGCCCGCGCCGATGATTCCAACCCTGGTGATCGCCAGCGGCGCAACGCCAGCGATATCGTTGACGACAGCAGCTTTCCTCACAGCGGCCTCAACATAGGCCGGCCCATCGATCTGTGCGCTCATCGGCGTATCCCCTCCTTCCCGAATTTTATTCCACGACATGCCGCATGTCTGATAATCGCCATATTGACAAGCATTTTCCCGTAATGCAACCATACTGTTATTCTCAATTCGCATTTCTGAGGGAGGAATCATGCGAGAAGCAGTCATCGTGGCAACCGCGCGCACCCCCATTGGCAAAGCCTATCGCGGCGCCTTCAACGACACCCAGGGTCAGGCGCTTGCCGGCCACGCCATCGGCGAAGCCGTGCGGCGCAGCGGCATCGATCCGGCCGAGGTCGCAGACGTGGTGATGGGCTGCGCGCTGCAGCAGGGCTCCACCGGGTTCAATGTCGCCCGTCAGGGCGCGCTGTGGGCGGGCCTGCCGCAATCCGTGCCAGGAACCACCATCGATCGCCAGTGTGGATCGGGGCTGATGGCGATCGCCGCCGCCGCCAACCGTATCCAAGTGGGCGAGCAAGATATCGCCGTTGCCGGCGGGGTGGAATCGGTGAGCCTCGTGCAGACTGCGCATTCCAACAGCTACCGCATTGCCGACCCCAAGCTGGTTGCGGAAATTCCACAGCTCTACATGTCGATGCTGGAAACCGCCGAAGTGGTTGCCGATCGCTATGGCATCAGCCGGGAAGCGCAGGATGAATATGCCCTGCAGTCGCAACAGCGCACCGCCCAGGCCCAGGCGGAAGGCCGGTTCGAAGCCGAAATCATGCCGGTTACCACCGTCATGAAGGTGACCGACAAGGCAAGCGGTGAAACCCACGACCGCGAGGTGACGATCACAAAAGACGAAGGGAATCGCCCGCAGACGGTGCTGGCCGACCTCGCCAAACTGAACCCGGTATTCAGCGGCGGCCAGCGCATTGCCCAGGGGCGGTTCATCACGGCCGGAAACGCCAGCCAGCTGTCGGATGGCGCTGCCGCCGTTGTGCTGATGGAGGCCCGCGAAGCCGAACGGCGGGGGCTTGCGCCGCTTGGCGCCTATCGTGGTCTGGCCGTTGCCGGCTGCGGGCCCGAGGAAATGGGGATCGGCCCGGTGTTCGCCATTCCGGGGCTTCTGAAAAAGCATGGCCTCACCATCGACGACATCGACATCTGGGAACTGAACGAGGCCTTTGCCTGCCAGGTGCTCTATTGCCGCGACCATCTGGGCATCCCCAACGACCGGCTGAACGTCTCGGGCGGGGCGATCTCGATCGGCCACCCCTATGGCATGTCGGGCGCGCGGATGACCGGCCATGTCCTGCATGAAGGCCGCCGCCGCAAGGGCCGTTACGGGATTGTCACCATGTGCATGGGTGGCGGCATGGGGGGTGCCGGGCTGTTCGAGATCTTCTAGACTCTGAACCATCCGTCTGAAGGAAGGGGGGCGATGATCGGGAAGCTGCTGGTTGCCAATCGCGGCGAGATCGCCATCCGCATCATCGAGACCGCCGCCGAGATGGGAATCGCGACGGTGGCGGTATTCGCGGCCGACGATCACCTTTCGGCCCATGTCGCCAGGGCCGGCACGGCCGTGCCGCTGACGGGAAGCGGGCCTGCCGCCTATCTCGACATCGGGTCGCTGCTTGCTGCGGCGCGCCTGTCGGGTGCCGATGCCGTGCACCCCGGCTATGGCTTCCTGTCGGAAAGTGCCGCCTTTGCGCGCGCCTGTGCCGAGGCCGGGCTGACATTCGTCGGCCCGTCTGCCGATACGCTTTCGCTGTTCGGAGACAAGGTGCAGGCGCGGGCGCTGGCACAGCGCCTGGGCGTCGCCGTTCCCGCCGGAATCGCCGGCCCCGCCACGCCCGGCCAGATGCAGCAGTTCCGCGATGCGCTGCCAGCTGGCCGCCGCATGGTGATCAAGGCCATGCATGGCGGCGGCGGACGCGGCATGGCGCTGATCGACCACGCCAGCGACATCAGCGCCGCCCATGCCCGCTGCACCCGCGAAGCGCTCAGCGCCTTCGGCGATGGCGGCCTCTATGCCGAAAGCTATCTTGAAGAGGCCCGGCACATCGAAGTGCAGCTGCTGGGCGATGGCAGCGGCAACGCCATCCACCTGTGGGATCGCGAATGCTCGCTGCAGCGGCGGCGCCAGAAACTGATCGAATGGGCCCCCGCCCATCTCGTCCCCGCCGTCCGGTCGCGCCTGCTGGATGCCTCGCTGGCCATGGCCAAAGACGCCAGACTGACAAGCCTTGCCACTTGCGAGTTCCTGGTGACACCGTCAGGCGAATGGGCGTTCATCGAGGCCAATCCCCGCCTCCAGGTCGAGCATACCGTCACCGAGGAAGTGACCGGTCTTGATCTGGTGCGACTGCAACTGCTGATTGCCGGTGGCGCCACTCTCGCCTCGCTGGGGCTGGACCAGCAGGCGATAGGCGACCCGGCCGGCACCGCCATCGAGGCGCGCATCAATCTCGAACGTCAGGGTGCTGATGGCCGGATCCACCCCGCTACCGGCACGCTCACCCGCTACCGTCCCCCTGCCGGCCGCCGGCTGCGCGTCGATGGATGCGGCCGCGACGGGCTGGAGATCAGCCCGCGCTATGATTCCCTGATCGCCAAGCTTGTCGTTCAGGTTCCCCAACCGGTTGAGGACGGCGGACTGGCGGCAGCGGCCGTCAAGGCAGAGCGCGCCCTCGCCCGTTTTGCGCTGGAAGGCGTTGCCAGCAACATCCCGCAACTGCAGGCCCTGCTGTCCCGGCCGGAGGTGCAGGCCGGAGCCGTCGATACCGGCTTCATCGACCGCATCGCCGCAGAGCTGCCCGGCCAACAACCCGACGACGCGCCATCCGATGCCCCGCCCATCTCCGGCGCGGCCGCCACCAACAGCATCGTCGCCCCGGTCACCGGCGTGATCGCCGCACTCGGCGCCAGCGAACAGGCCGAGGTTGCCGCCGGACAGGAACTGGCGGTCATCGAGGCGATGAAGATGCACCACGGCCTGCCGGCGCCATCGCCGGGCGTCATCCGCCAGTGGCTGGTGCAGCCCGGCGACAATGTCAGCGAAGGCCAGCCTCTGGCGATCTGGGAATCCCTCGCCGGCACAGATGGTGCTGCGGCAACCGTCGCTGCCGCGCCCGACCCTGATCACATCCGCCCCGACCTTGCCGAACTGCAGGAGCGCCGCCGGCTGACCACCGACTCCGCACGCCCGCAGGCCGTGGCCCGGCGGCGACGGACCGGCCAGCTGACGGCCCGCGAAAACCTCGCCAACCTGTTCGACCCGGAGTCGTTCGTGGAATATGGCGGGCTGGCACTGGCGGCGCGCAGCGGCCGTGCCTCGCCCGAGGAACTCATCGCACAAAGCCCGGCCGATGGCATGGTGATGGGGATCGGCACCATCCATGCCGATCGGGTGGGCCGCGACCATGCCCGGGTGGCAGCCATGGCCTATGATTACAGCGTGTTCGCGGGAACGCAGGGCGCGCGCAACCACCTGAAAACCGACCGTCTGGCCGAACTGGCGGCGCGCTGGCGCCTGCCGCTCGTGATGTTTGCCGAGGGCGGCGGCGGCCGCCCCGGCGACACCGAGGGCGGCGGATTCATCCGCGCCTTCGAGCTGTTGCCGAAGCTTAGCGGCAAGGTGCCACTGGTGGGCGTGGTGTCGGGCCGCTGCTTTGCCGGCAACGCCGCCTTCCTTGCCTGCAGCGATGTGATCATCGCGACGCGTGGCACCACCATCGGCATGGGCGGCCCGGCGATGATCGAGGGTGGCGGGCTCGGGGTATTCCGCCCCGAGGAGGTCGGCCCCGTCGAGATGCACGCGACCACCGGTGTTGTAGACCTTCTGGTAGACGACGAAGCCGAGGCAGCGCGTGCCGCCCGGCGCTATCTGTCATACTTTCAGGGGCCCCGCAGCGACTGGGAGTGCGCCGACCAGCGGCTGCTGCGCCATGCCATCCCGGAAAACCGGCTGCGCATCTACGATATCCGCAAGCTGATCGACACGCTGGCCGACAGCGGGTCGGTTCTGGAACTGCGCCGCGACTTCGGCCGTGCCATGGTGACGGCGCTTGCCCGGATCGAGGGGCGCCCCGTTGGAATCATCGCCAACAATCCGGCAGTGATCGGCGGCGCCATCGACAGCGATGCCGCCGACAAGGCGGCGCGCTTCATGCAGATCTGCGAAGCCTTCGGCCTGCCCTTGCTGTCGCTAAGTGATACGCCGGGAATCATGGTCGGCCCCGAGGTGGAAAAAACCGCACTCGTGCGCCATGCCGCGCGGATGTTCCTGACCGGCGCCAACCTCAGCGTGCCCATCCTGTCGGTGGTGCTGCGCAAAAGCTATGGTCTTGGCGCCATCGCCATGACCGGCGGCAGCTATCAGGCCTCGATGTTCGCTGTCTCATGGCCCACCGGGGAATTCGGCGGTATGGGGCTGGAAGGGGCGGTGCGGCTGGGATACCGCAAGGAACTGGAGGCCATCGCCGACCCCGTGGCGCGCCAGGCCTGGTTCGACGACATGGTGGCGCGCCACTACGCGCACGGCAAGGCCATCACCACTGCCAGCCACTACGCCATCGACGACGTGATCGACCCCTGCGATACCCGACGCTGGATCGTCGCCGCCCTCGAAGCGGTGCCCAAACGCCAGCAGCCCTCCGCCGAGGCGCCGCCCCCCCGCTGGATCGACAGCTGGTAAGGGGGGCGTAGGGGCCAGAAACGTCCGGTTGCGGGGGTATTCAACCGGCCACCGGAGACATGCGCAGGAACCCGTTCAGCAGTGGCTTCACATAGAGGGCAGGTGCATTGCGCACGTTCGTTCCCGGCACCCAGCGCCGCAGTTCCTGGGCCGAGTTGATCATCGCCGTCACGGCCTCGCCGGCTATCCGCAGATCGCACAGCCGCACCGAGCCATCGATCACACCGTCATTCAGCATGTCGGCAAAGCGCATCGTCGACATCGACAGGCGGCGGTTCATTTCCTGACGCAACTCGGGGCCCAGCGCCGTCAGCGCCGAGGTGCGCAGAAGCGACCCCTCAGGCAACATCTGGCGCGCCACCAGCGCCGCCGAGGCTTCGCGCACATGCGACAGGCCGTCCATCTCGCGTTGCAGGGCGTCATTCTGAGCCGCAAATATGATGTCGAAGGTGCGTTCGAAACAATCGACGACCAGGCCGTCGCGGGTTTCGTTATAGTGATAGAAGGCACCCTTGGTGACATTGAGCGCCATCGAGATGCGATCAACTGAAGCGCCGCGATATCCGAACTCGTTGATGAGATGGGTGGCGGTCTGCAGGAAGGATTGCGACGACAGCCGGTCGGTGGCGATGAAGGGCGACGCCACTTCGGAATAATCGCCTGCAACCGGGTCGGGGTATCGGGCCAGCCCATTGAGAAGGATGTCGCACAGGCGCTCGGCCGCGCGGTGGATATCCTGCAGGGGATAATGGGCGATCCACACGACCGACCAGTAAAGCTGCGACAGCAGCAGATGTGCGCAGGCCCCGGCCTGGTCATGGTCGAGCACCATCCCCTCGGCCCGGAACAGGCGCCGTGCCGAACGGAACATCGCCACATAGGCCAGACCAACGTCGTCGATATGCGGTTCGGTCAGGCCGCGGATATCGCCGAAATAGACGAACTCCGGCTGTTCTTTGCTGCGAACCTTCGCAAGCATCTCGAAGTAGGAGAAGACCACATGGCGGATACGCCCGGCAAAATCGGCGATCTCCAGGGCCTCGTCTAGCAGGGTATGATGCAGCCTGATGGCGTGCAGGAAGGCGGCCGCGACCAGATCCTCGCGCTTCTCGAAGTAATAGCGCAGGCTCTTGAGGTTCAGCCCTATCTCCGAGGCCACCAGCGCCAGTGTGGTATCACGAAGCCCATGGCGGTTGACGATCGCCCCGGCCACGCGGAGGATTTCCTCTTTGCGGCGCTCGAATTTCGAAGGTTTTCCTGCCTTGGAAGCGATCGTCAACTCTTTCCGTTTCCCTGATGGCTGCGGCGCCGGTCAACCCGTAAAGCCATGCCCGATCGTCGGCAAGAGCCGCCGGGAACAACCCATGGATCACGGCAACCGCCTGTCGGACGGCCGCCGATCAGAAGCGATACCGCGCCGTCAGGCTCCACGACCGGTCGGCACCCAGGGTCACCAGCTGCGCCACGTTCCCGGATCCGAAGCTCGACAGCACGGCACTGTCGGTATAGCGCTTGGCGAACAGGTTGGTGATCGCTCCAGTGATGTCCAGCCGGTCGTCAGCAGTCCGGTAGGTCAGCGTCAGGCCAACCACGGTGCGCCCCGGCACATGGAAGCGTTCGACAGTGAACGGAGCGGTGTAGAAGCTCGACTGGTAATAGATGTTCCCGCCGGGATAGAGGTGCCCCTTGCCGCCCAGATCGATGCCGTAATAGCCATACAGCGAGGCCTTGTGGCGCGGGGTGCGTGGAATCTCGTTACCCGACAGGTCCTGCGGGGTCTGGTAGAGGGGGTTGGGCGTGACCCCATCCGGACCGAAGGCCGGTTCCGAGATGTCGACGGCGCCGCAGATGTCGGGGTCGACGGTAGCCGGACAGAAGCTGCGGAAGGTGGGGTGCAGATAGGTATAGGACAGCACGATGTTGGACTCGCGGTTCGGACGCCATCCCAGCTGGAACTCCGCACCATAGATCCGTGCGCTCTTGGCGTTGTCGAAGCGGGAATAGACGATCCCCAGTTCCGGCCCGTTGGGCCCCTCGATGATCGAGCGGGCGCTGATCGGGATCTGCATGTTATGGAGATTCTGGTAGAATACAGAACCATCGAGACGGAAATCACCGAAGCTGACGAACCCGCCGCCTTCAAAGAGGTCGAGGAACTGGCTGTCGGCGATGTTGTTGGGGGGCAGCCCCTGCCCCAGCGTGAAGGCAGACGACTGATAGCCACGCGCATAGGCCACATAGATCTGGCTTTGCGGCATGAATTCCCACCCCAGCGAGGCCCGGCCTGACAGCCCGCGATCGCTGCGTTTGGTGAAGGCGCCATGCACTGCCGGCGAAACATCGGCGGCATAGAAGGGCGGATAGAAATACACATAGCGGAAGTTGGTCAGCGCATCCTTGTCGTCCCAGGTATGGCGCAGGCCGGCATCGATCTTCAGGGTATCCGTCAGGTTGAAGGCCACGTTGCCGAATATGGCCTTCGAACGGATGTTGTAGATGTTGCGCTGTTCGTAGGTGGCGTTGCGCGGGTTGGGGGCTGCCAGCTCTCCGGTAGCGCCGATGATCGGCGCTGACAGTACCGGCTGGGCATTGGCGACACTTTCCCAGTATTGCTCGTCGAAGGCCTGCTTGAAGTAATAGAGGCCGAAGATCCACTCGATGCTGTCGCGGGCGTTGCCCTCGAGCCGCAGTTCCTGCGACAGGAAATAATTGTCGTTATGATAGTTGCTGCGGTAATCGGTCGGCACCTGGGTGCCGGGCGCAAACCAGCCGGGCGCCACTGTCGCGGCGTCATAGCTGGTGCGGGGTGTCAGATCGAGGTCGGCAGCACCGGTTGCGACATAGGTCTGGTAGCCACCAACATAATAAAGGGTGGCAAACCCCAGATCGAGATCGGCATTGGTGATGTTCTGGAAATTGTTCCGCAGACGGTCATATCCGGTGAAATTGACGCTGATCTCGTTATGATCGCTGGGAACCGGCCCGGTGTAGCCATATTGCGGATTGGGTGAAAGCGCGCCGAACACCCCGCTGGTGTTGCCATCGAGGCCGTTGTTGAACCGGCTCATCTGCGGGTAGGAGGGCTGGTTGTCGTAGGTGAAGGTGGTGGCGCGGTTACGGATGTGGAACCCGCCGATGCGCCATTCCAGCTGGAACTCGATATAGAGGTTGTTGGTTGCACTTCCGGCACCATCTGGCCCGCCACCGATATTTTTCGAGATGCTGGGCGTGTTGAACTCCTGCACCCCGACACGGAAGCCGAGATTGTCGGTCAGCGGGCCGGCGATATTGACACCGGCATTGTAGCCGATGCCGCGATTGATTCCGACCACCGCCTGCCCGGTCAGTTCTTCGGTGGGCGCCCGAGAGATGACATTGATGGCGCCCGCCAGCGAATTGCGGCCATAGCGGGTTCCCGACGGCCCGCGGCTGAAGGTGACGTTGCCGCCATACAGCGTGCTCTCGGCGATGTTTGAGGGCACGAGGTTGATGAAACCGTCGACATACTGGATGACGGTGTTTTCCTGCCCCAGCAGGGTCTGCGCCGTCTGCCGGCCTACGCCGCGCACGCTGATTCCGTAGTCGCCCGTGAACATGAAGCCGGGTTGCACAGCCACCAGGTCGCGCGCTCCGGCGATCCCGGTCAGGTTGCGGTCTTCGGCGCTGATCAGCGAGGTAGGCTCCGGCAGGTTCAGGAATTCCTGAAAGCGGCTGCCGGTCACCACGATCTCGCGCTCCTCGACGATATCGCGGCTGATGCCTTCGTCGGTTGCGCCGGACTGCTCTTGCGCAAATGCAGGTCCGGCGCACAGGGCCAGAAAGGAAACGGCACCCAACGCCAGGTATCTTGTCTTGTCCATCCCAGTTTCTCCCCTGAGTGCCGGCTTTGGCTTGTTACAAACCAGCTTTCTCAATTTTTGTACTAAGCCTGATTCGTCGCGCCCTGTCAACAGGGATTTCATCAATGAATATGGGGTAAATTACGTGATCTGGCCGGTCTCGACCAATCGGTTACGGCATACCATTCATCTCATTTCCCGTCGATGGAGAAGGCCATCAGCACGTTGCCATCGGCGTTCAGCATGTCGCGCCCGGCTGTTGCCCCTGAGCGTCCGGCATAGCCCGAATGAACATAGACCATGCCCCCGGCAATCGTCGGGCCGCCGCCATCCATCACCCCGCCGAAAACCATTTCGCCCTTCAGCGACAACACCGGGCGGCTGCCGGTATCGAAATCCCAGCGGACCTCGCCGGTTCTGGTGTCATAGGCGCGGAAATGGCCATCATAGCTGCCGGCAAACACCAGCCCCGGCATCACCGAGATGGCCTGCGACAGGGCGCCATGACACCAGAAGCCTTCCCAGCGGCACTTGGGTGTCGGCGAGGTCGGCTGGTTCCAGATCACCTTGCCGGTGGCGATGTCCATCGCCCACAAGCCCGGTTTGCCGTTGCGGCCCAGCACGATGTCCGACACGCCGGCATAAACCAGCCGGCCATCGGAAGCGGTGCCGAACTCGATCCCGCCCAGCTCGCTGCCCCGGCTCAGTTGCTGGCGCCATTTTACGGCACCGTCGTTGGCCGGGTCGAGGGCCCACATCATTCCGGATTTCTGCCCTACCAGCAGAATGTCGCCACCATTGGGCAGCGGCTGAAGAATGACCGCTGCTCCGATCGACCAGTCAGGCCCAACCGGCGACGGGCAGTTGGCCGGCCGCTTGCCCTCGGGGCCGCGGCAGCCATCGATATAATTGTCGTTGGCCGTCAGCTGCCTTGCCCAGCGGATCCGGCCGGTGTCCACCTCGATCGCAAGCACCGAATCCGCATTGTCGTAGGGCACATCGGTATAGGAATTGGAGGTGCCAACATAGATCAGCCGCCGCCGGGCATCGATGGTGGGCGCCACCCAGATCGCCCCGCCCGACGGCCCCCACATCTGCTTGCCGGCCTTGTTCACCTTGAACGGGCGCGGCTCCTGATCGGTGGTATAGCGTTTCCACAGGATCTTGCCGGTAACCGCGTCGAGCGCCACCAGCGCCCCGCGGAATTTGCAGCACACCCAGTTGGGCGACTGGGCGAACGCTTCGTTGCCCGAAGAGATCGGAACAAACAGCTTGCCGTCCCAATAGGTGGGGGCGCCGGTCATCTGCAGGCCGGGCTGGTCGTCGACCACCGTCTTCCACAATATCTTGCCGGTTTCCGGGTCGAGGGCCACCGCGCTCTTGGTCCAGTCCGACAGGAACAGCGCATGCTTTGCGGGTGCGCCCTTGGGCAAGGCGGCGATGGTGACGCTGCTGCGGGTTGCCGCCTCTCCGGCATAGCGCCAGTAAACGCACCCGGTTCTGGCATTGAGGGCATAGACTGCCCCCGACATGCTGGTGGTGAACAGCCGATCGCCGATCACCGTTGCCTGGCCATTCTTGGCGCCCGGATATTTGAAAGCCCATTTCAGCTTCAGCCGCCCCACGTCGCGGGCATCAAACCCGGGGTTGCGCTGGAAGCGGGCATTATCCTTGGTCGGGCTCCAGCCGTTCCACTGGTCCTTGTGTGCCAGGTTCACAGGCCTGGCCGGCTTGTCGCACAGCGGTGCATCCAGCGGGGTGCCCTCGACACTGCTGCCCCAGATCAGGCTGGGGTTGATGTCGGTCATCTCCTGTTCGGGCACCTTGCTGACGTAACGGGCGATCGCCACCATCTCGTCGAGCGACAGCCCCTCGGCCATCGGCGCCATCGCCCCGTTGCGCAGGCTGCCGAGAATAAAGCTGACCGGGTTCTTCGACAGCACCGTGCGGCTGGGGGCGCGGTCGGTGGGGTTCTCATGGCACCCGGCGCAACGCTCCTGATAGAGGCGCTGGCCAAGCGCCTGTTCGGCAGCTGTCTGCACCACTTTTGCCGGTTCAGGCGCCGCCGCATGGGCAGGTGGCGGATTCTCGGCCGCTGCCTGACCGATGCCGGCAGCAGCGGCAACGCCTGCCACCAGCACCATTGTCCCGATCAGGGCCCGCCGCATCAGTAGTGATCCGTGAAGCGGCCGACCTTGCACGAATAGCCTTCAGGCGGCGGCGTCAGCCTGAACGCCGAGGCGGGCGTTCCCTTGGGGTGCGAGGCCAGAGTCTGAAGCGCCCAGCGGTTGAAGGCATCGGTGTTCACCTGCGGCCACATGTGGCCATGGCTGGCCGTGCAGGCAATGTGCACGACATTGGGCTGGGCACTGAAATAATTGGAGGCCGCCTGGGTGCTGGGGCGATAATCCGCGCACAGCACCGGGCCGCAGTTCCACAGGTCCTTGTCGCCACCCCACACCGTCATCACCACCATCGAACCAAGGCGGGCTGGAAGCGGCAGCGGCCCGACCCGTCCCTGGAAGATCTTCTGCGGCTGATCGATGACCGCCTGACGCGCGGCATCGAACGCCAGAGGCGTGCCATCGTCCTTCGTCACATACCATTCCCCGGAAATCGGCAGGCCGCCGGCCCAGAAATCTGAGCCGAACAACAAGGCGCGATTGGTCATGGTGCCGCCAGCGGAAATCCCGCCAATGAACAGGCGGGCGGGGTCGAGCTTCCATTTGGTGCCGACACACTGCACCATCGCCTTCAGGAATCGCGAATCGGGGCCCTCATCGGTTTTCCAGCGGTCGCCCGAGGCATCGGCGGCGCGGCCGTCATTCCACGGGTTCCAGTTCCAGCCGCCATGTCCGGGGCCATTGCAGGGGCCGGCAGCCAGATCGGGGTTCTGGTCGGTGCAGGCGCGCACCGGGGCAATCACCATGAAACCGGCATGGGCAAGCTTCCAGTTGCTGCCACTGCGCGGCACATACAGGTTCCAGTTGGTGGCCTCGACGGTGCCGGTCAGTGGCACCCACACCGGGGCCGGGGTGTCCGACTTCGGGGGCAGAATCACCACGAACGAGCGTTTCTGGCCATCGGCCGTCGGGAAATTGCTGTTCAGCCCCTCGCGCGGCGTAAACCCGTCGGGGCAGGCCCAGTCGGCCGCCGCAGCAGCCGATGCCGCCCCCGCCGTCACCAGCGCCACTGCGGCAATGGCCGCCGACACCGCCTTCATACCCGCCATGCGGCGCCACTGACGCCGAACTGCTCCTGCTTGCATCAAACCCTCCCAGGCTTCCTGAAACTCAGCATACCTGTTATCTGAATAATGTCCAGCCCTGTTTTTTCACCCAGCGAACGGCGCCGGTTTCGCCCGCGAAGGCCCCGATGAGGCAGCCCGCAACTGGCCGGATAGCGCCGTCGCCGCCATCTGGAATAAGACTGGTAAATTCCTGCCAATCCACTGGAAAAACCTGCCGTTATCGCCTGGTGACTGCCGCGGCTGCCACCACCGGTGCGCCGACATGCACCCCGGGACATTTTTTGCTTTCCTTTTTTGTGCCATTGTATACCATGTTTCTGAATCATCACAGGTGCCGCCAACGGGAGAGTGCGGCACCGCACTTGCGATATTCCGGAAAAGCGGGAGGGACGGGTATGGGACGACTGAAAGGCAAAAGGGCGCCCGATGGGTCCTATGATCCGGGCTACCGGCGCCTGGTGCTGATGCTGCTGTTTCTTGCCTACACGGTCAATTTCATCGACCGGACCATCATCTCGGCGATCGCCCAGGCCATCAAGGACGATCTCAAGATCACCGACACCCAGCTCGGCCTGCTTGGCGGGCTGTATTTCGCCCTGCTCTATACCCTGCTCGGCATCCCCATCGCCCGCTTCGCCGAACGCTTCTCGCGCGTGAAGATCATGTCGGCAGCCATCGTCATCTGGTCGGGCTTCACGGCGCTATGCGGCATGGCCAGCAGCTATGCCATGCTCGCGGCCTCGCGGTTCGGGGTGGGGGTGGGTGAGGCCGGCCTGTCACCTCCCGCCCACTCGCTTCTCAGCGACTATTTCGAGCCCGACAAGCGCGCCTCGGCGTTGTCGATCTATTCGCTGGGGGTTCCGGCCGGAGTGATGATCGGCGCCGTGGCGGGCGGCTGGCTGGCCCAGACCTTCTCGTGGCGGGTCGCCTTCATCGCCGTCGGTCTGCCCGGCATTCTCGTGGCGCTTGCCATCTATCTGCTCATCGAAGAGCCGGTGCGCGGCGGAACCGATGGCACCGACGCCCCCGGCGAAGACGAAAGGCCGGCGCCAAAGCGCATGTCGTTCAGCGGCGAGCTGCGCGAGATCGGCCGGGTATTCCGCATGATGGTCGGCCAGTGGCCGCTTCTCAACATGATGCTTGGTATCACGCTGGTGTCGTTTGCAGCATATGGTGGCGGCCAGTTCGCCCAGCCCTACTGGACGCGCGCCTTCGGACTGAACTACGCGGAAGTGGGGCTGATCACCGGCCTGATCGGCGCCTCCAGCCAGGCCGTCGGGGTGTTTCTGGGTGGCTACATCACCGACCGTCTCGCCCGCACCGGCTCTGCGGCCTGGTACGGGCTGGTGCCGGCCATCGGCATCACGCTCGCCTATCCGTTCGTGCTAGGCATCTACACGGCGCCCACCTGGCAATGGGCGGCCTTCTGGCTGATCTTTCCCGGCGCCCTCTCCAACCTCTACATGGGCCCGACCTATGGCGTCGTGCAGAACCTGGTGCCGGTTGCCAACCGCGCCACCGCAACGGCGGTGCTGTTCTTCGTTTTGAACCTCGTCGCCATGGGCGGCGGGCCGCCGCTCACCGGCTGGCTGATCGACCATCTGGCCGCCTATCACTTCGCCCATCCGCAGGCGCCGCATCTGCTGTCGGCGCTGGCCGGGGTTCCCGCTGCCGATGCCGCCGGCTTTCAGCTCACCTGCCCCGGCGGGGTGGCGCCAGCCGGGCAGCCGGGCATCGATACCCTGTGCCGCAGCTCCGTGACACTGGCGACCCGGCAAGGCAGTCTGATCGCTTTCGGGATCGGTCTGTGGGGGGCATTTCACTATCTGCTGGCGGCCTTCAGCCTCAAGGCGGCGTTCCGCCACCGCTATCACGAATCACAGGAATCCCACGCCTGATCATGGAGTTCTCTCATGGATTGCCGGTGGCAATGGCGGGCGGCTGTGCTAAGTTTGGGCTTCCCGCATCGGGATTGCCCCTTGCGGATCAAGATTGCGCCAAGATTGACTGTCAAGCCCGACCCCATGGCATCAGACCCGTTCCCCTGGACCAGCAACATCCCGCAGGACCTCTCGGCCGCAGAGGCCCCCGAGGCCACCCGCGATCTGGTGCTACGCATTGCCGCCCGCCATTTCGCCGAACATGATTTCCGTGGCACCAGCCTGCGGGCCATCCAGCGTGAAGCCGGGGTCAACCCGGCGACTGTTCACTATCATTTCGGCTCGAAAGAACAGCTGTATCAGGAAGTGATCGGGCAGTTCCTCGGGCCGGTGCAGGCCGAACGGATGCGGCGGCTGCAAACGGTGCCCGACAACCTGACCGGCCCTGAGCGGTTGCGCCTGCTGCTGCATCATTACATCGCCCCGCACCTCGAAATCGCCACGACGCCACGCGGCTATGATTACGCCCTCATTCTTGCCTATGTGCAGGTGAGCGCCCGCGACGCTGCCACCGAAATGTTCGATACCGCCGTGGGCCCGGTGCGGCGGCAGTATATCGCCGCCCTCGCCCCGCTGCTTCCCGGCCTGTCGAGGCGGCGGATCGACTATCTGCTGGGCATGGCCGTGGCCCATATGGCGATGGTTCCGGTGTGGCTGGGACGCAAGAGCGCCGACCCGCAGGTGATGACGGCGGCAATCGGCGATACTGTCGCGTTTGCTGCCGCCGGGTTCGAGGCTCTGGGCCGGTCGTGGCAGTCGCTGCCCGAAGACAAGGCCTGAGCCGGAACGTCGGACCAGCGCTTGATCAGCCAGCCGGGACGTGCGGTGCCGGCAACACCCGCCCGGCACATTCCCCGAAGCCGATCGCCACATACCCCTCGCGGCTGGCGCGCGCCGTCATCGCCAGCTCGTCGCCGTCTTCCAGCCACAGGCGCTGTTCCGCCGGACCCACCGCCACCGGCACCCGCCCGCCGGTGATCTCGGCCATGCAGGCGGCGCTGGACAGATCGATTCCCGACAGGGTGCCCGACGACAGGATATCGCCGGGTTCGAGGTTGCAGCCACCGATGGCATGATGAACGATCATCTGCTCGAAACTCCATGAGCTGCTGTCGAAATCGGTATCGGTGAGAACGGCCCCCGGCTCTGCGGCGTCCTGCATGCGCGGCGTGCGCAGACGGGCGACAAAGCGGATGGCGAGGCCGCCATCGGCCTGGTTGCCGGCATCGAAGAGGTGCTCCGGCAGCGGCGGCGCATCGGCGGGGCGGGCCGGCATCGGCTTGCGAAACGGCGCCAGCGCCTCGGCCGTGACCACCCAGGGCGAGATGCTGGTGCGGAACGCCTTGGCCTGGAACGGCCCCAGCACGCTCTCCCACATCTGCACGTCGCGCGCCGACCAGTCGTTCAGCAGGCAATAGCCGAAAATATGCTGGCGCGCCTGCTGCATGGTGATGGGCGTGCCAAGCGGGTTGCCGCCCGCGATCAGGCAGGCGAACTCCAGCTCGTAATCAAGGGCCCGCGTCGGAGCGAACACCACGGCGGTGCCGTCATGATGCTGGCCCAGCGGCCGCTCGACCGGACGGCCCGATTCCACCACCGACGACGCCCGGCTGTTGTAGGCGATCGGCAGGGTGTGGAAACAGGGTGGCAGGGTGCCTTGCGCCCGGGCCGGCCGGGCTGCAGCAATGTGCGGGGCCGAGGTCATGAAATCGGTGAAAGCGCCGGGCCTGACCGGCATGTGCATCCTGACAAGCGCCATAGGCACCAGGTATGGCGCGACCTGCGGGCGCAGCGGGGAATCCACGCGCAGCAGCGCCTGAACCTGTCGGCGCAGCGCCATGCGTGTCTCGGCGTCCGTCGCCATCAGGCGGCGCAGGTCGGCTTCCCCGGCGGCGGCTGCCGCCCCGGCTACGGCTTTGCCGGCGGAATCGAACAGCCCGGCGCCAGCAGCGGCCTGCATGTCGAGCACCTGGTCGCCGATGGCGATGCCGCCGCGCGCCGGTCCATCGGCCGTCGAGAACACCCCGTGCGGCAGATTCTGGATGGGGAAATCCCCATCCGGGCTGTTGGCGCTGGCAACCCAACTCTGCAGGCTCGGGTCGTGTGTGTCGTTGATCGCCATCGATCTGTCGTCCTGTTCTGATGGTCTCTGGCCGTCTGTGGCCGTCTGTGCTCGCTGGCCGCGTTTCAGCTGCGAAGCTCGGGGTCGTCCACCAGCACCGCCATCAGCAGCGCCGTGGTGCTGCCATGGTTCACCCATGCGTGGTTGGTGCCGCGCTGGATCACCACATCGAACGGCTTCATCGCCACGTCCCCTTCGTCGAGCATCAGGGTGATCTCGCCTTCCAGAAGCACGATGTAATCGGTGGTGGGGGTTCGATGAAACCCGGGGTGCCGCGCATTGGCGTCGTGGGCATGGGGGGCGCCGACATCGCGATAATAGGCGGCAATGCCCTTGCGCAGCTCCTCGGGGTCTACTCCGGCAAAGCTTGCCTCGGGCGGCACCCGGAAGAAGCGGAACGTCGTTCCCCCCGGCACCGGGCCAAGCGGGATCCGGCCCCGGGCCGGGTCGTCGCGGTTGCTGTCGGTCGCCGTCGCCCAGAAATTCACCAGAAACGGCTCGGCCTCGGGGCCGGCCAGATTGGTGGCCGGGCCGTCACTTACCACGACCGAGAGGCCTTTGGCATCATGGCCGGTGACGATGCGCCGCCAGCCGGGCAGGTCAGATGCCTGTTGCGTCATTCATGTGTCTCCTCTTTGGTGAAGCGCGGCGCCGTCACGAACAGCAGCGCCACGATGGCAAGCAACGTCACCGACATCCACAGCGCCGGAACATAGTTGCCGGCTGCCCGCTGGATAAGGGCGATCAGGAAGGGGCTGGTGCCGGTGCCGATCACGAACGAGCCGTAGAACAGCCCGTACATGCGGCCATAGTGGCGCATGCCGAAATAGCGCGCCGTCATGTAGGCGATGAGGTCTACCTCGCCGCCCATGGCAAGGCCGATGGCAATGGCGCCAAGGCGGGCAAACGGCATTCCCCCCACGGCCAGCAGCGCCAGCCCCCCGGCCGCGAACAGCATGACCCCGGCTGCGACATAGGGGGCAAAAAAGCGGTCCATCAGCCAGCCTACTCCCAGCCGCCCGGCCAGAACCGCAACCCCAAGCAAGCCGGCGACTCCGGCGGCTTCCGCGATGCTCATGCCCTCGTCGGTCAGCATCGGGACGAAATGGGTGACGAACCCCGCCACCGCGAGCGCTGTCAGAACGAAAGCGGCAACCAGCCGCCAGAACAGCCACCCCCGCATGATCTCGGCAAGCGGCGGCGGATCAAGCCGCACCCGCGCTGCCGGCTGGCCCGGCGGGCGCAAACCCATCAGCATCAGGGCGAGCGGCCCCATCACCAGCACCGCCACGGCCATTGCCTTGAAGGCGCCGCGCCAGCCGAAATCGGCAATAAGCCGCTCAACGACCGGCGGCGCCACCGCCGCCATCACCCCGATCCCGCCGATCAGGATTCCAAGCGCCAGCCCGCGCATCCGGTCGAAGGCGACATTGACGGGGCGGGTGAAGGCAATGGGGCTGGTGCCGATGGCAAGAATCGCCAGGAAAATCTGCACGATGGCATAAGGCAGCAGTGCGTGGGCAAGATAGCCCATATAGAGAAAGCCGCCGGCCAGCGCGAAATAGCCGACCAGCGCCGGCCGCCTGACCCCGACCTTGTCGAACAGCGCACCGGCAAAGGGCGCCGTGCAGGCCACCACAAGCGTGATGATCATGCCGATCGCCGTCAGGTCGGCGCGGCTCCAGCCAAGGTCCTTCTCGAGAAAGATCAGGAACAGACCCGCCGTATAGAATGGCAGAGCCGCCGAACCGAAGGCCACCCCCACCGTCGCCCCCACAAGGGTTGGCCAATGGTGGCGTAACTCGGCCCCCACTGAGGGCGAGGCGGCGGCGTCATGGCCTGCCATCTCTGCGCCCGCCAGCGCCGGCCCGTCCTGTTCATGGGCCGTCAGCGCCGGCCCGTCCTGTACATGGGCCGTCAGCGCCGGCCCGTCCTGTACATGGGCCGTCAGCGCCGGCCCGGGGGCGGGAACGCCATCGCCTGCTGGCGTCACGCCTTCATGCATCATTGAAAATCGCCACCGCGCGGATGAACCCGGCGCTTGCCTTGTGAATCTTGATGGGAAAGCACGAGACTTCAAACCCGTCAGCCGGCAGGCTCTCGAGGTTGCCCAGCTTCTCGATCTGGAAATAGCCGATCTCACGCCCGGCCTTGTGCCCTTCCCAGATGATCGACGGGTCGTGACTCTCCAGCCACCGTCTGGCGGTATGAACAAACGGCGCATCCCACGACCAGCCGTCGGTCCCCATTATCTTCACCCCCCGCGATGCCAGGTACAGCGTCGCCTCGCGCCCCATTCCGCAACCACTCGCCACATAGCCTTCCTGCCCGTAACGGGCGCCGGCTGCCGTGTTCACCAGCACGATGTCGTAGGGCTGCAAGTGATGGCCGATGCGCGCCAGCTCCGCCTCGACATCGGCAGCGGTCACGACATAGCCGTCGGGCTTGTCGCGAAAATCGAGTTTCACCCCCGGCCGGTAGCACCAGTCTAGCGGGATCTCGTCGATCGTCATCGACGGCCGCGGTCCGCCCGGCAGGTTGGCGTCCTGGGTGGCGTGGTAATGCCACGGCGCATCCATGTGCGTGCCGTTGTGGGTCGACACCTGCAGCACCTCGACCGCCCAGCCCTGTCCTTCGGGCAGATCCTCCTGCCGCAGGCCGGGAAACGAGCGGGCAAGATCCTGCCAGCTGTCTTCGTGACGGATATAGTGGACGCGCGGAGTCGCACCCGGCGGGTCGGATTCGATATCGTTCTGGATGGGAACGGAAAGATCAACAAAGCGTCGTGTCATGGTTTGTCCAGAGCAGAATGAAGGGAGCGATAAATTTCTCAGAAATTCTTGATGAACTGCACCCCGACGATCCGCGGGCGGTTGAAGAAGGCCTGCGGATAGCTGAAGGTCATTGCCTCGTTGGCGACGACCCGGCTGTCGGTCAGGTTGGTTCCGTAGATCGAGATGGTGAGATCTTCGGGCACATAGGTTAGGCCGATGCGCGCCCCCAGTTCGCCATTGGCCTTGCCGCGCAGATGGACGAGATCCTGATCGGTGGGGAAGAAATACACCTCGTCGCGCCACCGCCAGTCGGTGCTGGCGCTGAGACGCCAGTCGGGCGACAGATCGACATCATAGCGGGCCTGCAGAAAATACTGCCATTCCGGCGCATTGGTCAGCACATTGCCCGACACATCGCGCAGATGTCCCAGAATATCGGGGGCAAGCGGGAAGCTCAGGAAGCGCCCGTGGGTATAGGCGACGTTGGCATTGAACACGAGGTTGTCGGTGGCGCGCAACTCGCCCTCGATCTCGAAGCCCTTGATGCGGGCGCTGGCGGCGTTGGTGATCACCACACCGCCGGTTGGCACCCCGCTTGTCACCTGCAGGTTGTCGTAATCATTATGGTAGGCCGAGGCCGAAACGAACCCACGGCCACCGAAGAAGGCCTTCACCCCAACCTCCCAGGATTTCATCACCTCGGGGTTATAGCCGGGCTGCGGACCGACCCCGAACCCGTTGAACCCGCCGGCCTTGAACCCGCGGCTGTAGCTCACATAGGCGAGCGTGTCGTCGGTCGGCTTCCAGGCGGCTTTCGCCCGGTAGGAAACATCGTTCCAGCTGCGCCGGGGCGAGGTGAAGGGAATGGAGATGAGAACCGATCCCGTCGGCACATAGATCGATGACCAGACGTTGCGGAAATCCTTGATGTCCTTGGTATAGCGCACGCCGCCGATCACCGACAGGCTGGGGGTGAGGTGCAGGGTGGCGTCACCGAACACCGCCCAGGTGGGGTTGACCTGGTGCGAGACGAAGTTCGACATCTGGTCGTAGGGCTGCGACAGGCGCAGGTTGTAGATGTCGAAGTCCATGTCGCTGACGTAGCGGCCATAGAAAAAGCCCAGAATCCAGTCGAGGGTGTTCTCGCCATTCGACTGCAGGCGGATCTCCTCGCTGAAGGCGGTGCTGACATAGCTCGCCGCATTGCGGCCCTGCCGGTCGGTCATCGCCAACGCATCGGAATCGTTCATGCCGTCGTTGGTCGCCCGCATCGCCCCCGTCACGGAAATGAGCGAGAAGGCCCCGAAATCATACTGCAGGTTCAGCGTCATGCTGGGCGCCTTCAGAATGCTGTGCGGTTCGAGGTTGAGATTGACGATCTTGCCGTCGAGAAACTGCCGCTGCACATCCTCGGGCAGCGGGATCTGCGGAGTCTGGGTGCCGACCGGCGTGACCGGCCCCGGCGGCGGCGAGATATGGGTATAGGCCCAACGCGCCGACGGCTGGCTGACCCGGCGGTTCTGGTAGTTCAGCGACAGGCGGGCACGGAATGCCGGTGTCGGCTCCCACAGCAGCACGGTGCGGGCATTGAACATCCGCAGCCCGCCCATGTGGCTGCCATCGAAGATGTTGGTGGCCCATCCACGTTCGTCGATGCGGTCGAGCGACAGGCGCGCCGACAACGTATCGCTGAGCGGCCCGGTGATCACCCCCTCGACCCGATAGGCAAGCGGCGCCTCGACCGACGCTCGGAAGAACCCGCCAGCCACCGGCTCAGGGTCGGCGGTGCGGATGATCAGCGCGCCCGCCGTGGCGTTGCGCCCCTGCAGGGTGCCCTGCGGCCCGCGCGCCACCTCGACCGAGCGGATATCGGACAGGGCCGTCACCGAGAACTGGCCCGAGGGGGTATAGACATCGTCAACATAGACAGCGACCGGATCCTCGGCGCCGCCAAGGCCCGACGTGCCGCGAATGGAGACCGGCGAGCCGCCATAGCTCGCCGTGGCGTTGATCTGCAGGCCCGGCACCATCCCCTGCAAGGCCGCCCCGGTCTTGGCGCCGGCTGACGTCAGCTCGGTGGCCGACACCACCGAGATCGACACCGGCACATCCGACAGCCGCTCCTCGCGGCGCTGGGCGGTGACGACGATATCGAGGGGGTTGTCGCCGGCTGCCGATCGCGCCGCCGTGGCCGTATCCCGCGCCTCTCCCGTCACCTGGGCGTCATCCGCCGCCATTGCGGCTGAACCAGCCGCCAATGCCGCCATGCCTGTGCCAAGCCATACTGCGGCCAGCAGCCCTGCCTTGATCCCCATTGTGTCCCTCCTGTCGCCGGCGAGGCATTTTGCCTCTGCAATTCAATCATGCGATTGATTGAATTTGTCAGCTGCACAGCCGGCTGTCAACACCCGCCCCTCCAGCGGCAAATGGCCATGGCGACAGGCGCCGCGCCTTGTGCAGCAGCCACCGGCAGCAAGGCGCGGTTCAGCGGGTGACCCTTTGTCGCAGGGCGCTTGTCGCAGCGGCGGGCAGAGAGTGAAACTTCGGCAGCCCCCTCAGGCCGGGGACGATTCGACAGGCAGAACCGGCAAAATCGGCAAAACCGGCCGGGTCAGCCCAGCAGCAGCATCCCGCCCGCCCCCAGAGCGCCGCCCAGCAGCAGGCTCAGCAGCATCCACGGCCAGCGGCGGTTGCCAGTCTGCGGGATGGCCGGAAGCGGCGGCAGCGGCGGCGCCGCCCCCTCGATCGGCAGTTGCCGCAGCAGCCGTTCCGCCAGATAGGGCAGCCGCGACAGCAGGCGGGCATTGGCAACCAGCGCATCGGCCACCCGCGCCTCGGGCCCCAGTTCGTCGCGCAGCCATTCCTTCACGAACGGGCCCGCCACATCCCACATGTTCACGTCAGGGTCGAGGCTGAGCGCCACCCCCTCCACCATCACCATGGTTTTCTGCAGCAAAAGCAGGTGCGGCTGCACCGGCATGTCGAAGCTGCGTGTGATGGAGAACAGCCCGTCGAGCAGGTTGGCGACCGAGATGTCGCGGGTGGAGCGGCCGCGGATCGGCTCACCCACCGCCCGCAGCGCCGTTGCGAATGCGTGACGGTCATGGTGGGGCGGCACATAACCGGCCTCGAAATGGATCTCCGCCACCCGGGCATAATTGCCGACGATCAGCCCATAGAGAATTTCCGCCAGATAGACCCGCGCCCGCCGGTTCAGCCGCCCCATGATTCCGAAATCGATGAGGGTGAGATGCCCATCGGGGGTCAGCAGGATGTTGCCCTGATGGAGATCGGCGTGGAAAAATCCACCGGCAATCGCCTGGTTGAGAAAGCCGCGCACCAGCATCGCCGCCAGCTGGCGGCGGTCGTGGCCGCTGGATTCGACGGCTGCCATGTCGGTCAGCTTGATGCCATCAACCCATTCCAGCGCCAGTGTGCGCCGCGTCGTCAGATCCCAGTGCACGGCGGGAACACGGATTCCCGGTTCGCCGCGCACCGCCTGCGCCAGTTCCGAGGCATTGCCGGCCTCGCGCCGCAGGTCGAGTTCGGCGTTGGTCCACTGGCGAAAACTCTCGATCACCTGCCGGGGCTTCAGCCGCTCGAACTCGCCACCCAGCCGCTCGGCATAGGCTGCCGCCCAGGCATAGCTGGCAATGGCGTCGGCAAACTGCCGCTCGACGCCGGGGCGAAGCAGCTTGAGGGCGATGATCCGGCCATCATGCGTGGTGGCACGATGCACCTGGGCAATCGAGGCGGCGCCGATGGGCTCCTGGTCGATAGCCGAAAAATGGGCGCGCCAGCCGCCGGGAAGCGCCCGGTCTAGCTCCTGCTCCACCTCGGGCCACGGCGCCGGTGGCAGGTCATCCTGCAGGCGGGCAAGGGCGGAAGCCGCCTCGGCTCCGACGAAATCCGGCCGGGTGGCCAGCGCCTGCCCCAGCTTGATGGCCGCAGGCCCGCAGGCCCGCAGGCCGCCGGCATAATCGGGGGATGCAGGCGCCCCGGATCCCAGCCGCGCCAGTCGCACCCACAGGCGCACGGTCGCCGGCACCTCGGCCATCGATTCGAGCGGTCGCAACACCCCATGGGCCGCCAGCCGCCGGGCATCGCGCAGCAACCGCCAGCCATGCCGCCAGCCGCCAGCCATCGCTCAGATGGCCCAGCCGCTGTGAATGGCAACGGCGCCGCCGAGAATCGGCACCGCCTTCACCTGGCTGAAGCCGGCGTCTGTGATCATCTGCGCAAACCGCGCCATGTCGGGAAAGCGGCGAATCGATTCGACCAGATAGCGGTAGCTGTCGGCGTCGGAAGCGACGGCAGCGCCGATGCGTGGCACCACATGCATGGAATAGGCGTCGTAGAGCCGCGCGAACCCCGGCCATTCGCAGGTCGAGAATTCCAGGCAGAAGAAACGCCCGCCCCATTTCAGCACCCGGCGAATGTCGGCAAGGGCCGCGGGAATATCGGTAACGTTGCGGATTCCAAAGGCAATGGTGGCGGCATCGAACGCGGCATCGGCAAACGGCATGGACTCGGCATTGGCCTCGACGAAGGCAAGGTCTGCAAGGCCGCGTCTGGCCGCCCGTTCGCGCCCGACTGCCAGCATATTGGGGTTGATGTCGGCAACCGTCACCTGCGCGCCCGCCCTGGCGATGCGGAAAGCAATGTCGCCGGTGCCGCCCGCCAGGTCGAGAATATGTTCGCCGGGGCGCGGCCTGAGCCGCCGCACGAAATCATCCTTCCACAGCCGGTGCATTCCGCCCGACATCAGGTCGTTCATCAGGTCGTAGCGCTGGGCGACGCGGGCGAACACCTCGCCGACGGCCCTGGTCTTTTCGCCGGGCGTAATGTCGCGAAAGCCGAAGCTGACGAGCGGTTCTTCAGGGGGTGGCGATTGGGTCACGCCCCCCATCTAGCGTGATAAACCCGTCTGTGCCAGTTGTGTTCCATGCCTGAGCTGCCCGAAGTCGAGACCGTGGTGCGCGGCTTGTTGCCGCTGCTGGCGGGAAAGCGCATCGACTCCGTAACCGTCCGCCGCCCCGATCTGCGCCTGCCGCTGCCCGCCGATCTCGGCCAGCGACTGACGGGCGCCACTGTGACCGCGATTCGCCGCCGCGCCAAATACGGCCTCATCGATACCAGCCGTCACGACACCCTGCTGTTTCATCTCGGCATGTCGGGGCGGTTCCGGCTGCTGGCGGCTGATGAAGCCCCCGCCCGCCACGACCATGTGCTGATCAGCTGTGGCAGCCAGCGCCTGGCCCTGCACGACCCCCGCCGGTTCGGACTGCTGCTGCTGGTGCCGACCAGCGCCGTTGCGACCCACCCGCTGCTGGCGCGTATCGGCCCGGAACCGCTGGAACCGGATTTCGATGGGGCGGTGCTGGCCGAAGCCGCCCATGGGCGCAGCGTGTCGGTGAAGGCCCTGCTTCTCGACCAGCAGGTGGTGGCGGGGGTTGGCAATATCTATGCCTGCGAAGCGCTGTTCGCTTCCGGTATCCACCCGCTCACCCCGGCATCGGCCCTCGATGACCGGCAGTGTGCCTGGCTGGCGGCGGCCGTGAAGGAGGTGCTGGCGCGCGCCATCGTCGCTGGCGGTTCTACCCTGCGCGACCATGCCCTGGTTTCGGGCGAATCGGGATATTTCCAGCACCAGTTCGCAGTCTATGGCCGCACCGGCCTTCCCTGCACGACGTGCGGCACCGCCATCGTCCGCATCGTGCAGTCCGGGCGATCCAGCTTTTTCTGCCCTCGGTGCCAGCCCCAGAGTCAGCCCCAGAGTCAGCCCCAGTGTCAGCCCCAGTGTCAGCCTGTCGGCAGAACGAATCTCGGGTGATGGCGCCGGTGTTGGGCAGATGGCCGTCGGGCCGTCACCGCGCCTGCACATCTTGCCGGCGCCGTCGGGGGCCAGTTGACGGCCTGACGCGCGATCGCTAATAGCGCCACTTTCCCGGCTGGCCCGATGCCTTGCCGGCGTTCTTTCATGATTGCTTGATAACCGTATTTGAAGGTGACACGACAAGATGGCCAATACTCCGCAGGCTGAAAAGCGTATCCGCCGTAACGCGCGTCGCGCGGCGGTGAACAAGGCGCGGCTGTCGCGGATTCGCACCCAGGTGAAGAAGGTCGAATCGGCCATCGCCGCCGGCGACAAGACCAGCGCGCAGGCCGCTCTGCATGCCGCCCAGCCCGAACTGATGCGCGGCGTCGCCAAGGGCATCGTTCACAAGAACACGGCGGCCCGCAAGTTTTCGCGACTGAGCAAGCGGGTGGCGGCACTCGCCTGACATCTGCGTTCCGCCGATGGCGGACCGTCGTCATGGAACGGACTGTTCGGGCCTGACTTCCCAGGACTTGACTTCTCCGGCCTGACTTCTCCGGCCTGATGGCTGCCAACTGGATGAAATCCCGTCTGGACAGCAAGCGGCGATTGCGCCACCCTGTCACTGGATAACTGGCGATAACAGCTTTGAACGGCAGGCACCCTTGTAGCGGGGTGGCCTGCCGTTTTGCTGTGCCGGCTGCCGATTCCCCCGGTTCCAGACGCCGTCGATTCGCCCACCACATACAGCAAGCCTTAAATTTCTTTGTTTATAATCAGTGTGTTACATAATTATGACGGAATCTCTGCAACTTGGCGTGTCAAATGATTTATTTGGCCCTGCGGCGATTATACCGGCTTGATCCGCTCTGGTGCGCGGTCTTTAATGGCGGCGCGCCTCAGGGAAAGGGGCGCCCTGAGTGATGGTGATTCGTCTGATCTGCTAGCCGGCACTGTATCTGTCGACAGCGGCGGTGGGGGCGTCAAACTATCGATATGAGCCGTCCTGTTCGGGCGGTTGTGTAACTGCCAGGTCCACCTGGCAGTTTAGCGTGACTGCCAGGTCCACCTGGCGGGTGTGGAAGCTGTTGCCGACGCTTCGGAGTGGTAGCCGGGGCACAACAAGGAGGGACAAGGCGTGGGCAGACCTGATCCAACTGTTGATTGCCAGTGCGTATCGCCGGGTTCTGCATACTTTGCATCAGGCCCTGATTCGCTGCCCGGCCGCCGGCACAGCCATTGCGACCCTGTCCGGCCGGGCGGGTAAAGACGAGGCCGGGGCGAATCACCCGTCTGGTTTTTCCGGGAACCCGGTTCACGTCGTTCATCATTTCCGAACACACCGCCATCGAGTAGAGCCGAATCCATGCCGCAACCCGATCGACAGATCATCACTGAAGAAACCGAAGCCGGTCTCACCGGAACCGGTGTCGATGCCGACCTGCTGCGGGTGTGGGGGCTGGTGCGGGCGCGCCTGCATGCCGACCTTGGGGAAAAAAGCTTCGACAGCTGGCTGAAACCGGTGGCGCTGCTGGGCCGCAGCTTTGAGGCCGACGGCACGCCGGGCAGCCGGGTGCAGCTGGGTGCTGCCTCGTATGTGCGGGTCGAATATGTGCGCAACCATTACGCCACCCGGCTGGCGCGGGCATTTGCCGCTCATATTCCAGCGATTCGCGAAGTCACCATCGAGGTGGCCGCCGTCGACGACACTGCTGGCCCGACGCTGCCAGTGGCAGCGGCAGAGGTACACGCTGTCGCGCCGGCCCCTGCCGAACCCGGCGGCTTCGAACCGCGCTATGATTTCGACAGCTTCGTGGTTGGCAAGTCCAACGAGCTGGCCTTCAATGCCGCGCAGGCGATGGCAACGGCGGTGGCGGGCGACACTCCGGCCGGCTTCAACCCGTTGTTCCTGCATGGCCCCACCGGGCTTGGGAAAACCCACCTGATGCACGCCATTGCCGCAGCAGCGCGGGCGGCACGGCCCGGAATCCGCATCGTCTATCTGTCGGCCGAAAAATTCATGGTCGAGTTTCTCGAGGCTTTGCGCCAGCGTGACACCATCGCCTTCAAGCAGCGGCTGCGCTCGGCCGATCTGCTGATGGTTGATGATGTGCAGTTCATCTCCGGCAAGGATTCGACGCAGGAGGAATTCTTCCACACCATGAACGAGATCATCTCGGCCGGGCGCTGGCTGGTGATCTCGGCCGACCGCAGCCCGCAGAACCTGGAAGGGATCGAATCGCGCATCCTGTCGCGGCTGGCCTGGGGGCTGGTGGCCGACATCAACCCCGCAGATTACGAGTTGCGCTACAATATTCTGCGCACCAAGCTGGCGGCCCAGCCGCAGGCGCACGTTCCCGATGACGTGCTGCAGTTCCTGGCGCGCAAGATCGCTGCCAATGTCCGCGAGCTCGAAGGGGCGCTCAATCGGGTGATCGCCTACGGCAATCTCGTGAAGCGCGACATCGATCTTGATTTCGCCCGCGAGGTGCTGGCCGATATCCTGCGCGCCCACAGCCGCAAGCTCACCATCGATGAGATCCAGCGCCGGGTCGCCGAGCATTACGCACTGAAAATCAACGACCTGCTGTCTGAGCGGCGGTCTCGTGACGTGGCGCGGCCGCGCCAGGTGGCCATGTATCTGGCGAAGCTGCTGACGCCGCGATCGCTGCCGGAAATCGGCCGGCGCTTTGGAGGCCGCGATCATACCACGGTGATGCATGCCCTGAAACGTATCGAGGAACTGCGGGCCACCGACCACGAACTCGACCACGACATAAGCCAGCTGCGTCGCGCTCTCGATTCCTGAGGACCGGCCGGGCCATGGCCAGGTCCATCGCCCCATGCGGGCCGCGCCCGGTCACTTCAGGCAGGCATCCAGCCCCTCGTTGGCAACCACCCGGGTGCGGGCGGTGATGCGCCCGGCATAGCGGCGGGTGTAGCGCCCCGGTGAGGCAGCGTCACGCTTGATCGGCTGCGGCAGGATGGCTGCCAGGCGCGCCGCTTCCTGCCGGCTGAGATCACTTGCCGGTTTGTCGAAATAATGGCGGCTCGCCGCCTCGACCCCGAAGATGCCCCGGCCGAATTCGGCAATGTTCAGATAGACTTCCATGATGCGCGGCTTACCCCACAGCCACTCGATCAACACGGTGAACCACGCCTCTACTCCCTTGCGCACCAGGGTGCGGCCCGGCCACAGAAAGGCGTTCTTGGCCGTCTGCTGGCTGATGGTCGATCCGCCGCGCACCTTGCCGCCCTTCTGGTTGCGCTGCCACGCCTGCTCCATCGCCGCGATATCGAAGCCACGATGTTCACAGAACCGCGCATCTTCGGCAGCGATCACCGCCCGTGGCATGTGGCGGCTGATGGCAGCAAGCGCCACCCAGCTCTGCTGCACCGGCGTTCCCCGCGCATGGTCACGCAGCATCAGGAAGGTGGTGGGCGGATTGACGAAGCGATACACCCCCACCCACAGCACCGATAAACCCAGAAGCCCAAGGGCCAGCTTAAGAAGCGCCTTCAGCAGCCACAACATCAGGGCTGATTGGCAAAGGGGGCAGCTGTCAGCGCCGCCATGATCGCACGGGCCAGGATCGCAGCATAGCGCGCCACTCCGGCACCGTCGGAAACGAGGTCCTGCCGCACCTCGAAACCCAGATAGGCGATGCCGTTGGCCTCGGCGTGGCGGTCCATCGTGTAGTTCAGCTGCCGCCCGGAATAGGGCTGGTTCTCGCCCACCGGGCCAGACAGGGATTCTCGCCGCAGGGCGGTAAGCGCCGGGCGCGTGGCGCGCTCGTCGCGGTTCCACAGCAGCGCGATCGGCCAGGGCCGTGCCGCCGGGGCACTGGCCAGCGCCGGCGTGAAGCTGTGCACCGATACCAGCAGCTGCGGCCGCTGTGCAGCAATGGCTGCAGCAATGGCGTCGTGAAAAGCAGCATGCACCTGCAGCCGCAGATCAAGCGCTGCCGCATCGAGCCCGATATTGCCGGGAATGGTCCGGCCATCACTGCTGGCCACCACCGCCTGCGCGGGCGGGCGGTTGAGATCAACGAGCAGCCGCGACCAGCCGCCCAGAATGGCAGGTGCCCCAAGCTGTGTAGCCAGCGCCGCCGTCAGATCGGCGGCGCCGATGTCGTAGGCGATATGGTCACGCATCGCGGCGTCGGGCACGCCAAGCGCAATGGCGGGGGGCAGGCGGTTCGAGGCATGGTCGCACAGCAGCAACAGGCGGTGATTGCTGCCGGCAATCGTCTGGACAGCGCCCGCCACCGGGTCGTCGATCTTCAGCATCGTGCTTCTTTTTACTGTGGAAACGCCGGTTGGCAACGCCCTTCATTCGTTGCAGTCAGGGTAACCGGCAACTGACAGGTCGGCTGATTGATGATATGTACATCGCCTGTCAGCAACCGGGGGTAAATCATCATGGACGCTTCAACCACCACAACCGCTGCCACCAGCGGTTCCAGTTTCCTCCTCAACATGCTTGGCGGGCTGTGGGGGGGCGTTTGTCTGGGCCGTTGCCATCTTCCTGTTCGTGATGTGGTTCTGGCTGCTCATCACCATCGTCTCAGACCTGTTCCGCCGCAGGGATGTCGGCGGTTTCGCCAAGGTGCTGTGGATCATCTTCCTCTTGCTGCTGCCACTGCTTGGTGTGCTCGCCTATGTGCTCACCCAGTCGCGCGGCATGTCGGAACGCCACGTCGCCAATGTATCTCGCGCCCGCGAGGAACTGCGGGAATTCGTCGGTGTTTCGGCTGCCGACGAACTGGTCAAGCTCGACAAGCTGAAGGCCGACGGCGCCATTTCCGCCGATGAATACGCCAGGCTGCGCGCCCGCGTAATCGGCTGAGACCGCGCCTCTTGCCCAGGCCAAAAAGGCTGTGCATGACCAGCTGATGCACAGTCTGCTGCCCATTGATCCACACCTGCCCAGGGCGGAACTGTACCGCCAGCTGGACCAGCAGCTCGCCGCCCTGATGATCGGCGAACGCAATTTCCTCGCCAATGCCGCCAACTGCGCGGCGCTGCTGTTCCATGGCCTGCCCGCTATCAACTGGGCGGGCTTCTATCTGATCGAACCATCAAGCGGCGATCTGGTGGTCGGCCCGTTCCAGGGGCTGCCGGCCTGCACCCGCATCGCCATTGGCAAGGGGGTTTGCGGAACGGCCGTTGCCCGGCAGGCGCCGGTCATCGTCGCCGATGTCAACGCCTTTCCCGGCCATATCGCCTGCGATGCTGCGTCACGTTCCGAGATCGTTCTGCCGCTGTGGCAGGGCGGGGCGATCATCGGCGTGCTCGATATCGACAGCCCGGTCACCGATCGCTTCGTCAACGATGATCAGGCCGGTTTGCAACCTCTCGTCAACCGCCTGATCGCCGGAAGCGCCCCCTTCCGCTATTCGACCGTTCCGGCTGGTTCCCCAACGGGCATCTGACCGGCGGGCGTTTCGCAACAGTCGTCGCCGGGGTCGTCATCCTCGTCGTCGGGGTCGAGGATGTGATATTCCAGATCGCCGGCATCGGTTTCGCTTACCGTCCAGCCACGGATCGAGGCCCCGGCCAGATGCACGGTTTCCCGGCTTCCGGAAATCAGGTGATGCCAGCCGGGCAATGGCTTCCCTTCGGCAACCCGACGGTAGCCACAGGTCTGCGGCAGCCAGTCGAGCTTTGGAACCAGAGTCGCTGACAACTGGATGCAATCGGGCACGAACTGCAGACGGCGCGGATAATCGGAGCAGCGGGCGCTGTGCCGATCGAGCAGCTTGCACGCCACATTGGTGCGATAGATTCGCCCGGTTTCCTCGTCTTCCAGCTTGTGCAGGCAGCATTTGCCGCAGCCATCGCACAGCGCCTCCCACTCCTCGCGGTTGAGTTCGGCAAGGCTGAAGCGTTCCCAGAAGCGGTCGCGGATCATGTCAGATACCTGGCCAGCAGGTCGGCAATATCGCGGGGGGTGGCCGTCTGGCTGGCAAGGAAGGCAACGGGGCGGTTTTCAGGATCCATCAGGTAGAAGACCGCCAGATGATCGAGGGTGTAGCTGCCCTCGGTGGCCCCAGGCACCTTCTGGGCATAGATACGGAAAGTTTTCAGCATGGCGTCGATCTGGGCGCGCGAGCCAGTGAGCCCGATGATCGCCGGATGGAAATGTCCGGTGAACTCGGCCAGCACCGCCGGGGTGTCGCGCTCGGGGTCGACGGTCACGAACAAGGGGGCGACGCGGGCCAGCGCCCCCGGATGCTCGGCCTCGAGGAGGGTCAGTGCCTGCGCCATCTTGGCGGTATCGGTCGGGCAGATATCAGGGCAGTAGGTATAGCCGAAATACATCAGCCGCCACTTGCCGGCATAGCTGTCCTGATCGACCGTCCCGCCCTTTTCGTCGACCAGGGTGAACGGGCCGCCAACGGCAGTGCCCGACAGATTACCCTGAGGGGCAGCGGGGCGCTGCCACCAGATGGCGGCGCCCACCGCCAACACAACTGCGACCACGACAGCGATATATACGGCAAGACGTCTGTTCATCCCTGCCCCTTATAGTTTATCGGCAATGCAGGAAACAAAGGAATGAACATGGACAGGCGCAAGGACACAAGGGCCGGCCGCACGTTGCGCAGGCTGGCCACCGTCGGGCTGCTGCTGGCAGTGCCGGCGATACCGCTGGACCCGATGGCGGCGCCGGCTTCCGCACAGACTTTTTCCGATGGCTACACCTTTCTGAAGGCAGTGCGCGAGCGCGACGTCAACAAGGCCAAATCGCTGATGGACAAGCCCGGAAGCACCATCATCAACCACCGCGATTTCGACACCGGGGAAACCGCGCTCATCATCGCCATCAAGCGCCGCGACACCCCATGGATGGGCTTCCTGATGCAGGGCGGCGCCGATGTGAACCTGAAAGACCGCGATGGCGAAACGCCATTGATGATCGCCGCGCAAAACAGCTTTCCCGAGGGAATCCGGGTACTGCTGGCCGGCCGCGCCCAGGTAAACGCCAGCAACAGCAAGGGGGAAACCGCACTCATCAAGGCGGTGCACGCCCGCGATGCCGACAGCGTGCGCCTGCTGCTTGCCAATGGCGCCGATCCTGATCGCGCCGACAACCTCACCGGCATGTCGGCGCGCGACTATGCCGAACGCGATTCCCGTGCGGTCCAGATCGCCAGGCTGCTGGCCGATGCCAAGCCGCTGAAAAACAGCAAGAAGGCAGGTCCGCAGCTTTGATTCCGGTAGGCCGACGCAGCCACGGCGGCCGGGAACCGCTGGCGCTCGACCGCCCCGGCGTACGGGTCAGCACCCTTGTCAAGCTGCGCTGGGTGGCGATCAGCGGCCAGTCGGTCACGCTGCTGCTGGTAGGGGTTCTGCTGGGCTACCGGCTGCCATGGCCGGGGCTGCTGTCGGCACTGGCAGCGGCGGCCGTCCTCAACCTCGTTCTCAACTGGCTGTATCGCCGCCGTGACCGGGTAAGCGGCCGCATCGCGTTGCTGCTGCTGGCCTTCGATCTGGTGCAATTGTGGGTGCTGCTGTTCCTGACCGGCGGGCTTTACAATCCCTTTGCCCTGCTGCTGCTGGTGCCAGTCACCATTGCCGCCGCCGTGCTGTCGTCACGCGCCACCAGCCTGCTGGTGACGGTGGCGCTGGTGCTTCTGGTGATTCTGTGGCGCTGGCATCTGCCGCTGCCCTGGGGGGGCAGCCCGCCGCCGGTGCTGCCCGATCTCTACCGGCTGGCCATGCTGGTAGCCATTGCGCTCGGCATGCTGTTCCTGGCGGCCTATGTGTGGCAGATATCCGCCGAAGGCCGGCGCCGACAGGTGGCCTTGATCGCCACCCAGGCCGCGCTCGAACGCGAGGGGCGCATGGGGGCGCTTGGCAGCTTTGCCGCCGCTGCCGCCCACGAACTGGGCGGGCCACTGGGCACCATCACCCTGATCGCCCGCGACCTGCGCGATGCCCTGGGGGCAGACCCCGATCTGGGCGCCGATGTGCTGCTGCTGGAACAGGAAACCAGGCGCTGCCGCGACATCCTCACCCGCATGTCGGAAGAAGCCGAGCACGACGACCCCTTCCCCGATCTGCCGCTGCCCGCCCTGCTGCACGAGGTGCTGGCGCCATTTCAGCCGATGCGGGTGCCGGTTCGCATCCACGCCCCGTGGGAAAAGGGCGGTGGCCCGCGCATCACCCGCTCGCCGGAACTGCTGCATGGCCTGCACAACATCATTGCCAATGCCCTGCGCCATGCCGCCAGCGAAGTGCAGGCGATCGCCGGCGAGGACGCCGAGGAAGTCTGGCTGCGGATCGAGGACGACGGCCCCGGCTTCCCTCCGGAACTGCTGCCGCTGCTGGGTGAGCCGTTTCTTGGCCCCTCGATCTCGCGGTCGCAATCCACCGGGCTTGGCATCTTCATTGCCACCACGCTGCTTGAACGCACCGGCGGCCACCTGACATTTTCCAACCGCCCGGGAGGCGGCGCAAGGGTTGAACTTGTGTGGAGAAAGCAGGATATCGAAGCAGTGCAGCAGCAACGCCTTGAAAGAGCAGGCAGCAGTGCGGGCGACAGAACAGGAGAATGATGACGGTGGATCCGGCGCAATCGCATGGCACCCTGCTGCTGGCAGACGATGATGCCGCCTTCCGCCAGCGTCTGGCACTGACGCTGGGCCGCCGCGGGTTCGATGTGCAGGCCGCCGACAGCCTGGCAGCAGCACGCCAGCTGATGGCACAGATACAACCCGACTATGCCGTCGTCGATCTGCGGCTGGGCGACGGCAACGGGCTTGAACTGGTGGCGGAATTGCGCCAGCGCTTCGCCGACATCCGGGTGGTGGTGCTGACCGGCTATGGCAATCTGGCGACAGCGGTGGCCGCCGTGAAGGAAGGGGCGATCGATTATCTCGCCAAGCCCGCCGACCCTGACGACCTGATTACCACGCTGCTCGCCAAGGGCGACGAACGCCCCGAACCTCCTGCCGAGCCGATGTCGGCCGACCGGGTGCGCTGGGAACATATCCAGCGCGTTTACGAACTGTGCGACCGCAACGTCTCGGAAACGGCGCGGCGGCTGAAAATGCACCGTCGCACGCTGCAACGCATCCTCGCCAAGCGCTCACCGCGCTGAGCGCACGGCCCGCCCTACCGGAGCTTGTCAACACGTCATCCGCTGGGGCCGGATCGCCTGCCTGTCAGCCTTTGAAGCCGCGCGCCTTGCCATAGCCGGCAAGGAAACCGCGCCGCGCGTAGCCGGCGGCCATCATGTGCTGGAGGCGGCGGTCAGCAGCGGCTGCGCCGGTCGCCTCGCGAACTACGCCACGAAACGGAATCAGCGAATTGACGATCGCCGAGGCGCCGGCCTGCGCCACCTGGCCGGCCTGCGGCCCGCCTTCTTCGCTGCGGTGGCCGAAATCGGGTCCCAGCACTTCAGAGAGGCGACGAATCTCGGCGCTGTAATCCCGGCACCCCCGCATTCCGGCCAGCGAATAGGGGTTCGCTGCGGCCTTCACCAGAATCTTCGGCGGGTTCTTGCGGATCGCCCCCAGGTCTTTCAGTGGCTGGCTCACCACCGCTTCGGCGCGGTCCCCCAGATCCTTGTCACGGGGGTTGTCCTGAGCCACCGCCGGGCCCGCCAATACCAGCCCCGCACACGCCGCTACCCAAAACCGCATTGGTCTGTCTCCTGCCAATTCCCCACTTGTGTAACGGCGACGCGGCATCGCGAAAAGAGGAAATGGCGGCACGCGCCTTACAGGGCGCCGCCCGACTGGGTCTCGCCGAAATCGCTGATGGCCTCGAACAGACGGGTGAGCGCCAGGCGTTCCTCAGCGGCGATTTCCGGGCGCCAAATCTCGAACAGCAGGATGACCCGGGTTTCCCGGCCGCGATTCCATGCCTCATGCTCGAAACTGTCGTCGAAAATCAGCGCCTTGCCCGGTTCCCAGCCGCGGGTTTCAGCACCCACCCGCAGCCCGCACGCGGGGTTGGAAATCAGCGGCACATGGCAGATCAACCGGGTGTTCAGAACGCCATGGTGAGGCAGGATGTGGGCGCCGGGCTTCAAAATGCTCCACAACGCCATGGGAGAGCGCCCGGCAATCACCGGGATGGGCGCCAGCGCCAGCGCCGCCATGGTGGCGGGCGCCCGATCGGCATGGTCGGCAATACGCTCGCCCGAGCGCCAGAAATAATGCGCCCCCCAGCGATTATCGTCGCGCAGCGGGTTGTTGGGGGCCGGACGGTCGGGCGAAGTCTCGACGTAGGGGCGGAAATCTTCGCCGTCGGCCAGCCGCTCGCGCAGTTCGGCGGTCATCGCCGGCGTTGCAGCCTCTACCTCGGCCAGCCACGGGAATTCGTCGCGTTCATAAAACGCCCGCTGCGGCAGGCCGGGAAAATAGAACATCGACGGCTGTTGCAGATACAGTTCCTGGCGGCCGGTCAGCAGGTCGATGGCGTGGCGGACACGCGGCACTTCGGCGGCATCACCGATGGTTGCCAGCAGGTGCGCCTCGAACGCTGCCCCGGCGGTTTCAATGTAGCGGGCGGCGCGATCGAGATAAGGGTGCAGAACCGACGCCACCGGCTGCACCTGCGCCTGCCTGACAGCGGCGCGAAACCACGATGCCGCTGCCCGCGTGTCGCCGACCTGCACTTTCAGCTCACCCATCGCCAGCAGCGCCTCGACATCGCGCGGGTTGGCGTCGAGCCGCTGGCGAACCAGTGCCTCACTCACAATTCGGGCCTTCCTACAGGCTGTTTGCGGGAATCGAGAAGGTATCGCACTGGTTGGGGTCACCGCTCTTGAAGCCGCGGGTCAGCCAGCGCACCCGCTGTTCCGAGGTGCCATGGGTGAAACTGTCGGGAACCACCCGCCCCTGCATCTGGGTTTGCAGCCGGTCGTCGCCGATGGCCTGCGCTGCCCGCACGCCTTCGGCGAAGTCGGTTTCATCCAACAGGTTGCGGTTGTTGGCGGCCCACACGCCGGCCAGACAGTCGGCCTGCAGTTCCAGCCGCACCGACAGGGCATTGGCCTGGGCATGGCTGCCGGCGCGCGCCTGCTGCTGGCTGACCTGCTGCGACAGGCCGGTCACCGTCTGGATATGGTGCCCGACTTCGTGGGCAATCACATAGGCAGCGGCAAAATCACCGGGCGCCCCGAAGCGGCGCGACAGTTCATCGAAAAAGCTGGTGTCGAGGTAGACCTTGCGGTCACCGGGGCAATAAAATGGCCCCGAAGCCGCTGAAGCCGAGCCGCAGGCCGAACGGATCGACCCGGAAAAAAGTACCAGCCTTGGCGGCTGATAGTGTTCACCGCTGGCGGCGAACAGCTTGCTCCAGGTATCTTCGGTTGACCCCAGCACCTTGGCGACGAACTGGTCGGTCGAGGAACGGGTGGCTGGCGCCCCGCCCTGCGACGGCGCCGTAACGGCAGGTGGCGACGCCGGCGGCGCCACCACCGAGCCCATGTTATTGAACAGCCACACCGCGCCGATCGCCAGCACGATACCGATGATCCCGAATTTCGAGCCGATCAGCGGCAACAGGAAATTGAGAAGCGAACCGCCGCCAAAGCCGCCGGCCGATTGTCCACCGCCGGGAAACCCCATGCCGCTTTCATCCCGGCGATCCTCGATGTTGGTGCTTTCCCGCTGATCGTCGAGCCGCATGCAGTAACTCCCTCGCGCTCCGGAACAGGCCGGATCCACCCAGCAATAAACCCCACAGGCCATGATGGCAAAGCAAACCCGCTGGCGCCTGCCGAAAACATCGCATATCTGCAAGGAAGACCCTTGCCGAGGACAGGACATCATGCCGATCCGCCATTTTCGCATCCGTCACGCGCTGGCAGCCCTGGTTCTGCCCGGTCTTGCCATCCCGGCACTGACGGTCACCGCCGCCACCGCCGCACCCCGCATCGTCCCGTGGGAGGTGCCCGCCGAACCGGGGGTGAAGGCCAGCAACTGGGCCAGCGGCCTTGAAAACCCCTGGGGGCTGGCCTTCCTGCCCGATGGGCGGGCGCTGGTGACGGAACGCGCGGGTCGCATGCGGCTGATCAGCCGCGATGGCCGGGTGGGGGCGCCGCTATCGGGCGTGCCTGCCGTCTTCGCCAGCGGGCAGGGCGGCCTGCTCGATGTGGCACTGCACCCGGATTTCGCCCGCAACGGCCTCATCTATTTCACCTATGCCACTGGCGACACCAAGGCCAACGGCACCGCCCTCGGGGTTGGCAGGCTCAGCGGCAACGCCCTTGTCGATGTGAAGCAACTGCTGGTGAACCCCTCGCAGAAGAACGGCAACCAGCATTTCGGCTCGCGCCTGCTGTTTCTGCCCGATGGCACCCTGCTGATGACGGTGGGCGATGGCGGCAACCCGCCGCTGCGCTTTGGCGGCATGCTGCAGCGCGAACAGGCGCAAAACCCCAAGACCTGGTTCGGCAAGGTGCTGCGTGTCACCGACAAGGGCGCCGCCGTGAAAACCAACCCCGGAGCCACCAACCCCAAGCTGGGCTGGGATGCACGCCTCTACACCATCGGCCACCGCAACATGCAGGGTCTGGCGCGCGATCCGGCCACGGGCGCCATCTGGCTCACGGAACATGGCGCCAAGGGCGGCGACGAGCTGAACCGCCTGAAGGCCGGAGGGAATTTCGGCTGGCCGCTGGTCACCTGGGGGATCCACTACGACAACAGCGTCATCTCGAAGGACACCTCGCGCCCCGGCCTCATCGACCCGGTTTCGGTATGGAAACCCTCGATCGCACCCTCGGGCCTTGCCGTCTATCGTGGCCGGGCACTTCCGAAACTGGATGGCGCCATTCTTGCCGGCGGTCTGCAAAGCAAGGATGTGCGGGTGGTCCGCCTGAATGCCGCTGGCGCTGCCACCAGCGAAACCCGCATTCCGATCGATGCGCGGGTGCGCGATGTGCGGGTGGGGCCCGATGGGCTGATCTATGTGCTGACCGACGAACCGGAAGGGCGCATCATCCGCATCAACGCACAATAATTGCGCAGCCAGCGTGGCCACTGGTTGACAGGGGCGCTGTCAGGACGATGCTGCAGACATGGCGTCTGCATCCACCAGCCCGCCGCCGCGAACCCGACTCGGGACGCACGAGGTCACCAACCAGCCGCCGCCGCTGGCGCCGCTCAACCTCTATGTGACGGATGTGGCGCTGCGCGAGGCGGTGCGCCGCGTGGCCGGAGACTGGCTTGACCAGCGGCTGGTGCCACTGGGGGAGCGCATGGGATCAGCTGCCATGCTGGACCTCGGCGCCGACGCCAACCGCCTCCCGCCCGAACTTGTGCGCTATGATCATTACGGGCAGCGTATCGACGAGGTGCGCTTCCACCCCAGCTATCACCAGCTGATGGCCGTGGCGATGGAGGAACGCATCCACGATCTCGCGTGGGTGAGCGACGGGCTGCCTGGCCAGCATCTTGCCCATCTGGCACCACTGGCGGTCTTCACCCAGGCCGAAGCCGGGGTGATGTGTCCGATCGACATGACCTATGCGGCGGTGGCGGCGCTGCGCAGCGACCCGGCCGGGCAGCCGTGGCTCGATCGCCTGATCGGTGGCCGCTACGACCCGCGGCTGCTGCCCGTTGCTTCCAAAACCGGCATCACCATGGGCATGGCGATGACCGAGAAACAGGGCGGCAGCGACGTGCGCGCCAACACCACCCGTGCCGAACCGCTGGGCGAGGGGCTTTACCGGCTGTGCGGCCACAAATGGTTCTGTTCCGCACCGATGAGCGACGCCTTCCTCACGCTCGCCTACGCACCAGCCGGGTTCAGCTGTTTCGTGGTTGGCCGCCTCGCCCCCGATGGCACGCGCAACGCCATCAATATCATGCGGCTGAAAGACAAGCTGGGCAACCGCTCGAACGCCAGCGCCGAGATCGAGTATGACGGCGCCATCGCCACCCGGCTGGGCAGCGAAGGGCGCGGCGTGCAGACGATCATCGAGATGGTTCACCACACCCGGCTGGGAACGGTGGCCGGCACGCTGGGGATCATGCGCATGGCGCTGGTGCAGGCGCTCCACCATTGTCACCACCGCACCGTGTTCCAGAAACGGCTGATCGACCAGCCACTGATGACGGCGGTGCTTGCCGACCTTGCGCTTGAATATGAAGCGGCCGTCGCCCTGGCTGTGCACACGGCCGGCGCCTTTGGCGCGCCAGACAAAACTCCCGGCGCCTTTGGCGCGCCAGACAAAACTCCCGGCGCCTTTGGCGCGCCAGACAAAACTCCCGGCGCCTTTGGCGCGCCCGGCAAGACAACTGGCGCCGCCAGTGCCGACGATCAGCGTGCCGCCTTCGCGCGGCTGGCGGTGGCGCTCGCCAAATACTGGCTCACCAGGCGCTGCCCGGCCTTTGTGTTCGAATGCATGGAGGCTCTGGGCGGCGGCGGCTACATCGAGGACGGACCCATGCCGCGTCTGTTCCGCGAATCGCCGGTCAACGCCATTTGGGAAGGTAGCGGCAACGTCATCGCCCTCGATGTTCTGCGCACCCTGCGTCGGGAGCCTGCGGCCCTTGACGCCTATGCTGCGGAACTGGCGCTGGCCGCCGGGGCCTGCCGCCCGCTCGATCAGGCGGCTGATCGTCTGCTTGGCGAACTGGCCGGCCCGCTGGCAGACCATGATGGGCGCCGCATCGCCCAGCAGATGGCGCTGCTGTGGCAGGCCGCCCTGCTGGTGCGCCATGCGCCATCAGCCGTTGCCGATGCCTTTGTTGCCACCCGCATCGCCGGTGGCCCGCCGGCCGTGTTCGGGTCTCTGCCCGCCGGGCTCGACCTCGCCGCCATCCTCGGCCGGCAGCCCCCCGGCCGGTGAACCGCCAGAACGTTCGCACCCGCCCGTCATCTTTGGGCCAAAGGCCATACCCCCATCAGAATGCGGGCGCTCCCGCCTGGCAGGGGCGGGGGCGCAGCAAGCATGGCCGCGCCCCCAGGCAGCCGTCAGGCCGCCTTGTTACCGGTGCCGATGTTCAGCTTCGACACGTCCTTGGCGGCATAGGCTTCGGCGGCGAACGCCCAGTTCAGATGCTTGGCGACCACGGCATCGAGGTAGGCTTTGCGGGCGCGCTTGTGGTCGATGTAATAGGCGTGTTCCCAGAGGTCGATAGTCAGCAGCGGCTTCAGGTCTTCATCGATCACCGGCGTCTGGGCATCGTGGGTCGAGATCACTTTCAGCGACCCGTCCTCAACCACCAGCCACACCCAGCCACTGGCGAAATGGTCAAGCCCTTCCTTCACCAGTGCGGCCTTCAGAGCATCGACCGAGCCGAAGTCCCGCTCGATCGCCTTCAGCAGATCACCCGCGGGTGCGCCACCGTCAGCTGCCAGGCTCTTCCAGTAAAAGCTGTGGTTGAAGTGCTGGGCCGCGTGCACGAAAATCTGCCCGGCCGAAACCTGTTCCGATACTTCGTCCGGGTCAGCGTCGGCGGTATCGCGGATGATCGCGAGCAGATCAGCCCGGGTGAAGCCCTTGGCATCAGCGAGTTCGTTCAGCTTGTCGACATAGGCCTTGTGGTGGCCGCCGTGGTGCATCTCGAACGTATCCTTCGAGATGGCCGGCGCCAGCGCCCCGGTATCGAACGACAGGTCGGGCAGGGAAAATTGTGCAGGCATGACATGCTCCTTTATTTTTGATGGAAAACCCGTTTCTACATAAGGCGCAGGCGCAGAATTACCACCCGAATCACGCCACGGCACCACGCAGACGAGGCCCGCCAGCTTCAGGGCAGCAGCAGAGTAGAGCCATGGGTCTGCCGCGATTCCAGCGCCTTATGTGCGGCGCCAGCCTCCTCGAGAGCGAACCGCTGGCCGATGGTGATCTGTACCGCCTTGCTGCGGATCATCTGCCACAGGGCAGCCGCTCCTGCGGCGCGCTCGGCGGGTGCATCATAATAGTGATAGAGCATCGGCCGGGTATTATAGAGCGAGCCTTTCTGCGCCAGCACCCCCAGCGAAATGCCGGTCACCGGAGCGCTGGCATTGCCATAGGAAACGATCAACCCACGCCGCCCCGTGGCATCAAGAGAGGCCTCCCACGTTGCCATGCCGACGCCATCATAGGTCACCCTCACTCCGGCACCATCGGTAATGGCGCGCACCCGCGCCGCCACATCTTCCTTGCCATAGAGGATCGTCTGTGCGGACCCGGCGGCACGCGCCAGTTCGGCCTTGGCGGGCGTGCCGACAGTGCCGATCACGCGGGCGCCGCGCGCCTTCAGCCACTGGACCAGAATCAGCCCGACGCCACCGGCGGCCGCGTGCACCAGCACCCAGTCGCCGGGCTGCACATGGGCAGCGCGGTCGGCCAGAAATTCCGCCGTGCAGCCTTTCAGCAGGCTGGCCGCCGCCGTTTCATCAGAGATGTCGTCGGGGATGGCGAACAGGGCGCTGGCGGCGATGTTGCGCGCTGTCGCATAGGCACCGGGTTCGGGGCCAAAGCAGGCGACGCGGTCGCCAATGGCAAAACCCTCGACACCCGCGCCAACCGCGGTCACCACTCCGGCGGCCTCCTGCCCCAGCCCCGAGGGCAGCGCCGTCGGGTAAATGCCGCGGCGATAATAGGTGTCGATGAAATTGAGCCCGACAGCGGTGGTGCGATACTGCACTTCGCCTGCTGCCGGGGCCGGCAGTTCAATGTCCAGCCACTCGATCACTTCGGGCCCACCCGTGCGGGTGATGCGGGCAACGCGCGCCATCAATCTGTCTTTCCTGCAGGTATGTAGGTGATCGCCGGTTAGCCGCCCGGCACCGATTCGACCAGCATCACCTCGACATCGGCCAGCCCGGCGCGCAGGCGTTTTGCCTCGGCATATTCCGGCGAGTTCCAGAAGGCGAGCGCCGCTTCCCGGTCAGGCCATTGCGACACCACCACCGATCCACCGGCGTCGGCACCCTCCAGCACCTCGGGCTGCGGTGTGCGCACCACATAGCGGCCGCCGAACCGTTCCACCAGGGCAGCCGCTGCCGGGGCATAGCCGGCAGCAAAGGCAGCCTTGTCGTGAACGCGGGCGCGGATGATCAGATAGGCGGTCAAGAGTCTCTCCGTGCCGGGTGAGGGGGAATGGGTTGCGGTGGCAGGCACCATGGCGCAAAAGCCGGTGCCGTGACAAGGCGCTGCCGGACCGCTGCCAGACAGCGCCTTGCCCGCCGCCGGGTTCCGGAACTCAGGAGCCCGGCAAGACAGATGCCCCGACTTTCAGGCGCTGACGATGGAATGCCGCCGCCGGGCCGCCAGCCCTACCAGCCCGAAGCCGGCAATCAGCAGCGCCCAGCTTCCGGGTTCGGGAATATACGAGCCAAACGCCACCTCGCCGATAGCGCAAGCCGGATAGCTGCCCGGAAGAGGCTGCGGGCAATCCCACGCTTCCACCGTGTACCAACCCGGACCGGTCTTGGGGGCAAGTTCCCAGACGTCCGACAGATAATCAACGACCGGGTGGTCGGTCGGTGTCACGCCACTCAGCAACAACAGGCCCATGTCACCGGGGGTCATGCCGAACCACAGGTTGAACCTGCCGATCCCCGAGGCATCCTCGTTCCACAGCACGAAATGGTTGATGCCTGGGCGATCAACCAGATAGGAGACCACTGCCGACGTGGTGCCGGCGTCCGAGAACCATTCATTGCCGGCAAAGACCAGAGAATGGGTGGTGACGGCAGTATAGGGATGCAGCGGCGTCACGCCGCTGACATAGCCAGCCGCCAGCCCGCTCTGATCAATGGTATTGAAGATCGCACCCGAGCCAGCCCCGCCGGCAAGGATGACGGCATCGATCGGCTCGATCATTCTGGCCGGGGCAGCCACGGCCGCCGTCGCCCCCAGCGACAGGCAGGCCAGCGATACAAGTGCACTTGTGCGTTTCACCGGAAATACTCCTCCGAACAACATGCAGCAGGGCAAAAGCGCCCGCCGTTCCGCAGCCTTGCTGACAAGGCCACAAGAATCCATGCATCAGACGTGCCAATTGGTGGCCCACTGCAAAATCAATGGGTTAGACACGCGAACGCGCGCACATCAGTTCATAAATGTAAAAATTTTATACATTCCATATGAAAAATTGATTTACACGTGGCTGACAGATCAACCAGCCGCCAGCAACATGGCCCTATTTGGGCGGGCGGGCGGCAGCACGTTCGGCATCCACCTGCTTCTGGAACACCGTCCAGGTGGTTTCATTGACGCGCTGATCGTCACCCGGGGGCGCATCGACATAAGTCGGGTAGCGGGCGGCGATCTCATCACGCAGCACCTTCGGCAGATCGTCGATACTGCCCACCTTGGAACCCATGGCGTTGAACACCAGCATCCCCTCGCGGCCACGCATCTTCATCCACGGCATCCAGTCGGAAATGCGTACCCACGATACCGACGGGTGGGCAGTCGGCGTGCGGGTGTCGAGCAGATCGCTGCTCTGGGCCACGAAATCAAAGATTTCCATGGCGTGATACTTGTTGCCGACATAATCCTGATAGGCCCCGGCCAGCGGATTGTCATAGAACAACGGCACTTCAAGCGGCATCTGGAACCACGGGCCGACCTGTTCGTAGCGCAGGCTGACAGGCTTACCATCGGGCCCATAGGGGAACATCGGCCGCTGGTTCACCGGGTCGTTGGCGATGTGCATCACCGGCACGGTTTCCCCCGTCCACGGGTTTTGCCAGGTGCGCACGATCTCGCCGGTCTTCGGGTCGGTGAACAGCATGATCTCGCGGCTCACCAGCCGGAATCCTTCCCCGCGCCTGGGGTCTTTCACCGAGACGCAGCGGCGGATGTTCATCCCCTCGCCGTTGAACAGATGCCTGTCCGGCTCTCCGGCGACGCGCGAATAGATCCGCCCCGACCAGTGATAAACCGCCGGCTTGTCGCCGATTCCGCACTGGGCGCGGCGGGTGATTTCCACGGCATCCTGCGGGTTCGTCGGGTCAAGCATCCGCGCAGCGGCCGGAACGGTCATTACCGATGCCGTCAGCATCAGTGCCAGCATTAAGGGTTTCACGCCTTGTCCTCCCATGATCTTCAGACAACGGCCGAACCCTAACAGGCTTTGCCGGCGCGTCAAACATGTCCGGACAAATTTTTTGCAATTCTGCTGGTGTGGTGGTTCAGGATGGCACCAGATCGCAAGCGCCCGCACCCTGAGGAACAAGCAGGCGAACCCGGCCACCGAAGGCGGCTCGGGCAATCCGGCCAGCGCGGATGATCAGTCCATGTTCAGCCGTTCGCGCAATTCCTTGCCGGGCTTGAAATGCGGAACCCGCTTGGCCACCACCGGCACGGGTTCGCCGGTGCGCGGGTTGCGGCCGGTGCGGGCGCTGCGCGACCGGGTCGAAAAGGCCCCGAACCCGCGCAACTCTACCCGGCCGCCGGCAGCCAGCCGGTCGGTAATGGCATCGAGAACGGTTGCAACCACCCGCTCAGCCTCCTTGAGGCCCAGATGCGGGTTGGCGTCGGCAATTTTCTGTACCAGCTCAGAACGGATCATGGTCCTCCCCCGTCAACGCCTCAGTATGTGCCGGCAAGGCGGCCCCGGTCAAGCTTTGGCATGGCCCTCCGGCCGCCAAACGGCAACAGCAGGGCCGCGGCCGATACAGAAATGGCGGCAGGTTGCCCGTGCCGCCATGTCCGGTTGGGTATCTGTCAACGACGCGGTCAGCCGTTGTCCTTGGCCTTGTTGAGAGCAGCACCCAGAATATCCCCCAGCGAAGCGCCGGAATCCGACGAACCGTACTGGGCGACGGCCTGCTTCTCCTCGGCGATCTGCCTGGCCTTGATCGACAGCATCGGCTTCTTGCCACGCTCGAAGCCAACCACCATGGCATCGACCTTCTGGCCGATCTGGAAGCGCTCGGGGCGCTGCTCGTCACGGTCGCGCGACAGATCCGAGCGCTTGATGAAGGCGGTGGGGCCATCTTCGCCCACCTGCACCTCGATGCCGCCATCGCGGACATCGCGAATGATGGCGGTGACGACTTCGTTCTTGCGCAGTTCGCCGGTGGCGGCAGCCGACGGAGCGTCGCCGACAGCGGCGCCTTCCGACACCTGCTTGATGCCCAAAGAGATGCGCTCGCGCTCGATATCGACCTCGAGAACGCGGGCCTTCACCACCTCGCCCTTGTGGTGCAGGGTCAGGGCAGCTTCCCCGGTCACGCCCCAGGCGATATCCGACATGTGCACCATGCCGTCGACATCGCCGGGCAGGCCGATGAACAGGCCAAACTCCGTGGCGTTCTTCACTTCGCCTTCCACCACCGAGCCAACCGGATGGTCTTCCGCAAACTGCTCCCACGGGTTGCGCTGCGCCTGCTTCAGGCCCAGCGAAATACGCCGCTTCTCGCCATCGACTTCAAGGACGACGACCTCGACTTCCTGGCTGGTCGAGACGATCTTGCCGGGGTGGACGTTCTTCTTCACCCACGACATTTCCGAAACGTGCACCAGCCCTTCGATGCCCGGCTCCAGCTCGATGAAGGCGCCATATTCGGTGATGTTGGTGACGCGGCCCTTCAGCTTGGCGCCCACCGGATACTTGGCTTCGGCGCCCTCCCACGGGTCGCTTTCCAGCTGCTTCATGCCCAGCGAAATGCGTTGGGTATCCCGGTTGATGCGGATGATCTGCACCTTTACCGTGTCGCCGATGTTGATCACCTCGTTGGGGTGGCCGACGCGCTTGTAGCTCATGTCGGTGACGTGGAGCAGCCCGTCGATGCCGCCGAGGTCGACGAAGGCGCCGTAATCGGTGATGTTCTTGACCACGCCGTCCATCACCTGCCCCTCGTGCAGCGACTGGATGAGCCCGGTGCGGGCCTCGGCGCGGGTTTCCTCGAGGATGGAGCGGCGCGACACCACGATGTTGCCGCGCTTCCTGTCCATCTTCAGCAGCTGGAACGGCTGGGCGATGCCCATCAGCGGGGTGACGTCGCGCACCGGCCGCACATCGACCTGCGACCCCGGAAGGAAGGCAACAGCGCCACCGAGATCGACCGTGAAACCGCCCTTGACGCGGCCGAAGATGGTGCCTTCGACACGTTCGCCGGCATTGAACTGTTCTTCGAGCTTGTCCCACGCGGCCTCACGGCGGGCGCGGTCGCGGCTCAGCATCGCTTCGCCGAAGGCGTTCTCGACGCGGTCGACATAGACATCGACGTCATCGCCAACCGCCACCTGCGGCGCCTGTCCCGGCGGGGTGAATTCGCGCAGCGGCACGCGGCCTTCCGATTTCAGCCCGACGTCGATCACCACCTGATCATTTTCAATGGCGGTGACCCGCCCCTTTACCACCTTGCCTTCAAAACTCTGGGATTCCCCCAGCGACTGTTCGAGAAGGGCTGCGAAATCATCGCGCGTGGGCATTGTCGTGGAAGCCATGAATATCCTTCGTTCAACGTGATGCAGGCCAGCCGGTTGTCTCCGGCGGTCTTGCGGGTTTTCGTCATGGGTCGCCGCAGAGGGACAGTTTGAATCCGAGCCTTGCGCAGGCCCGGTGCCTGCCCAGAGTTCACGATCACACCAACACCCCAAGGGCACCCGGCGGCCATGCCACCGGTGCCCACTTGCGGTAACCCGGCTACCGGCGGGCTTCCTTCAGGCGGGAATCCACCATCTCGATCGCTCTCCGGATGGCGGCCCCTATATCGAAATCGCTGGTATCCAGCAAGACGGCATCGTGAGCGGGCTGCAGGGGCGAAAGGACACGACTGGTGTCCCGCTGATCGCGGGCCAGAATATCAGCCAGCACATCGCTCTCGTGCACCGGCTGGCCGCTGGCCAGAAGCTCGAGATAGCGGCGGTGGGCACGCACTTCGGGGCGGGCGGTAACGAACAGCTTGGCCTCGGCCTGCGGGGCAACCACCGTTCCGATGTCGCGCCCATCAAGAACGGCCCCGCCTTCCTGGGCGGCAAAGCGTTGCTGGAAGGCGAGCAGCGCCGCCCGCACCGGCGGGTGCGCGGAAACCTGTGAGGCAATGGCGGCCACCGCATCGCTGCGCAGCGACGGGTCTTCCAGAAGCGACAGGTCAAGTGCGTGGGCCAGCCGACCGGCGGCCTCGCCATCGCCGGGGTCGATATGGTTGCGGCGCACGGCAACCGCGACCGCACGATAGAGCGCGCCGGTATCGAGGTGCGGCAGCCCATAATGGCCGGCCATCGCCCGGGCAATCGTCCCCTTGCCCGAAGCCGCCGGGCCATCGACGGCGATGACCGGCATTTACAACAGCTTTATGATCTTGGCGGCGATATGGTCGGGCTTCAGTGTCGGCGGGAACCGTTCCACTGCCTCGCCCTCGCGGTTCACCAGAAACTTGGTGAAGTTCCACTTGATGCCCTGCGACCCCAGAAGGCCGGTCGCCTGCTGTTTCAGTTGCTGGAACAGCGGGTGGGTGCCCGGGCCGTTCACCTCGACCTTTGCGAACATCGGGAAGCTGACCCCGAAACGCTCGCGCACAAAGGCAGCGATTTCGGAATCCGTGCCCGGTTCCTGCTTGCCGAACTGGTTGCAGGGAAAGCCCAGCACCGCAAAGCCCCGGTCGTGAAAGCGCTGCCACAGCGCCTCGAGCCCGGCATATTGGGGGGTGAAGCCGCAGTGCGATGCCACGTTGACAATCAACAGCACCTTGCCACGCCAGTCGGACAGGCTGACAGCGCGCCCATCGATCAGGGTTGCCTGGTGATGATAGATGTCGTCGGCCATGGATTCCCAACCCCCTTTAACGGCAAGTGCCTGCCAATCATGGCGGCACTCACGACAAAAGGAAAGCCCGCTGTCAGGGCTGACTGTTGCCGCTGTCTTGCCGCTTATCCTGACGGTCGCGGCCGACGCCAGCCACCTTGTCATCGTCGGGCTCGTCATCGAGCAGGACGCGATGCGCTGCACCGTCGAGATCTTCATACTGGCCCGAACGCACCGACCACAGGAAGGCGACCAGCGCGATGATGCCGGCAGCCAGCGCAATGGGGATCAGTACCCCCAGCGTATTCATCGCACGCTCCAGCGCAGACGCAGGGCATTGGCAACCACCAGAATCGACGATGTCGACATGGCGATCGCGGCGATCATCGGCGTGGCATAGCCCAGAATGGCAATCGGCACGGCCAGCAGGTTGTAGCCGATGGCGGCCACAAAATTCTGCTTCACATGCCGGTCGGCCGCAGCCGCCACCTGTAACGCCACCGGCACCGCCATCAGCGAATCCCTGAGGAACAGCAGATCGGCGGCGGTCTGCCCGGCATCGCTGGCCGTCGAGGGCGCCATCGAGGCATGGCCGGCTGCCAGCGCCGGGGCGTCGTTCAACCCGTCGCCCACCACCAGCACCCGCTGCCCTGTCGCTGCCATCTGGCGGATGTGGCCCAGCTTGTCGGCGGGGGTAAGCCGGGCGTGCCAGCCCGCGACCCCCAGCGAGGCCGCCACTGCCGCCACGGCCTCCTCGCGGTCGCCCGAAAGAATGGTGATGGCAAGCCCGCGCTGTTTCAGGCTGTCGATGGCCTCCCGCGCCTCGGGGCGGACCGGGTCGGTGAAGTGCATGATCGTCGCCGGGGCGTCGCCACGCCGGAACGCCAGGGTCAGGGCGTCGGGGTGGGTGCCCTGATCGACGTCCACCCCCACCCAGTCGGGACGGCCAAGACGCAGCCGCAGCCCCGCCACCATCGCCTCCATGCCGCAACCGGGGATTTCCCGCGCTTCGTCAACGGCGGCCGCCGTCACGCCCTGTTCGCGGGCGGCCTGCCACAGCGCCCGCGACAGCGGGTGGGTGCTCTGGCGGGCAAGCCCGGCGGCCAGCGCCAGCGTCTCTGCGGCCAGCGGCAGACCGTCAATCGGGGTGGGCCGCCCCAACGTCAGCGTTCCGGTCTTGTCGAACACCACAGCATCCACCTCGGCCAGCCGTTCCAGCGCGCCGCCATCCTTGATCAGCACACCGCGCTGCATCAGCAGGTTGGCGGCCATCACCTGCACGGCCGGAACGGCAAGCCCAAGCGCGCACGGGCAGGTGATGATCAGCACCGCCGTCGCGGTGACCAGCGCCTGATGCCAGCCCGCCCCCACCAGCAGCCAGCCGATCAGCGTGCACAGCGCCGTCAGGTGCACGACCGGGGCATAAAGACGGGCGGCACGGTCAGCGACCCGCACATAGCGGGCGCGGCCACCCTCGGCCACCTCCATCAGCCGCACCACCTGGCCGATGAAGCTGTCTTCGCCCACCCTGGTCGCCTTGATGGTCAGCGGCGCATCGAGGTTGAGGGTGCCTGCCAGCACGTCGGCGCCCGGGGCCACGGCTTCGGGCAGGCTTTCACCGGTCACCAGAGAACGGTCGAGCGCCGACGAGCCGCTCATCACCGTGCCATCGACCGGCACCCGTTCTCCGGCCGGCACCAGCACCAGCATGTTGGGGGCGATCGATTCCAGCGGCCGGTATTCCTCGCTGCCGTCGGGCGCCAGCACCAGCGCACCGCGCGCCACCTGCTTCATCAAGGTGGCGACCCCGGCCCGCGCCCGGTCGCGCATCACCGAATCGAGATAGCGCCCCACCAGCAGGAAGAACAGCAGCATGGTGACGCCATCGAACCACACATGTGGCTGATCGGTCAGCATCTCGTGAAAGCTGATGCCGCTTGCCAGCACGATGCCGATCGACACCGGAACATCCATGTTGGTGCGGCCGTGCCGCAGCGCCATCAGCGCCGAGGCGAAGAACGGGCGGCCGGAATAGGCGATGGCGGGAATGGCAATCGCTGCCGAGAGGATATGGAACAGGTGGCGGGTCGCGCCGTCGGCCCCCGACCATACCGAGACCGACAGCAGCATGATGTTCATGGCGGCAAAGCCCGCCACCGCCATCGCTGTCAGCAGCCGCCGCGACTGCGGGTCTCCGGTGGTGGCGGCGGCATCGGCGGGGTTGAACGGCCGCGCCTCGAATCCGGCATCCTCGACAGCGGCGACGATGGCCTCGGGGGCCAGCCGCCCCTCCTCCCACTCGACGGCCAGCCGCCGGGTGGTGAAGTTGACCCGGGCCGTGGTCACGCCGGCCAGCGGCCGCACCGCCCCTTCCACCTTGCGGATGCAGCCGGCGCAGTGGATTCCGGGAACGTGCAGGTCGATCCGCAGCTTGCCCGGCGCAACACTGGTGGTGAAGGCGCCAAGCGCCGACGGGGCGGACGGAGCGGACGGGGCGATGGTCGCCATCAGTCCACCGTCAGGCGGTCATGCTGCCAGAAATCCTTGCCATCGCGTCTGATCAGCAGTTCCAGCTCCCACTGGCCTGCGCCCAGTGTCCGGGGGCTGTGCCAGCGCTCGTCGGGCCCCATAGCCAGCGTGAAGGTCTGCGGGGGAACGCCGCCCACCGGGTGAATGACCGTCGCCTCGACCCGGGCGCCCCGCAATGGCTCACCGCTGGCGTTACGCACATCGACGATCAGCCGGCCGGCATCGACCATCGACGCCACCGTCCAGCCCAGTTGCTTCTGTTCACGCCCGGCCTTCAGGCCCGCATTGAACTCCTGGCTCGCCACATAGCTGTTCTCGACGATAAGGCCGGGGAAGGTGCGGGTGGCAAGCACTGCCATCACCAGATTGACGGCAATGATGACGCCAAAGCCCGCCACCAGAATGATCGCCAGATGGCGGCCGGTGAAGCGGCCGCTCATTGCGCCGGCCCTGAAAAGCGCGCGTCCTTGCTGGCAGTATCTTCTCCGTCGACCGCCCGGGCAACGAAGGTGAAGCTGTGGTGCTCCTTGCCGCCAAGGCTGGCAGCCGGCGCCCGCACCTGCACATGCGCCGTCGCCACGGCATCGGCAGGAACAGTCATCGTCAGGGTCGGCTCGGGTTCGCCTCCGGCCAGCGGATCAGAGAGACGGGCGCCGGCCAGCCCCGTCATCGAGACGGTGAAATCGCGGGGGCGCTGCTCCTTGTTGATGACCTTGATGGTATAGCCGTTGCGGATTTCACCGTCGGACAACTGCACATACAAGGGGTTGCGATCCTGCGAGACCAGCATGTCGGTGCGCTCCCGCCCCGCCAGAACCACCAGCATCAGCACGCCGATCGCGGCCCACACCGCGAAATACACAAGGATGCGCGGGCGCAGCAGCGTGTGCCAGATCGGCTTCAGCTTTTCACCGCGCGCCTCGGCGGCGTCGCGCTTCAAGGTGGTGTAGCCGATCAGGTCGCGCGGACGCTCAAGCTTGTCCATCACATCGTTGCAGGCGTCGATGCACAGGGCGCAGGTGATGCACTCCAGCTGCGGGCCGTTGCGAATATCGATTCCGGTGGGGCAGACGTTGACGCAGGCCATGCAATCGACACAATCGCCGATCTCCGGGTCAAGCTCGGCCGCCTTGACGCTGCCGCGCTTCTCGCCGCGCCAGCCCTTGTAGGTGACGGTGAAGCTGTCTTCATCCATCATGGCCGTCTGGATGCGCGGCCACGGACACATGTAGGTGCAGACCTGCTCGCGCATCCACCCCGCCAGCCAGTAGGTGGTGCCGGTCAGCAGGGCGATGGTGCCATAGGCGACCAGCGGCGCCTTCCCGGTGATCAGCTGGCGGAACAGGGTGGGGGCATCGGCGAAATAGAATACCCAGGCGCCGCCCGTCACCAGCGCGATCAGCAGCCACACCGCGTGCAGGCTGGTGCGCCTGGCAATCTTGCCCGCTGTCCACGGCTGCTTGTCGAAGCGCATGCGGGCGTTGCGGTCACCCTCGATCCAACGCTCGACCAGCATGAACAGATCGGTCCACACGGTTTGCGGGCAGGTATAGCCGCACCAGGCGCGGCCGAAGGCACTGGTCACCAGGAACAGGCCGATTCCGGCCATGATCAGCAACCCGGCGACATAATAGAATTCCTGCGGCCAGATCTCGATGGGACCGAAGAAGAACCGCCGACCGGCCAGATCGACCAGAACGGCCTGGTTGGGGGCATAGGGGCCGCGGTCCCAGCGCAGCCACGGCGTGACATAATAGATGGTGAGCGTGAGGACGAGGATGATCCACTTCATCCGCCGGAACGACCCGCGCACCGCCTTGGGATAGACTTTAACCCGCTTCTTGTAGAGGCTTGCACCGCCTGCCGGGGAGGGGACCGGCTCCAGCGTGTCGGCCATTGTCTACTCTCCTCCTCCCAGACTGTGCACATAAGCAGCCAGCTTGCGGATGGTGGCATCGGAGAGATGCCCCTTCCACGCCGGCATCACGCCGGCGTGCGCGTTCCACACGGTGTTGTGAATGTCTTCGCGGCTGCCGCCATAAAGCCAGATGGCATCGGTGAGATTGGGTCCGCCGAAATCGCGAACGCCCTTCCCATCAGGGCCGTGGCAGGCCGCACACTGCTGCTCGAAGATCGGTGCACCACGGGCCGCCAGCGCCGCATTGGCCTTCTGGTGCGACAGGGTCAGCACATATTCGACCACCGCATCCACTTCGCCGGCCGTCAGCATGCCGTCTCGGCCGAACGCCGGCATCGCCGACGTGCGGGTTTCATCATCGCCGGGCTGACGGATGCCGTGCTGGATGGTCTGGTAAATGGCGGCAATGTCGCCACCCCACAGCCAGTCGTCATCGTTGAGGTTAGGGTAGCCCTTGCTTCCGGCTGCGCCTGAGCCATGGCACTGCACGCAATACACCTTGAATGCCGATTGCCCGCCGGCAACAGCGGCCCTCAGCAGTTCGGGGTGCTGGGGAAGCTGGTCGATGGGGATCGAGGTCAGATCCTTCAGCACGGCCTGACGGCTGGCGTCGACATCGGCAATCTGCTGCTTGACGGCGGCGCGGCTGGAATAGCCAAGCAAGCCGGGTGTGCTGCCGGTGATGCCGGGCCATGCCGGATAGAGGATGACCCAGAGCAGCGAAAAGGCAATGGTGACATACCACACCCAGAGCCACCAGCGCGGCAGCGGGTTGTTCAGCTCCTCGATCCCGTCCCACTCGTGTCCGGTGGTCGATACCGACTGTTTCGGCTCTTTCTTCATTGGTCTGCCTCTTCGTCCCGAAGGGGTATCATCTGCGCTTCGTCATGGTGGCGCCTTGCCCCCGGTCGCAGCGCCATTCCCACTGCCACCACGAACATCAGTCCGAGCAGCACCAGCCCCCAGCTATCCGCGAAATGGCGAAGGCTGTTGTAATCCATCAGCGGCTCGCCACCGGGCGATAGGTGCTGAAATCGACCATGGTTCCCAGAACCTGCAGATAGGCGACAAGGGCGTCCATCTCGGTCAGCCGCGCCGGGTTGCCGTCGAAATCGCGCGCCTGCACCTTGCCATAGCGCCCCGCCAGACCCTCGGTATCGGCATCAGGGGTTGCCTGCGCCACCAGATCGGCAGTGGCATTGCTGATCTGATCGTCGCTGTAGGGAACGCCTGCCACCCGGTTGGCCTTCAGGTGGTTGGCGATATCGGGAATGTGCAGATCCTTGTTCTTCAGGAAGGCATAGCCCGGCATCACCGATTCCGGAACCACCTGGCGCGGGTCCGACAGGTGCTGGACATGCCATTCATCGGAATAGCGGCCGCCCACCCGCGCCAGATCCGGCCCGGTGCGCTTGGACCCCCACTGGAACGGGTGGTCATACATGCTTTCGGCCGCGAGGCTGTAATGGCCATAACGCTCGTTCTCGTCGCGCAGCGGCCGGATCATCTGCGAGTGGCAGGTGTAGCAGCCTTCGCGCACATAGATGTTGCGCCCCACCAGTTCGAGCGGCGTATAGGGGCGCACCCCTTCCACCTTCTCGATGGTGTTGTGCAGCCAGAACAGCGGGGCGATCTGCACCAGCCCGCCGATCGCCACGACAATGAGCGTCAGCACCGCCAGGATGGTGACATTGCGCTCGATCTTCCCATGAGAGAATTGCATGATCGCTCGGTCCTTATTCGGCAGGGGCCGGTTGGTGTTCGGGCGGCAGCGGCCGGTCGGCAGCGGCCTGGTAGTCAGCGCCGGTGTCCAGCGGCGCTTCGTTGCGCAGGTCGCCCCGGATGGTGCGCCACACGTTATAAACCATCACCACCATGCCCGACAGGAACAGCACCCCGCCCAGCATGCGGATGACATAATAGGGGTGCATGGCCGCGACGACTTCGGCGAACGAATAGACGAGGTAGCCCTCGGCGTTGAATTCGCGCCACATCAGTCCCTGCATGATGCCCGCCACCCACATCGACGAGGCATAAAGCACGATTCCCGCCATCGACAGCCAGAAGTGCCAGTTGATCATCCGCACCGAATACATGCGCTCGCGGTGCCACAGGCGCGGCACCAGGAAATACACGCTGGCAAAGGTGATCAGCCCGTTCCAGCCCAGGGCGCCGGCATGAACGTGGCCGATGGTCCAGTCGGTATAGTGCGACAGCGCGTTCACCGTGCGCACCGACAGCAGCGGCCCTTCAAACGTGGCCATGCCATAGAAGGCAAGGGCTGCCACGAACATGCGCACGATCGGGTCGGTGCGGATCTTGTCCCACGCACCATCGAGCGTCATCAGGCCGTTGATCATGCCGCCCCAGCTCGGCATCCACAGCATCACCGAAAACACCATGCCGAGGATCTGCGCCCAGTCGGGCAAAGCCGTGAAGTGCAGGTGGTGGGGCCCCGCCCAGATATAGAGGAAGATCAGCGACCAGAAGTGCACGATCGACAGCCGGTAGGAATAGATCGGCCGGTTCACCTGCTTGGGGATGAAGTAATACATCATGGCAAGGAACGGCACCGTCAGGAAGAAGGCGACGGCGTTATGGCCATACCACCACTGGGTCAGCGCGTCCTGAACCCCCGAGAACAGCGAGTAGGACTTGTCGGACAGGCCGGCCGGAACCGCCAGGTTGTTGACGATGTGCAGCATGGCGATCGTCACGATGAACGCCAGGTAGAACCAGTTCGCCACATAGATGTGCGGCTCGCGGCGCTTGACGATGGTGCCGATATAGACGGCGAAATAGGCAACCCACACGATGGTCAGCCACAGATCGACATACCATTCCGGCTCGGCATATTCGCGCGACTGGGTGACCCCCAGCACATAGCCGCTGGCCGCCAGCACCAGGAACAGCTGGTAGCCCCAGAACACGAACCACGACAGATTGCCGAACGCCAGACGCGCCCGGCAGGTGCGCTGCACCACCCAGAAGCTGGTGGCGATCAGCGCGTTGCCGCAGAAGGCGAACACCACGCCCGAGGTGTGCACCGGCCGCAACCGGCCGAAGGTGGTGAATTCGGTATCGAGGTTGAGCAGCGGATAGGACAGCTGCGCTGCAATCACCACCCCCATCAGCAGGCCTACCGCACCCCAGAACACCGTGGCGATCACCCCGGCACGGATGACATCATCCTGATATTTTTCCTCGGGATGGTCGGGCAGGATCCACGCCCCCGAGGGAGCAAAACGGGTGCGCCGCAGCGTGTAGGCCGCGGCCGCGATGGCCGCCAGCAGGATGATCACCCCGTGTACGGCAAAGGGCCAGGTGGCAGCCGTCGCAATCATGAACAACGCCATGATGGCGGCCAGCATGTAGGCCCCTGTCTGAAATAAAATGCTCATGCACTCGTGCCTTTCGCCCGCCTGAACCTGTCGATCATCGGCCGTCGCCACAGAGCAGACAACCGGATGTCCCTGATGATTGTCCGAAAGCACCTATGCGGCATTCCGGCTGGAAAGGGAAGCAGCCGCAGGGCGGCGCTCACTGCACGATCGGCCCGCAAGGCCGAACCGCACCCCGATCTGAGAACTGCCGCCTTTAGCTTCCGGATTTTCCCGTGGGGGATACGGCATTTGGTCGCAGGCACTCAGCAGGCCTGTCCGGACATCCCTGATCGGCTGCCTGACGCCGGCAAGCAAAAAGCCCGGCGGAGCTTGTCCGCCGGGCTCTGGAGATGTCAACCGACCCGGGGGCCGGTGGCCTGATCAGGCCTATTCGCGGTTGCCGAGAAAGGCGAGCAGGAACTGGAACAGGTTGATAAAGTCGAGATAGAGGGTGAGCGCCCCCATGATCGCCGCCTTGCCCGCCATATCGGTGCCCGCCACATAATCATACATGTTGCGGATCTTCTGGGTGTCGCTGGCGGTAAGGCCAGCAAATATCAGTACGCCCAGAATCGAGATCACCAGCGACAACCCGCTCGACTTCAGGAAGAAGTTGAGCAGCATGGCCACCAGAATGCCCACCACCCCCATGATGAGGAAGGTGCCAAGGCGGGTAAGATCGCGTTTGGTGGTGTAGCCATAGAGGCTGAGGCCGGCGAAGGCGGCGGCCGTTGCGAAGAAGGTGGTGGCGATCGACGTCGCGGTATAGATCAGGAAGATCGACGACAGCGAGGCGCCCATCAGCGCCGCGAACAGGAAGAACAGGCCCTTCACCGCGCTTTCCGACATCTGCTGGAAGCGAAAACCCAGCAGGAACACGAAGGCGAGCGGCGCCAGCATCACGATCCAGCCCAGCCCCGAGGGTCGCCCGGTCACGCCATCGAACAGCACATTGACGGCGCCGGTATAAGCCATGCCCAGCGCCACCAGCCCGGTCAGCAGCACGCCCGACATCATGTAATTGTAAACAGACAGCATGTGTGCGCGCAGGCCGGCGTCATATTGCGCCGCCGCTTCTCCCAGTCGGCTGGTCGCAAAGCGCCGGTCAAGGCGCGGATCAACCTGATTGGCCATGTTCGATACCTCTCCTTACCGGTCCATCCGGCATGATGCGCCATATATCGTCGCAAAGTTGCCAGTTTCAAGCAGAGCGGCTGCGATTGGTCGTGAAATGGCCGGTTCCGGCTACTCGGCCCGCAGGATCGCGCGCACGCTGCGCCCCAGCGCCCGCCACGACCCAGCCAGCCCCAGAAGACAGATCAGCGCCGCACTCAGCGCCATGGTCAGCAGCGCCTTCCCCCAGTCCGGTTGCCACGGCAGATCAAGAAGGTGGCGCACCACCAGCCAGCCGGCCGCCGCCCCCAGCCCCAGTGCCAGCACCGCCACCACTGCAGCCAGGCCGGCATATTCCATGAGGGCGGCCGCCGTCAGCTGCCGACGGGTGGCGCCCAGCACCTTCAGGATCACATTGTCGGTGCGGCGCTGCCGCTCTTGTGCTGCCATTGCCCCCACCAGCACCGCGACCCCGGCAAGGATGGCGACGGTTGCTGCCGCCTTCACCGCCAGCCCCATCTGGCGCGCCAACCGGCTCACATCGGCCAGCACATCATCCGTGCGCACCACCGTTGCCGTCGGGAAGGCGCGGCTGATGCGGGCAGTGAAGGCGCTGCGGTCGGCACCATCGGGCGGGGTTACCGTCGCCATCCAGCTGTAGGGGGCGCCGGCCAGGGTCGCCGGGTCATAGACCAGCACGAAGTTGAAGCCGAAACTGTCCCAGTTCACCTGCCGCAACGAGGCAATGGTGGCAGTGATCTCTGCCCCCAGCACCGAAACGGTAATGGTGTCGCCCACCTTCAGGCCCAGCAGCCGCGCCTGTTCGGCCTCCATCGACACCAGCGGCGGCCCGGAATACCCGGCAGGCCACCAGCGCCCGGCGACGATCCGGTTGCCGACCGGCAGATCGGCGGCAAAGGTCAGCCCGCGGTCGCCGCGCAGCACATAGCTGTCTTCGGGCACATCCGTCAGTTGTGAAGCTGGCGTACCGTTCACCCGCGTCACCGGCCCGCGCAGGCTGGGCACCATGCGCACGGTGCTTCCGGCCGGAACCATCGCCAGAAAGCGCTGCTGTCCGTCTCTGGGAAGATCGAGCAGGAAGAAGGCCGGCGCCTTGTCGGGAACCGCCTTGTGCAGCTCGGCCTCGAAACTGGTTTCAATGAACACCAGTGTCGCGAACAGCGACAGCCCGAGGCCAAGCGCCACCACCAGCGCCTGCGCCGGGCCACCGGGGCGGCTGAGATTGGTGAGCGCCAGCCGCCCCAGAACCGGCCGCGGCCGCGGCAGGGCGCGAGCCAGACGGATGATGAGTGCGCCAAACAGGGCGAGGAGACCAAAGACCCCAACGGCCCCAGCCAGGAACAGCAGGGCAAACCATGGTTCGGCCGCCTGGACAGCCGCCAGCGCCGCCACCCCGCACCCCGCTGCCAGCGCCAGTGCCAGCGCCCGGCGCGACGGCCACGGCCACGCCTCGACAGGGCCGCGCAGCACCCGGGCAACCGGCAGGGCGCCGGCGCGCACCAGGGGCGGACAGGCAAAGGCAAAGGCGATCAGCAGCCCGGTACCGATGGCCGCCAGCAGCGGCAGCGGATAAAGACCAGCCACCGGCGGCACCGGCAACAGCCCGTCCGCCAGCTTCGCCACCAGCCACGGCGCCAGTGCTCCGGCCGCTGCACCCGCAAGCGCCGCCACCAGCGTGACGGCGGCAATCAGCAGCAGATAGCCCCGCGTCACCTGACCGGTGGTGGCCCCCAGCGCCTTCAGGGTGGCGATGGCGGCCGTGCGCTGATCGAGATAGGCAGTCACACCGTTGCGCACGCCAACGCCCGCCACGCACAGCGCCGTCAGGCTCACCAGCATCAGCAACTGCGCCAACCGGTCGACCAGCCGCTCGGTACCGGGGGCGGCATGGCGGCTGTCACGCACCTGCCAGCCGGAATCCGGGTGGCTGTTGCGCAGGCGTTCGGCAACGGCGGCGCCATCGCTGCCCGCGGGCAGCCGCAGGCGAAGCCGGGTGGTGTAAAGACTGCCGGGTTGCACCAGCGCCGTTTGCGGCAGCCGGTCGAGCGCCACCAGCACGCTGGGGCCAAGGGCAAAGCCGTCACTGGCGCGATCCGGTTCACTGCTCAGCACCGCCGCCACCGGCAGTGTCGTCTCGCCGATCGCCACGCGGTCGCCCACCCGCAGCGCCAGCCGCTCGGCCAGCGCCTCAGAAACCACGGCCCCGTGGCGCAGCGCCTGCTGCACGGCGCGGTTGCCGCCACCTTCGGCCAGTTGCGCCGTCCCATAGAGCGGCCAGTCCGAATCCACCGCTTTCAGCTCGGCCAGCAGCTGGTCGTCATCGCCATGGCGCACCATCGCCTGCATGCGCACCGTCTGCGATACCGTATCGGCCGCCTGCCGCAACGCTGTCAGTTCCGCGTCTGTCGGCGGCCGGCCACTGATGGTGACGGCGACATCGCCGCCCAGAATGGCCTGCCCCTCGTCGGCCAGCCCTCGGTCGATGGCGCCTGACAACGAGCCAACCGCCGCCAGCGCCAGCACCCCGAGGAACAGGCAGGCGAACAGCAGCCGCAACGCCCCGAAGCCGCCGCGCGCCTCGGTGCGGGCGATGCGCAGGGCAATGGCCATCAGGCCGGCACCCCTGCCACGATCGCGCCATCACGCATGGTGACCACGCGCGCGCAACGCTCGGCCAGCGCCCGGTCGTGCGTGATCAGAACCAGAGTCGCCCCGGTTTCCTCAAGCCGCTGGAACAGCAGTTCGATGATGGCGTCTCCGGTTGCGGCATCGAGATTGCCGGTCGGCTCGTCGGCGAACAGCAACGCCGGGCGCACGCCCAGAGCCCGCGCCAGCGCCACCCGCTGCTGTTCGCCCCCGGAAAGCTGCGCCGGATAATGGCCTAGCCGGTGGCCAAGGCCGACGGCAGCCAGCTCGGCGGCTGCTGCCGGGAACGGGTCGGGGTGTCCGGCGAGCTCCAGCGGAATCGCCACATTTTCCGCGGCGGTCATCGTCGGGATCAGGTGGAACGCCTGCAGCACGATGCCGATCCGCCCGCGCCGCATCTGCGCCAGCTGATCCTCGCTCAGCCCGGTGATCGTCCGGCCATCGATGGCGATGGTGCCGCCACTCGGCGCCTCCAGCCCCGCCAGCACGGCCATCAGCGATGATTTGCCCGATCCTGAAGGCCCGAGGATCGCCAGCCGGTCACCGCGTGGCACATCGAGATCAAGGCCCTTCAACACCGCGACGCGGGTGGCCCCCGTTCCCAGAGTGAGGGTGACATCGCGGGCAGAAATCACCATATCATCGGCCGGCCCTGGGGTGTCGTGGTAATTCATGCGGTTCCTGAACCAGAAGGATGGGTGAATGAAGGCATATGGCATGATCGGCCGACTTTTCCAGCGCCTGCTGGCCATGCTTGCCCTTTTGTGGCTGCCGGCCATCCCAGCCGCCAGTACGCCACCGCCGCTTGTCCTGGCCTTTGGCGACAGCCTGACCGCCGGTTACCAGCTGAAGCCCGGCGAGGGGTTCGCGCCACAACTTGAGGCTGCCCTGAAACAGCGCGGAATCACCGCCACCGTCCATAATGCCGGGGTCTCGGGTGACACCACGGCGCAGGGCCGCGCCCGTCTCGGCTGGGTGCTTTCCAGCCTGCCGCGCCCGCCGGCGCTGGCGATCGTGGCGCTGGGCGCTAACGACATGCTGCGCGGTCAGCCGCCGGCCACCACCCGCGACAACCTCGACGCCATCGTCGCCGAACTGCGCCGGCGCCGGATTCCGGTGGTGGTGGCCGGGATGCGCGCCGCCCCCAATCTGGGTGCCGCCTACGGCCGTGCCTATGCCGCGGTGTTCCCGGCGGTTGCCAGCAAATATGGCGCCACTTTCTACCCCTTCTTCCTTGAAGGGGTGGCCGGCCATCCGGGCCTGCAACTGGCCGATGGCAAACATCCCAACCCTGCCGGAGTGAAGGTGATGGTGAAGAACATCCTGCCCACTGTCGTCAGTGTCCTGAAGCCCGCCGCCGCGCCCCGGCGATGAGCCACCGGCTGTTCGTGGCGCTGCGCCCGCCCCCTGAGGTGCGCGAACGCCTGTTGTCGGTGATGGCCGGCATCGATGGGGCACGCTGGCAAAGCGACCAGCAGCTGCACCTCACCCTGGCCTTTCTGGGAACCGTCGATGGCGACAAGGCGGAAGCCGTGGCCGAAGGGCTGCACCATATCCAGACGCCCGAGCTGGCACTGCGCCTCGGGCTGTTCGGAACTTTTCCCGGCCGCCGCGGCGATTGCAGCTCGGTGCTGTATATCGGCGTTGCCCCTGTAGAGCCGCTGGCAAGGCTGGCTGCCCGTATCCGCCACCTCTGCCGGCAGGCCGGGATTGCGCCGGTTTCTGGGGATTCCCCCGCCCGACACGCCTTCGTTCCCCACATCACCCTTGCGCGATTTTCCGGCGGCGGCGCCACGCCTGAACAACTGGCCCCCTTTCTGCGCAGCGTCGGCGCCCCACCCGCCCGGTGGACGGCAAGGCGCTTCTATCTGGTCGAAAGCTTCATGGGCACCAGCGGCTCGCACTACGAAGCCATCGCCAGCTACCGCCTCAGTGACGCGGCCGGCCCGCCCTGACGTTCCGGCACCCGTTACAGGAAGGATTGCGGGTCGACATCGACGGCCACCCGCACCCCTGCCGGAAGCTTCACCCGCCCCAGCCAGTCACGGATCAGCGCCTGCAGCGGTGCCTGGCGGCTGGCCTGCACCAGCAGGCGGTGGCGGAAACGGCCGCGCAGCTTTGCCAGCGGTGCCGGCGCCGGCCCGAAGACATGAAGGTCGTGGCGTTCCGGTGCCGTGCGACCCAGCTGCATTGCCACTTCAGCGGCGGCGGTGGCATCGGTTGCCGAAATGATGAGCGCCGCCAGCCGTCCGAAAGGCGGCATCGCGGCCGCCAGCCGCGCCGCGCGTTCGGCGGCAAAGAACCGCGCGCTGTCGCCACTGGCAAGCGCCTGCATGATGCGGGCGCCCGGCTGGTGGGTCTGCAGGAACACTTCACCAGGCCGGGCGGCGCGGCCGGCCCGCCCGGCCACCTGCCGGATCTGCTGGAAGCTGCGCTCGGCGGCCCGCAGGTCGCCGCCATCGAGCCCGAGATCGGCATCGATCACCCCCACCAGCGTGAGGTCGGGAAAATCATGGCCCTTGGCCAGCATCTGGGTGCCGATCAGGATATCGACCTCGCCACCATCAACCGCTGCCGCCAGAGTCGCCATGTCGGCCTCGGTGACAATGGTATCAGAGGTGACGATGCGCAGCCGCGCCGCCGGCCACCGGGCCGCCACCTCCTCGGCCAGCCGCTCGACTCCGGGTCCTGACGCCACCAGACAATCCGCCTCGTGGCACGCCGGGCAGGCCGATGGGGTGGGAATGGCAAGCCCGCAATGGTGACACATCAGCTGGTGACGCCCGCGATGCTCGACCAGCCAGGCGGTGCAATTGGGGCAGGCGATCCGCTCACCACAGGCGCGGCACAAGGTTAGGGGGGCATAGCCGCGACGGTTCAGAAACAGCAGGCTCTGCTCGCCGGCGGCAAGACGAGCCGCGATGGCGTCGGCCAGCGGCGGGGCGATCCAGTGTCCGCGCGAAGGCGGCGTGCGGGTCAGGTCGACGAGGTGGATGGCGGGCAGGGTGGCGCCGCCGAACCGGCTGGGCAGGTGCAGCAGCCGGTAGGTGCCGCGCGTCACCTGCTCCATCGTCTCGATCGCCGGGGTGGCCGTCGCCAGCACCACCGGGATGGCCGCGAAATGGCCGCGCATCACCGCAACGTCTCGGCCATGGTAGGGAACGCCATCCTCCTGCTTGTAGGCGGCTTCATGGGCTTCATCGACGATGATCACCCCAAGCGACGGCATCGGCAGGAACAGCGCCGAGCGGGCGCCGACGATCACCGGGGCGCTGCCATCGGCGATCCGGCGGTAGGCATCGCGTCGTGCCGCCATGCCAAGGCCCGAATGCCAGGCCAGCGGCGCAAAGCCGAACCGCTGCCGAAACCGCGCCAGCAACCCCGGGGTAAGGGCGATTTCCGGCACCAGCACCAGTGCCTGGCGGCCAGCGGACAGAGCGGCAGCGACGGCCTCAAGATAAACTTCGGTTTTGCCGGCCCCCGTAACCCCGTCGAGCAGGAACGGCTGAAAGCCACCTTCGCGCACGGCCTGCTGCAAGGCATCGGCCGCCAGTTGCTGCGCCGGGGTGAGTTGCGGGCCGGCCGGGAGGGCATCGAGTGCGGGCGCCGGCACCCCCGCTGACGCCGGAGCCGCCACCAGAACCCCCTGTTTCACCAGCGTGCGCAGGGTCGCAACCCGGCTGTCGGCTGCCTCGGCCCAGCGGGCCAGCGTCGCCGGGCCGATGGCGCGCACGGCCTGCAGGCGCTGCAGCAGGGCCTGCCGGGCCGGGTGACGGCTGACCGGAGTCGCGCCCAGCGCATACCGCGGCACGACCGGGGCCTGGTGGAACGCCGCCTGCGGCAGCACCATGCGCAGCACCAGTGACGGATGGACGACATAATAATCGGCCACCCACGCCACCAGTTGGCGCAGCGGCATCGGCAGCGGCGGCAACGACAGCGGGGTGGCATCGCGCAGCCGGTGCTCGCCCAGTGGCGGCGCGACGAGCAGTCCGTCATCGAACACCACCCCCGCCACCATGCGCCGGCCCAGCGGCGCCTGCACCACGGTGCCCGGCGGTGTGCCCGGGGGCAACCGGTAATCGAAGGGGCCGACCCCTTGCTGCAACAATAGAACGGTGCCGCGCATTGACGCTCACCTAGTCAATGGCACACTGTCGCTCAACCATGGACGCTGAGACCCTCGCCTGCGACTGGCTGTCGGCGCTAGCCTCCCAGCAGCGGCTGTCGCCACATACGCTGCGCGCCTATCAGGGCTCGCTGCAGCGATTCCTGGTGTTTCTTGCGCACAGCCACGGCCGCCCCGCCGACCTTCGCCTGTTGGCTGCCATGGACTCTGCCGATGTGCGGGCGTTTCTGGGCAGCCGCCGCGCCGATGGCCTGTCGAACCGCTCGACCGCGCGCGAACTGTCGGCGCTCAGGGCGTTTGCTCGCTGGTGCCGCAACCGTCACGACACGCCGTTGCGGGCCATCGAGACAGTGGCCGGCGCCCGGGTGAAGAAGGGGCTGCCGCGTCCGCTGGCCCCCGACGACGCCACGGCACTGGCGCAGACCACCGGTGCACTGCACGACGAAGCGTGGATGCAGGCCCGCGATACCGCTCTGCTGCTGCTGCTCTATGGGGCAGGGCTGCGGATCGGCGAGGCGCTGTCGCTGACCGGCGCCATCGTCACCACCCGCCCTGATGGCGAACCAACCCTGCCGGAAACACTGACGGTCACCGGCAAGGGCGGCCGCCAGCGCCTCATCGTGCTGCTGCCGGCAGTGCAGGCGGCGCTGCTTGATTATGTCAGGCTGTGCCCATGGGCTTTACCCCCCGAGGGGCCGCTGTTCCGCGGCGCCCGTGGCGGGCTGCTGAACGACAGTGTGGTGCGCGCCACCTTGCGCAAGGCGCGGGTAATTCTGGGCCTGCCGCCAAGCGCCACCCCCCATGCGCTGCGCCACAGTTTCGCCACCCACCTGCTGGCCCGTGGCGCTGACCTGCGCACCATCCAGGAGCTGCTCGGACACCAGAGCCTGTCGTCCACCCAGATCTATACCGATGTCGATGCCGCCCGCCTGCTCGATGTGTGGCGCGGCACCCATCCGCGCGGCTGACCTGCCGCTGTCAGATGCCGCGCTGCTTCCGGATATCGCGCCATTTGGCGACCTTGGCGAGATGCTCGTCATAGCTGCGAGAGAAGGCATGGCCGCCATTGCCATCGGCCACCATGTAGAGATAGTCGTGCACTTCCGGGTCGAGGACGGCGGCGATGCTGACGCGGCCGGGGTTGGTGATCGGCCCCTGCGGCAGCCCCGCCTTGCGGTAGGTGTTATAGCCGTTGTCGGCCTGCAGTTCCGAGCGCAGGATGCGGCGCCCCAGCGGCTTGCCCCGGGTGACCGGATAAATCGCCGTCGGGTCGGCCTCGAGGCGCATGCCCTTTTTCAGCCGGTTGGAATAGAGCCCGGCGATGCGCCGCCGCTCGGAGGGTTCAGCCGTCTCCTTCTCGACGATCGATGCCAGAATGATGGCCTCTTCCGGGGTTTTCACCGCCGTCTGCGGGGTGCGCGCTGCCCACAGGCGCGCCAGCTCGGCGCGCATGGCCGCCTGCATGCGCTGCAATACCGCCGCACGGTTTTCACCCACCTTGGCCTCGTAGGTGGCCGGCAGCACGCTGCCTTCGGCCGGAGGTTCAACCGTGCCCGTCAGCCGCGCCGTGGCGTTCAGTCGTTCGGCCACCATCACGCTCGGCAGTCCTTCGGGAATGGCGATTTTTACTGTCACGGTGTCGCCGCGGCGCAACCGTTCAAGCACCGCCCCCCAGCCTTCGCCCTCGCGGAAGGCATAGGTGCCCACCTGCACCGAGCGCTGGTCGGCGGCCAGGGTACGCGCCAGCACCTCGAACAGCTTGGCCGAGGAAATGACCCCGGCCTTCTCGAGCCGGTCGGCCGTCTGCCGCAGCGAGGCGCCGGGCGGGATAGTAACCTCCACGACCGGAGCGCCGGGCGCCGGCGCCCGCCGCCACACGGTGGCCGTCCACAGGCCGAGGGCCATCATCGCCGCCACGGCCAGCAGCGCCCCCAACACCACCCAGCGCGGCTGGCCGGCTATCTGACGTTGCGGCGCAGGAGCGCCCGCCATGCAGCTCAGACCTTGCGCATCACGAGGGTGGCGTTGGTGCCGCCGAACCCGAAACTGTTGTTGAGCACGGCGTTCACCTCGCGCTGCTGGGCTTGCAGCGGCACCAGGTTCATGCCTTCAGCACCTTCGCACGGGTCTTCGAGGTTGAGGGTGGGCGGAACCACGCCATCGCGCATCGCCAGCAGGCAGAAGATGCTTTCCGCTGCTCCGGCGCCGCCCAGCAGGTGGCCGATCGCCGATTTGGTTGATGACATGGCGACCCGCCCGGCACTGTCGCCGAACAGCCGCTTCACCGCCCCCAGCTCCAGTTCGTCACCCATCGGAGTCGAGGTGCCGTGGGCATTGACATAATCGATCGCCGAGGCGTCGATTCCCGCCCGTTTCAGCGCCATTTCCATCGAACGATAGGCGCCCATGCCTTCGGGGTGCGGCGCCGTGACGTGATAGGCGTCGCCCGTCAGGCCATAGCCCAGCACTTCGCCGTAAATCTTGGCGCCGCGCGCTTTCGCCCGCTCATAATCCTCGAGGACCACCATGCCGGCGCCCTCGCCCATCACGAACCCGTCGCGCGCCTTGTCCCACGGGCGGCTGGCGCGGGTGGGGGCGTCGTTGAAGCCGGTGGACAGCGCGCGCGCCTGGGCAAAGCCGGCGATTCCCAGCGGGCAGATCGCCCCTTCAGCGCCGCCGGCCACCATCACGTCGGCATCGCCCCACTGGATGATGCGGGCGGCGTCGCCAATGGCGTGCGCCCCGGTTGAGCAGGCGGTGACCACGGCGTGGTTGGGGCCCATAAGACCATATTTGATCGAGACCTGCCCCGACACCAGGTTGATGAGCCGCCCATGCACGAAGTGCGGCGACACCCGCTTGGGCCCGCGTTCATGCAGCACGATCGATTCGCTGGCAATTCCCGGCAGGCCGCCGATCCCTGAGCCGATGAGGGTGCCGGCGCGCAGCCGCTCAGCCTCGGTCATGTCGGTGAGACCGGCGTCTTCAAGGGCCTGGCTGGCGGCGTCGATACCATAGATGATGAATGGATCGACCTGCCGCTGCACCTTGTGATCGACCCGCAGATCCGGGTCGAAATCGCCGGGCTTCACCTCGCAGGCGATCCGGCAGGCATAGTCGCTGGCATCGAACCGGGTGATCGGGCCAGCCCCCGATTCGCCGGCGATCAACCGCGACCACGTCTGTTCGACGCTGCCGCCAAGGGGCGTCACCAGCCCTAGCCCGGTCACGACTACGCGGCGCATATCCCTCTCCTCAAATGCAGCCCGGCCGCCGGTGCGGGGGTATCCTCCCCCGTCCGTCGGCAGCCGTCAGTATTGGTCAGTTGCCCTTGGCGGAAATGAAACTGATGGCATCCTTGACCGTCAGGATCTTTTCCGCGGCATCATCGGGAATCTCGACGCCGAATTCGTCCTCGAACGCCATCACCAGTTCCACGGTATCGAGGCTGTCAGCACCCAGATCGTCGATGAAGCTGGCATCCTCGGTCACCTTCTCGGCTTCCACACCCAGATGCTCTACCACGATCTTGCGCACGCGCTCGGCAACATCACTCATTCTCTAACCCCTTCGATAGCCGGAACCCGTCCGGCATTGTCACTCTGGTTGTGGCAAATCACTAGCCGCGCCAGCCACAAGGTGCAAGCATAACGGGGCGTTTGCCCCCTGCCACCTGAAGGCCATGGTGTGAAACGCCCCGTGGTTACAGGGCCACGGCGTTGACGATCCGCGCCTGCGTATATTCGTGAAGCCCGGCCTCACCCAGCTCACCACCGATCCCCGACTGCTTGGCCCCCCGGAACGGGATGCTGTTGTCGATCGCCAGGTGCTGATTCACCCACACGGTGCCGGTGTTGATGCGTTCGGCAACGGCGGTGGCCCGCGCCAGATCGCGGCCCCATACCGTGCCCCCCAGCCCGTAGTCACTGTCGTTGGCGCGGTCGATCACCTCGTCGATGTCGGTATATTTCAGAACCGGAAGCACCGGGCCGAACTGCTCCTCGCGCACCAGCCGGGCATCATCGGCAATATCGCGCACGATGGTTGGCTGCACGAAATAGCCGGGGCGGTCGATCACGTCGCCACCGGCGATCACCGTGCCATGTTCCCGGGCATCGGCCAGAAAGCCCTTCAGCTTTTCATACTGCTGGCGGTTCTGCACCGGCCCGATCTGCGCGCCCTGGTTGGCGCCGTCGTCAACAACCGCCGCCTTCGCCAGTCGCGCCAGTTCGTCGCAGAACACGTCATACATGGCTTCCGGCACATAGGCGCGCTTGACGGCAACGCAGATCTGCCCGGCGTTCATCATCGCCCCCTGGAACACCCGCCCGGCAATGGCGACAGGATCGACATCATCGAGAACGATGGCCGCGTCATTGCCACCCAGTTCCAGAGTCACCCGCTTCACGGTGTCGGCGGCACTTGCCATCACCTTCTTGCCGGTGGCGGTCGAGCCGGTGAACGACACCTTGGCGACATCGGGATGGGCGGTCAGCAGGCCGCCGAGATCGTTCCTGTCGGTGATGACGTTCAGCACCCCGGCCGGAAGGATGGCGTTCGCCAGCTCGGCAAAGCGCAAGGTGACAAGCGGGGTGGTGGGGGCCGGCTTCGCCACCATGGTGTTGCCGGCCACCAGCGCCGGACCCAGCTTGTTCATCAGCAGAATCAGCGGGAAGTTCCACGGGGTGATCGCCGCCACCACCCCCAGCGGCGCACGCAGCTCGACGATGCGGTTGGTGCCATCGTCGCGCAGCACCCGCGGTTCGATGGTCATGTCGGCAAAGGCCCTCAGCGCCATCGTTGCCCCGATGATTTCATACATCGCCTGATCAAGCGGCTTGCCCTGTTCGGCGGTCAGCAGGCTCGCCAGTTCCTCGCTGTGGGTGGCAATGGCATCGGCCAGCCGGGCAACCAGGGCGCGCCGTTCGTCCTGCGGTCGCGCCGACCAGGCGGGAAAGGCGGCCTTGGCAGCGGCCACCGCCTGCTGCAGCTGCGCTTCGCTTGCCACCGGACACTGGGCCACCGGCTGCTCGGTCGCCGGGTTCAGCACCGCCATGGTATCGTCGCCAGCCACCAGCGCCCCGTTGATGAGAAGATGAAAATCGCGCATGTCAAACCTCCTGCGGGCCGACCAGCCGGTCGGCCGAACACCCCCCCGCAGGCCGACCAGCCGGTCGGCCAAACACCCGATACCGCCCCGGTTCCTGCCCTAGCCCACTCGGCGCATCTGGAACAAGGCCTTGTCGGCCGGACGGAAGCCGAACCGCCAGATGATCGCGCCAAACAGGAACAGCGTGCCGGGAATGATGAGGATCATCTCCCACAGTTCGGGCAGCAGCCGCGCCACATAACCGGCGCCAAAGGTGATGGCCCCCGCCAACAGAAGCGACCAGCGCCAGAAGGCGACATCGGCACGAAATGCCCGCGCCAGCACGATCTGCCGGGCAACCGCCGCATAGACGAGTGCCAGAAGCAGGGCGCCCGCTGCACCGACGCCACCCAGACGCGGCACCAGCAGCAGGCTTAACCCTCCCTGCAGCACCAGCCCCGAAACAGCAATCACCAGATTGGCGCGCGGCCGGGTATAGATCAGGCCCATCTCGGAAATACTGCTGTTGGCCGCCGCCAGCTCGGCCGTCAGCAGCAGCGCCATCACCAGCGCGCCTACGGCGAATTCCGGCCCGAACAGGCCCATCACGCCCTCGCCCGGCATCCCCAGCGCCAGAACCACAGGCAACTGGAAGGTCAACACCCAGAAACCCACCTGACGCACATGCTCGGCCGCCTCTTCCGTGCGGCCGTTGCTGAGGGCAGTCGAGAGCATCGGCGCCAGAATGGGGTCGAAACTGGTACGGATCTTGCCGGCCAGGGTCGCCACCTGCTGGGCGACATAATAAATGCCCACGGTCTGGGCATCGGCGAACCGGCCCAGCACGAAGATATCGAGACGCCTGGTCGACCACTCCACCAGATCAGCGCCGGCCAGCGGCAGGTTGCGGCGGCAGATGGCCACCAGCCGGCCGACTTCGGGCCGCCAGCCGTCGGGCAGACCGAACAGCCTGAGCGCCGGGATCACCGAGGCAACGGCCGCGGCGATCATCGATATGGCATAGGCGATCAGCAGCCCGAACGGTTTTGCCAGCGTGAAGGCCAGCGCCGTGGCGATGATCGTCAGGGTCCATGGCTCGATGATCGAGCGCGCCTGCACTGCCACGCCGATCCGATGGCGAAAGGCCAGGCCGGCAAGGGTAATGTCCGACAGCACGATTGCCGGCACCACCAGCGCCAGCCAGCGTTCGCCCGGCCGCGGCTGGCCATCGGGAAACATCAGGTGCGGCCACAGCAGCAGCACCACCGTGGCAACCACGGCCAGCAGCAGCGCGATCAGCAGACCGTCGCTCAGGGCATCGACTTCGGGCTGATCGCCGCGTGCCATTTCCGCAGCCACCCCCCGTTTCAGCCCCAGGGTCGCGAGCTGGGCGGCAAACTCGACCACCATGGTGGCATAGGCAAAGCGGCCCAGCCCGTCGGCGCCATACAGGCGGGCAGCAATCACCAGAAACGGAAAGCGCGCCATCAGCCGCAGCAGAAAGCCGAGAAAGTTGGTCCTTCCTCCCTTGGCCAGCGCTGCAGCAGCCGATGGCTCAGACTCTGCCGGCGCCGCCGAGGCCGCAACGTCTGCCGCTTCAGCAGAGACGGAAGCGACAGCGGCAATGCCGGCGACACCCGGCGAACCGGCCGGAACCGAAATACCGGTAGCCGGCGCAGCATCTGCTGCGCCGGCTTGATGTCCCGGTTCTGACGTTGTCATGCCGGGCGACTTCCGGTCAGTCCCGGCAGACAGCGCTCCGGCACATCCGGGCCGGAAGCGTCATTCTGCCAGTCCCTAGCGTTTGGTGCTTGCGTAAAGCTCCCACAGGGCCGCCACATCTGCCGACGGGCCCCTGACGGCAGCGAACGAGGCCTTCGAGGCCGCCAGCTGGCCACTGCGCGCCAGGGCGACCCCCTTGAAGAGGGCGGCGTCACTGGCGTTGGGCCCCTTGGCGGCAACGGTGTAGGCGGCAATCGCCTGCGGATACTGGCCCGCCCCCAGGAAGGCGTTACCGGCGGCATAGGCCGTCGCCGGGTTTTTGGCCTGGCCCGGAGCAGCAGCAAGGGCGGCCGCCTGCCGCTTGGCGCCGGCCTGAATGAGGCGCGCCGTCATGGCATCATTGGCCTGCAGCGCCCCCGATGCCGTGGCCGCCTTCACCACATCGGCGGCGACGCCCGGCTGCCCGCCGACGATCGCCAGCTTGGCGAATTCCTGCACTTCCGCAGGGGTGTTGAGGTTCCCGGTCTCACGGATGAGGTAATAGAGGCCGAGCTTGGCTTCGGTCGCCTGCGCGTTCTGCTTCATGTCGGTCAGCAGGGCTCGCCAGCGGGCTGGGGTCGGGTCGAGGCGGATCAGCTTCTGGGTGGTGGCAAGATAGGCCTTCTTGTCGCCCATCTTGTATTGCGCACCGGCAAGATTCTGCAATGCCGACGGATTGTTCGGGTTCCGGGCGACGATCTGGCCGTAGATGCGCGCGGCATCGGCAGCCTTGCCCTGCATCAGGTACGACTGGGCGATGATGGTTGTCTGCCCGGATTTCTGGGCAGCGGCAATCGCCTTGTCATACTGACGGGCCTGATAATAGAGCGGTGCCAGCTGGGCGGGCGAGGTGCCGATGCGTTCCAGCTCGTTGGCAGCCTGGGCGAACTGACCGGCGCGGGTATAGACATAGGCCGCCATCTGCCCGACCTTGGTGCGCTCGGTCTGGGTAGAGGCGGCGGACCGTGCCTGGTTCACATAATTCTGGGCGGCAGCGATATTACCGGCCTTGGCAGCACTCTGGGCCTGTTGCAGCGGCTTGCCGACAGCAGCCGAAATCGCCTGGGCCTGTGCAGCGCCCATCCCCAGCGGTGCCGCCAGCGGCGCACCCACCGCCAGTACAGCAGCAATGGCCGAAGCGACAACCGAATGCGATACAGATTTCATCGATAACCTTTCATCATCAACCGGCTCCCCGGCGTACTGCTTGATCCCTCAGTGCCTGATCATTGCTGGCGTCAGGCTGAACATCCACGACATTTTCGCATATGTTGGCCCCTCTTAATCAACAGCGCAGCAGATTCCAAGGGCAACAGGCGCTCTGGTTCCGACAAGGCGTTTTGACAGCGGGGCAGGATGCGCTAGGGCAGACGGAATCGAGCAGTTCCGGAAGGCCAGCGCATGAGCACCGCATTCATTTTCCCAGGTCAGGGCAGCCAGTCGGTCGGCATGGCGCGGGCGCTCGCCGATTCCAGCCCGGCCGCCCGACAGATTCTGGAAGAAGTTGACGAAGCCCTGTCGCAGGCCCTGTCGCGCCTGATGTTCGATGGCCCGGAAGACCAGCTGACTCTGACCGCCAACGCCCAGCCCGCCATCATGGCCGCCAGCCTCGCCGCCCTTGCCGTCCTCGAACAGGAAGCCGGAATCCGCCTCTCCGACAAGGCGGCAATGGTGGCCGGCCACAGCCTCGGCGAATATTCGGCGCTGGCCGCCGCCGGCGTGTTCACGCTGGCCGATACCGCCAGGCTTTTGCGCACGCGCGGCAATGCCATGCAGGCCGCCGTTCCCCCGGGCGAGGGGGCGATGGCTGCCATCCTCGGCCTCGATCACGAAGCCGTGGCGCGCGCCGTGACACAGGCCGCCGAAGGCGAGGTGCTGGCCGCCGCCAACGACAATGCGCCGGGCCAGGTGGTGATCTCGGGAACGACGGCCGCGGTGCAGCGCGCCATCGACCTGCTGAAGACCGCCGGCGCCCGGCGCGCCATGGCGCTTCCGGTTTCCGCCCCCTTCCATTGCGCGCTGATGGCCCCGGCTGCCGAGGCGATGGCCACGGCGCTGGCGGCCACTGCCATGCAGGCCCCGGTGGTGCCGGTGATTGCCAATGTGACCGCTGGCCCCGTCACGGAACCCGCCACCATCCGCCGCCTGCTGGTAGAGCAGGTGACGGGTGCGGTGCGCTGGCGCGAATCGGTGGAATGGATGGCCGCCAATGGCGTGACCCGCATGGTCGAGTTCGGCGGCAAGGTGCTGGGCCCGATGGTGAAACGCATCGCCCCTGATGTCGAAACCCTGTCGATCCTCACCCCGGCCGACATCGAGGCCGCCGTCAGGATCCTGTGAAGGATAAACCCATGTTCGATCTTACCGGCAAAACCGCCCTCGTCACCGGCGCCAGCGGCGGAATCGGCGGCGCCATTGCCAGGGCGCTCAGGGCCCAGGGCGCCCAGCTGGCACTTTCCGGCACCCGCATCGGCGCGCTTGAAGCCATGGCCGACGAACTTGGCGGTGCCGAGATCCTGCCCTGTCGGCTCGATGATGCCACCGAAGTCGAAAAGTTGGTGCCGGCCGCTCTCGAGGCGCTGGGCGGCCGCATCGACATTCTGGTGAACAACGCCGGAATCACCCGCGACGGCCTCGCCATGCGCATGAAGGATGAAGACTGGTCAGCGGTGCTCACCGTCGATCTGGAAGCGGCGTTTCGGCTGTCGCGCGCGGCCCTGCGGCCGATGATGAAGGCGCGCCACGGCCGCATCATCGCCATCAGCTCGGTGGTCGGATCGATCGGCAACCCAGGGCAGGCCAATTATGCCGCTGCCAAGGCCGGGTTGCAGGGCATGACGCGCAGCCTCGCCGCCGAAGTGGCGGGGCGCGGAATCACCGTGAACTGCGTGGCCCCCGGCTTCATTCGTTCGGCAATGACCGATGCCCTCAGCGACGACCAGCAGAAAGCCATGTTCGAGCGCATCCCCGCCGGCCGCTTCGGCGACGGCAGCGATGTGGCTGCCGCCGCCGTGTGGCTGGCAAGCGACGAGGGCGCCTATGTGACCGGCCAGACCATCCATGTGAACGGCGGCATGTACATGGGCTGATACCGGGGGCGGCCACTGCAATTCCTGCTTGCATCTTCGCCGAGAATGAAGTGTTCTGACCGCCGGGTTGCCCATTCTGGCACCCATACGGGGAGGCACACCATGAATTACGGGATTATCGGCTGGGTGGTTATCGGTCTGATCGCCGGCGCGCTCGCCAAATGGATCATGCCGGGGCGGGTGCAAGGCGGCATTCTCATCACCATCCTGGTCGGCATTGCCGGCGGGTTGGTGGGCGGCTTCCTCGCCAGCGTATTGCCGTTCGTCAAAACCGGCGGCGACATCTGGAACCTCGGCCTGGCGACCGTCGGAGCGGTCCTGCTTCTGTGGCTTTACGGCAAGCTGAAAAGCAACGGCTGAACCTTCGGCAACGGCGTTTAAGCCTGGCGTAAGCTGCTGACGGGCAGAACGGCAGCCAGCCTGCAATGTCAGGCAGGCTCGACAGGAGATTGCTGAATGAAAAAGCGCCACATCGCCACCATTGCCGGTCTTGTCGCCGGGCTGGCCACCGGGCTGTCTTCTGCGGCACTGGCCCAGACCCCGGCCGGTGGCCCTCCGGTGGCACAGCCCACCATCCTGCAGCTTTCCGCCACCGGCGAAGTGCGCGCCACCCCCGATTCCGCCGAGATCGGCGCTGGCGTAGTGACAACGGCTGCCGAGGCTTCGGCGGCAATGGCCACCAATTCGGCCTCGATGGACAAGGTGATCGCCGCCCTGAAAAAGGCCGGAATCGCCGACCGCGACATCCAGACATCGGGCCTCAGCCTGCAACCGCAGTTCCGCTATGAACAGAACCGCGAGCCGATACTGACCGGCTTTCGCGCCAGCAACCAGGTGCGGGTCACCATCCGCGACGCCAGGGCCACCGGCAAGGTGATCGATGCGCTGGTAGGGGCGGGCGCCAACCAGATCGATGGGCCGACATTCAAGGTGATGAGCCCTGAACCTCTGCTCGACAAGGCACGGCAGCAGGCGGTGGCCACCGCCCGCCAGCGCGCCGAGCTTTATGCAGCCGCTGCCGGCATGAAGGTCAGGCGCATCACCCTGATTTCTGAAGGCTCGTCGGTCGAGCCGCCGATGCCGATGCCGCGCATGGCCATGGCGGCAGGGGCGGCAGCTGCACCGCCCGTGCAGGTCGGCGAATCGGCGCTGTCGGTCACCGTCTCCATGGCCTTCGAACTGGAACCCTGACGGCACAGGCGCGGCCGGTCTTTGCGCCTGACCGGGTTTTCGGCTATGGCGCGGCCGCCATGCTCAGCGAACTGATGCCGATAGCCGGCCTTGCCGACCCCGTAACCGTCAAGCGTGCCCCGGTTGCAACCACCGATGGCCGCCGTGACCTGGTGGGCATGACGCGCGCCGATATTGCCGCGGCGCTGGTGGACGCCGGGCTTGCCGACCCCCGGCAGGCGCGCATGCGCAGCAAGCAACTGTGGAGCTGGATCTACAATCGCGGCGCCACCGATTTTGCCGCGATGACCGATCTTTCCAAACCGCTGCGCGAGGGGCTGGCGGCGCATTTCCTCGTCGGCCGCCCGGAAGTGCGCGAGGATCATGTTTCAAAAGACGGCACCCGCAAATGGCTGCTGCGCTCGGGCGGCGAGGAATATGAGGCGGTTTTCATCCCCGATTCCGATCGCGGCACCTTGTGCGTCTCCTCGCAGGTGGGGTGCACGCTCAACTGCCGCTTCTGCCTGACCGGCACGATGAAGCTGGTGAGGAACCTGACGGCGGCGGAAATCATCGGCCAGGTGATGCTGGCGCGCGATGCCCTTGGCGAATGGCCAAGCCAGCCCGAGGGGCGGCTGCTCACCAACATCGTCATGATGGGGATGGGTGAGCCATTGTATAATTTCGACAATGTGCGCGATGCCCTCAACATCGTCATGGATGGCGACGGCCTGGCGCTGTCGAAGCGGCGGATCACCCTGTCGACCTCGGGCGTGGTGCCGATGATGGCGCGCGCAGGGGCCGAGATCGGCGTCAATCTGGCGGTGTCGCTGCACGCCGTCACCAAGGAGATCCGCGACGAGATCGTGCCCGTCAACCGCAAATGGGGGATCGAGGAGCTGTTGCAGGCCTGCGCCGACTATCCGGGCGCCAACAATGCCCGACGCATCACCTTTGAATATGTGATGCTGAAAGATGTGAACGACCGCGACGAAGATGCCCATGAACTGGTGCGCCTGCTTAAGCGCTATCGCCTTCCGGCCAAGGTCAACCTCATCCCCTTCAATCCGTGGCCGGGGTCGATCTATGAAACCTCAGAGCCCGAGCGGGTCGAGCGCTTTTCGCAGATCGTCTATGAGGCGGGGATCTCGGCCCCGATCCGCCGGCCGCGCGGACGCGACATCATGGCCGCCTGCGGCCAATTGAAATCGGAATCGGTGCGGCTGACCCGCGCCGAGCTCGACCGCATCGCCGAGGAAAAGCAGGCGCTGCTGTGAAATATTCGACCAACTGTCGGGATTTCTTACATCATTGCTGACCTGTAATACGGCACACCGGCCATCATTCTGAATTTGCCGCAATAATTATTTACCCACACCTGGCACGACCTATGCTTGTCATCAGATAACCGTGACAGCCGGACTGCCACGGCCTTCTGCGGGAGAAGCTCAATGAAACGACCGATGCTGACACTGCCCCCGGCGCTGGCTGCCTGCCTGATGATGGCCGGCACTGCCCAGGCAGCCCAGGATTTTTCCTTTACCGGCTATTTCGTCCAGGACGACAATGTGCAACTGTTCGACTTCTCGGTCGGGGCACTGTCGAATGTCACCCTTCGCACGTGGAGTTACGCCGGTGGCGTGAACGCCGCCGGCCAGGCCATCGATCGTGGCGGGTTCGACCCGATACTCGCCCTGTTCGACAGCAGCGGCGCCCTCATCGACCAGAACGACGACGGCGCCTGCGGTGATGTCGACGCCGACCCGATGACCGGGGTCTGTTTTGATACCTATCTGTCCACCATGCTCGATGTCGGCACCTATACGGTTGCTGTCATGCAGTATGACAATTTCGCCAATGGTCCCAATCTGGCGGACGGGTTCTCGCGCCAGGGCCAGGGCAATTTCACGGCTGGCTGGTGTGCTGCCCCCATGTTCTGCGATGTATCTGGCGTGCCACCGTGGGATGAACGCAGCAGCCACTGGGCATTTGACATCCTGAACGTCGAGGATGCCAACCCCGGACCGGGGCCCGGTGTTCCCGAACCAGCCACCTGGGCAATGCTGATAGCCGGTTTCGGGATGGTGGGTGCGGCATCCCGGCGCCGGAGCCGGGCACTGCACGCCTGATCCCCCCAGGCTGCAACTGCCTCCGGCTGTATCCGGCCGGGCATTGATCGATTGGCCGTGGCGGCTTAACCACAGATGATGCCGTCTGTGACTGATCCGCCAACTGCCACCGCTGCCGACGTCACCCCCGATGCCGTTCGCAGTTGGGTTGATCATCTGCCCGGCCGCCTGCAGTTATGGGCACGGCTGGCACGTTTTGACCGTCCCGCGGGCTGGTGGCTGCTGTTCTGGCCCTGTCTTGTCGGCGCCTTCCTGGCGGCGCCGGCCGGGTGGTGGGGCTGGTGGCCGCTGTTCCTGCCCGGAGCCGTTGCCATGCGGGCGGCCGGATGCGTTTATAACGATATCGTCGACCGCGACCTTGACCGTCAGGTGGCGCGCACTGCGGTGCGGCCGCTGGCCAGCGGCGCCGTTTCGCTGACTGAAGCGTGGCTGCTGATCGCCGCACTGCTGCTGGTGGGGCTGGGGGTGCTGCTGCTTCTGCCGCCGCAGGCGCAAGCGGTGGCACTGCTGTCGCTGCTGCTGGTGGCGGCCTACCCGTTCATGAAGCGCATCACCTGGTGGCCGCAGGCGTGGCTTGGCCTTACCTTCAACTGGGGGCTTCCGGTGGGCTGGGCCGCCGCCGACCCGGCTCTGCGCGCCAGCCTGCCCGCCATGCTGCTTGCCTATGCGGCGGGCATCTGCTGGACGCTGGGCTATGACAGCATCTACGCCGCACAAGACATGGAGGACGACGCGCTGGTCGGCGTGCGGTCGAGCGCCCGCGCCCTTGGCCGGCATCTGCGCACGGGGGTTGCGGCTTTCTATGCGCTGACGGTGCTGCTGATGGCGACGGCCCTGTGGCAGTGGACGGGGCAACCCATTTGGGCGCTGAGCATTGCTCCGGCGGCGCTGCATCTGGGCTGGCAGGTACGGGTGTTCGATCCCGCCGATACCCGTTCCGCGCTCAGGGCCTTTCGCTCCAACCGCGAGGCCGGGGCGCTGCTGGTGCTTGCGGTAGTGGTGCCGGCTCTATTAATGCAGCTTCATGCTTGAATCCTCCCAGGCGCTCGATCGCCTCGATCACCTGCTCGGCCTCGCCCGGGCTGCTGGCGCCGATGCCGCCGACAGCGTTTATTTCGGCGAAGCCTCGACCGGGATCGGCGTGCGGCTGGGCAAACTGGAGGAAATCGGCCGCTCGGAAGGCGAGGAAATCGGCCTCAGGGTGTTCCTTGGTGACCGTTCCGCCCAGATCTCGATTTCCGATCTGTCGCCTGCGGCGCTCCGCGAAGCTGCCCGTCGCGCCGTCGCCATGGCCGCCGAAGCCACCCCCGACCCGTTCGCCGGGCTTGCCCCCGACGAGCTGCTGGCCCGGGGAAGCTTCGCTGATTTCGACAGTTACGACGAGGCAACCGCCAACCTGCCGCCCGAACGGTTGCAGCACATGGCACTGGCCGCCGAAGATGCGGCCCGCGCCATGCCGTCGATCACCAACTCCGAGGGTGGCTCGGCGAGCTGTGGTGCCAGCGTCGCTGCCCTCGCCACCTCGCACGGCTTTCGCGGCGCCACCTCCAGCAGCGCCGTTTCAGTTTCAGCCGTGGTGGTTGCCGGCGAGGGCAGCGCCATGCAGCGCGATTACGACTGGCACCAGGCCCGCCACCTGTGCGACCTCGACCCCGCCGACGAGATCGGCCGCAGTGCCGGCACGCGTGCCGCCGCCCGCCTCGGCCCGGTTCCAGCCCCCACGGGGGCCCTGCCGGTGGTGTTCGACCCGCGCATCTCGGCCAGCCTCATCGGCCATCTGCTGGGCGCCATCAGCGGGCAGGCCATCGCCCGCAAGACCAGCTTCCTGCAGAACAGCCTCGGCAAGGCGGTGTTCGCGCCGGGAATCACCATCCGCGACGATCCGCACCGGCCTCGCGCTCTGCGCAGCCGCGCTTTCGACGCCGAAGGCCTGCCAACGACGGCGCGCGACATCATCGCCGACGGCGTGCTGACCGGCTGGCTGATGGACAGCGCCTCGGCGCGGCAACTGGGGCTTGCCCCCACCGGCCACGCCAGCCGCGGAAGCTCCGGCCCGCCCGGCATCTCGGCCTCGAACCTGTGGCTGGCTGCCGGCACCGCCAGCTCGTCTGAACTGATGGCCGACATCAAGCTTGGCCTTTACGTCACCGAATTGATCGGCATGGGGGTCAACCTGATCACCGGCGACTACAGCCGCGGTGCCGGCGGATTCCTGATCCGTGACGGCCAGATCGCCGAACCGGTGCGCGAGGCGACCATCGCCGGCAACCTCAGCGACATGTTCCGGGCACTGGTGCCCGCCAACGATCTGACTTTCCGGTTCGCAAGCAACGCCCCCACCGTGCGCATCGACGGAATGACGATTGCAGGCCAGTAACACGGCTGCCATAAGCCGTTGAAACACAACCAAGAGGGATGATCATGAAAGCATGGACGATATTGCTGGCCGGGGCTGCGGCACTGCTGACCGGCGCTGCCACCGCGCAAACCCCGGCTGCCACCGCACCGTCGGCACCGGCCGCCACCACCCGCTACATCCATGCCGGACGCCTGCTTGCCAACCCGCAGACTGGCGTTGTCGAGCGCAACAAGACCATCGTCGTCGAAAACGGCCGGGTGACCGCCATTCGTGACGGATTTGTCGGCACTGGCAACGTAATCGACCTGTCGAACGCCTTCGTTCTGCCCGGGCTCATCGATTCGCACGTGCACCTCACCCACGAATCGAACCCCAACGGCCGGCTTGACCGCGTAACCCTGACCAAGGCCGATGGCGCCATCGAAGGTGCCGGCAACGCCGCCAAGACCCTCGCCGCCGGCTTCACCACTGTCGTCGATCTCGGCGCAGCAAACGACGCCATCTTTGCTCTGCGGCGCGGAATCCGCAACGGCATCATTCCAGGCCCCCGCATCATCGCGGCCGGATCGTCGGTTTCCGTGCATGGCGGCCATGGCGATGTGAACGGCTACAACGACGACATCATGCACCTGTTCACCAGCCAGAGCATCTGTTCGGGCGCGGATGACTGCATGCGCGCCGTGCGGATGCAGGTGCGCTCGGGCGCCGACATCATCAAGATCACCTCGACGGGCGGGGTATTGTCGAACACGGCAGCCGGCCTTGGCCAGCAGTTCACCGACGCCGAGCTGGCGGCCATTGTCGAGGCCGCCCACCGCATGGGCCGGCTGGTGGTGGCGCATGCCCACGGCACCGATGGCATCAACGCCTTCCTGCGCGCCGGTGGTGACGCCATCGAACATGGCACCTTCCTCGACCAGGAATCCGTGAAGCTGTTCCAGCGCAAGGGCACCTGGCTGGTCCCTACCCTGATGGCCGGTGATTTCGTCGCCCGCGTCGCCAGCAGCCCCAACAATTACTTCACGCCGGCACAAACGCAAAAGGCGCTGGAGGCCGGGCCGAAAATGCTCGACATGGCGCGCCGCGCCCATGCCGGTGGCGTGCGCATCGCCTTTGGCACTGATACCGGGGTTTCGCCCCATGGAGACAACGCCCAGGAGTTCGCGCTGCTGGTGAAAGCGGGCCTGACGCCGCTGCAGGCCATCCAGACGGCGACCGTCAACGCTGCCGAGCATCTGCGCATCAGCAATGAGGCCGGGCGTATCGCTGCCGGAATGCCGGCCGACATCATCGCCGTGAACGGAGACCCGCTTGCCGATGTCACCGAGCTGGAGCGGGTGCGCTTCGTGATGCGCGCCGGCACCCCCTACAAAAGCGAATAGCCGCCCGCCTGCTGCCAGGGTGCGATGGCCCCGTCGGTTCGTCGCAGCCTGTACCCACCCATCTGGACAGTCATGATCAGGCTGTCCAGAGTGGGCGGTCACAGGCGGAGGAACCCCATGACCAGCAAACCCGCAAACGGCACCTGCCCGGCTTCACACCTCACCACCGCATTCGGCGCCCCCGTCGCCGACAATCAGGACAGCCTGAGCGCCGGCCCGCGTGGCCCGCTGCTGATGCAGGATGTGTGGCTGAACGAAAAGCTCGCCAATTTCGTGCGCGAGGTGATCCCGGAACGGCGGATGCACGCCAAGGGTTCGGGCGCCTTCGGCACCTTCACGGTGACGCACGACATCTCCCGCTATACCCGCGCCAGCATTTTCTCAGCCGTCGGCAAAAAAACCGAAATGTTCGCCCGCTTCACCACGGTCGCCGGAGAGCGTGGCGCCGCCGATGCCGAGCGTGACATACGCGGCTTTGCCCTCAAATTCTACACCGACGAAGGCAACTGGGACCTGGTGGGCAACAACACCCCGGTGTTCTTCCTGCGCGACCCGCTGAAATTCCCCGATCTCAACAAGGCGGTAAAGCGCGACCCGCGCACCAACATGCGCAGCGCCACCAACAACTGGGATTTCTGGACGCTGCTGCCCGAAGCCTTCCACCAGATCACCATCGTGATGTCGGATCGCGGCATCCCCGACGGCTACCGCCACATGCACGGCTTCGGCAGCCACACCTACAGCTTCTGGAACGCCGCCGGTGAACGCTTCTGGGTGAAGTTCCACTTCAAGACACAACAGGGAATCAGGAACCTCAGCGACGCCGAGGCCGCCGCCCTGATCGCCAGCGACCGTGAATCGTCGCAGCGCGACCTCTATGACGCCATCGCCCGCGGCGATTTCCCCAAATGGACGCTCTATGTGCAGATCATGCCGGAGGCCGAGGCCGAGACCTACCGCTTCCACCCTTTCGATCTCACCAAGGTCTGGTACAAGGCCGATTATCCGCTGATCGAGGTGGGCGAGTTCGAACTGAACCGCAACCCCGACAACTTCTTTGCCGATGTCGAGCAATCGGCCTTTTCCCCCGCCAATCTGGTGCCCGGAATCGGCGTCTCACCCGACCGCATGTTGCAGGCGCGACTGGTCAACTACCCGGATGCCCAGCGCTACCGGCTGGGGGTGAACTACCAGCAGATTCCGGTGAATGCCGCGCGCTGCCCGGTCAACAGCAACCACCGCGACGGTTACGGCCGGGTGGACGGCAATTACGGCGGCCGCCCGCATTACGAGCCCAACAGCTTCCAGCAGTGGCAGCAGCAGCCCGAATATCGCGAACCGCCCCTGAAGATTTCCGGCGATGCCGCCCACTGGAGCTATCGCCACGACGACGATGATTATTTCACCCAGCCGCGCAAGCTGTTTCAGCAGATGAGCGCCGCCCAGCAGCAGGCTCTGTTCGACAATACCGCCCGCGCCATGGGCGACGCCCCCGATTTCATCAAGCAGCGCCATATCGACAACTGCACGCGCTGCGACCCGGCCTATGGCGCCGGTGTCGCCAAAGCCCTGGGAATGACCGCCACTGCCGCTAGCCAGCTGGCGGCCCGCCCCGAATCCCCCGACTGATACACCAAGCCTTCCGCCCCGGCTTCCGGGACGGGAGGCGTGTGTGCCTCTCAGCGGCCGGCGACCAGCCGGTGCAGGCGCGAGTGCAGCTGATCGTTGGTGGCGATGATCTCACGGCGCTCGATCATGCGGTCGCCACCGCGATAATCGGAAACGAACCCACCGGCTTCCTTTACCAGCAGCATGCCGGCGGCGATATCCCAGGGCTCGAGGGCCTGTTCCCAGAATCCGTCAAATCGACCGGCGGCCACCCACGCCAGATCGAGGCTGGCGGCCCCGAAGCGGCGCACACCAGCCACTTCGGGAATCACCCGGTGCAATATGGCCTCGAACTGCGGCTGGTCGCCATGGCCCTTATAGGGTATGCCCGTGGCCAGCAGGGCCTCGGCCATCTGCGTGCGGCCCGACACCCGCAGCCGGCCATTGTGCAGCCAGGCGCCGCGCCCGCGTTCGGCCCAGAAGCTTTCGTCGGTAAGTGGCTGATAAACCATGGCGGCAACCATGGTGCCCAGATGCTCGACGCCGATCGAGATGGCGAAATGCGGGATGCCGTGAAGGAAGTTGCTGGTGCCATCAAGGGGGTCGATGATGAAGCGCGGCGAATCCCGCTCCTCGCCAGCGATCTCGCCACCTTCTTCCAGCAGGAATCCCCAGCCGGGGCGGGCCTTCTGCAGTTCCTCGACCAGGGTGCGCTCGGCTGATTTGTCGGCCTGCGAAACGAAATCGGCCGGACCCTTGCGTGAGACCTGCAGCTGGCTCACCTCGCCGAAATCGCGGCGCAGGCGCGGCGCCGCCTTGCGGCAGGCCCGCTCCATCACGGTGATGATTGCCGATTGTGCCACTAGTCGGCGCGCCGCACGTAGGTCTGTTCGTAAACGTCAACCACCACGCGCGTGCCCGCGCCGATGTGCGGCGGCACCATGATGCGCACGCCATTATCAAGAATGGCCGGCTTGTAGCTCGACGAGGCGGTCTGGCCCTTCACCACGGCGTCGGCTTCGACGATGGTTGCCTCCACCTGATCGGGCAGCTGCACCGAAATCGGCCGTTCCTCGTACAGTTCCATCGTCACGTCCATGCCATCGGTCAGGAAGGCAGCGGCGTCACCCAGCAGATCGCGCGCAAGCGTCACCTGATCGTAGGTATCCTTGTCCATGAACACCAGATGGTCGCCCTCGGCATAAAGATACTGGAAATCCTTGGTGTCGAGGCGCACCCGCTCGACCACTTCGGCGGAGCGGAAGCGCACGTTGGTCTTGCGGCCGTCGATCAGGTTCTTCATCTCGACCTGCATATAGGCGCCGCCCTTGCCGGGCTGGGTATGCTGGGTTTTCACCGCCCGCCAGATGCCGCCTTCATACTCGATGATGTTGCCGGGGCGGATGTCGACGCCACTGATCTTCATGGGTTCACCTGTTACTGGGGAAAGAGCGGCCCCCGCTCTAGCGATGCAGCGGAAACTTGGCAATGGCCGCCAGACAAGGCGAGGCCGACAGTGTTAACAATCAACATTTTTCGTTGACGCAGACTACAGATGTGATATTTTACCGCATTCCCGAAGGGCAATCTTGTATTGGGGGAGAATCCGCATGCTGAAACAAGCGATGATCGCTGCCGCGCTGCTTGTAGGTTCGGCCAGCGCCAATGCCGCCATCATTACGGTGAGTGGCGATTTCACGGCTACCGACTGGACGGTTTATTTCGGTGCACCCGCAGCACCGATCGACCCGATCTACCTCAGCTATTCCGCCACATTCGACGACAGCATCAACTATGATGGGGATACGACGATCCTCAACATCGGGTCGACCAACATTCCCTATGCCTTGACCTTCTCGTTCAACCATTTCTCGCAAGACATCGTCATCGCCACGAGTGGCAATTCCGGACTGTGCAACCACCCCGAACAGTCGTTCTGTGCCTTCGTCAGTGATCTGGTCACCGGCACGCCCTATTTCGTCGAGCAATCGCCGGCTGGCGGCGGCGGCTGGGTGGCTAACACCATCACCGGCGGCAGCCCCAACGGCGGCGTTCCCGAACCGGCGGCCTGGGCCTTGCTGATTACCGGCTTCGGCCTGGTGGGGGCGGCAGCGCGAACCCGCCGCCGGATGGCGGCAATCCAGTAACTGCGCCGGATGGCGGCAATCCAGTAACCCGCAGGTTGTCGGCGGCCTGCGCCAGACTCGGGCCGCCGTTTCATCAGGGCCGCCGTTTGGCAAGGCCGCTTCAGTGACTGGCGGCGGCGCGGTCCTGCTGGCGAATGGCTCCGAACTCCGAGCCCGCCCGCCAGTCGGGCCAGCGGCGCGAATTGGCGAGATCGTGCGATACCCGCCAGATCAGGTCGACATCCTGTGCCGCCCCGCGAAAATCAAGGTCGGGGGTCCAGGCATCACAGGCCTGATGATAGCAGGCCATATAGCCCTGCAGCCATTTCTCTCCGGCTTCGCGCCCCCCCTTCACCAGATCAGGGGCGCCAGCCATCGCCATCAGCAGCAGGGTGGGAACCCCGCGCCGCGCCACCGAGAAATGATCGGCGCGGAAGAACAGCCCGCGTTCGGGAAGGGCGTCAGGCGTCACCCGCCGGCCGACTGCCCGTGCTGCCTTTACCAGATCGTCTTCAAGGCTGTTCTGGCCATCGCCCACCAGAATCACATCATGGGCGGGGCCACCGGTGTTCAGCACATCGAGGGTGAAGCTGGCCACCGTCTTGGCCATCGGCACCACCGGGTGACGGGCATAATATTCCGATCCCAGCAGCAGGCGCTCCTCGGCGGTCCAGATACCGAACAGCACGGTGCGTTCGCTGGGCGGGGCCGCCTTGAACAGCCGCGCCAGCTCCAGAACGCCAGCCACCCCCAGCGCATCGTCGTTGGCGCCGCGACGGATGGTATCGCCACGGGAATCGGCAGGGCCGATCCCGAAGGCGTCCCAATGGGCGCTGATCAGAATGGCCTCGTCGGGGTGCTTAGTGCCGGGTAGTCTGGCAAGCACGTTGCGGCTGTTCACCACGTCGCTGGTGGCGGCGATATCGGCGCTGAACCGCGCCTTCAGATCAACGGGGCGAAAGGCCTTGCTGCGCGCTGCCTGCATCTGCTGATCGAGGTCGAGCCCGGCCGCCGTAAACAGCCTGCGGGCATAGGCATCGGAAATCCACCCCTGGGCGCGCAGCCGTTCGCCACCGCCGCCATTGGCAAGATCGAAATTCTCGCCTGCCGGGGCCACCACCGTCTGCCAGCCATAGCCGGCGCCGGCCGTATCGTGGATGATGAGCGCACCGATGGCACCGCGCCGCACCGCTTCCTCATACTTGTAGCTCCAGCGGCCGTAATAGGTCATGCGGTTGCCGCCGAACAGGCCGTGGGCATCGTCGCCGTCGGTGGCGCGAAAATCCGGGTCGTTGATCAGCATGACGACCACTTTGCCGCTGACATCGACCCCCTTGAAATCATCCCAGCCGCGTTCGGGCGCCGTCACCCCATAGCCGACGAACACCATCGGCACCTTGTCGAACTGCACCCGGTCAAGCGGCTGCTGGGTCGACAGATAAATGTCGGTTCCCCGCTGCAAGGCCGTCCCGTCGATGCTGACAGCACCATCACCCAGCCGGGTGTGCAGCAGCGACACGCTCTGCGTCCAGCCGCCATTCTCACCGGCTGGTTGCAGGCCGATGGCCGCCAGGCGCTGTTCCAGCCATGCGATGGTTTTTGCTTCGCCCGGCGTGCCCGGCCCGCGCCCTTCGAAGGCATCCGAGGCCAGAATCTTGACATCATCCGACAAGGTGGCCGGGTTCACCCGATCTGCTGGCGGGGCAGCAGCCATCAGGGCAAGGGCCGAAACGGCAAGCATGAACGGGCGGATCATCGGGCATTCTCCATCGCTTCGGTCAGGCGGCTGACCGCCGCCCCCGGGTCGTCACTCCCCCACACGGCACCGGCAACGGCCAGAAAATCGGCACCGGCCCTGACCAGCGGCGCGCAGTTGCCGGCCGTGATTCCGCCGATCGCAACGCAGGGAATGGGCGACAGGGCCGTCCACCATGCCAGAATATCGGGGGTGGCGAAATGTTCGACATGCTTGGTGGTGGTGGGGAAAAACGCCCCGAAGGCGACATAATCGGCCCCGGCCTCACCGGCTTCCATCGCCAGATGGCGGCTGGCATGGCAGGTAACGCCGATCTGCGCCTCGCGTCCCAGCAACTGGCGGGCAGCGCGCGGGTCGCCATCGCCCTGGCCCAGATGCACGCCATCAGCCCCCAGCCGCCGGGCAAGCGCCATGTCGTCGTTGACGATGAACGCCACATCATGGGCCCGGCAGATGGCCTGCAACGGCGCGGCAAGGCTGGCGGCCTCATCAGGGGCAACGCCTTTCAGGCGCAGCTGGAAGGCCGCGACCGGCCCGGCCGCCACTGCGGCCTCCAGCCGCGTCGGGAAATCGCCCCCCACATCGGGGGGCGAAATCAGATAGAGCTGGCAGGGCGGGCGAGGCTCGGCGTCGAACAACCGGGCAAAGCCGTCATCATCGGCCGGGTGCAATCCCTCCCCGCCCGTCATGCCGCTATTCCTTGCCGAGGTAAATATTGACCAGCTTGTCGAGCATGGCCATCGCCTCGCCGCGTTCGCGCTGGAAGGTATTGCGGCCGATGATCGAGCCGTTGCCGCCGCCATCACGAATGTCGCGGGCATCCTGATAGACGGCATCGGCCCCCTTGGCGGCACCGCCCGAGAACACCACGATGCGCCGGCCGTTGAAGCAGGCCTCGACCACATGCTTCACCCGGTCGGCCTGTTTCGACCAATCCTGGCCGGCATAGCATTTCCGGGCGTCTTCCTGTTCGATATGGTCGGATGGCAGCTTCACCTTGATGATGTGGGCGCCCAGCAACGCCGCCATGTGGGCGGCATAGGCGCCGACGTCGAGCGCCAGTTCCCCCGATTTCGGAAGCTTGCCGCCGCGCGGGTACGACCATATCACTGTGGCAATGCCAACCGACTTGGCTTCTGCCGACATCTCGCGGATCTCCTCGATCATGTCGAAGCAGTCGTCGGAGCCGGGGTAGATGGTGAAGCCGATGGCCGAGCAGCCCAGCCGCAGTGCATCCTCGACGCTGCCGGTCAGCGCCTGATTGGCGCCCGACGCCCACGAGTTCGACGAATTGACCTTGAGGATGGTGGGAACCTGCCCGGCAAAGGTATCGGCTCCGGCTTCCAGCATGCCTAGCGGCGCGGCAAAGGCCGAAAGCCCGGCATCGATCGCCAGCTGGTAATGGTAGTGCGGATCATAGGCCGGGGCATTAACGGAAAAGCTGCGCGCCGGGCCATGTTCAAAGCCCTGGTCGACCGGCAGGATGATTAGCTTACCGGTGCCGCCCAGCCGGCCGTGCATCAGGATGCGCGCCAGATTGGCCTTGGTGCCGGGATTGTCGGATTCATATTTTGCCAGCATCTGGCGAACGATCGGTGTCATGGCAAACTCCTGTCAAAGAACCAAACTGAAGCGCCGGATCAGCCCAGCGCCGAAACCCCCGGCAGGTCCTTGCCTTCCATCCACTCGAGGAAGGCGCCGCCCGCCGTCGAAACAAAACTGAACTGGCCGGAAACCCCGGCATGATTCAAGGCGGCAACCGTATCGCCGCCGCCTGCCACCGAAGTCAGCGCGCCGCCTTGCGTCAACGCCGCCGCCGTCTGGGCAAGCCGCACGGTCGCCGCATCGAACGGCGCCATTTCAAACGCCCCAAGCGGCCCGTTCCACACCAGCGTGCGGCAGGTCTTCAGAACATCCCCCAGCGCTTCGGTTGCCACCGGCCCGAGGTCAAGGATCATGGCATCTTCGGGCACCTCGTGGATGTTCACCACCCGGTTGTCAGCCCCTGCCTTGAATTCGCGGGCGATCACCACGTCATAGGGCAGGTGCACGGTGCAGCCCGCTGCTTCGGCACGCGCCAGGATATCGAGTGCCGTCGGAGCCAGATCATGCTCGCACAGGCTCTTGCCCACCGCGATCCCGCGCGCCGCCAGAAAGGTGTTGGCCATGCCGCCGCCGATGATCAGATGATCGACCTTGCCGACCAGATTGCTGAGCACGTCGAGCTTCGACGACACCTTGGCGCCGCCAACCACGGCCGCCACCGGCCGTTGCGGGCTGCCGAGCGCGGCTTCCAGCGCCTTCAGCTCCGCTTCCATGGCGCGCCCGGCATAGGCGGGCAGCACATGGGCCAGCCCCTCGGTCGAGGCGTGGGCGCGGTGCGCTGCCGAAAAGGCATCGTTCACATAGATATCGCCCAGTTTCGCCATGTCGGCGATGAACGCCGGGTCATTGGCTTCCTCGCCGGGGTGAAACCGGGTGTTCTCGCAGATGGAGACGCTTCCCGCCGCCAGCCCCCGCGTGGCCTGCGCCATGGCATCGCCGGCGCAATCGGCCAGAAAGCCGACATCGCGGCCCAGCACCTGGGCAAAGGCCGGCGCCACGGCGCGCAACGACATGTCGGGGTTGACCTTGCCCTTGGGCCGCCCGAAGTGCGACAGCACCAGCACGATGGCGCCACGGTCGGCCAGCGCGGCAATCGTCGGCACGGCGGCGTTCAGCCGGGTGGCATCGCTCACCCGTCCATCGAGCATCGGCACGTTCAGGTCTTCGCGCACCAGCACCCGCCGGCCGGAAAGGTCGGCGGGCAGGTCGTCGAGGGTTTTCCACATCAGAGGAACGCGCCCATCGCCAGCGCGGTGTCGATCATGCGGTTCGAGAAGCCCCATTCATTATCGTACCACGAAACCACCCGCACCAGCTTGCCTTCCAGCACGGCGGTTTCGAGGCTGTCGACCGTCGACGAGAACGGCACATGGTTCAGGTCGATCGACACCAGCGGTTCGTCGGAATAATCGAGAACGCCCTTCAGCGGGCCGGCTTCCGCCGCCGCCTTCAGCAGCCCGTTCACTTCCTCCTTCGTGGTGTCGCGCTTCGGCACGAAGGTGAGGTCGACAAGGCTGACATTGGGGGTGGGCACCCGCACCGACGAGCCATCGAGCTTGCCCTTCAGTTCCGGAAGCACCTCGCCCACGGCACGCGCCGCACCAGTGGTGGTGGGGATCATCGACATGGCGGCAGCGCGGGCGCGGCGCATGTCGGAATGCAGCTGATCGAGAATCTTCTGATCGTTGGTGTAGGCGTGGATGGTGGTCATCAGCCCGCGCTCGATGCCGATGGAATCGTTCATCACCTTGGCAACCGGGGCGAGGCAGTTGGTGGTGCACGAGGCGTTCGAGACGATTTTATGGTCAGCGGTCAGCTTGTGGTGGTTGACACCATAGACCACCGTCAGGTCGACGCCCTTGCCCGGCGCCGAGATCAGCACCCGCCTGGCACCCGCCTTCAGGTGGTCGCCCGCCTTGGCGGCATCGGTGAAGAAGCCGGTGCACTCGAGGGCGATATCGACCCCCAGTTCCTTGTGCGGCAGTTTGGCGGGGTCGCGCTCGGCCGTCACCCGGATCCGCTGGCCGTCGACCACCAGCCAGTCGCCATCGGCTTCGACGGTTCCGGGATAGCGGCCATGCACCGAATCGCGCTTCAGAAGCATGGCATTGTGCCTGGCGTCGCCCAGATCGTTGATGGCAACGATTTCAATGCCCTGACGCTTCTGCTCGAGGATGGCGCGGGCCACATTGCGGCCGATACGTCCGAACCCGTTGATGGCAACCTTCATCTTCATGCTCCTTGCTGCAATCGGGCGGCGATCTGCGCCGCGATCCTGTCGGCCGTCAGGCCGAAATGACGATAGAGATCGGCGGCCGGCGCCGAGGCCCCGAACCCGTCGATTCCGAAGTTGAGACCAGAACTGCCGGTATAGCGCTCCCACCCCAGCGTGCTTCCGGCCTCGATCGAGACTTTCAGAACGTCAGAAGGCAACAGCGCCCGGCGGTACCCCGCATCCTGCCGGTCGAAGCGCCACCAGCTCGGCATCGAGACCACGTCGGCCCCTACCCCTTGCGCTTCCAGAAGGGCTGCGGTTTCAGCGGCCAGCGACACCTCTGAGCCGGTGGCGATCAGCACCACCTGCCGCGGGGCGGTGGCCGCAACCAGCCGGTAGGCCCCCATGGCGGAGCGATTCTCGCCGGCGGCGCGCAGCGGCGGCAGGTTCTGACGGCTGAGCGCCAGCAGCGACGGGCCGTCAGCGCGCGCCACTGCCAGCTGCCAGCACTCGGCGGTTTCCACCATGTCGGCGGGGCGCAGCACATCGAGGTTGGGAATGGCGCGCAGGCTCAGCAGATGCTCGATGGGCTGGTGGGTTGGTCCGTCTTCGCCAAGCCCGATCGAATCATGGGTCATCACATAGATGGCCCGGCAGCGCTGCAGCGCCGACAGACGGATGGCCGGACGGGCATAATCAGCGAACACCAGGAAGGTGCCGCCATAGGGAATGACGCCGCCGTGCAGGGCCATGCCGTTCATGGCGGCGGCCATTCCGAATTCGCGGATTCCGTAATTGATGTAGGTGCCGCCATAATCGGCCGCCGACAGCGAGGCCTGCCCCTTGGCGCGGGTAAGGTTCGAGCCGGTGAGGTCGGCCGAGCCACCCACCAGTTCCGGCAGGTGACGGACCAGCACGTTCAGAACCAGTTCCGAGGCCTTGCGGGTCGCCAACGTGTCGGCGGGCAGCGCCGCCAGCTCGGCAGTCAACGCTGCCGGATCGGGAAGGTCGCCGGCCATGCGGCGGGTGAATTCATTGCGCTCGCCATGGGCATCGAGCCGCTTCTGCCAGGCGCGGCGCTGTTCGGCGCCCCGGGCCCCGGCCTTGCGCCAGGCATCAAGGGTGCTCGCCGGCACCTCGAACGGCGGCAGGTGCCACCCCAGCGTTTCGCGGGCCGCAGCGATCTCCGCCGCCCCCAATGGCGCGCCATGGGTGGCCGAAGTGCCCTGCTTGTTGGGCGCCCCCTTGCCGATCACCGTGCGGCAGCGCACCAGCGACGGCCGCGGGTCGGCGGCGGCCTCGGTCAGCGCCCGGTCGATGTCGGCGAAATCATGGCCGTCGCACGCCACCACATGCCAGCCGGTTGCGGCATAGCGGGCGGCGATGTCTTCGCTGGTGGAAAGGGCGGTGTCGCCGTCGATGGTGATGTGGTTGTCGTCCCACAGCACGTTCAGCCGGCCAAGGCCAAGGTGTCCGGCAAGGCCGATCGCCTCGTGGTTCACCCCCTCCATCAGGCAGCCGTCGCCGGCAATCACCCAGGTGCGGTGGTCAACGATCCCGGCTCCGAACCGGGCGGCAAGATGACGCTCGGCCACGGCCATGCCCACCGCCATCGCCAGCCCCTGGCCCAGCGGCCCGGTGGTGCATTCAACGCCCGGAAGCTCGAAATTCTCAGGGTGGCCGGCGCAGGGGCTTCCCAGCTGGCGGAAGTTGCGGATGTCGTCGATGGTGGGGCGGGCATAGCCGCACAGATACAGCAGGGCATAGATCAGCATCGAGCCATGCCCGGCCGACAGCACGAAACGGTCGCGATCAGGCCAGCCCGGGGTGGCGGCATCGAACTTCAGGTGCTTCGTCCACAGCACGGTGGCAACGTCGGCCATGCCCATCGGCATTCCGGGGTGGCCCGATCTGGCCGCCTCGACGGCATCCATGGCAAGGGCGCGAATGGCATTCGCCATCTCTGTCGGCAGTCCGCCGGCGCCAGCGCCTGCCTCTGCCAGTTCCGGGGATGTCATCCAACCTCCATGCCTGCCGGGCGGCCACCCGGGCGGCGACCGACGAATCAAGAAACGCACCGGAATCAACCGTGGTTGCCGGTGCGCAGCCTCCCTTGCAAAGCAGCGGCAATAAATCAACGTCTGGCAGCTTTTTGCCGATACTTGACGCCGACCGGTATAGCCCCCATGCAAGGGCGGAATGGACGAGCGGCTGCACAAACTGGAAGAAGCGATTGCCCGCTGCGAAGCGGCGGCGCTGCGGCTGGCCCGCCGCGAAGCGCGCTTGCGCGAAGCCGCCCGCGAGGCCATCGCCGACATCGACAGGCTTCTGAAGGCGTCGCCGCATGGCTGAGGTGGCACTGACCGTTGGAGGCCATCTGTACCGGCTGGCCTGTCACGATGGCGAGGAGCCGGCGTTGCGGGCGGCGGGGCGCCTGCTCGACGAACGGGTGTCAGGCCTGAAACAGGCTATGGGGCCGGGGGCCGGTGAAGCGCGCCTGCTGCTTATGGCGGGGCTGCTGCTGGCCGGTGAACGGCTTGAGAATGCGCCGCCGGCGACCGTTACCGAACCACAGGGCATAGACCCACAGGACATGGGAGTGCTCGATGCGTTGGTGGAGCGAATGGAAAAGCTGGCGCACACCCTTGAGCGTGCTGCTGACGCCAGCTAGACTGGCCAACGGCGGGTTCTGCCCGATGCGCGCCACAAGCATCCCTGAGGCGATACTCATCCGATTGGGGGCTGTCCCTGCCGGGCTCGTGGGCCCGGACACATGGTTCCCACCTGACGTTCTGGCGTCAGCGGATCTTCCGGCAAACGGTCAGGGCGGGCCCGCCACCCGCGCACTGGCCCCGGCCAGGCCCCGGTGATGACCAGCGACCGCCAGCAGTTGCGACGCCAGCACCGGGCCGCCCGCCGGGCGTATGTCGCCACCCTTACGGCGGCCGAGCGTCAGCGGCAGTATCAGCAGCTGGCCCGCCAGGTGCTTCCACATCTCGGCTCTCCGGGGGTGCTGGCCGCCTATGTGGCGACCGGTTCGGAAATCGACCCCGACGTTCTGGTGCAGGCGGCAATGGCAGCCGGCTGGCAGATTGCCCTGCCACGGGCGCGCCCGGCGGCCCCTTTACGATTTCATGCGTTTCACGGCGACAGCTGCCAGCTGGTGCCCGGAAGTTACCGCATCCCCGAACCGCAACCCGACACCCCCGACATCCGCCCCGACGTGGTGCTGGTGCCGCTGCTGGCGGTCGACCGCCAAGGGCACCGGCTGGGGCAGGGCGGCGGCCATTACGACCGCACGCTCGCCTCTTTGCGCGCCACTGGCCGCTGTCTTGCCATCGCCCTCGCCTGGGATATGCAGATCGTCGCTGAAGTGCCTACCGAAAGCTGGGATCAGCCGGTCGACGCCATAGCCACCCCCGGAGATTTCCTGCTGACCGGGGCCGGAGCCATTTCCTGCCGGCGCTGATCGCGGGCCGGCTGCCAACCTTCAGAGACTGTCGGACAGGTCCTCGCCATGGCCATCGCCCGCCCAGTCACCCAGCGGGTCGTTGTCGCCATCCTCGATATCCCCCAGCGCGTCGTCGATGTCGGGCTCTTCGGCGCCCAGAATATCCTCTTCGTCGTCCATCGCCGGTTCGCCGGAATAGGCATCGTTGTCGATGCGGCCTGAGCGCACCATTTCGTTCATGCGGTCGACGATGTCGGGCACATCGTCGGGCAGGATCTGCGCGGGGTTGGCCTTGCCACCGCGGCTGCTGCTGCCAATGCCGGGGCCGCTGCTGCGGGCGTCCTCGGCGACATCCTGTGCCTGCCCTTCATCGAGCTGTTCGCGATTAACCCATTCGGCTTCGCCATCGTCTCGGGGGCGTCCCATGGTCTCCTCCTTCGCGCCGGCAAACCGCAAGTCCATTCCCCTGCTGGCGGTCGACTCGACCGTAACAGCTTCCCTCAGGCGGCGCTTCAGGGCAAGAACGAATGCACCGTTGAAGAGAAAGCCGCCATGCGCCCGCTGATCCTGCCTTCCCTTGCAACCGCTCTGCTGGTCGGCCCGCTGCCGGCCACCGCCCAGACTTCCCATTGTGCGGCTCTGCCGGCCACCGCCCAGGTGGAAGTGCGCGGCCCCGACACAGTGATTCCCGCCCGGCTCACCTCGCGTGGATTCCAGTGCCCACAAGGCTTTACCCAGCTGACCGACGGAACCGGAACCCGCTGCCGTCAGCCGGGGCCGGTGCGGCTGGAAAACCGCCAGCCCCGGCGTGATTGCTATGCCGCGCTCAACCTCGGGCCGGTACGCGGCGTATCGGGCCTGCAGCGCCCGGATGCCACCTGCGCGGGTGCCCGGAGCCTAGACACCATCGTTGCCATTCGCGGCCGCAATGTCGGCTGGCAGGACCTCAGCCTGAGCGCACCCGCCGGCAGCGGCGTCACCGTTACCCACCTCAGGGCCAGCGGCGGCCGCGTGCCCGCCGCCGCAGACCCGGTGCGACAGGATTGCTTCGCCTTCGACTGCCGGCTGGTCAGGCTGACCCTGCGCCCCACCACTCCGGCGCGCGTCGACCTGACGCTTGCCACCCCTGACAACGCCAGTTCGACCACGGTCACGCTCAGCAGCAATGCCATCTGCCCAGCCCGCTAGGGTAAGCCGGGCGCTGGCACTGCGGAAACGGGCAGGGTATCTCAGCCCAGTGGCTGCATCCGCATCTTGCCCGTCTCGACTTTGAAACCCAGCCGCCCGTCCACCAGCGCCAGTGCATCCTCGCCGAACAGGGTGCGCCGCCAGCCGGTAAGAAAGGGGAGGCCCTCGCGCTGGCCGCCGGCCAGCGCTTCCAGATCATCGCTGCGCGCCACCAGCCGCGGGGCGACGCCGGCCTCCTTGCAGCGCACCTTCAAAAGCAGCTTCAGCAAGTCGGCAACCAGCGCGGCGTTGGTCGACAGGCCGGGGCGATGGTCGCGGTGGGGCATTTCATCGGCTTGCAGCGGCGTGGCGCTGGCGATCGCCTGCAGCAGCCGCGCGCCGATGTTGTTCTGCGCCCAGGTGGCCGACAGGCCACGCACCTTGGCCAGATCGGCCTGCGTCTGCGGGGGTGCTGCTGCCAGATCGGCAAGTGTTTCGTCCTTCACGATACGCCCGCGCGGCACATTCTTGTCTCGGGCCTCGCACTCGCGCCACGCCGCCAGCGCCTTCAGCCGCCCCAGCACCTCGGGCTTGCGGCTGGGCAACTTCAGCCGCTGCCAAGCCGTTTCCGGTGCGACCAGGTAATTGGCAGCGTCGGAAAGCCGCGCCATCTCCTCGTCCAGCCACGAACCGCGGCCATTGTCCATCAGCTGCTGCAACATCGTGGGGAACAGTTCGGCGAGGTGGGTGACATCGCCGATCGCGTAATGGATCTGCCGGTCAGACAGCGGGCGGCGGCCCCAGTCGGTAAAGCGGGCGCCCTTGTCGACGCTGTGGCCGGTGAAATGATGCACGAGGTTGGCATAGCTCACCTGTTCGCCCATCCCCAGCGCCATGGCGGCGATCTGGGTGTCGAACAAGGGCGCCGGCACCTTGCCCGACAGCTGGACGAAAATCTCGATGTCCTGGCCGCCCGCGTGCATCACCTTCAGAACCGACTCGTCGTTCATCAGCGCCACCAGCGGCCCCAGGTCGATGCCCTCGGCCAGCGGGTCGATGGCGAAGGCATCGGCCGGGCTCGCCATCTGCACCAGACAAAGCTCGGGGAAATAGGTGTTTTCCCGCATGAACTCGGTATCGACACAAACGGTATCGTGGCGGGCAAGCGCCGCGCAGGCGGCTTCCAGCCCCGCGGTATCGGTGATCAGGTCATGAATCTGCATAGCTGGCCACCAGCGTTAGCGCCTTGCCCGCCTTGACAAAAGCCCCCGTTCGCGCCTCAAGCGCGCCATGACGCATCTCTATCGAAGCCACAGCTGCGGCGGCCTTTCTGCAGCCAACGTCGGGGAAACCGTTCGCCTGTCCGGCTGGATCCATCGCAAGCGCGACCATGGCGGCGTGCTGTTCATCGACCTGCGCGATCATTACGGCCTCACCCAGCTGGTGTGCGCCGCCGGCTCGCCGCATCTGCCGGTGCTGGAAGGTCTGCGCCTCGAATCGGTGGTGACGATCGATGGCGAAGTGGTGGCGCGCGAAGCCGGCACCGTGAACCCCAATCTGCCCACCGGCGCGATCGAGGTCAGGGTGCGCGCCGTGACGGTGCAGTCGGAAGCCGCCGAACTGCCACTTCCGGTGGCATCGGAAGCCGATTACCCCGAAGACATCCGGCTGCGGTATCGCTTCCTCGACCTGAGGCGCGAGCAGATGCACCGCAACATCATGCTGCGCTCGAAAGTGATTGCCTCGCTGCGCCAGCGCATGGTGGAACAGGGCTTCACCGAGTTCCAGACGCCGATCCTCACGGCCTCAAGCCCGGAAGGGGCGCGCGATTTTCTGGTGCCAAGCCGCCTGCACCCCGGCAAATTCTATGCGCTGCCCCAGGCACCGCAGATGTTCAAGCAGCTGCTGATGGTGGCGGGCTTCGACCGCTATTTCCAGATTGCGCCGTGCTTTCGCGATGAAGACGCCCGCGCCGACCGTTCCCCCGGCGAGTTCTACCAGCTCGACTTCGAGATGAGCTTCGTCACCCAGGAAGACGTGTTTGCCGCCCTGGAACCGGTGCTGGCCGGCGTGTTCCGCGAATTTGCCGGCTGGAACCGCGAAGCACCATGGGCAGTGACCGAAGGCGCCTTTCCGCGCATTGCCTACAAGACGGCGATGCTGGAATATGGAAGCGACAAGCCCGACTTGCGCAACCCGCTGAAAATCGCCGATGTTTCGGATCATTTCCGCACCTCGGGGTTCGGTCTGTTTGAAAAGATCGTGGGCGATGGCGGAGTGGTTCGCGCCATTCCGGCGCCGGGCACCGCAGAAAAAAGCCGCAAGTTCTTCGATGACATGAACGCCTGGGCCAAGGCTGAAGGCCATGCCGGGCTTGGTTATGTGACGCGCAAGGGCGGCGAATTCGGCGGGCCCATCGCCAGGAACCATGGCGAAGCCGGCATGCAGGCGATCTACGATCAGCTGGGCCTCGGGCCCGACGACGGCTGCTTCTTCGCGGCCGGCAAGGAACTGGCGGCGGCGCGGCTCGCCGGGGCGGCGCGCACCCGCGTCGGCGAGCAGCTGGGGCTGGTGGAACAGGGCGCCTACCGTTTCTGCTGGATCGTCGACTTTCCGATGTTCGAAGCCGACGAAGATACCGGCAAGATCGATTTCAGCCACAACCCCTTTTCCATGCCGCAGGGCGAACTTGAGGCGCTGGAAAGCAAGGACCCGCTCGATATTCTGGCGTGGCAGTATGATATCGTCTGCAACGGCATCGAGCTGTCGTCGGGCGCCATCCGCAACCACCGGCCCGATATCATGTACAAGGCGTTCGAGATCGCCGGCTACAGCCGCGAACAGGTCGATTCCAGTTTCCCAGGCATGATCAACGCCTTCAAATACGGGGCGCCGCCCCACGGCGGCTCGGCGCCCGGCGTAGACCGGATCGTCATGCTGCTGGCCGATGAACCCAACATCCGCGAAGTGACGCTGTTCCCGCTCAACCAGAAGGCCGAAGACCTGATGATGAACGCGCCATCGGTGGTGACCGACCGGCAACTGAAGGAGCTGCACCTCCGCCCGGCCGCCAGGAACTGAGTGTGGCGACCGGTCATACTAACTGGCCGGTGGTCACTCCAGCCCGGTAAAGATGGCAACCGCTGGCTCTTCGAGGTTGAGGGCCACCAGACCGATCGCCACGATCAGAAGCAGCAGCAACAGCACAGGGCCTTTGGCTGACCGGGGCGGCGCTGCGGGGTGGAACGCCTGCTCTGGCAGGTGTGTGGGCTGCTGCAGCACAGCGTGCTGCGGGATGGTTTGCTGCGGCACAGCGTGCTGCGGGAAAGTTTGCACATCATGCTGATCTGCTGGCAACCGGCGGGCAGCACCCGACCCGGCCGTCATTGCAACGCCCCATGTGGCCTGGCGCGGGTATCGCTCTTCCACACGAGAACCATCCGTCGCCAGTGCCAGACATGCGGCACCGGCGAATCCATGCAAATCATACACATAGCAACACCCCCAACCGTTAATTTATTGCCGTAATTAATGGTTGACAGTAATGATACTTACAACCTTGCTGTATGTCAATGATGTAATATTTGAAAATGGTTATTAACCATCGGCTCGCCACCATAAGTCCGGTGGATGCTTTCAAGCGGATCAACTGATCCTGCTGCACTATTACCGGAACAGTTCCCGGTCCCGGCGCCATCTCTGCCAGGCCGGGCCTTCAGCCGGCCCCCACCAGCACGAGGATGGCGTGCAGCACCAGCCCGATCGAGCCGCCGATCAGTGTGCCGTTCAACCGGATATACTGCAGGTCGCGCAGCACCGCCGATTCGAGCTTTTCCGTGATGGTGGTGGCATCCCAGCCCTTCACTGTTTCGGATACCAGCGAGACGATGCGGTCGCCATGATCGGCAACCACGCCGACGATGGCGCGCCGCACCAGCTGGTTGACGGCCGATGATACTGACGGTTCAGTGCGCAGCGTTTCGGCCATGGCCGCCCCCAGCTGGGGGACGGCGGCGTTGTCGGGCAGGGATTTTAGTGCCTGCTTCAACCGGTCCCACATCCCTTCCACCCATTGCCCGACCGCCTTGTTGGCCATGATCTCGCGCTTGGCACGTTCCACCCGCGCCCGGGTTTCCGGCAGGAACTGCAGGTCGAAGGCCAGGTTTTCCAGCGCTTCGTTGGCACGCAGCCGTAACGGGTGGTCCGGGTCGGCGGCCAGATCGGCAAGCAGGTCACGCAGCCCGTTCACCAGTTCATTGGCGATGCGTTCATCGAGGTTCATCAGCCGCAGCAACCAGCCGGTGCGCTGCTCGACCATGGTGCGGATCAACCCTTCCTGGGAATCAAGGGCGCGCTCAGCCCATTCGATGAACGCATCGATCACCGGTCGGTGGCGGCCATCGGCAATCATCGCCGCCAGAACCCGTCCCAGCAACGGCGACACCTCGGCATTGTGCAGCCGCGCCATGGTGCCCTCGCGCAGGCGCTGCATGATGGCAGCGGCCGCCGGCGTTTCCGCAAGTTGCGCCACCAGCCGCTGGATGCCCTGGCGGATGCGGCCGCCGCTGGCCGGCCGTTCCAGCACCGTTGCGAACGACGCCGCTGCATCGAAACTGTCGAGCCGGCGGGCGACATTGCGCGGCGTCAGGAAATTATCCTTGAGGAAGGTGGCAAGGGCGGTGCCGATGCGATCTTTCGAGCGCGGAATGATCGCCGTGTGGGGGATCGGCAGCCCCATGGGGTGACGGAACAGCGCTGTAACGGCGAACCAGTCGGCAAGGCCGCCAACCAGCGCTGCCTCGGCGAAGGCTTTTGCCCACACGAAACCGGGGTGCACGGCCCTGATCGCCCAGGTGGAGGCGAGGAACAGCAGGGCCATAACCAGCAGCAGCACCGTTGCCAGAGTGCGCAACCGCCGGGCTTCGGCAAGGCGGGCGGCAGCGACCGACGCTGCCGCCATCTCGGTGTCGGTGTTACTCGGCAGGATGCGCTCCGCCATGGTGGCGGGCGGGAATGGCGGCCGGGTCGCGGTGGGCGCCATCGCCGTTGGTGAACCAGCGGCGCATCCGTGGCCCCAGCCAGCGCTCGACATCGTCGGCAAGGCTGAAGGCGGCCGGCACGATCACCAGAGTCAGCACCGTCGACAGCATCAGCCCGCCGATCACCGCAATCGCCATCGGCGCCCGGAAGCTCGAATCGCCATGCAGGCTGAGCGCCACCGGCAGCATCCCCGCCGTCATGGCAACGGTGGTCATGACGATGGGCTGGGCGCGCTTGTGGCCGGCATCGATGATCGCCGCTTCGCGCCCGACGCCGTTGCGCATTTCCTCGATGGCGAAATCGACCAGCAGGATCGAGTTCTTGGCGACGATGCCCAAAAGCATCAGCAGGCCGATATAGACCGGCATGGAAATGGGGTTGCCGGTGATGATCAGCAGGATCAGCGCCCCCAGCGGCGCCAGCAGCAGCGACCCCATGTTGACGAGTGGCGCCAGGATGCGCTTGTACAGCAGCACCAGCACCGCGAACACCAGCATGATTCCGGAGATGGCGGCCGCTGCAAACCCGGTCACCAGGTCGTCCATCACTTCGGCCTGGCCGAACTTCACTTCCTTCACGCCCTGCGGCAGGTTGGCCATGGTCGGCAGCTTGCGGATGGCGTCCATCGCCGTTCCGAACTCGACTCCGTTCAGGTCGGCCACCAGCGTGATGCGTCGCGACTGATTATAGCGGCGGATCTTGGTGGGGCCGGTTCCGAAATGAATATCAGCCACCACCTTCAGCGGCACCGACCCGCCGCTGGCCGTGGGCACCGGCAGGTTTTCCAGCAGATCAGGGCGCGAGCGGGCATATTCCGACAATGAGACACGAATCGGCACCTGTCGATCAGAGAGCGAGAATTTCGCCATATTCTGTTCGATATCACCGATGGTCGCCACCCGAATGGTCTGGCTTAGCGCCGCCACCGAGACCCCCATCTGTGCCGCCACATCAAAGCGCGGGCGGATCAGCACTTCCGGCCGGTCCATGTCGCCGTCGATGCGGGCATCGCGGATCAGCTTCAGGCCCTGCATCTCGCGCTCGACCTTGCGCGCCGTCTGTTCCAGCACCGCCGGATCATCGCCAGCCAGCATCAGGGCTATGTCGCGGTTCTGGCCCATGCCCGACTGCGACTGGAAGTTGATGCGGGCATCAGGGATGGAGGCAAACTGCGGCGCCAGCCGACGTTCCCACTCGCGGGTGGTGAGGCTGCGCTCGCCGCGGGGCTTGAGCTCGACATACATGTTGCCTCGGCGCACGTCGCCATCATCGCCGATGAACTCCATTGCCGTCACCACTTCCGGCTGCGCCTTCACCAGCGCATAGACCTTGTCCATCGCCCGCTCGGTGTCTTCCAGGCGCGACCCCGGTGGCATTTCCACCGACACCGCCGAGGTTCCGAGATCCTGGTCGGGCTGGAAGGTCTGCTGCATGTTGACGAACAGCACCAGCGAAAGCACCAGCGACACCACCCCGGCCAGAACCATCACCCGGCGATGGTGCAAGGTCCAGCGCAGCAGGTCGAGATAGCCGTGCATGATGCGGCCTTCGGCATGGTCGCGCACGCCGTGCCCCTTGAGGAAATAGGCGGCGATCAGCGGGGTGATCATCCGTGCCACCAGCAGCGACATGAAGACGGCAATCGCGACGGTCAGCCCGAACTGCTTGAAGAACTGGCCGACGATGCCCGGCATGAAGCTGACCGGCAGGAACACCGCGATGATCGAGAAGGTGGTGGCGACGACGGCAAGGCCGATCTCGTCGGCGGCGTCGATGGCGGCCTGCCACGGCGACTTGCCCATGCGCATGTGGCGAACGATGTTCTCGATTTCGACGATGGCGTCATCAACCAGTATCCCTGCCACCAGCGACAGCGCCAGCAGGCTGATCATGTTGAGCGTGAAGCCCATCATGTCCATGAACCAGAAGGTGGGGATGGCCGACAACGGGATGGCGAGCGCCGAAATGATGGTGGCGCGCCAGTCGCGCAGGAACAGGAAAACCACCACGACCGCGAGAAGCGCGCCTTCCCACATCGCCTGGATGGCCGAGTGGTAGTTTTCCTTGGTGTACTTCACGGTGGTGAACAGCTCGGTGAAGGTGACCGAGGGGTTTTCCTCGTGCAGCTGCGCCAGCTCCTTGTGCATCGCATCATAGACCGACACATCCGAAGCGCCACGCGCCTTGAACAGCGCGAACATCGTCACCTGACGGCCGTTCATGCGGGCAATCGAGCGTTGCTCTGATTGGCCGTCGCGCACATCGGCAATATCGCCGAGCCGCACGAAGCGCCCGCCGGAAATGGCGATTCGGGTGCTGGCGAGATCGGCTGCCGAGTGTGCGCCGCCCAGCACCCGCACCGATTGCTCGGCGCCGGCGATTTCCGTGCGACCACCCGGCGAATCGATGTTGAGCTGGCGCAGCTGGCTGTTCACCTGCGCCGCCGACAAGCCGTAGGATTGCAGCCGCGCCGGGTCGAGATTGACGCGGATCTCGCGGCTGACGCCGCCGCCACGGCTTACCTGGGCGACGCCGGGAATGGCGCCCAGCCGCTTGGCGACCGTATTGTCGACGAACCAGCTGAGCTGTTCGAGCGTCATGCCGGTCGAGCTGACCGCGGTATAGGAAATCGCGCCGCCATCGATATCGTTGCGCGCCACCTGCGGCTCGAGAATGCCATCAGGCAAGTCGGAGCGGATCTTGGTGACGGCGTCGCGCACATCGTTCACCGCGCGGTCGGGCGGGGTGCCGATGTGAAACTCGATCATCGTCAGCGACGCCCCTTCGGTCACCACCGAGGTGATGCTTTTCACGTTGCCGATACCGGCAATCGAGGCCTCGACCTTCTGGGTCACCTGCGTCTCAATCTCGGATGGCGCCCCTCCGGGCTGCGCAATCGTGACCGATACCATCGGCGCCGAGATATCGGGGCTGGCGGTGATCTTCATGGTGACGAAGCTCATGATGCCCATCGCCGTCAGCAGCACGAACAGCATCAGCGGCGGGATCGGGTTGCGAATCGCCCAGCTCGAGATGTTGCGCAGGTCCACGGGTCAGCCCTTCGCAGCCGGGGCGGCCGGCATGCGGCCGGCCGAGCGCACCTCGGGCTTCACCTTCTCTCCGTTATGGAGGAACGGCGCCGCCACCGTGACAACCCGCTCGGTGCCATCGAGCCCGGAGGCAATGCTGATGCCGTCGGAGGTAACCGCGCCCAGCGTGACCGTCCGCCGCTGCACGGTGTCATCAGGGGCAATGATCAGCACAAAGCTGCCGCCCTCGTCGGTCTGGATCGCCGATTGCGGAACCACCGGGCGCTGACGGATGGCGCCATCGATCACCACATTGGCAAAGCCGCCCACCCGCAGATCGTGGGAAGCCGGCAGTGCCACCCGCGCGATTCCCAGCCTGGTCTGAGGGTCGATGGCCGGTTCCAGCATCCATACGGTGCCGGCATATTCCTGCGTCGACCCGACTGGCGTGACCACCGCCGCCTGCCCGGTTTTCAGGTGGGCCATGTCCTGCTCGGCGATCTGGGCGCGCACTTCCAGCTGGCCGCCGGCGGCCACGCGATAGAGTGCGCCCGAACCCGGCGACACCACCTGCCCCGGCTCGACATTGCGGGCCAGCACCAGCCCGGCTTCGGGAGAGCGGATGGCGAGACGATCGATCCGCGCCTGCATTTCCCGCACCTGCGCCCGGGCGACCGCCACCCGCGCCCGCGCCGAATCACGGGTGGCGGTGCGGCGGTCGATATCGGCCTTCGAAATGAAGCCGCGCTCGACCAGCGCCAGGGCGCGATCGAGTTCGGACTGGGCAAGGCGGGCATCGGCCTCAGCCTGCTGCACCCCGGCCTGCAACTGCTGCAGCTGGGCGCGCTGCACCGAGGAATCGAGCTCGGCCATCGTCTGCCCCGCCCGCACATACTGGCCGGCCTCGACGAGGATGCGCGCGACCATGCCGCCCTCGCCCACCACGCCTACCGGCATGTCGCGGCGGGCCGAAATGCTGCCAACGGCCGACACCCGGTCAGCAACCGGGCGGGTACCGGGCACCAGCACGCTGACCACCGGTGCACCGGTGGCGGGTGCCGTGGGCTTGGTGGCGTTGGCGCGCAAAATGAGAAGCCACGCCAGCAGCGCAACCCCTGCCAGCACAGCGGCCAGGATCAGCCAGAACCGCAGGCCCCGCCGCGGCGGGGAGCCGCCTTCATCTGCCAAAGAGCTGTCGCCACCATAGCCGGATTCGGGGGTGATCTGGTCCCGGATGGCGGGATCGCGAGGGGAGAGATGCAAATTCATCAGCCTGTGGTACCTGTGCACATGGGCGGGACTTAAGCATGTCAGGCTTGCCTCCCGGTGAATACGGCCGCTCCCCTCAAAGACAGCCGTTATGCCTGCAGTGTACCGGATGGAACACTGCAGCAACACTGATCATAAACAATAACCACCCTTATTTGAAGCCGAAAAATGACCGGTCGCCAGCCGCCGCTGATCTGCCCTGTTCGGCTGGCGCCAGCCATTGGCACTTTTCTTTACAGAGCCCCGCAGTCTAGGATGCCTGTTCCCTCCCCGAACAACAGGAAGGCCGACCTCTGCCGAGTTCACACCTCCATCGCCCGCGCCGGCCTTTCCTGCTGGTGTTTTCGCTGCTTTGCGGCGCAATGGCCAGCTGTTCGCCGGCCGGTAGTGTCACCTATTATGTCGATTTCGCCCATGGCGACGACAGCCGCGCCGGCACCTCGCCGGAGACCGCATGGCAGCGCGCCCCCGGCGATGCACTGGCCAGCAGCCGGGCAGCGAAAGCAACGCTCGCCCCCGGCGACAAGGTGGTGTTCCGCTCTGGCGTGCCCTATCGCGGCACCATCACCAACCGCTGGAGCGGCACCGCCGACAAGCCCATCACCTTCACCGGCCTTGGCTGGGGCGAGGGCATGGGAATCATCGACGGCTCGGACCCGGTAACGCAAGTGCGCCCGTGCGCCAGCGCTGCAGATTGCGGCGGAGCGCCGCTTTGGCAGAAGCTCAGCCGCATCACCTACCCGCCAACCCTTACCGGCAGCATCTTCCTGTTCGGCGGCAAGGGCCTTTACTGGCGCAGCCAGTTGCCGGTACCGGCCGACCGCTTCTACCCCGACGACACCCGCCAGTTCATTCCTACCCCCGTGACGATGGCCGGCGCGCTGGCCGGTGGCACCCTGAACAACCCCGAGCTGGCAGCAGCGGCCAGCGGCGGCGGTGGCGAGATGAAACTGGCGTTCTGGCAACTGGGCAACGAAATCCGCACCACGCCGCTGACGGCAGTGACGGCGCAGTCACTGAGGTTTTCGCCCGAGGGCATGAAGCTGCCCGACACGCGCGAAGGCAAGGTGGCGTTGCTGAACAGTTTCGCCGGGCTGACCGAACCAGGCACCTACCTCAGCCTGCAACCCGGCGTGCTGCTGGCATGGCTGCGCGATGGCGACAGCAGCGCCACCCTGTCGATCGGCAGCGGGCGGGCCGGTCTCGATTTCGGCGGCCAGTCGCATATTCGTGTCGATGGGCTGTGGTTGCGCAATTTCTCAGGGTCGCAAGGTGAAAACCGTCTGGGCAACACCGCCCTGATCAACCGGCACGGCAATCGGAAACTGGCCACCGACCTGCAGGTGCGCGGCAGCCGGCTTGGTCCGGCCGCCCTCGAACATGGCGGCGGCATCCTCACGGTCTCGAACACCCGCAGCTTCCGGCTGCTGTCCAGCCGCATCGAGGACATCCAGTACGGCTCGGGTATCCGCACCGGGCCGAACAACGCCGACCTCAAGGTGGCGGGCAACGTCTTCCAGCGGGTGGGACGCACGGCCATCACCTATTTCTCGGTTGATGGCGGCGAGATCAGCGGCAACTTCCTCACCGACATTCGCGGGATTCATGGCAATGCCCTCACCACCTATCTTGCCAACCGCAACATCCTGATCACCAACAACTGCGTGGTGAACGCCTCGCGGCCGCTCACCTTCCATGGCAACCGCACCCCCGATGTCAGGAACGACATCACCATCCGCGGCAACATCCTGATCTCGGCGCCCGGCGGCCAGGCGGCGATCAACAGCTGGGGGGCCTTTACCAACGGTGTGACCATCACCGGCAACATCGCCCTGGGGCATAAACTGGGGATGTTGATGAACCAGAAAGACCGAAACCTGACGGTCGAGGGTAATGCCGGCAACCGCATCGAGCTGCGTGGCCCGAAGCCATCTGACTGGACCATCGCCAACAATGATGAATCCCTGACCCGCGACGATCTGAAGGGCAGCCAGTTTTCCGAAGACGGGTGTGCGGTGGTGACGAAAGGCCTGACCGTCCGCACCACCCGCACCCCACGCTGAACGACCGGTTGCCGCCGGGGCTCAGGAACAGACCGATGCCGGAATGGTGGCCTTGCTCTTGGCTTCGACCATCGCGGCGCCATTGCCATTGGGCTGGTGGATGCCGTTGCTGGAATCGACCAGCGACATGCCGCGCGGCTGCACCACCGACCCCACGAGCACGTTGTTGCGAACGATAAGCCCGGTGTCGGTTCCCAGCAGGCTGATGGCCTTGACCGGGCTGCCGATGAAGTTGTTCTCGATCGTCACGTTCTGGGTAATGCCGTAACTGGTAACGGCCGGAGCTACCGGATCACTGTTGATGAAGATGTTGTTCTTCACCAGCGTGCCCGGGGTTCCGGCGCTGAAATAGGGGGTGACAATCCCCTTCACCGTCAAGGGCCGCACCGAATCGACCACGATGTTGTCGGAAATGACGCTGTCGCGGATGTCGAGATAGGCGGTGATGGCATTGCTGTGCGCCCCCTTGATCCCCTTCAGGTAGTTGCCCCTTACCGTGCCGTTGCGCACATTTATCAGACGAATACCGGTGCGCCCCAGTTCCGACAACCGGTTGCAGGCCACCTCGACGGGACCATGGGTATTATCGATGATGATCCCCGGCGAACCGGGCGCCTCGGAAAGCTCGTTGCGCAAGATGCGCACGTTGGTGGTGAACGCCACGCCAATGGCCCCGGCGCGGGTATAGGCATTGGCATTGCCGCGGAAGATGTTGTCGGCAATGGTGATGCTGTCGGAACCAGTGCCGGAATAGACAGCCCCTTCGCGTGAGAAATTGGCGAACGAGAAGCCGCGTACCACCATATGCTCGAATATCGGATTGATTCCGCGGCGAGCGCCGCCGGTCACCGCCCGACGGGCGATCGAAGTGGGCAGCGCCCCGTTGCCGTTACTTGCCCCCATGGCCGTTGCGTGCGGCCAGAAGATGACGACGCCGTCGCGGGGGCTCATGGCGAACAGGCCGGGGCGGTTGACCATCAGCGGCAGGTTCAGCAGCGCAAAGCGGTTGTCACGATCGGTATAGGGGTTGTTCGTTCGGATATCCCAGGTGGCATTGGCGAAATTGACACCGCCCGTGGTCACCGTGATGTCGTGGGCATAGGAAATCAGGTTGCCCCTTGCCCAGATCGACAGCACCGGCATCCCCTTGTCGAGCCCGGCGGGAAGCGGTGCCGTGATGCTTCCAGCGAGCAGGGCATTCAGCTGCGCCTTGGGAATGGTGAGAAACCTGTTGATGTCGTCGAATTCGGTTGCCGTTGCCACCGATGGATATTGCGACGGCATCAGCGGCCGGTCATCGACGAACAGCCAGTCAAACCATTTGGTGTCGGCAGGCAGGTTGGCGCGCCACAGCAGCCGCCAGTTGGGGTTGCCAAGGCAATCGGCCGCGCTGCTGCAGCGGCGCAGACCCGACAGTTCATTGCCTCCGTCGATGATGGCGCGATACGGCCCCCAGCTCGAGCCGTCGAGCACCACCGGGTTGCCGGGCGCCCCACTGCCGCGCGGGCGGATGGTTCCGAGATAGCGCACGCCGCCCTTGAAGCGCAGGACATCGCCGGGCAGGAACTTGCGGTTGAGCGCGGCCGCCTTGCCTGTCGCCTTGCTGTCGCCGGGCGCATGTTTCCAGGCGGTGGCAGGAGACAGGCCGTCGGCGGCGTCATTACCGCCATCATAATCGATGTAGAAAATGCGGGCCGGGCTCTCCATCGGCTCCGGACGACCGGTCGAGGTGATCGCCAGGCCGGGCCGCACCCCTGATTGCGCCTTCAGGCCGGCCGCATGTGCGGGGGCCAGCGCCGTGGTTGCCAGCATCGTTGCCAGCATCGCGGCGGTTGCTGCAAGCGCCACCTGGCCGATAGGACCTGCCCTGCTGGCGGTTTGGTTTATGTGCTGATCCCCCGGCTGCGTGGCTTTGTACATGATGTGTTTACCCTCGATGGTTCGTCGTCAGCCGTCATGCTGGATGCCGGCCCATCGAACAGACGGAGCAGAACGCAGGGAATTGCCCTGGTTAATGCGTGTGCCGGGGGTAAGGTTGACTGCCCGGCGCCATGGGTTGGCCCGGCGTTCCGGCGGCCCGGCGGCTGGCCGAGGGGATTGTCCGGAAATCTTCGGCCACTGTTAACGAACCGCGCGCTGGCCGAACGCCACCGGAATGGGCCATTAACGCTATCCGGCTGCCAGCACCTCAGCCAGATAGTCCATCAGCCGCCGGACCCTGAGCGGCCGCAAGGTGCCAGGCGGGGTGATCAGGAACAGGCTTGCGGCAACCGGCTGCCAGCCGGGCAACAGCACCTCGACCTTGCCTTCCTCCGGCAGGCTGCCCAGCAGAAAGCGCGGATAGATGCCGATCCCCAGTCCGGCCAGCAGCGCCGGAATCAGAGCGCCGCCGCTGTTGGCGGCCAGCGGACCATCCACCGATACCGCCATCTGCGTGCCATCGTCGTGTCGGAAGCGCCAGACGCCGGCGGAAATCGGATTGGTATAAACCAGACAGGGTCGCTGCCCGAGATCGGCGGGGTGGGCGGGCCGGCCGAAGCGGGCGATCCCCGCCGGGCTTGCCACCACCTGGAACGGCACCGGGCACAGTCGCCGGGCAATCAGGCTCGAATCGGCAAGGTGCCCGATCCGCAGCACCAGATCGGCGCCCGAAGCCACGATATCGACCCGGGCATCGTCGAGCATCAGCTCAATGGCGATTCCGGGGTGGCGTTCGAGAAAGGCCGGAAGCAGCGGCGCCAGATGATCGCGTCCGAACTCCAGCGGTGCCGCCACCCGGATGCGCCCGGCCGGCTCGCTTCGCGCCTCCCCCAGTCGCGCCTCCAGCCCCACGGCATCGGCCACCAGCTGCTGTGCCCCGGCCAGCGCCTCGCGCCCCAGCGCCGAAAGCGACAGCCGCCGCGACGTACGATGGAACAGCGTGCCACCCAGCCGCGCCTCCAGCCGCGCCACTGCCCGCGATACCGTCGGCACCGACACGCCGTTGGCGCGGGCGGCGGCAGCGAAACTGCCGCCTTCGGCCACCGCCACGAACAACGCCCAGGCTTCAAAATCAGGTATGTTCATTTCTGCAACGATCCTTTTCTGATCGTTCCATTTATATCGGCTCCGCCACTGGCTATCTAGCGGCTGTACAGCGGGCCAGCGCCCGCAGCGGAGATACACTTATGATCGACATTCGTCCCTTTGCCGAAATCGGCGCCGCCAACCACGGCTGGCTGGATGCCCGCCACCATTTCAGCTTTGCCGGCTATCACCGAGCCGACCGCATGGGCTGGGGGGCGCTTCGGGTGTGGAACGACGACACCATCGCCCCGCGCCGGGGTTTCCCGCCCCACCCCCACCGCGACATGGAAATCATCACCTATGTTCGCCAGGGCGCCATCACCCACGAAGACAGCATGGGCAATCGTGGCCGCACCGGTGCCGGCGACGTGCAGGTGATGTCGGCAGGAACCGGGGTGGTGCATTCCGAATATAATCTCGAGGATGAACCCACCACCCTGTTCCAGATCTGGATCAGGCCCGATCGCACCGGGGCCGCCCCGGCCTGGGGCAGCCGCCCCTTCCCCCGGGCTGATCGCGCCGGCCGCTTCGTGACTCTGGCGAGCGGCCTTGCCAGCGACATCGCCAGCGGCGCCCTGCCCATTCAGGCTGCGGCGCGGGTGCTGGGGGCAACCGTGCAGGCCGGTGAAACCGTCAGCTACGCTTTCGATAAGCGCCGGGTCGGCTATCTGGTGGCCGCCAGCGGTCAGATACGCGTGAACGGCGCCGTGGCACAGGCCCGCGACGGCGTGGCCATTCGCGACGAGGCCGCCATCCGCATCGAAGCCCTTGCAGACAGTGAGCTGGTGCTGGTCGACGTTGCGCAATGACCGGCCTCTTGGGCGCCTTCCCCACCACACCCCCGACGATTGAACCAACGGAAAGGACAACCACATGACCAGGGTTCTGATTCTCTATCACTCCACCTACGGGCACATCGAAACGATGGCCGAGGCCGTGGCGCAGGGCGTGCGCGACGCGGGCGGCGAAGCCGCGATCCGCCGGGTGGCGGAAACCGTGCCCGAAGATATCGCCCTCAACAGCGGCTACAAGCTTGATCAGGCGGCCGAACTGGCAACGGTTGGCGAACTGGCCGACTATGACGCGATCATCGTTGGCGCCGGCACCCGCTACGGCCGCCTGCCCAGCCAAATGGCCGCCTTCTGGGACCAGACCGGCGGCCTGTGGCTGAAGGGCGGCCTCAATGGCAAGGTGGGTGCGGCGTTCGTGTCGACCGCCACCCAGCATGGCGGTCAGGAAACGACCCTGATGGCGATCATCACCATGCTGTTGCACCACGGCATGATCATTTCGGGCCTGCCCTACAGTTTTGCCGGGCAGATGCGGATCGACGAAGTGGTGGGCGGCTCTCCCTATGGGGCCTCCACCATCGCCGGTGGCGATGGCAGCCGCCGGCCTTCAGAAACCGAACTGGAAGGCGCCCAATATCTGGGCCGGCGGGTGACGCAAACGGCGGCCAGGCTGAAGGGCTGAGCGGTCAGCCTGACTGACATGGCGACGGCAGGGGAAGCCACCCCTGCCGTCGTGGCAAATCCCGGTTGCAAGCGACGGGCGGCTGCCTTATAGGCGGCAGTGCTTCCCGAACGCACTGGCCTTCCCGAAGCCTGCCGGCCCCCGCCGGCGGGTTGCAGGGGGTTTTCGCCAGCCCCGATTCGGAGGGCAGGAGTTATTGGGATTATGGCCGACATCGCCCGCTTGCAGGCACTGATCGAGCCGGTGGTAGCGGCCGCCGGCTTTGACGTCGTGCGCGTGGCGCTGCTGATGCAGCCGGGGCTGACCTTGCAGGTGATGATCGAGGATCCGGCCACCGGGCAGGTGGAAGTCGATGATTGTGCGGCGGTGTCGCGTCGGCTGTCGCTGCTGCTCGACGAAGAAGACCCGATCCCGGACGAATATACGCTGGAAGTGTCGTCGCCGGGGATCGACCGGCCGCTGACCCGCACCAAGGACTATGACCGTTATGCCGGGCATGTCGCCCGCATCGAGATGGCAGAGCCGATCAACGTCAACGGCGCTGACCGCCGCCGCTTTCAGGGGCACCTGCTGGGCCTTGAGGATGGCATGGTGCGCATCGCCATCGAGGGCCTTGGCGAGATGCGCCTTGCGCTTGCCGGAATCGCCCGGGCGAAACTGGTGCTGACGCCCGAGCTGATTGCCGCCACCCGGCCGCTTCGGCCTGACGGGGCCGACGAGGAACTGGAAACCGACGATCTGAACGACGATGATGCCGAAGACGCCGCTGGCGGCTTCTCCAACTGAGGACCAGACATGAGTGCAACTGCCGCCAACAAGGCCGAACTGATCGCCATCGCCGATGCCGTCGCCCGCGAGAAATCGATCGACCGCATGATCGTCATCGAAGCGATGGAGGAATCGATCCAGCGCGCGGCGCGCGCCCGCTATGGCGCCGAAAACGACATCCGCGCCCGCATCGACCCGAAATCGGGCGAACTCAGCCTGTGGCGGGTGCTGGAAGTGGTGGCCGAGACTGACGACTATTTCAAGCAGATCAGCCTTGTCGACGCCCAGGCCCGCCAGCCCGATGCCGCCATCGGCGACTTCATCATCGACCCGTTGCCACCGATCGAGTTCGGACGCATCGCCGCCCAGGCTGCCAAGCAGGTGATCGTCACCAAGGTGCGCGATGCCGAACGCGAACGCCAGTACGAGGAATACAAGGACCGTCAGGGCGAGATCATCACCGGCGTCGTGAAGCGTGCGGAGTTCGGCCATGTGGTTGTCGATCTCGGCCGTGCCGAGGGTGTGCTGCGCCGTGATCAGCAGATCCCGCGCGAGGTGATGCGCCCCGGCGACCGGGTGCGTTCGCTGATCACCACGGTGCGCCGCGAAAACCGTGGCCCGCAGATCTTCCTGTCGCGCGCCCACCCCGATTTCATGAAAAAGCTGTTCGCCCAGGAAGTGCCGGAAATCTATGACGGCGTCATCGAGATCAAGGCCTGCTCGCGTGATCCCGGAAGCCGCGCCAAGATCGGCGTTCTCAGCCACGACAGCTCGATCGACCCGGTGGGAGCGTGCGTGGGGATGCGCGGCAGCCGCGTGCAGGCGGTGGTGCAGGAACTGGCCGGCGAGAAGATCGACATCATCCCCTGGTCGGCCGATATCGCCACCTTCGTGGTGAACGCGCTGCAACCGGCACAGGTGTCGAAGGTGGTGATCGACGAGGAAGACAGCCGCATCGAGGTGGTGGTCCCCGATGATCAGCTGAGCCTTGCCATTGGCCGCCGCGGCCAGAACGTGCGGCTGGCCGGCCAGCTGACCGGCCACCAGATCGACATCATGACCGAGGCCGCCGAAAGCGAGAAGCGCCAGAAGGAATTCGTCGACCGTTCGCAACTGTTCGAGCGCGAGCTGGAAGTCGACGAAACGCTGGCGCAGCTGCTGGTAGCCGAAGGGTTCACCAGCCTCGAGGAAGTGGCCTATGTCGAGCTCGAGGAAATTTCCTCGATCGAAGGGCTCGATGAAAGCATCGCCACCGAACTGCAGGACCGTGCCACCGAGGCGCTGGAGCGCCGCGAGGCCGGTTACCGCGAAGAGCGGCGGGCGCTGGGCGTTGATGACGCCCTCGCCGACATCCCCGGCCTCACCGAGGAAATGCTGGTGCAGCTGGGACGCAAGAAGATCCGCACCCTCGACGATCTCGCCGACCTGTCGACCGACGAGCTGGTGGGCCGCGAAGACAAGCGCCGCGACATTCCCGAAGGGGTGCTCGCCAGCTTCAAGCTGTCGGTCGACGAGGGCAACGCCATCATCATGGCCGCTCGCCAGCACTGGTTCGCCGCCGATGAATCGGGGGCTGCTGCCGGAAGCGCCGCCTCCGACACTGAGGCAGCCAATGCGGCCGAGAATGCGGCCGAGGAAGGCGCGGCATGATGGCCCGGTTCCTGATCGCAGGCGGCCCGGCAACGCGGGAGGGCGCCGATGCGCGAGCCCCTCGATGAGACCGCTGGTTCGCTAACGACTGATGCCGCCGGCCCTGAAGGGCGCGGCGCCCGGCAGGCTGACCCGTCCCGGGAAGACCAGACGCACGCCAGTCAGGAACGCAAATGCGTTCTTACCGGCCGCCACGGCACGCGCGGCTGGCTGATCCGCCTGGTGGCGGCACCCGACGGGGTGATCTGGCCCGACATCGGCAGCCGTCTTCCCGGCCGCGGGGCGTGGATCACGCCCGACCGGGCGCACCTTTGTGCCGCCATCGCCAACGGCCGCCTGAAAGCGGCGCTGGCACGGTCGCTGCGGCAGCCGGTCTCGGTTCCGGCCGATCTCGCTCAGCGGCTGGCCGATGCCCTGGAACGCCGCGCGCTCGACAGGCTGGGACTCGAACATCGCGGCGGCCATCTTATATTGGGCTCTGACCGGATCGCCGAATGGGCGCGCGCCGGCCGGCTGCACTTGCTGGTGCATGCCGGCGACGCCGCGACCGATGGCGCCGGCAAACTCGATCAGGCGCTGCGCACCAGTGGCGGTGACATGGCAATGGTGCTATGGGTCCCCGTCGGGCGCGCGGCATTGTCCCGGGCGCTCGGGCGCGAGAATGTGGTGCATTTCGGTGTCAGTGACGCTAAGGGTGCCCACCGTATTGCCGCCGACATCGGGCGTTGGCGGGCCTATGAAGGGCTTGATTCGGGCGATCGGGCCAGTTCGGGCGATGAAGTTCCGGGTGATGATGATAGCGGCGTCGGCAGCCCGCAGGCTGACCGGCGTAACGGTGAAGGACGGGAATGAGCGACGAAGAAAAGCCGAAGCTGGGCCTCAGGCCGCAACTCGGGGTGAAGCGCACCACCGAGGTGAGCCAGGTCAAGCAGAGCTTCAGCCATGGCCGCACCCACAAGGTGGTGGTCGAAACCAAGCGGGTGCGCCCGCTGCGCAAGCCCGGCGCTGCCGAGCCCGAGCCCGTTGCTGCGGAACCGGCCGCAACGCCTGCCGCACCTTCGGCCCCGGCCGCAACGCCTGCGCCGGCCTCAGCACCGGCAAAGCCCGCCATGCCGGTGGCGCCGCCGCCGCCCTTCACGCTCAATACCGACACGCCGATCGACCGCGAGCCGGTGCGGCCTGCACCGCGCAAGGCCGAGGCACCATCTGCCGAGCAAGCGGAGCCCGTCGCCAGTGCTGCTGCGCCTACGGCGGAACCGCCAGTGGAACCGCAGGGCGATCCTGTTGCCGCCACGGCCGAACCAGCCGCTGAAACCCCGGCAAAGGCCGCGAGCGAAGCACCAGCTGCCGCCGCCAGTTCCGCCCCCACCGAACCGGACGCAGCGACACCGGCCCCAGCCAAGCCTTCAGCCCCGCCGCGCCCGAAACCGGCTGCCAAGCCGGAACTGACGGCCGTGCAGAAGGCCCTGCAGAACCCGCGCCTCACCCCGCGTGAGCGCCAGCAGCTGCTGCTGCGTCTCGCCGAGGAAGAGCGCCTGCAACGTGCCGAAGAGGCCCGCATCCGCGAAGAGCGCGAGCGCATCGAGGCGGCCGAAGCCGAAAAGCGCCGGCTGGAGGAAAAGGCCCGCGCCGAAGCGGAAGCGGCCGCCCGCGCCGCCGAGGAAGAGCAGCGCGCCGCCGAAGCCGCGGCACGTGCCGCCGCCGCACCTGCCGCCGAGGCCGATGACCGCCCACGCGGCGGGGCTGGCGCGCAACGCGCCGCGCCGCGCCGCCAGGAAGCGCCCGCCAAGCCGGCACGCGGCGCCCGCGACTCCGAACGGCGCTCGGGCAAGCTCACCATCAATCGGGCACTTGGCGGCGACGACGGCGTGCGCGGACGCTCGATGGCTGCCATGCGGCGCGCCAATGAAAAGCACAAGCGTGCAGCCCATGGCGGTGGCGCGATGGCGGCAGCCGCCAAAACGCCGCGCGAGGTGCAGGTGCCTGAAGCCATCACCGTGCAGGAGCTTGCCAACCGCATGGCCGAGCGCGGGGCCGATCTGGTGAAGGCGCTGTTCAAGATGGGGATGCCAACCACCATCAACGCCACCATCGACCAGGATACCGCCGAACTGCTGGTGACGGATTTCGGCCATACCATCAAGCGGGTCTCCGACAGCGATGTCGAACAGGGCATCGAGGGTGAGGCCGACCGCCCCGAAGACCTGAAGCCCAGGCCACCGGTCGTCACCATCATGGGCCATGTCGATCATGGCAAGACCTCGCTTCTGGATGCGCTGCGCGGCACCGGCGTTGCCGCCGGTGAGGCCGGCGGCATCACCCAACACATCGGTGCCTATCAGGTGAAGCTGAAGAACGGCGAGAAGCTCAGCTTCCTTGATACCCCCGGCCACGAGGCCTTCACGGAAATGCGGGCGCGCGGCGCCAACGCCACCGACATCGTGGTGCTGGTGGTGGCCGGCGACGATGGCATCAAGCCGCAGACCATCGAGGCCATCAACCATGTGAAGGCTGCCGGCGTGCCGATGATCGTTGCCATCAACAAGATGGACAAGCCCGCAGCTGACGCCAACCGCGTTCGCACCGAGCTGTTGCAGCACGATGTGCAGGTCGAGGAAATGGGCGGCGACGTCCAGGATGTCGAGATTTCGGCGCTGAAGAAGACCGGCCTCGACGAGCTGACCGACAAGATCCTGCTGCAGGCGGAAATGCTTGAACTGAAGGCCAACCCCGACCGTATGGCCGAAGCGACGGTGGTGGAAGCCAAGCTCGACAAGGGCCGTGGCCCGCTGGCCACCGTGCTGGTCCGGCGCGGCACCCTGCGCACTGGCGACATCTTCGTCGTCGGCACGGAATCGGGCAAGGTGCGCGCCCTCATCAACGACAAGGGACAGACCGTGAAGGAAGCGCCGCCCTCGACTCCGGTCGAAGTACTGGGGCTTTCGGGGGTTCCGCAGGCCGGCGATCTTTTGTCGGTGGTCGAGAACGAGGCGCGCGCCCGCGAGATCGCCAGCTATCGCCAGCAGGTGGCTCTCACCAAGCGCACCACGGCAGCGCCTGCCAGCCTCGAATCGATGTTCGCCGGGCTTGCCGAAAAGAAGGCCGTCGAGTTCCCGGTGGTGGTGAAGGCCGACGTCCACGGCTCGACCGAGGCGATCGTCTCGGCGCTCAACAAGCTGTCGACCGACGAGATCCGCGTGCGGGTGCTGCACTCGGGCGTCGGCGCCATCACCGAATCGGATGTGACGCTGGCCCGCGCCTCGGGCGCACTGATCATCGGCTTCAACGTGCGCGCCAACGCCAAGGCGCGCGAGGCCGCCAACCAGGCCGGCGTGCCTCTGAAATATTACGACATCATCTACGACCTGATCGATGAAGTGAAGGCGGGGATGGCCGGCAAGCTCGGCCCGGAATATTTCGAGAATGTGGTGGGCCGCGCCGAAGTCCGCGAGGTGTTCCAGGCCGGCAAGTTCGGCAAGGCCGCCGGCTGCATCGTGGCCGAAGGCTTCATTCGCCGCAACCTCAAGGCACGGGTGCTGCGCGACGACGTCATCGTCTACAATGGCTCAATCTCGTCGCTGCGGCGCTTCAAGGACGATGTCACCCAGGTCGAGAAGGGCTATGAGTGCGGCATCGGCCTCGACAACTTCCAGGACATCCAGAAGGGCGACGTGATCGAAACCTTCGAACTGGAAGAGCGCCTGCGCGAGCTGTGAGGAAAGGCGGTTCGAAACCGGGCGCCGGCCCCTCGGTGCGCACTCTGAAAGTGGGCGAGACCATGCGCCATGTGCTCGCCGACATTCTGGCACGCGGCGAACTGAACGACCCGGTACTCGACGGCCGCATCCTCTCGGTATCGGAGGTGCGGGTGTCGCCCGACCTGCGCCATGCCACGGCCTATATCATGCCGGTGGGCGGCACCGCCGAAGACGAACAGGCGGTGCTGAAGGCGCTGAACGGCCATGTGCGCCGCCTGAAAGGCGAAATGGCACGGCGGGTGAACACCAAATATGCGGCCGAGCTGCATTTCCGCATCGACGAGAGCTTTGACGAGGCCGCGCGCATCGACGCCCTGCTGCGCAATCCCCGTGTCGCCCGCGATCTCGAAGACAAGGCTCCGCCCCGCCTCGACCCTGACGACCACGACCACGGCTGAGACAACCGTTCCGGACGGCCGCCCCCGGAAGGTGCGCCATGCCGCATCCCCGCCGTGCGTCAGTCGTCGGCGGGGTGACGTTCCACCTGGCTGACATCGCGCACCGCGCCACGCGCGGCATTGGTGGTAAGCGCCGCATAGGCCCGCAGCGCCTGCGAGACATGGCGCTTGCGCCCCACGGGCTTCCACGCCTTCTCGCCTCGCGCCACCATTGCCTCGTGGCGGGCGGCGATCTCGGCATCATCGACCAGCAAGGCGATGTGCCGGTTGGGAATGTCGATGAGGATCGGGTCGCCGGTTTCAACCAGTGCGATCAGCCCGCCCTCTTCGGCTTCCGGCGAGACATGACCGATCGACAGGCCCGAGGTGCCACCGGAAAAGCGCCCGTCGGTGATCAGGGCGCAGGCTTTGCCCAGCCCCTTCGATTTCAGGTATGACGTCGGGTAGAGCATCTCCTGCATCCCCGGCCCGCCCTTGGGCCCCTCATAGCGGATGACCACCACATCGCCTTCCACCACTTCGTGGCCGAGAATCCCCGCAACGGCGGCATCCTGGCTTTCATAGACCCGTGCCCTGCCCCGGAAGGTGAGGATCGAGTCGTCGACTCCCGCCGTCTTCACGATGCAGCCCTCGGGCGCCAGATTGCCGAACAGCACCGCCAGCCCGCCATCGGCGGAAAACGGCGTTGCCACCGCGCGGATGGCGCCTGACTTGCGGTCGAGATCGAGTTCCTTCCAGCGCTTCGTCTGGCTGAATGCCTCGGTGGTGCGCACCCCGCCGGGGGCGGCGCGATAGAATTGCTGCACCGCCGGATCTGAGGTCTGGCCGATATCCCAGTGCGCGATCGCTTCGCCCATGGTGGCGGCGTGCACGGTGGGCAGGCTGGTGTCGATGAGGCCGCCGCGCGCCAGTTCGCCCAGCACCGCCATGATGCCGCCGGCGCGATGCACGTCTTCCATGTGCACGTCTTCCTTGGCCGGGGCCACCTTGCAGATGCAAGGCACGCGGCGCGACAGATGGTCGATATCGGCCATGGTGAAGGGAATGCCGCCTTCCTGGGCGGCGGCCAGCAGGTGAAGGATGGTGTTGGTCGAGCCGCCCATGGCGATGTCCATGCTCATGGCATTTTCAAAGGCGGCGCGGCTGGCGATGTTGCGCGGCAGCACCGATGCGTCGTCCTGTTCGTACCAGCGCCGCGTCAGGGAAACGATGGTGCGCCCGGCCTCGAGAAACAGTTCGCGCCGATCGGCATGGGTGGCAAGCACTGTGCCGTTGCCGGGAAGCGCGAGCCCCAGCGCCTCGGTCAGGCAGTTCATCGAATTGGCCGTGAACATGCCCGAGCACGACCCGCAGGTGGGGCAGGCCGATTGCTCGATCGCCGTCACCTCGGCGTCGGTGAAGGCGTCGTCGGCGGCGGCAACGATGGCATCAACAAGGTCGAGCGACACCGCCTTGCCCTGCAGATTGACCTTGCCGGCCTCCATCGGCCCGCCCGACACGAAGATGGCGGGGATATTGAGCCGCATCGCCGCCATCAGCATCCCCGGCGTGATCTTGTCGCAATTCGAGATGCACACCAGCGCATCGGCGCAGTGGGCATTCACCATATATTCGATGCAGTCGGCGATCAGTTCGCGGCTGGGCAGCGAATAGAGCATGCCGTCATGGCCCATGGCGATGCCGTCATCGACGGCGATGGTGTTGAATTCCTTGGCGATGCCGCCCGCCTTCTCGATCTCGCGCGCCACCAGTTGCCCCAGATCCTTCAGATGAACATGGCCGGGAACGAACTGGGTGAAGCTGTTGGCGACGGCGATGATCGGCTTGCCGAAATCGGCATCGGTCATCCCGGTGGCCCGCCACAGGCCACGCGCCCCCGCCATGTTGCGGCCATGGGTGCTGGTGCGGGAACGGTAGGCAGGCATGATGAAAAGTCCTTGCTGGTGAGATGCGGGGGGCCGGCGGCCGGCAGGCTATGCTCTATAGAGCAGAAAGCCAGTGCTGACAGGCGATTCGTTGCGCTGTGACAGTTTGTCAGGCAATTTCTGCAAGGCGGCAGCTATAACAGGCCCTTGGCCCTGGCCTCGGCATAGCGTTGGGCCGCGGCTTCGGCGTTCACATAGGCTTCCTGCAGTTCGTGGCTCCAGTAGCGCAGTTGCGGCAGCGGAATGCGGGTGCCGGTTACGGCGCAGACCACATGGTCGCCGTCGGCAAGCAGCTTGTAGGTACCGGACAGATAACGGATTCGGGCAGCGCGCCCGCCTGAAAGATTGAGCATGGCGGCCCTCATAGCAGATTTCCCTGCACCGGCGCCACTGGCGGAACCGCCGGCCCCGGCTTGCGCCCGCCCCTGACCGGCGCAGCGCCCTCACTGCGGGCGGCCAGCTCGCCATCGTGGAAGCGCAAGCGGAAGTGCCCGGCGGCCTGTGCCTGGTCGCGGTGGCGGGCGATCTGACCATCGGGCAACGTCACCAGAACGAAGCCGCGCGCCATTACCGCCTGCGGCGACAGGCTTTCCACCAGCCGGAACCCGGAGTCGAGCGCGGCGCGCGCCGCCATCAGGCGCGCCCGCAACAGCGCCGGGCTGGGGGTGTGGCGTGGCTGTTCCAGCAAGGCGCGGTCCCGCCGCAGCATCTGCTGCAACAGCCGCGGGTGCAGGCGACCGGCCACGGTCACCAGTTGCTGGCGATAGGGGCCGAACAGGGCCGTGACGGCGGGCAGCCGCACGCCCGCCAGCCGCTGACGATCGAGCCGCAACCGCCCCGCAAGGGCGCGCGGCAGGCGCTCTCCGGCGTCGTCGAGCCGCTGGCGCCAGATGGCGGCAAGGGTATTGGCGCGCGGCAGTCGGGCGGCCAGCGCCTCCAGCCGCTCGGCCAGCCGGCTGCGCTGGCGCCGCTCGGCGCGGCGGGCGCGCAGCCCGAGGTCGGCCAGTGTCTCCACCAGTTCGGCACGCACCGGAACCGCCAGTTCCGCAGCGGCGGATGGAGTGGGGGCACGCTTTGCCGAAGCGAAATCTATGAGGGTGGTATCGGTTTCATGGCCCACTGCCGAAATCAGCGGAATGGCGCTGGCGGCCGCGGCGCGCACCAGCGCCTCGTCGTTGAAGGCCATCAGGTCTTCCACCGAGCCGCCGCCGCGCGCCACGATCAGCAGGTCAGGGCGCTGGCTTCCGGCAAGGGCATTGAAGCCGATGATGGCGGCGGTGATGCGCTGGGCCGCATCGTCGCCCTGCACCGGCACCGGCCACAAGGTGACCCGGCGGGGGAAACGATCGGCGAGCCGGTGGAGAATATCGCGGATCACCGCCCCCTGCGGCGAAGTGATGACTCCGATATGGCGGGGAAGATAGGGGCAGGACGGCTTGGCGGAACGGTTGAACAGCCCCTCGGCCTCCAGCCGCTGGCGGCGCTCCTCGATCTGTTTCAGGATGGCGCCGATCCCGGCCATCTCCATGCGCTCGACGATCAGCTGATATTTCGAGCTTTTGGGGTAGGCCGAGAGCTTGCCGGTCGCCACAACCTCAAGCCCGTTCTCGGGCCGGAAGGCCAGGCGCGCCAGATTGCCCTTCCACATCACCCCGGCGATCACCGCATCGGCGTCTTTCAGGTCGAAATAGCCATGGCCCGAGGCATAGGCCTTGAAACCGGAAATCTCGCCGCGCACCCGCACCAGCCCGAACGCCCCTTCCAGCGTACGGCGCACGCTGCCCGCCAGTTCCGAGACACTGTATTCCGGGACGTTGCGCTCCATCGCGCAGGGGATAGCGCAAGACGCCGGCAAACGGTAGGGCATGCGGTCTATGCACGAGCGATTTCCCATTCTGCTGCTGGGCAGCGGCGGCCGCGAACATGCGCTGGCCCTGAAACTGGCGGCCTCGCGCCGCTGCGAACGGCTGTTTGCAGCCCCAGGCAACCCCGGCATGGCCGGCATTGCCACCTGTGTCAGCCTCGATATCCTGAACGGCGCGGCAGTGGCCGACTTTGCCCGTAGCAACGGCGTCGGGCTGGTGGTGGTGGGGCCGGAAGCGCCGCTGGCCGCCGGGGTGGCCGATGCCGTGCGCGCGGCCGGTATCGCCGTGTTCGGGCCATCGGCTGCGGCGGCACGGCTCGAAGCCTCGAAAGGCTTTACCAAGCAGTTGTGCGACGAGGCCGGGGTGCCGACGGCCAGCTACCAGCGCTTTGCCGCTCTGGAACCGGCGCTGGCCCATGCCGCCCGCCACACTCTTCCCGTGGTGGTGAAGGCCGACGGGCTGGCGGCCGGCAAGGGGGTGACGGTGGCCGCCACCCATGCCGAGGCCGAAGCGGCGCTGCGCGACCTGTTTGCAGCACCGGGTGCCGAAGTGGTGATCGAGGAATGCCTGAGCGGCGAGGAAGTCAGCTTTTTCGTGCTGTCAGACGGTGTGACGGCGCTGCCGCTGCTGGCAGCGCAGGATCACAAGCGGGTGGGCGATGGCGACACCGGGCCCAACACCGGCGGCATGGGCGCCTATGCCCCGGCATCGGTATTCACACCGGCCCTGCAGGCCCAAACCATGGCCGCCATCGTCATGCCGACGCTTGCAACCATGCGCCAGCGCGGCACGCCGTTCGTCGGCGTGCTGTTCACCGGGCTGATGCTCACCGCGTCGGGGCCGCAACTGATTGAATATAATGTCCGCTTCGGCGACCCGGAATGCCAGGTGCTGATGCAATTGCTGGACACTGACCTTGGCGACCTGCTGCTGGCAGCTGCCAGCGGGCGACTGCACGAGGCAGAGGTGTCGTGGAAATCAGGCGCGGCCGCCACCGTGGTGGTGGCAGCCCGCGGCTACCCCGGCACCCCGGCAAAAGGCGGGCGGATCAGCGGGCTGGATGCGGCCGAGCAGGCCGGCGCCACCGTTTTTCAGGCCGGAACCACGCTTGACGGCGACGGGCGGCTGGTAGCTGCGGGCGGGCGGGTGCTGGCCGTGACGGCCCGTGGCGACACGGTGGGTTCGGCCGTGGCGCACTGTTATGCTGCCATCGGCCATATCACCTATGCCGACGGGTTCTGGCGGCACGATATCGGCTGGCGCGAAGTGGCGCGCGAATCGGCAGGCTGACCGGCCCGACAGGCCGACCGATACGGATGGAGGGGGTGATGAGCGAACGGCAGCAGCGATTTTCCGGTTCCGGGCCAGTGCGCGAAGGCGCGGCCTTCAACGAGGCGGCGCTGGCAAAGTGGATGGCGCACCATGTGCCGGGCTTTGGCGGCCCGCTCTCCGTCGAGCAGTTCAAGGGCGGACAATCGAACCCCACCTACAAGCTGGCAACACCGGGCCGTACCTATGTGCTGCGGCGCAAGCCCCCGGGGGTGCTGCTGGCCTCGGCCCACGCCATCGACCGCGAATACCGGGTGATCGCCGCCCTGCATGCCACCGGCTTCCCGGTGCCGCGGCCGTTCGGGCTGGAAACCGACCCGGCGATCATCGGCACCGCCTTTTACGTGATGGAGCATGTCACGGGGCGCATCTTCTGGGAGGCCGCACTCCCCGAGCTGTCGAAGCGCGAACGTGCCGCCTGCTTTGATGCCATGAACGCCACCATCGCCCGGCTGCACAGCCTCGATCCCTCGGCCATCGGCCTTGGCGACTATGGCCGGCCCGGCAATTACTTCATGCGCCAGATCAGCCGCTGGTCGAAACAGTATCTCGAGGACGAGGCGGCCGGACGGGTCGCGGCGATGGATCGTCTGGTCGACTGGCTTCCCAACCATGTGCCGCCCGGCGACGAGACCGCCATCGTGCATGGCGACTTCCGCTGTGACAACATGATCTTCGCGCCCGATCAGCCGGAAGTGATCGCCGTGCTCGACTGGGAACTGTCCACCCTTGGCCACCCGCTCGGCGATTTTGCCTATCACCTGATGATGTACCGCATGCCCGAGGTGGGGGTCAGCGGGCTGGGTGGCGTTGACCTCGATGTGCTTGGTATTCCCGCAGAGCGTGCCTATGCCGAAGCCTATTGCCGCCGCACCGGGCGCGATCCGCAGACCCTGCTGCCGCACCTCGATTTCCTCATCGCTTTCAACATGTTCCGGCTGGCGGCCATCGTGCATGGCATTCGCGGCCGGGTGGCGCGCGGCAACGCCGCCAGCGCCCATGCACAGGCGATGGCGGCGACCGTCGAACCGCTGGCCGAGCGGGCGTGGCAGATCGCCGGCGGCCAGCGCTGAGCGGCAGATTTCTGGCGGCCGTTGCGCGGCAGTGTGGCTGCGCGGAAGTGCGGCTGCGCCGCTATTTCAGCCCGCGCTGTTTCAGCAGGGCGTCAGGCGATGGCGCCCGCCCGCGGAACGCTTCATAGCTTATCGCCGGGTCGCGGCTGTTGCCGCGGCTCAGGATATTGTCGCGGTAGCTCTGCGCCAGATCGCGGTTCCAGATGTCGCCCGATTCCTCGAATTTGGCAAAGGCGTCGGCTTCCAGCACCTCGGTCCAGGTATAGGCGTAATATCCCGCCGCATAACCGCCCGAGAACAGGTGCGTGAAGTGGCCGAGCCGGTGGCGCATGCCGATGGCGTTCGGAACCTTATACTTCGCCAGCGTCGCCTTCTCGAACGCTATCGGATCAAAATCGGCGGGGATCGACTCCATGCGGTGCAGGTCCATGTCGACGATCGCCGATGACAGTTGCTGCACCGTCAGATACCCCTGGTTGAAGTTGCGCGCCGCCAGCAGCGAATCCAAGAGCTGCGGCGGCATCGCCTCGCCGCTGGCATTACGGGCATATTGCGACAGCACCTCACGCGACGACAGCCAATGCTCGTAGAACTGGCTGGGGAATTCCACAAAGTCGCGATAGACATTGGTGCCGGCCAGCGTCGGGTAACGGGTGTTCGAGAACAGCCCGTGGGTGGCGTGGCCGAACTCGTGGAACATGGTCTCGGCGTCGTCGAACGACAGCAGCGCCGGCTGTCCGGCGGCCGGCGGGGTGTAATTGGTGTTGTTCACCACCTGCGGCGTCAGGTGACGCATGCCATCTTGTGAACGGATCTCGTTCATCCAGGCGCCCGGCTGCTTGGTGGGGCGGGCGAACCAGTCGCCATAGAACAGCCCCAGTCGCTTGCCGTCGGCGTCGAAGACGTCATAGGTCTTGACGCCCGCCACCCACACCGGAATGTCGGTGCGCTCTTTCATGGTGACACCATAAAGCCGCTGGTTGGTGTACCACAGGCCATCGCGGATGTTTTCCAGCCGCAGATACTGTTTCAGCTGGTTTTCATCGAAGGCATAGCGCTGGGTACGCAGCTTTTCGGCATAATAGCGCCAGTCCCACGGTTGCAGTTCCGTGATGCCGTCGGCCTTCGCCAGCTCAAGCAGATCGCGGTTCTCGATGGTGGCGCGCGCCAGCCCGGCGTCGATCACCTGCTGCATCAGTGCGCTGGCAGCCGCCGGAGTCTTGGCCATCGACTGTTCAAGCGCATAATCAGCCCAGCTTTTATAGCCCAGCAGATTGGCCTTCTCGAGCCGCAGCCGCAGCAATCTGGTGATGATGGCGCGATTGTCATAGGCGTTGCCACGGGCACCCCGCTCATCGAACGCCTTGAACACCTTGGCGCGGGCATCACGATTGCTGGCAAGCGTCATGAACGGCTCGAACTCGGAACGGGTGGCGCCCACCACATACTGGCCGTCCTTACCCGCCGCTTTCGCCCTGGCGGCCGCTGCCGCCACGAAATCCGCCGGCATGCCCGCCATCTCGGCCTGCGACAACAGCGTATCCCCGGCCTTCTGGTCGGCCAGCAGATTGGTTGAAAAGGTCACGGAAAGCCCGGCCATTTCCTCGTCAATGGCCGCCAGCCGCTTCCGGCCGGCCTCGGGAAGGGCGGCACCGGCACGCACGAAATTCTGGTGGGTCACCTCCAGCAGACGCTTCTGCTCCGGCTCGAGCGGCAGGCTGTCGCGCTGCTTGAACAGGGTATCGATCCGCCGGAACAGCGCCTGATCCTGATAGAGCTGGCTCTGGAAGCGGGCGAGCTTGGGGGCAATCGCCGCCTCGGCTTTCTGGATGCCCGGAGTCCCGTCGCTTCCCGTCAGGTTGTAAAAGGTATTGAGGGTGCGGGTGAGCAGCTCGCCGCTTTGTTCCAGTGCCTCGATGGTGTTCTCGAAGGTCGGCATCGAGCGTTGCATGCCAAGCATCCGCACCTGCTGCAGCGCCTGACGAATGCCCTCGTCAACCGCCGGTTCGTAATGTTCGGGCCTGATCCTGTCATAGGGTGGAACGCCATCAGGGGTGTTCCACACCCCGATCAACGGGTTGGCGGCCAGGCTGGCATCAGCAGCCGCCGCGGCGGGCCGCGGCTGGGCGACAGCGGGAAGGGCGGCGGCCATCAGAACGGTGGCGCCAAGCAGAAAGGATAAACGTGACAAGGGCATTCTCCGCAACGGATCATGGCGCGCATAGAAACCTGTCGGGATGCCCTTGTCCAGACCCCTGCCTGGCATAGGGTCACGGCAGCCGCCGCCCGGCTCTGCAATCTGGCACTCAGCCCTACAGAGTGATGCCAGATTGTGACATATTCTCAGCACCTTGCATTTTCATCCCCGGTGCCTGATCATGGCAGTGCAAAGCGGTGAGTCAGCGTGGCCAGGCGGGGAGGATGGCATGCCCAAGGTTGACGAAGCGTTCGCGCGGCAACTGGCCGGATATGGCCTGCTGACGGCCGAGATCAGCTATTACCGGCCGGATCACCCGGTTCTGCTGCAACTGTTCGTGTGGCAGTGCCACGATCTTGCCCCCACCTTCCCGGAACTGACGCGCTTTCTCGACTATTGGCGCCGCGAGATCGAGGCCACCGTCCACAGCGTGCGCATCGCCCACCGCGCCCTGATCGGCCCGACCGAATGGCGCGCCGTCGATGGCGTTTTCCATATTCATTAACGCTTCGTCGGCACAGTGGGTCAGCACAGTATCGCCATTTCGATACCGGCCGCACCAGCCCGGGAACGGCCCGCCCGGGCTGGCCCGCAACACCCTAGTTTCCCGCAGCGGCCTGCAGGGCTTCCGCGGCGTGGATCCGCTGCTCGATGATGGCAAACAGTTCCTCGATCTGGCGCGCTGTATCTTCAGGTTGATCCGCAGTCCCGGCATCCGTCGGGCTGTCCGTGTCGGCCTCGCCGCGCGCAGCACCCGCCTTCTCAGTGGTCGCACGCTTTTTCACGGCCGTCCGGCGCCCCTCCACCAGCCACTGGCCAAGGGCAATGGCTGCCCGCGCGTCCTCGCCCGGCTCCAGGCCGCGCTGCAGGCCGCCAATCGCCAGATCGGTAAGACGCGCCGTCACCTCCGACAGCCGAACCTCCACCGTTTCGTCCCACAGACGGGCAAACGCCGGGTCACGCACCCGCGCCAGCAGCGCCTCCCCGCGCGATACTCCGGCCGCCATGCACGCCTCATCGAAGCTGCGCGACGACAACAGCGCCGCCAGCAACTGCTGGCAGGTTTCGGGGGCAAGCCCCCGCGTGCTGGTGGCCACCCATGGTCGGGCCAGGCCGGTCGCAGCCGCACAGGCTTGCGACGGGAACTGCCGGTTCGTTTCGGGGCTGCCGGCTTCAGCCCGCTTGCTGCTGTTTTCATGGGCCATAATGAACCATATTGGTTCATTGTAGGAAAGAGCGTAAAGTGCGCGCGCGGTTTCAGGTCTGGTCAGCGCCGGGCGTCAAGGCTCCACGAGCCGCCACCCGCCACGGCCAGATACAGGAAGGCAAAGCAGTAGATGATCGCCAGTTCGCCACCGTTGATGATGGGGAACAGGCTTTGCGGCGCGTGGGCCATGAAATAGGCCACCGCCATCTCTCCCGAGAGCAGGAAAGCAACCGGACGGGTGAACAGGCCAAGGGCAACCAGTGCGCCACCGCCCAGCTCCAGCGCGCCGGCCAGCCCATAGAGCGAAAACAGCGGCACCTGTCCGGGTGGTGCATCGGCGGGAAATCCGAACAGTTTGACCAGCCCGTGGCCAAGAAACAAAAGCCCGACCACAAAGCGCAGCACCGAAAGCATGCGCAATGCCCAGGGCGATACGGCCGCCCCTCCCCGATCCTGAATGGCCATCAAACAGTTCCCCTGCCGGTCGTGCCGGCTCTCCTCCGGCACATGGCAGCAGCGTAACAGTATCCCCCGGGTGTGCAAGGGCAAGGTTTCCAGGATCAGCGGCGCCGGCGCATCAACCCTTCCTGGGCAACGCTCGCCACCAGCGTGCCATCGGCGGCATAGATCAGGCCCCGGCCCAGCCCGCGCCCGCCATGGGCCGAGGGGCTGTCGCAATCGAACAGCAGCCACTGCGACACATCCACTGGCCGGTGAAACCAGATGGCGTGGTCAAGGCTCACCATGAACAGTTCCGGGCCGGGCAGTGCATCGATATGCGGAAGTGCCGCGGTCGCGGCCAGCGAATAGTCCGACAAATAGCACAGCAGCGCATTCTGGGCGGCGCGGTCGCTTCCGGCGCCGCTGGCCAGCCGCATCCACAGCCGGCGGTGGGGCACCGGGCCTTTATCCCGCAGATAATGCCCGGGGTCGACTGGGCGGAACTCAACCGCGGTCGAAACCGCAGCCCAATGCGTGCGCACCCAGGGCGGCAGGGGCAGGTCTGGGTCGGCTGCCAGTTCGGAAAGGCCGCGCAGCTGCCCGGGCTGCGGTACATCGTCGGGCAGGGTAGCTGCGTGTTCAAAACCCGCTTCGGGGGCATGAAACCCGCACTCCATATGCAAAATGGCCTCGCCATTCTGCAGGGCGACCACCCGCCGCGTCGAAAAGCGCCCGCCATCGCGGGTGCGGTCAACCTGATAGACGACCGGCCGGTCGACCTGCCCGGCGCGCACGAAATAGCCATGCAGCGAATGCACGAAGCGCTCCGGCCCCGCGACCCCGCCAACGGTGGCGGTGGCCGCCGACAGCGCCTGCGACAGCACCTGCCCGCCAAACAGGCTGTTGTTGGGGTTGGGCTGGTTCAGCCGGTTGCGAAACAGATCGCGGTCAAGCTGTTCCAGCACCATGAGGTCGGGAACGCTGGTGCCGTCCCAGATAGCGATCGGCGAGGCCTGTTGCATCATGGCCCCCTGTTAGCGACACCAGCGCCGCACACAAGCCCCGCCGGCAGCCAGCATCTGTCACGCCACCCGCAGCAGCAGTTCACCGTCGCCATCTTCCACGACAACCCGGCTGCCATCGGGCACTTCGCCCGCCAGCACCTTGTCGGCCAGCGGGTCGACAAGATAGCGCTGCACCGCCCGCTTCAGCGGCCGTGCGCCATAGACCGGATCATAGCCGACGCGCGCCAGCCAGTGGCGGGCGCCCTCGCTCAGCTCCAGGCGGATCTTGCGGTCGGCCAGCAGCTTGTCGACATGCGCCACCTGAATATCGACGATCGCGCCCATATGGTCAGGGGCAAGGCGATGGAACAGGATGATGTCATCAAGCCGGTTCAGGAACTCGGGCCGGAAATGACCGCGCACCACCTCCATCACCTGCGGTTCGGCCTGACTGACATCGGCGCCATCGGGAAGGGCGGCGATATACTGGCTGCCAAGGTTTGAGGTGAGGATGATGAGGGTATTGGAAAAATCAACGGTGCGGCCCTGACCATCGGTCAGCCGGCCATCGTCCAGCACCTGCAACAGCACGTTGAACACGTCATTATGGGCTTTTTCCACCTCGTCGAACAGCACCACCTGATAGGGGCGGCGGCGCACCGCCTCGGTCAATGCCCCGCCTTCGTCATAGCCGACATAGCCCGGCGGGGCGCCGATCAGCCGGGCGACCGAATGCTTTTCCATATATTCCGACATGTCGATCCTGACCATCGCATCGGACGAATCGAACAGGAAATCGGCAAGTGCCTTGGTCAGCTCGGTCTTGCCGACGCCCGTTGGCCCGAGGAACAGAAAACTGCCCAGCGGCCGGCCGGGGTCCTTCAGCCCGGCGCGCGCCCGCCTGACCGCCTTCGAGACAACTTCGACGGCTTCGGTCTGGCCGATGACGCGCTTGCCAAGCGCGGCTTCCATATTGAGGAGCTTTTCGCGCTCGCCTTCCATCATGCGGGCAACCGGCACCCCCGTCCACCGCGAGACGACAGCGGCAATGTCATCCTCGGTTACTTCTTCCCGCACCATGGCCGAGGCATTGGCCTGCTCGGCCTCGGCCAACCGCCGCTCGAGGTCGGGAATGACGCTGTAGGTCAGTTCGCCGGCCCTGGCGAAATCGCCACGCCGCTGCGCCTGCTCGACTTCCAGACGCGCCTGATCGAGTGCTTCCTTGACGCGCGTCGCGCCAGCCAGCTTTTCCTTTTCCGCAGCCCAACGCGTCGTCAGGTCTGCCGATTCCCCCTCCAGTTCGGCCAAATCCGCCTCTAGCGCCGTCAGCCTGTCGCGCGAGGCCGCATCGGTTTCCTTCTTCAGCGCCTCGCGTTCGATCTTCATCTGCACGATGCGACGGTCAAGCGCCTCGATCTCCTCGGGCTTTGATTCCACTTCCATGCGCAGCCGCGACGCAGCCTCGTCCATCAGGTCGATCGCCTTGTCGGGCAGAAAGCGGTCAGCGATATAGCGGTTGGACAAGGTGGCGGCCGCCACCAGCGCGCTGTCGGTGATGCGCACGCCATGGTGAAGTTCGTATTTTTCCTTCAGCCCGCGCAGGATCGAAATCGTATCCTCGACATTGGGTTCATCAACGAACACCGGCTGAAACCGCCGTTCAAGGGCGGCGTCTTTTTCGACGTGCTTGCGATATTCATCGAGCGTAGTGGCGCCGATCACATGCATTTCGCCGCGCGACAGCGCCGGCTTCAGCAGGTTCGAGGCATCCATCGCCCCTTCCGATTTGCCCGCCCCCACCAGCGTGTGCATCTCGTCGATGAACAGGATGATCTGCCCTTCGGCAGCCTTCACCTCGTCGATCACCGCTTTCAGGCGTTCTTCGAACTCGCCGCGGTATTTGGCTCCGGCAATCAGCGCCCCCATGTCCAGCGCAAACAGCTTCTTTTCCTTCAGATTGTCGGGCACGTCGCCATTGGCGATGCGCAAGGCAAGCCCTTCGGCGATTGCCGTCTTGCCAACACCCGGCTCGCCGATCAGGACAGGATTGTTCTTGGTGCGCCTGGCCAGCACCTGGATGGTGCGGCGGATCTCTTCATCGCGGCCGATCACCGGATCGAGCTTGCCGGCGTGTGCGGCTTCCGTCAGGTCACGGCTGTATTTCTTCAGGGCGTCATAGCTGTCTTCGGCAGACGCTGAATCGGCAGTGCGCCCCTTGCGCAGCTTTTCGATCGCCTCGTTCAGCTTCTGGGGGGTAACCCCGGCCTGCTTCAGGGCGTCGCCGGCTTCGGTTCCCGAAGCCAGTGCCAGAGCCGTCAGCAGACGCTCGACGGTAACGAAGCTGTCACCGGCCTTGGTGGCCAGTTGCTCGGCCGAATCAAGGATGCGCGCAACATCGCTATCCCACTGCATCTGGCCGGCACCCGTCACCTTCGGCAGCTTGCCCACCGCCATGTTGATGGCCGATTGCGCGCGCGCGGGTTCCCCGCCGGCTGCCTTGATGAGGCCGGCCGCCATGCCCTCGTCATCGTCGAGCAGGGCTTTCAGCAAATGGCCGCTGGTGACACGCTGATGGCTTTCGCGCATGGCAATCGTCTGGGCAGCCTGCAGAAAGCCCTTGGCGCGATCGGTGAATTTCTCGATGTTCATGCAAAACCCCGTTTCCGTTACGGTGGCAATATGGTGTTGTAATTATGCAACACAACGGTCTGTTGACGGATTTTTCACAAATGGGATCAGCCCGGCATACGTGGCAAGGGGTGGCCGGCCTTCCAGCCTCACCCCGCGCCGCAGCAACCAGTAGTCGCGGACGATCTCGGCCTGCTGTTCGATGCCATAGCGGTGGAAAGGCTTGCCCGGCTTCAGCGGCAGGTAGCGGTAGCGGGCAAAGGGCAGGCGCTTCAGCAACAGGTTCACCCCCTGCTGGTGCTGCCAGACATGCACCATTTCGTGGATGAAGTGCGCCTGCACGGCAATCGGCGCCTCGGTGAAATCCGCACAATAGAGCCCGCCCTCAGGGTGATACCAGACATGGCCATCCGGGGCCATCGTCACTGACAGCGGTTGCCATATCCACCACTTGCAGCAGTGAATCATGATGGTGTCGAGGGCGAGCGCTTCGCCGAACAAATCGGCCAGCATCGCCCGCTCGGCCATCGTCAGCGGCCTTCCCTCATCCCCTGTCATGCCGGGCCGATGATTTGGTTTCAGTGCTTGTGGTCACCGTGGCTGGCCGGCATCGCGCCGGGGGCCGAAACCCGGGCGTTGGCCGTCACCGTCGCCCCCGACTGGAAGGTCAGGTTCAGTGGAACCGTGTCTCCTGCTTTCACGTCAGACGCCAGATCGAACAGCATCAGGTGATTGCCGCCCGGCCCCATGTGCAGCATCCCGCCCGCCGGCACTGCCAAGCTGGTTTGCGCGCGCATGCGCATGACTCCGTTTTCAGCGGTTACGCTGTGCATTTCAACCCGCCCGGCCTTGGGGGTTGAAACGCCGGTCAGGGCATCGGCCTTGTCGGATGTCACCATCAGGAAGCCGGCGGCCGGACGTCCGGCGACAGCGGGCAGGCGAATGCTGGCATCGCTGACCACCGGGGCCGCCCACCCGGCACTGGCAAGGGTGGCGGCCAGCGCCGCCACGGCGATCTGCGGGAAAGGAAAACGGTGCATCTATCATCCCTTTTCAGCTGTTCGTCTGCAAATTGGGGATAGGTGTTCGTTTCATCAACTGCAATCAAACCATTGATGAACCCGATTCCCCGCCTATATCCGCCGCATGTCACACGGCTGCCACCAAGGGGGCCGTTTCATGCAATGGCGGACGCCTGTGAACCGGGTCCGCATAACGAGGACGGAAAGCGCAGAGGTTATGGCGAAGGTTATTGGTATCGATCTCGGCACCACCAACAGTTGTGTATCGGTGATGGAAGGGACGACTCCCAAGGTGATCGAAAATGCGGAAGGGGCACGCACCACCCCGTCGCAGGTTGCCTTCACCAAGGATGGCGAGCGTCTGGTCGGCCAGCCGGCCAAGCGCCAGGCGGTCACCAACCCGGAAAACACCGTTTTCGCGGTGAAACGGCTGATCGGCCGTCGTTTCGACGATCCGATGACCCAGAAAGACAAGGGCCTTGTTCCCTACAAGATCATCAACGGCGCCAACGGCGACGCCTGGGTGGAAGCTGGCGGCAAGGATTATTCGCCATCGCAGATTTCCGCCTTCATTCTGCAGAAGATGAAGGAAACGGCGGAATCCTATCTGGGTGAAACGGTGACCCAGGCGGTGATCACCGTGCCCGCCTACTTCAACGATGCCCAGCGCCAGGCCACCAAGGATGCCGGCAAGATCGCCGGCCTTGAAGTGCTGCGCATCATCAACGAACCGACGGCCGCCGCCCTCGCCTACGGGCTCGACAAGAACGCCAACGCCAAGACCATTGCGGTTTACGACCTTGGCGGCGGCACGTTCGACGTCTCGATCCTTGAACTGGGTGACGGCGTGTTCGAGGTGAAGTCAACCTCGGGCGATACCTTCCTGGGGGGAGAGGATTTCGATGCCCGCATCGTCCAGTATCTGGCTGACGAATTCAAGAAGGCCGAAGGCATCGACCTGCGCAACGACCGGCTTGCCCTGCAACGGCTGAAGGAAGCCGCCGAAAAGGCCAAGATCGAACTGTCGTCGTCGCAAACCACCGAAGTGAACCTGCCGTTCATCACGGCCGATGCCACTGGCCCCAAGCACCTGGTGAAATCGATCAGCCGCGCCGACCTCGAAAAGCTGGTGCTGGAACTGATCGAGCGCACCAGAAAGCCCTGCATCGACGCCATGAACGAAGCCGGTGTCAAGGCCAGCGAAATTCACGAAGTGGTGCTGGTGGGCGGCATGACCCGCATGCCGCGCGTGCGCCAGTTCGTGAAAGACCTGTTCGGCAAGGAGCCCAATACCGGAGTCAACCCCGATGAAGTGGTGGCGATGGGCGCGGCCATTCAGGCGGGCGTTCTGCAGGGCGACGTGAAAGACGTGCTGCTGCTCGACGTCACGCCGCTCTCGCTCGGCATCGAAACGCTGGGCGGGGTGTTCACCCGCATGATCGACCGCAACACCACCATCCCCACCAAGAAGTCGCAGACCTTCTCGACCGCCGACGACAACCAGTCGGCCGTCACCATCCGCGTCTTCCAGGGTGAGCGCGAGATGGCCGCCGACAACAAGCTGCTGGGGCAGTTCGATCTGGTGGGAATCCCGGCGGCACCGCGCGGCGTGCCGCAGATCGAAGTCGCCTTCGACATCGACGCCAACGGCATCGTTTCGGTGAACGCCAAGGACAAGGGTACCGGCAAGGAGCAGCAGATCAAGATCCAGCCCTCGGGTGGTCTCTCGAAGGACGATATCGAGAAGATGGTGAAAGAGGCCGAGCAGTTCTCGGCCGAAGACAAGAAGCGTCGCGAAGCCGCCGAAGCGCGCAACCAGGCCGAAGGGCTGGTGCACGCCACCGAGCGGCAACTCGCCGAACATGGCGACAAGGTATCGGCTGATGTGAAGCAGGCGATCGAAGCCGCCATCGCCGAGGTGAAGACGGCGCTGGAAGGCGGCGAGGCAGACGCCATCAACGCCAAGGCACAGGCGCTGGCTCAGGTGGCGATGAAGCTGGGCGAGGCCGTCTATGCCGCTGAACAGTCGGCCGCTGCTGCCGAGGCGGCGCCGGAAACCCCGGCCGAAGATGTGGTCGACGCCGATTTCACCGAAGTGGATGACAGCAAGAAGTAAGGTTGCGAGGCCGCGCGGCCAAAGGTCGCGCGGCTTCTGAAAGGAAAGGGTGTGGGGGACGTTGGCGCAGATGCATGCCGAAATGGATTTCTACGAGCTGCTCGAAGTCGAGAAAAGCTGTAGCGACGCCTCGCTGAAGGCCAGCTATCGCAAACTCGCCATGCGCTGGCACCCCGACCGCAACCCCGGCGACCACGAGGCCGAAGCCCGGTTCAAGGCCATCACCCACGCCTACGACATTCTGAAAGACCCGCAGAAGCGCGCCGCCTATGATCGCTATGGGCACGCCGCCTTCCGCAATGGCGGCACTGGCGCCGGGCCGCAGGCCAACCCCTTTGGCGACTCTTCGCCCTTCTCCGACATCTTCTCCGACATCTTCGACCAGTTCATGGGCGGCGGTGGTGGCCGCGGCCGCCGTGCACCGCAGCGCGGCGCTGATGTGCGCTATGATCTCGCCGTCAGTTTCGAGGATGCCTTCACCGGCACCGAAGCCGAAATCACCCTCGACGTGGCAGCGCCCTGCGATCATTGCAACGGCACCGGCGGCAAGCCGGGGGCGCGCATGCAGGACTGCACCACCTGCCAGGGCCGCGGACAGGTGCGCATGCAGAACGGCATGTTCATCGTCGAGCGCACCTGTCCATCGTGCCACGGCGCCGGCCAGACCCTGTCTGACCCCTGCAACCATTGCCGGGGCGAGGGGCGCAGCGATCGCCGCAAGACCCTGAAGATCAAGGTGCCAAGAGGGGTTGATGAGGGCACCCGCATCCGCCTAGCCGGCGAAGGTGAGGCCGGGCCCAACGGCAGCGCCGCCGGCGACCTCTATGTGTTCATCCACATGACGCCCCATGCGCTGTGGCAGCGCGATGGCACCACCTTGTTCGCCCAGGTTCCCCTCAGCTTCGTTGACGCCGCCCTTGGCGGCGAGATCAGCATCCCCGGGCTCGACCGTCAGCCGGTAGAGATCCGCATTCCCGCCGGCACCCAGTCGGGCCGGCAGTTCCGGGTGCGCGGACGCGGCATGCCGGCGCTCAACGGCGCCGGGGTCGGCGATCTGGTGGTGCAGGTAGAGCTGGAAACCCCCACGAAATTGTCGAGCCGCCAGAAAGAGCTTCTGGAAGAGTTCCGCTCGGGACCGGACCGCAACGAGACCTGCCCCAAGGCGCGCGGCTTTTTCGACCGCCTGAAAAACGCCTGGGACGAACTGACCGACTGACAAGCCGCCTGCCGCCGGAATCCAGACACTGGCAGACACTGGCAGACACAGCGCAGACACTTGTCAGACCGGAGCCCCGGTTGACAAGCGCTTGACGATATGATCGTATACCATATCCGACAAGGAGCTGGTATGACCCCTGCATTCGACCGGCGGCAATGGCTGCTCGGTACCGCCGGCATGGCCCTTTGCGCGCCCTTCGTTTACGCACCGGCAGGTGCGGCGCCAGAAGGTGCGGCGCCAGAAGGTGCGGCGCCAGAAGGTGCGGCGCCAGAAGGTGCGGCGCCGGCATCACCCCCGGCACCGGTGGCGAGGCCGCTGCCGCTGGCGGCCGTTCGCCTCGGCGCCAGCGACTATGCGCAGGCGCTGGAAGCCAATCGCGCGGTGCTGCACCGCTTGCAGCCCGACCGGCTGCTGCACAATTTCCGCCTCTATGCCGGCCTCACCCCCAAGGCCCCCATCTATGGCGGCTGGGAAAGCGACACCATCGCCGGCCACAGCCTTGGCCATTATCTCTCGGCTCTGGCGCTGATGCACCAGCAGACCGGCGACCCTGAGCTGCGCCGCCGCGCCGACTATATCGTCGAGGAACTGGCGCTGGCCCAGCGGCAACGCGGCAATGGCTATGTCGGCGCCCTGGGGCGCAAGCGTCCTGATGGCAGCATCGTCGACGGCGAAGAGATTTTCACCGAAATCGCCGCCGGCACCATCCGCTCCGGCGGGTTCGACCTCAATGGCTCGTGGGCGCCGCTCTATACCGTGCACAAGCTGCTGGCGGGGCTCCTTGATGTGCATGCCGCCTGGGGCAACGGCCAGGCCCTTGCTGTCGCCACCGGGCTTGCCGGCTATTTTGCCCGCCTGTTCGCCGGCCTTGCTCCGCAACAGGTGCAGCAGGTGTTGGCCTGTGAGTATGGCGGCCTTGGCGAAAGCTATGCCGAGCTGTTCGCCCTTACCGGCGACCAGCGCTGGCTGGCCATGGCCCGCCTGCTGTTCGATGACGCGGTGCTGGGGCCTTTGATGCGCGGCGAAGACGATCTCGCCAACCGGCACGCCAACACCCAGATCCCCAAGCTGATCGCCCAGGCGCGGCTGGCCGAACTCACCGCCGATACGCCGCGCGCCACTGCCGCCCGCTATTTCTGGGAACGGGTCGTCAACCACCACAGCTATGTGATCGGCGGCAACGCCGACCGCGAATATTTCTTCGAGCCCGACACGACCGCCCAACACATCACCGAGATGACGTGCGAGCATTGCAACAGCTACAACATGCTGAAGCTCACCCGCAAACTGTGGGCGTGGCAGCCAGACGGCGCGCTGTTCGACTATTATGAACGCGCCCACCTCAACCACATTCTGGCAGCCCAGGATCCGGCAACCGGCGGCTTCACCTACATGACGCCGCTGATGGCCGGCATCCCGCGTGAACACAGCAGCAGCGCCGATGATGCCTTCTGGTGCTGCGTCGGCTCGGGCATGGAAAGCCACGCCAAGCACGGCGATTCGATCTTCTGGGAAGGCGACGACGGTACGCTTTACGTCAACCTCTATATCGCCGCCGACGCCGAGCTCGCCAGTCGCAATGCCCGCCTGTCGCTGGTTACCCGCTACCCCTACGAGGGCGAAGCCAACCTGAGCTTCACCCGCCTGCGCCCGGCCAGCTTCGCGGTGGCGCTGCGGGTGCCGGGCTGGGCGGCGGGCCGCGCCACCCTGCTGGTGAACGGCAAGCCGGTACCGGTGGAGCTGCGCGCCGGCTACGCCATCGTCCGCCGCCGCTGGCAGACCGGCGACACCCTCACCATCCAGCTGCCGCTCGAACTGCGGCTGGAGGCCACGCCGGGTGACCCGCAGACGGTTTCGGTGCTGCGTGGGCCACTGGTGCTGGCCGCTGATCTTGGTGATGCCGCCAGCCCGTGGCAGGGCGCCGAACCGGCACTGGTCGGCAAAGATCTGCTGGCGGCCTTTCACGCCAGCGGCCTGCTGAACGCCCATTATGTCTCCCGCGGGGTGGTGCGGCCCCGTGATGTCGACTTCGTGCCCTTCCACCGCCAGCACCAGCGGCTGTCGGCCGTCTATTTCAAGCGCTTCACGCCAGCCGAATGGCAAGCGGCCGAGGCCGCGTTCATCGCCAGCCGCGCCCGCCTTGCCGAGCGTGCCCGCCGCTCGGTCGATATCATGCACCTGGGCGACATGCAGCCCGAACGCGATCACCATCTCGACAGCGCCATCAGCTACCCGGTGGTCTATCGCGGCCGCCGGGGCCGCGACGCCCGCTCGGGCGGCTGGTTCGCCTTCGATCTGGCGGTGGAACCGGGGCCACTGGTTCTGCAGGCCAGCTATTGGGGTGACGAACGCCCGCGCCGCTTCGACATTCTGGTCGATGATGCGCTGGTCGCCACCCAGGCGTTGGGGCACGACCGCCCCGGTCAGTTCATCGACATCGACTATCCGCTGCCCGAGGCGCTGACCCGCGGCAAATCCCGGGTGCGGGTGAAATTCCTGCCCCACGACGGCCAGACCGCCGGCCCGGTCTTTGGCGTGGTCATGCTGCGCGCTGCCACTGCCGACACATCGAACAAGCAAAAGGAGATCTGACGTGCAGGGCGTACACATGACTCTGGAACAGGTGCGGGCGCTGGCCATCACCAAGCTGGAGGCCGTGGGGCTGGCTGCCGATCATGCGGCCGCCGTTGCCGAAACGCTGGTGGCGGGCGAGCGCGACTGCGCCGGCGCCCATGGCGTCTACCGGCTGCTGGTGGCGGCCCACAGCGTGAAAACCGGCGTGGCGGTGCCCGATGCCGTTCCGGTCGTCAGCGAACCGGCCTCGGCGCTTGTCAAGGTCGATGGCGGTGGCGGCTTTGCCCAGCTGGCCTTTGCCCGCGGCCTGCCGCTGCTGGTGGAAAAAACCCGCCGCCACGGTATTGCCGCCATGGCGCTCACCAACATGGTGCATTTCGCGGCCCTGTGGCCCGAGGTGGAGGCGCTGGCCGAGCAGGGGCTGGTGGCGCTGGCGGTTACTGCCAACCATGCCTGGGTGGCCCCCGAAGGTGGCACCAAACCGGTTTTCGGAACCAACCCCATTGCCTTTGCCTGGCCGCGCCTCGATGGAGCCGGCAACCCGCGTCCGCCGTTCGTCTTTGATTTTGCCACCAGTGCGGTGGCGCGCGGCGAGATCGAACTGCATCGCCGTGCCGGCAAGCCCATCCCCGATCACTGGGGGGTTGATGGCGGGGGCCAGCCCTCGACCGATGCCCGCGCCGTGCTCGATGAAGGCGCCATGCGCACCTTCGGCGGCCACAAGGGCACCGCACTCGCCGCCATGGTGGAACTGCTGGCAGCACCGCTGATCGGTGACCTCAGCAGCGCCGAATCGATCGCGCTCGATGCCGGGCGCAAGGGCTCACCCATTGGTGGCGAGCTGATCATCGCCATCGATCCGGCCGGCTTTCTCGGGGATGCCATCTATGAGCAGCTGGGGCACGCCGAAGCCATTTTTGCCGACATCGAAAGTTCGGGCGCCCGCCTGCCGGGCAGCCGCAGGCACGCCGCCCGCGCCCGCAGCCTGAAGGAAGGGGTTACCATTCCGCAGAAGCTCTATGATGATATCATGGCGATCGGAGTTGCCTCTTGACGACCGCTCAGGAATATCGTATACGATATTCTGTCATTTCAAGGAGTCCTGACCCATGAGCATCGGCTGGAAGGGGGTTTTCCCCGCCGTCACTACCCAGATCCGCGAAGATCTCTCGATCGACCTCGCCGACACCCAGCGCGTCGTCGATGACCTCATCAACGATGGTGTCACCGGTGTCATCGCCCTTGGCACTGTCGGCGAGAACAACTCGCTCGAGTTCGACGAGAAGGTCGCCGTCGTCACCGCCATCGTCGAAGCCGTGAAAGGCCGGGTGCCGGTTCTGACCGGTGTGTCCGAATATGATCTGCGCCGTGGCCAGCGCTATGCCCGGGCCGCCGAAAAGGCCGGGGTCGACGGCCTGATGGTGCTGCCGCCGATGGTCTATGTGCCGAAACCCGCCGAACTGGCCGCCCACTTCCGCGGCATCGCCCAGGCAACCGGGCTGCCGGTGATGCTGTACAACAACCCGCCGGCCTACCGCACCGTCATCGATTCCGAAGTGCTGAACGCCATCATCGATGTGCCCAACATCGTGGCCCTCAAGGAATCCGCCCCCGATTCCCGCCGCTTCACCGATATCATCAACGAATTCGGTGACCGTTTCACCCTGTTCGCCGGGCTTGACGACGTGGCGCTTGAAGGCCTGATGCTGGGGGCCAGCGGCTGGATATCCGGGCTCACCAACGCCTTCCCGCGCGAATCTGTGGAACTGGTGGCCGCCTTCCAACGCGGTGATCTTGCCAAGGCGGTGGAAATCTACCGCTGGTTCATGCCGCTGCTGCACCTCGATGCCGTTCATGATCTGGTGCAGTGCATCAAGCTCGCCGAGCAGGTGATGGGCCGAGGCTCGGAACGGGTGCTGCCGCCGCGCCTTACTCTTGAGGGCGCCCGCCGCGCCGAAGTGATCGCCATGGTTGAAAAGGCAGCGGCCACCCGGCCGTCGCTCACCCCCTCGGCCCGCAAGGCCGCCTGAGGAGCACGGATGCGGCATACATTTTTCTGCATCGACGGTCATACCGCTGGTAACCCCGTCCGCCTGGTGGCGGGCGGGGCGCCGCTGTTGAAGGGCCGCTCGATGTCAGAGCGCCGGCAGGATTTCCTCGCCCGCTACGACTGGATCCGCACCGGCCTGTGCTTCGAGCCGCGCGGCCACGACATGATGTCGGGCGGCTTCCTCTATGCACCGGCCGACCCTGCCAACGATATCGGCATCCTGTTCATCGAAACCTCGGGCTGCCTGCCGATGTGCGGGCATGGCACCATCGGCATGGTGACCTTCGGGCTGGAACATGGCCTGATTCATCCGGCAACCCCCGGGCAGCTGAAGGTCGAGGTGCCGGCCGGGCTGATCAATATCGGCTACAGGCAGACCGGCAACCGTGTGGAATCGGTGAAGATCACCAATGTCCCCTCTTATGTGGCGGCCACCGGCATCGCCATCAGCATCGAGGGGCTGGGGCCGCTGGTGGTCGATGTCGCCTATGGTGGCAACTATTATGCCATCGTCGAACCGCAAGGCGGCTATACCGGCCTCGACGATCTCGGGGCTGACCGCATCATCGCGCTGTCGCGACTGGTGCGGTCAGCCGTTCGCGAACGGTTCGAGCCGGTCCACCCGCTCGACCCGACCATTCGCGGCGTGTCGCATGTGCTGTGGGCCGATCGCCCCAAAAGCCCCGGTGCCGACGGCCGCAACGCCGTTTTCTATGGCGACAAGGCCATCGACCGCAGCCCCTGCGGCACCGGAACCTCGGCACGTCTCGCCCATCTGGCAGCCCGCGGCACCCTGAAACCCGGTGACCGCTATGTTCACGAAAGTTATATCTGCAGCCGCTTCACGGGCCGGGTGGAAGCCGCTACCACGGTCGGCAACCTGCCGGCGATCGTGCCATCGATCGAAGGCTCGGCGATCGCCACCGGCTTCAACACCCTGTGGATCGACGACGAAGACCGCTTCGCCCGCGGTTTTCAGGTGAGATGAACCGGAGAAGCGGAAGACACAGCCAATGAGGCCCTCATGACGAATCTGGTGGTCCGCACCCTGTCGGAACGGGTGTTCGACATCGTGCGCGAGCAGATCGTCACAGGCGCCATCGCCACCGAAAGCCCTATCCGTCAGGACACGCTCGCTTCCGGTCTTGGGGTCAGCAAGATCCCGGTGCGCGAAGCGCTCGCCCGTCTCGAACAGGAAGGCCTGCTGCAAAGCCACCCCAACCGCGGCTATGTGGTGCCGGCAATGTCGGCAGCCCAGGCCGACGAGATCTATGATCTGCGCCTCGCCATCGAGCCGGCGGCCGCCGCCCATGCCGCCCGGCACGCCACCGACGACGAGCGCCAGGCCGCCATTGCCGCATTCCGGGCCCTCGACGAAGCCGCCTCGCACGATCTGGCGGCTGTTGCCATGTGCAACCGCCAGTTCCACACGGCACTGGTCACACCGGGCGGCCGCGCCCTCACCGCCCAGCTTGTCGAGCGGCTGGCGGTGCTGGCGGAACGCTATGTGATTGCCCACCTGCAACCGGCCGGCCGCGAATCGCGCGCCCACCGCGAACATTCGCAGCTGTTGAAGGCATGGCTTGCCGGCGACGGCCAAACCGTCGAACGGTTGCTGACCGCCCATATCGCCAGCACCGGCGACGATCTGCAACAGCAACTGGCCCGGAACGGCCAATAGCCAGCACCAGGCTGCATCATCTTGCATCGACACAACAAGAACCGAAGGGGAGAATCATGCTGGGGCCACGAAAACCGCTAACGGCGCTGACCGCCGACAGCAGCCATCGCCTTGCCAAGACCCTGAGCTGGCCGCACCTGATCGCACTTGGGGTCGGGGCCATCGTCGGCACCGGAATCTATACCCTCACCGGGGTGGGGGCCGAACGCGCCGGCCCCGCCGTCATCCTCGCCTTCGCCATCGCCGGGGCGGTCTGCGCCTGTGCTGCTCTTGCCTATGCCGAGCTGGCAACCGCCATACCCGCCGCCGGAAGCGCCTATACCTTCAGCTATGCCGCATTGGGCGAAACCATCGCCTGGGTGGTGGGGTGGAGCCTCATTCTCGAATATTCGCTCGCCTGTTCAACCGTTGCCGTCGGCTGGTCGGGCTATCTGGTGGGCTGGATTCAGTCGGCAGGCGTTCACCTGCCGCCCGACCTGCTGGTCGGCCCCCACGGCGGCGGCATCATCAACCTGCCCGCCGTGCTGGTGGCGCTGACAGTAATGGGGCTGCTGATCGCCGGCACCCGGGAAAGCGCCACGCTCAACATCATCCTCGTCGTCATCAAGCTGTCGGCGCTTGCCGCCTTCGTCGGATTTGCACTGCCCGCCTTCGATGCCGGCAATCTCCAGCCCTTCATGCCTTACGGGTTCGGCTCAACCGAGATCGACGGTGAAAAACGCGGAGTGATGGCGGCGGCCGCCATCGTGTTCTTCGCCTTTTATGGCTTTGACGCCGTCGCCACGTCCGCCGAAGAAGCCAGGAACCCCAAGCGCGACCTCACCATCGGCATCATCGGCTCGATGCTGCTCTGCACCTTCATCTACATGGCAGTGGCGGTGGCCGCCGTTGGCGCCGTCTCCTATCTGGCGCTCGCCAACTCGCCCGAGCCGCTGGCGCTGGTGCTGCGCACCCTTGATGAACCGCTGGCAGCCCGGCTGGTGGCGCTGGCCGCCATCGTGGCGTTGCCGTCGGTCATCCTGGTGATGATGTACGGACAAAGCCGCATCTTCTTCGTGATGGCCCGCGACGGCCTTCTGCCCAAACGCCTCGCCACCGTCTCGCCGCGCACCGGCGCCCCCACCACCATCACCCTGCTCACCGGCCTGTCGATCGCCATCATCGCCGGCATCTTCCGCCTCGACGAGATCGCCGAGCTGGCCAATGCCGGCACGCTGCTGGCCTTCATTTCCGTGGGCCTGTGCCTGATGGTGCTGCGCAAGACAGCGCCCGACCTGCCGCGGCTGTTCCGCTGCCCGGCGCCGATGCTGGTCGGCACCCTCGCCATCGTCGGCTGCCTCTACCTGCTCACCAGCCTGCCCTCCACCACGCTGGTGCGGTTCCTGGCGTGGAACGGCATCGGCCTTGCCATCTATTTCGCCTATGGCCGTTTCCGGGGGATGGCCGCCGCCTGAGCCCCGGCCCATCCGCTGCTAGCGACGGCGAGGGCCGCCCTTGCATCCGGAAGGCCCACCGTCGATAACGGGGGCAAGGCAGAGGCAGGGGGGAAACGGCGATGCGGCATCTTCCATGGATCATCGTGGCGCTGCTGGGCACCTTGGCGCTGCTTACCCTGGCCATCGCCCGCGACGAACCGGTGAACGCACTGTGGATCGTGGTGGCCGCCACCTCCACCTTCCTGGTCTGCTACCGCTATTACGCCCGCTTCATCGCCACCCGTGTCATGCAGCTCGACTCCCGGCCGACGCCCGCCGTCTATCGTGCCGACGGGCTTGATTATGTGGCGACCGACAAGCGGGTGCTGTTCGGTCATCATTTTGCCGCCATCGCCGGGGCGGGCCCGCTGGTCGGGCCGGTTCTTGCGGCACAGATGGGCTATCTGCCCGGCACCTTGTGGATCATCTTCGGCGTGGTGCTGGCGGGCGCCGTGCAGGATTTCATGGTGCTGTTCGTGTCGATGCGTCGCGACGGGCGATCATTGGGCGAACTGGTGCGCATGGAACTGGGGGCGGTGGCCGGCACCATTGCCCTTGTCGGCACTTTCGCCATCATGGTGATCATTCTGGCAGTGCTGGCGCTGATCGTGGTGCGGGCGCTGGCCGAAAGCCCGTGGGGCATGTTCACGGTGGCGGCAACCGTGCCGCTCGCCATGCTGATGGGGGTCTATACCCGCTGGATCAGGCCGGGGCGCATCGGCGAGGTTTCGCTACTGGGGTTCATCGGCCTGCTGCTGGCGATCGTGCACGGCCGCGACATCGCCATGTCACCCTTCTGGGGGCCGCTGTTCACCTTCACCCCGGTAGAGCTGTGCTGGATCCTGATCGGCTATGGGGCGCTTGCCTCGGTGCTGCCGGTGTGGCTGCTGCTGGCCCCGCGCGATTATCTCTCCACCTTCCTGAAGATCGGCGCCATCGTGGCGCTGGCGCTGGGCATCGCGGTGATGGCGCCGCCGTTGCAGATGCCGCCGCTCACCCGTTTCGTCGAAGGCGGCGGGCCGGTGTGGTCGGGGTCGCTGTTTCCGTTCCTGTTCATTACCATCGCCTGCGGCGCCGTATCCGGCTTTCACGCCCTCATCGCCAGCGGCACCACGCCCAAGCTGATCGCCAGCGAACATGATGCGCCGTTCATCGGCTATGGCGCCATGCTGATGGAGGCGTTCGTGGCGATCATGGCGCTGATCGGCGCCTCCATCCTCGACCCCGGCCTCTATTTCGCAATGAACAGCCCGACGGCGCTGCTGGGCGCGTCGCCCGAAAGCGCTGCCGCCGCCGTCACGGCCATGGGCTTTCCCATCGACGCCGCCACGCTGGTGCAGACGGCCAAAGACGTTGGCGAAACCACCATCATCTCGCGCACCGGCGGCGCCCCGACTCTGGCGATCGCCATGGCGGAAATCTTCAGCCATGTGGTGGGCGGCCCGGCGATGAAAGCCTTCTGGTATCACTTCGCCATTCTGTTCGAGGCGCTGTTCATCCTTACCGCTGTCGATGCCGGAACCCGCGCCGGGCGCTTCATGCTGCAGGATCTGATCGGCCTTGCCATGCCGGCGTTCAAGGCCGGAACGTCGATGGCGCCGGGGCTTGCCGCCACCGTCTTGTGCGTGGGGGCGTGGGGCTTCTTTCTCTATCAGGGCGTCACCGACCCGCTGGGCGGAGTCAACACCTTGTGGCCGCTGTTCGGTATTTCCAACCAGATGCTGGCGGCCGTGGCGCTGATGCTCGCTACCGTGGTGCTGTTCCGCATGAAGCGCGACCGCTACGCCTGGGTGACGGGGCTGCCGGCACTGGCGCTGGTGGTAACCACCGTCTCGGCCGGAATCCTGAAAGTTGCCTCCAGCGATCCGGCGGTCAGCTTCCTTGCCCATGCCCGCAAGTTCCGGGCGGCCGCGCAAAGCGGCGAAATACTGGCGCCCGCAAAATCGATGGCCGAGATGGAGCGCATCATCTTCAACGACCGGGTGGACGCCGCCCTGTGCCTGCTGTTTCTGGCGGTGGTGCTCAGCCTTGTGGTGTTCACGGTGCGCGCCATCGTTGCGGCGCGGCGCGCCAGCCACCCCACGGCCAGCGAACTTGGGCCACAGCTGGCGGCTGCCCAATGACTGGCTGGCTTCGCACCTGCATCGACATGGCGCGGCTGATGGTCGGCCAGCCCAGCTATGACGCCTATCTTGCCCATATGCGCAGTCACCACCCCGATCGACAGCCGCTCAGCCGCGCCCAGTTCTTCCGCGACCGCGAGCAGGCGCGTTACGGCGGCGGCAGCGGCCGCTGCTGCTGAGTCAGTTTAAGCAGCTAAGTCAGCGATTCCCGGCGTGGCGGAGCTGGCGAAACGTCCCAGCAGTCAGCGCGGGCTAGCACCCGCACCCCCGCCAGCGTGCCGCTGCCGCCCGCTTCCAGCCGCCGCGCCAGCCGCGCCACCGCGCTGCCATCAACCGCCCGCCCCAGCCCGGCCAGCGCCTGTTCCAGCAGGCGCCGCCGCAATTCGAACGGCAGGCCCTCGACATCCAGCAACAGCCCGGTGGCTGTCGGCCTCATGCGGCTGGCGCTGGCGCGCTCTGCCGCCCACGCCAGCGCCGCCTCGGCATCAGCAAGATGCGCCGCCGTCGCTGCCAGCCGCCGCGGGGCAAGCCATGGCTCACGCGCCAGCAGCGCCCGGGCATGGGTGCGGTCGTGGCGACCATCGCGGTTCGAGGGGTCATCGGCCACCACCCATGTTGCTGGAAGCATCGCACGCAAGTCGTCACGCCGCCAGCCCAGCAGCGGCCGCAGCACGGTCACGTCCGTCCGCGGTGATCGGCGGCGAATTCCCGCCATACCCGCCAGCCCGCTGCCGCGCCGCAACCGCAACAACAGGGTCTCGGCCTGATCGTCGGCATGGTGGGCCGTCAGCAGAAAGGCAATGGCGTGGGCAGCGCACCAGTCGCCCATCGCCCGATAGCGTGCGGCACGTGCGCGCGCCTGCAGCCCCGGCCCCGGCGGCAGCCCGTCCAGCGTCAGCACATGGTGCGGCACGCCCAGTTCGGCGGCATGGCGGCCCACCTGTTCACATTCGGACGCCGCCTCGGTCCGCAGCCCATGGTTGACACTCAGTGCCGTGCATTTCCCCGGGAACGCCCGGGCGGCCAGCCACAGCAGCGCCAGCGAATCCGCTCCGCCCGAGACCGCCACCGCCAGTGGCGGCAGCGCCCCGGCCCCGGCCAGCTCCCGTACGACAGCGGCAAAGCGCGCCACGGCTTCCGGGTGTGGCCCGGTATCGCCGGTCATCGCCGGTTCAGGGCTTGCACCCCGCCTGCGTCATGGTTCTGGCGGTATCGGCAGCAAAGGCGCCGGTCAACCGGTCGGGGTAGGCCGTCTGCAACTGCTCCAGCGCCTGACAGGCGGCCTTGGACTGCTTCATCTCCAGCAGGGCCTTGCCCAGATACAGCAGGCTGTTGTGGGCGCGTTCGCCCTTGGGAAATTTCTGATAGCCGTTCAGGAAGGCCTTGGCGGCTTCCGCCGTCTTGCCCTCGGCCAGCAGCGATCGGCCCGCCCAGAACTGGGCGTTCGAGGCGCGCGGATGGGTGGGGTTGGCAGCGGCAAAGGCGCTCAGCCGTGCTTCGGCATCCGCAAACTTTCCAGCGGTATACAGGGCATAGCCAGCGCGATATTCCGCTTCCGCCGCCTCGGGGCTGGCGGCCGGGGCCTTGCTGGCGGTGGCCGGTGCCGGTGCCTTGCCGGATGTGGCCGGCACCTCGGCTTTGCCGGCCACCGGCAACTCCGCTTTTGCCGGCGCGGGTTTCACCGCTGGCGAACCCTCGGGCGCGCCCGACGCCGGCGCCGCGCCCTTTTCCAGGGCCTCAAGGCGGAAATCTGTATCGCCGCGCCATTTGGCCATCGCCTGTTCGGTCTGGCGCAGCTTGAACTGCAGTTGCTCGATCTGCCCTGTGAGGTCGCGCTGCTGCGCCTCCAGCGCCGTCACCCGTTGCAGCAGTTCCGCGAGTGGCGCCGTATCGGCATTATTTGCCGGTTCCGGAGCCTGTGGCGCCGCCGTTATCTCGGGGGCGAAGAACCGCTTGTCGCCGCCAGGAAACACCTGCCGCTGCACGGCGCGCATCTGGCCTTCCAGAGTCGTCACCCGCTTGTCGATCTGGCTCACCTGTGCCTGTGAGGCCACTGCCACTCCCTGCGCCCGCACCTCAGGCGGGCTGACAAGATAACCGGCTCCCAGTGTCGAGACGGTGGCGGCGAACAGGATTGCAGTCTTCATCATAAACCTACCAAAGCGCATCGGCACTTGCGCCAAGCTGAACCCCCGATGTCATCGGTCGCCTGCAAGCAGGCAACTCAGAGAGCAGGAACGGCTGGTGGCACAGCGGCCGGAGCGGCCGACGGAGTGATGGCAAGGCCGCTGCCGACCAGCGGTGGCGCAGTCAGGCCGCCAGTCGGGGGCATGGCGGCTGCCACCAGATCAGCAGGCCGCAGCGAGTGATTTTTCAGCTGCTCGACGGGGCCGCCCAGCGGTGGCAACTGTCTGGTGCCAACCATCACCGCAAGCGCTCCGGCACGCCCGGTGCGCAACCGCCAGTCACGCCCGGCTGGCAAGGTCAGCACCTGCCCGGGCTGCAGGGTTCCCATGAAAAAGGTCTCGGGGCCATCGGCGATCTTCAGCCACACCTCCTGAACGGCCTTCAGAGTGACAACCGCATCGGCCGCCGGCGCTGCCGACGCCGGAAGCGCCGGGGTTTCGCCCGCCGCCTCGGCACCGTTACCCACCGGGCCGGTTGCAGGCGAAGCGCCTGCGACGGGGGTTTTCGGCCGCGGGGGGTTGGCCGGAGTCAGCCAGCCGGCACCCCACGCCCAGAACCCCGCCAGCGCCAGAGCCAGCAGCACGCCGACACTCCACCCCAGCCGCCGCGAGGGCAGGCGCTGCAATTCCAGCGGTTCGAGATCGCGATTGGCCGGAACCGGTTCACTCTTGTGCGATTCCTGGCGATACCGATCGGCGGCGGCGTCAGGATCCAGCCCGACCGTGCGGGCGTAGGCTTTCACAAAGCCCAGCGTATAGGTCAGCGCCGGCAGCCGGTCATGATCGTCGGCCTCGATATCGGTGAGTATGCCGGGGCGCACCTTGGTACGTTCGGCAACGTCGGCCAGCGTCAGCCCCGCCGCTTCGCGTGCGGCACGCAGCGCACCGCCAATGGTTGCCTCGGTTTCAGGTGGCACGATCCTGGCAGGCGCGCGCCGCTGGCGTCGTCCTTCCGGCTGGTTTGCTGCGTCCTGTTCGTCCACCCCGCCCGCTTCCTGATATGCAAGTGTTTGGCGACCCGCCCATCGCTTGCGGATGTGAAACACGATTGTCAACCAACTGGCTCTTGTTGCGGCGCAGCGAATTCGCTATGGGGCTGCCATCCAAACATCCCGGGAATTATTCATGCCCTTGCGCAATGTGGCGATCATCGCCCACGTCGATCACGGCAAGACGACGCTGGTCGACCAGCTTTTCCGTCAGTCCGGCACCTTCCGTGACAACCAGCGCGTCGCCGAACGCGCCATGGATTCGAACGACCTCGAACGCGAGCGTGGCATCACCATCCTCGCCAAATGCACGTCGGTTGAATGGGGTGATACCCGCATCAACATCGTCGATACCCCCGGCCACGCCGATTTCGGAGGCGAGGTCGAGCGCATCCTGTCGATGGTCGATGGCGTCATCCTACTGGTCGACTCCTCGGAAGGGGCAATGCCGCAGACCAAGTTCGTCACGTCAAAGGCGCTCGCCCTTGGCCTGCGGCCGATAGTTGTCGTCAACAAGATCGACCGCGCCGATGGCCGCCCGCAGGAAGTGCTCGACGAGGTGTTCGACCTGTTCGTGGCGCTGGGCGCCAACGACGACCAGCTCGATTTCCCGGTGCTGTTCGCCTCGGGTCGCAACGGTTATGCAAGCGCCGATGTCGATGCCCGCTCGGGAACGCTCGAGCCGCTGTTCCAGACCATCCTCAGCCATGTGCCGGCCCCTTCGGCCGATACCGATGCCCCCTTCACCATGCTGGCCTCGCTGCTTGACCGCGACAATTTCGTCGGTCGCATTCTCACCGGCCGCATCCATTCCGGAGTGGTGCGCACCAACATGCCGATCCGCGCCCTCGATTCCGACGGCAAGGTGATCGAGGAAGGCCGCGCCTCGAAAATCCTCGCCTTCCGCGGCCTGGAACGGGTGCCGGTCGATGAAGCGCGCGCTGGCGACATCATCTCGATCGCCGGCCTTGCCACCGCGACGGTTGCCAACACCCTTGCCGATCCGGCCGTTGCCGAGCCGCTGGCTGCCCAACCCATCGACCCGCCGACCCTGTCGATGCGCTTTGCCGTCAACGACAGCCCGTTCGCCGGCAAGGAAGGCTCGAAGGTCACCAGCCGCATGATCCGCGACCGCCTGCTGCGCGAAGCCGAGGGCAATGTGGCGATCCAGATCACTGAATCCGACGACAAGGACAGTTTCGAAGTCGCCGGGCGCGGCGAGCTGCAACTGGGTGTGCTCATTGAAACCATGCGCCGCGAAGGCTTCGAACTGTCGATCGGCCGGCCGCGCGTCATCTTCCGCCACGATGCCAACGGCAACCGCACCGAGCCTTATGAAACCGTGGTCGTCGATGTCGACGAGGCGTTTTCCGGAACCGTCGTCGAGAAGATGGCCGGCCGCAAGGGCGAGATGACCGACATGCGCCCCTCGGGCGGGGGCAAGGTGCGGCTGTCGTTCCGGGCACCGTCGCGCGGGCTGATCGGCTATCACGGCGAATTCCTGTCGGATACCCGTGGCACCGGCATCATGAACCGGCTGTTCGACGACTACGGCCCGTGGAAAGGTCCGATTGCCGGGCGCGCCAACGGGGTGCTGATCTCGACCGAAACCGGTGAAGCCGTCGGCTATGCCCTTGGCTATCTGGAAGAACGCGGCGAACTGATGGTGGTACCCGGAGAGCCGGTCTACGCCGGGATGGTGGTGGGCGAGAATGCCAAATCCGACGATCTGGAAGTAAACCCGCTGAAGTCGAAACAGCTCACCAACTTCCGCGCCAGCGGCAAGGACGACGCTCTCAGGCTGTCGCCACCGAAACGGCTGACGCTCGAGCAGGCGATAGCCTATATCGATGAAGACGAGCTGGTGGAGGTAACTCCGAAATCCATCCGCATCCGCAAGCTTTACCTCGACCCGCACGAGCGCAAGCGCCACAGCCGCGCCCTCAAGGCCGCTGGCTGAGCACGACACAGGCAGGTGGCGCCAGCGCCGTATCAGGCGTTTGGCGCCATTTGTCGCAGGCATTTCTGCGATTGCCTCGCAATCCCAACTGCTCTAGGTTGCGCTGCGGAAAGCGAAAGCAGAAACGCGGCTGATGGCGACACGAGCGATTCCCGATCCTGAAGGCATGCCGGCGCCGCTGCCGGCTACCGGCTGGCTTCCTGCGTTCGCGCATGCCGATACCCAGATCGCCCCGCCAACCCGCGCACAGCAGCCGCCCCTCGCCACGCCTCAGCCGGCCTTCCCCGAGACGGCCGCCGGCTTTCTGACAACCAGCCGCCGTCCGCGCCTGACGGTTGCGCTGGCAGTCCTCGTGCTGCACGGTCTGGCCATCGGCGCCCTCGTCACCCACCGTTTCGTCACCAGCCACCAGAGTGCGCCTGTCGCCATGCAGGTGCTCGACATCGCCGCTCCGCCCCCGCCGCCGGCAGCCGTTGCGGCACCCCCACCGGTGCTGGTCACGCCACAAGTCACTGTGCCGCCGCCCGTGATCGAGGTAGAGCAGCGCGCGCCCAGCATCACCGCTGTTGTCGCCGCCGAACCACCCCCCGTCGCTCCGGCGGCACCTGTCACGGCAGCGGTGGCCAAGGGAACGCCGGCCCCGGCGGTCGTGCGCGGCCCTGCCGAAGTGGCAGCGGGCGATCTCTCCACCACCATGATCACCATGGTGCCGCCGCGCTATCCTTACGAATCGCGCCGCCGCAAGGAACAGGGCACCGTGGTGCTCGATGTTCTGCTGGCAACCGACGGCAGCGTCGACAAGGTGTCGGTGCGCACCTCCAGCGGTTTTGCCCGCCTTGATACCGCCGCCATCGAAGCCGTGCGCCACTGGCGCTGGTCTCCGATGATTCGCGATGGCGTTGCCGTGGCCGTGCGCGGACTGGTGGAAATTCCTTTCCTGCTGGCGCCTAAAAGGGGCCACTGAGGAACAGCCTGCCGCCCAGTCCGCCGCCAATCCCCGAACCACTGCCGACGCAACCACTCCGGCCACACACCAAGGAGCCGCCATGCTGATCGCCATTCCTGACGTATTGACAGCCGACGAGGTCGCGCATTTCCGCACCGTCATGGCCAGTGCCCCCTGGGTCGACGGCAACGCCACGTCGGGGCCGCAATCGGCACTTGCAAAATCCAACCTGCAACTGCCCGAAGATGGCGAGGCCGCCCGCGACCTGTCACGCCGGGTGCTGGAAGCCCTGGGCCGCACCCCGCTGTTCGTGGCGGCAGCCCTACCCGACAGGATTTATCCGCCGCTGTTCAATCGCTACCGCCAGGGCGAAACCTTCGGCACCCATGTCGATAACGCCATCCGTGCCCGCCCCGGCAGCGATTTCCGCATCCGCACCGATCTCTCGGCCACCCTGTTCCTTGCCGGCCCCGAGGAATATGACGGCGGCGAGCTGGTGATCGAGGGCCAGTTCGGCGAACAGCGGGTGAAACTGCCGGCCGGGCATATGGTGCTCTATCCGTCGTCCAGCCTGCACCGCGTCACCCCGGTCACCCGCGGCGAGCGTCTGGCGTCGTTTTTCTGGATGCAGTCGATGGTGCGCGATGAAGCAGCGCGACGCACCCTGTTCGAACTTGATTGCGCCATCCAGAAGCTGACAGCGCGGCTGGGGCTCGACGACGAGCAGGTGGTGGCGCTCACCAGCATCTACCACAACCTGCTGCGCAGCAGCGCCACCGTCTAGCCGCAACCCGCAAAAAGCCGCGGGCGCCAGCCGTTCAGCAGCTGCTGCCGGTGCACAGCACCGCAGCCGTGCGTTCCGCCGCCGGCTGCCAGGCGATCTTGCGGGCGGCCAGCCAGTCGTCATCGTAATAGGTGGTGGCATAGCGGTCGCCGCTGTCGCACAGCAGGGTAACGATGCTTCCGGTTTCGCCCGCTGCCGCCATCTCCTCTACCAGTTGCACACAGGCCCACAGATTGGTTCCAGTGGAACCGCCCACCCCGCGCCCCAGGCAACGGCTGAGTGCGCGCATCGCACCGATGCTGTCGGCGTCGGCCACGGCGATCATGCGGTCGACCACGCCGGGCATGAAACTTGGTTCGACACGCGGCCGGCCGATGCCCTCGATGCACGACGCACAGCCGTCGGGCAGGGTGGTGCAGTTGCGATCGGCATAAAAGCGGTGGAATACCGAATGTTCCGGGTCAGCAACGCACAGGCGGGTGGGGTGCCGCTGATAGCGGATGAAGCGGCCGATGGTGGCCGAGGTGCCGCCGGTGCCGGCGCCGCACACCACCCAGCGCGGCACCGGGTGCTCCTCGCGCGCCATCTGGGAAAAGACTGATTCCGCGATATTGTTGTTGCCGCGCCAGTCCGTTGCGCGTTCGGCATAGGTGAACTGGTCGATGTAATGGCCGCCGGTTTCCCGGGCCAGCCGCTGGGCGACATCGTAAACCGTGCGCGGATCATCAACCATGTGGATCTCGCCGCCATGAAAGCGGATGGCGTCGAGTTTGGGGGCGGCGGTCGAGGCGGGCACCACGGCAATGAACCGCAGCCCCAGCAGACGGGCGAAATAGGCTTCGCTGACGGCAGTAGAGCCCGACGACGCCTCGATCACCGTGGTGCGGGGGCCGATCCATTCATTGCATAGTGCATAAAGAAACAGCGATCGCGCCAGCCGGTGTTTGAGGCTGCCGGTCGGGTGCGAGCTTTCATCCTTCAGATACAGGGTGATTCCGGGAAAGCGGGGCAGATCGACCCGGATGAGGTGGGTATCGGCCGAGCGGTTGTAATCGGCTTCGATGCGGCGAACCGCTTCTGCCAGCCATTGGCGATGAGTCGGGTCTTCCATGCCAATGCCTTACCCCACCTGCAGGCAGGCGGCCAGCCCCTAGAATTTGGTGGATACCGTCATGTGCAGGATATGGTTGGTGGTTTTGGCCCGCTGCCACTGGTGCTGGTTCATGTAGCCGACTTCCAGTGCCGCTTTCCGGGTCATGGGGATGGAAAACCCGCCGAACACCCGGGTGTCGATGTCGCCACCCCTTGCCCCTGATGGCCCGTCGTTCAGGGCCGCGAACAGCTCGCCATGAGTCAGCAGAGCGAGGCCCGTGTCATCGACGGGAACCGTCAGCTTCAGTTGCTGGCGCAGCCGCCAGCTCGTGCCATCGGCATCATTATACAGGCGCTGTTCCAGCCGGGTGCGGGCGCTCAGCCGCCATCCCGGCTGCTGCACCATTTTCCATTCCAGCTGCTGGGTGAAGCGATGTTCGTCGCGCCAGGCTTTTCCCGGTTTCGACGACCGCACCCAGCTATAGCCCGCGGCCAGTGTCACCTTGCCGATTTCATGGCCGAGAAAGCCCCGCAGCTGCACATGCCCCAGGTGGCTGGCCGCCTCGTTCATGTGAATGTTGGCGTCGGCGATCAGCAGCACGCCGTCGGCAATCTCCCCTCGGGTAGAGGTGATCAGCCACAGCTGGCCATCGGCAAGGGCAGGGGTGGCGACTAGGGCTGAAAGCAGCAGCGACGCGGCGGCAACGGTCGGTTTCATGCACCGCCTTTGGCGGGAAATTGTTACAGTTTTACGAAACGATTGCCGCCATGGCCGCACCCGACACGAAAAGCGCGAAAAAAAGCCCGAACCGGCGCATTTTCCGGTTGCTGCGCTTGGCCCCATCCACCGAGACGGCTAACAAGCAATCATGCTGCCGCTGAAGATTGCCCCGTCGCTGTTGTCGGCCGATTTTGCCCGGCTGGGCGAGGAAGTGCGCGCCATCGATGAAGCCGGCGCCGACTGGATCCATGTCGACGTCATGGACAACCACTTCGTTCCCAACCTCACCATCGGCCCGATGGTGGTGAAGGCGCTGCGCAGCTGGTCTGCCAAGCCGTTCGACGTGCACCTGATGGTCACGCCGGCCGATCAGCTGGTGGAAAGCTTTGCCGAGGCCGGGGCCGATATTCTTTCCGTGCATCCGGAATCCGGCCCCCACCTGCACCGCACCCTCATGCGCATCCGGGCGCTCGGCAAAAAGGCGGGCGTCGTCCTGAACCCGGCAACGCCGCTTGCCGCCATCGACCATGTGGCCGACCTCATCGATCTGGTACTGATCATGAGCGTGAACCCCGGCTTCGGCGGCCAGAGCTTCATCGAATCGGCGCTCCCCAAGATCGAGGCGCTGCGCAGCCGGCTCGACGCCACCGGTCGCGCCATCGATATCGAGGTGGATGGCGGTGTCGATGACAGCAACGCCGCACGCATTGTTGCTGCCGGCGCCACGGCCCTGGTGGCTGGCACCGCCAGCTTCCGCGGCGGGAGAGAGCGCTATGCCGCCAATATCCGTGCCCTGCGCGGAGGGGCCTCATGATCGACGAAGCACAAAAACCTGCCCAAAAGCCCACCCGGGCGGCGCAGCAAGCCGCCAATGCCGAGACGCCGCCGACGGCCGAGAATATCCGGCTGACCCGCACCGGAACCGATCGCGGGCCATCGATCACCGAACGACTGGCCGACCATATCGATCGCTGGTCGTTTTCCTCGCCGCTCCACCGCATGCGCCTGAAAGGCCGCTTCCCGCTGAAGCTGCTGGGCGTGCCCGACGACCCGGTCCCCGGCGACACCGCGCGCGGCCAGCGCCTGAAGGGCGGGCGTCTGTTCCGCGATGGTTATGGGCAGGCCATGGCCGATGCCCGCCTCGATGCCGCCGATGCTCCGTCAACCTGGAAAGACTGGGTGCATGGCTGGGGGTGGCTGCGCGACCTCGCCACCGTTACCAACCTGTCGCGCGCCGAAGCCGGGCATTCCGAAACGCTGGCCCGCCAATGGCTTACCCGCTTTCACGATTACGATGAAACGGCATGGGCGCCCCACCTGACCGGCCGGCGCATCCTGATGGCGATCAGCCATGCGCCGCTGGTGATGCCGGGACACGACCATATCCACCGTTCAGCGGTTCTGAACGGCATCGCCCGCTGGGCCCGCCATCTCGATCGCGCCACCCCACGCATGACGGCCGGATTTGCCCGGGTAGAAGCCGCCGCCGGGCTGATGGGGGCGGCACTGATGCTGCCTGGTGCCGACGATCAGCTCGACCGTGCCGAGCGGCTGCTCGACACCGCCATCGGGGAAATTCTGCTTGCCGATGGCAGCCCCCTCAGCCGCTCGCCCCTCGAACTCGCCACCCTTGCCGACCTGCTCGCCCATCTCAAGGCCTTCCATGCCGCGCGTGGCAAGTGCGTCTGCCCGGTGGTTGCTGATACCTACAGTCGTGTCTGCGCCGCCCTTCAGCTGTTCGTCACGCCGGAATACGGGGTGGGGGCATGGCATGGCGGCCAGCCGGGCCGCGCCCAGGTTGCCCGCCATCTGGCGATGTCCATGGGCAGCCCGCCACCACGCATCACCGGCTATCAGCGCATGGCCTGCGGAAACAGCGTTGTGCTGGTCGATATCGGACCGCCGCCGCTCAGCCGCCACAACACCCACGCCCATGCCTCAACCCTTGCCTTCACGCTGCACGACGGGGCGCAGCCGCTGGTGGTGTCTTGCGGCGGCGAACTCGGCCCGGAGGGGCCGCGGGCGTTCCCGCCGGCGCTGGTTGCCGGCCTGCGCTCGACGGCCGGGCATTCGGCGCTGGTGCTCGCCGACACGAACAGCAGTCCGCTGATTGCCGGCGGCCGGCGCGGTGGCGTCGAGGAGGTGGTCACCGAGACCCGCCATTCCATAACCCAGGGACATTGGCTGGAAGCCCGTCACGACGGCTGGCGACGGCGCTTCGGTTTCGAACATCAGCGGCGGATGTGGCTGTCACCCGATGGCACCGACCTGCGTGGTGAAGACCTGTTGCTTCCGGGCCGCGCGGCGCTTCCCGTGAAGCGCGAGAAACTGCCTGTCGCCATCCGTTTCCATCTGGCACCCGGCGCCGAAGCCACCATCACCCAGGACAACAAGGGCGCGCTGATCCGCCTGCCGGGGCGTCACCGCCAGCCGGATGGCGCCTGGGCGTTCCGCGCCAGCTTCAACCATGCGCCGGGCCTGCTGTCGATCGAGCCGAGCCTCCATGTCGACTGCGAAGGCGCCACCCATGAAATCCAGCAGATCCTCCTCACCAGCCTTGCCGAACCGGGACAGCCAGCGGATATCTCATGGGGGTTCCGCCGCCAGAACCGGCGGTCCTGATCGGGCGCTTACGGGCAGCCGGGCAGGGGCGTGCCGGTTTCACGCGCCAGCCAGGCCAGCAGGTTGGCGCGCTCCTGCGGGTCGGCGATACCGGCAAACACCATCTTGGTTCCGGGAACCATCTTTGCCGGTTTCTCGACAAAACGGTCGAGTGTCGCCAGCGACCATCGCGGCGCAGCGGTCGTGAATGCCTGCGAATAGCTGAACCCGCCCGCGCCCAGGGCTCCGCGCGACATCACCCGCCACAGATTGGGGCCAACGAGGTTGCGTTCCCCCTCTTTCAGGGTGTGGCAGGCCCGGCATTTCAGAAAGGCGCGGCGGCCTTTGTCGAGGTCGGCTGTCAGCAGGGTCTCGCCGGGCTTTATCGCGCAGGCCGCCTGCGCCACCGCCGGCATGCCCAATCCCAACAGTGCCATGGCAACAACGGCTGATTGCAGCATCATCCTGTCCCTTCCTGTGCGGACCGTCGCGACTGGCCCCGTCATGACAACAGCTCGATGGCGGCGCGCTCGCCACTTTCCAGTGCCCCCTCGATCCCCGACGACAGGTCGGCGGAATGCTCTCCGGCAAAGGCAATGCGGCCGTGGCTTGCCTGCAGCTGTTTCTGGATGGCGGCGAGGTTCCCGGGCCGGCGGCTGGCAAAGGTGCCAAGGGCACGCGGGTTCGCTGTCCACGACCAGGCGCCACCAACGGTGATCCGCCCGTCCAGCGAAGGCCGCGCCGTAATCAGCTGGCGCATGACGGACTCCTTCAGATCGCTGTCGGCCATCCGCTGCAGTGGTGCCGCGCGCGGGCCATCGGCAAATACCCACAGATACTGGCCGCCTTCGCCGGGAATGAAGATCGTGCGGAACGGCAGCGTATCGCTCCATAGTGACGGCGGCAGGCCATCCTGCTCCCAGAAGGGGGCGGTCACGGGGTAGAAGAAGCTGGCAGCCTGGCTGTAGGGCACGGCTGCCCACGCGGCGCTCTGGACGGCAGGGGGCAGCGGGTCGAGGGTGATCTTCCGCAAGACCGGCAGGGGCACCGTCACCAGTGCGCGCTTTGCCTGATACCGCCGGCCGTTCTGGTCCTCGGCGACGACGCCCGACGGTGTCTGGCGGATCGCCTTGATGCTGATTCCATAGCGCACCTTGTCGCCAAGGCTGGCGGCCATGGCGTCGGTCAACCGGCTCATGCCGCCCGAAACCGTATCGACGCTGCCCTTCCCCGATTGCATGCGGATCTGCATGCCGCGCAGTTTCCACAGGGCCGAGGTGTCGGCGAGCGACTGATCGGTTCCCGGCTGCACGAACGACAGCGCCGCCTTGTCGGCGCCCAGCGCCGTCAGCATGGCATCATAAGGGCCGTCGCGGGTGGCGCCTTCCGGGGTCAGCCACGCTTCGGCATCGGGCAGTGGCGGCGCCTTTGCCAGCAAGGCCCCTTCAACTGCAAAGGGCGGCACCGGGCGCAGTGGTCCGGATAATGGGTTGGCCTTGTCGGTCGCCCAGTCGCGCGGGTTCACCAGCCGCCCATCGATGTGCAGTGTCATTCCGGGAATGCCGCCGCCGCGCGGCACCAGCTTCAGCCCCAGATCATCGGCCAGCCGGCGGGTGCGCGCATAAAGCGGGCCAATTTCCGACCCGCCCGCCTCCGGTCGGCCTGGCGCATCATCGAGCGTGCGGATCCGTCCGCCCGGGCGACGGTCGGCCTCCACCACCACGACCCGGGCGCCTTCGGCCGCCAGCATCATCGCCGCGTTCAGCCCCGACAGGCCGGCACCGATGATCAGCACATCGGCATCCTCTGCCGCCAGCACCCGGCCAGGAAGCAGGGTGGCGGCACCCGCCACTGCCAACTGGCCCAGAAGCTGCCGCCGATCCATTCCTCGTGACTGGTTCGCCACTTCCATTCTCCCCCACGAGAGCCAGGCGGACGTCAAGCCGCCACCAGACAGTTTCGCCACCAAGGCTAGTGGCTACGTTTGGGGGTGTAAAGTGGATTCCGACAACTTGTCCGGACAATGCGACAAGATGCCCGAGGGGAATATTTTAACTAACTGAATGAAATAACAGAAAAATGACGAATCCTATATGTCGAGGTTGGCGACGGAGAGTGCATTCTGCTGGATGAACTCCCGGCGGGGTTCGACGATGTCGCCCATCAGCTGGGTGAAGGTTTCATCGGCCAGAACGGCGTCGCGCACTTCCACGCGCAGCAGGGTACGGGCCGCCGGGTCAAGCGTCGTTTCCCACAATTGCTCGGCGTTCATTTCGCCAAGCCCCTTGTAGCGCTGCACGGCAAGCCCCTTGCGCCCGGCCTCAAGCACGGCATCAAGGAGGGCCGTCGGCCGCCGGATCGTCGCGCCACCCAGAGTTGCCGGCTGCTGCCACAAGGCCGCCTGTTCGGCAGCCAGCGCATGCAGCTTGCGGGCTTCCGCCGATGTGACGAAAGCGCGATCAAGGATGGTCACATCCGTTACACCACGATCGAGATAGCGGATGACATAGCCGCCTTCCGCACCCACTTCGACATCCCAGCCCGAAGAGCCGGCATTCAGGTGTGTGGCCAGATGTGCAGCGGCGGCGGCCTTGTCGGTGATATCGGGGTCGAAGGCACCGGCCAGGGCCATCGTTTCCACTAGCGCTGCAGGATAGCGGTGGGGCACATAGGCCATCAGCCGCCGCAGCCGCCGCGCATGCTCGACCAGCGCCCCGAGGTCTGCGCCCGAGCGGGTTTCCCCGGCAATCTCGACCGCGAGGCTGGCAATGCCCGCGGTCACCAGATGCTCTTCCAGCGACGCTTCATCCTTCAGATAGATTTCCGAGCGTCCGCGCGACACCTTGTAGAGTGGCGGCTGGGCGATGAACAGATGGCCGGCACGGATGAGATCGGGCATCTGGCGGTAGAAGAAGGTGAGAAGCAGGGTGCGGATGTGGGCGCCATCGACATCGGCATCGGTCATGATGACGATCTTGTGATAGCGCAGCTTCTCGAGGTTGAACTCCTCGCGGCCGATCCCGGTTCCCATCGCCTGGATCAGCGTGCCGATCTCGCGCGAGGACAGCATGCGGTCGAACCGCGCGCGTTCGACATTCAGAATCTTGCCGCGCAGCGGCAGGATCGCCTGATACTGGCGGTCGCGCCCCTGCTTCGCCGAACCGCCTGCCGAATCGCCCTCCACCAGGAACAGTTCCGATTTCGCCGGGTCTTTCTCCTGGCAATCGGCCAGCTTGCCGGGCAGCGAGGCTACGGTCAGAGCCGACTTGCGGCTGGCTTCCCGCGCCTTGCGGGCGGCTTCGCGGGCAATCGCCGCCTCGATGATCTTCTGCACGATCTGGCGCGCCGGCTGGGGGTTTTCCTCCAGCCATTCCGCCAGCTTGTCGGCCAGCAGCGATTCCAGCGGCTGACGCACTTCCGACGAGACCAGCTTGTCCTTGGTCTGGCTGCTGAACTTGGGGTCGGGCAGCTTCACGGAAACCACCGCCGTCAGCCCCTCGCGCATGTCGTCGCCATTGAGGCCGACCTTTTCCTTTTTCAGCAGGCCCGATTTGTCGGCATAGCTGTTCAGCGTGCGCGTCAGCGCCGAGCGGAAGGCCGCCATGTGGGTGCCGCCATCGCGCTGCGGGATGTTGTTGGTGAACGCCAGCACCTGTTCGTAATAGCTGTCGTTCCACTGCAGGGCGACTTCGATCCCGATATCGTCGCGCTGGCCGCGAATGGCGATCGGCTGGGCCATCAGCGGTGATTTGGTGCGATCGAGCCAGCGCACGAACTCGGTGAGGCCGCCATCATAGCGGAATTCCGTCACCACCTCGTCGGCATGGCGGGCATCGGTCAACACCAGCCGCACGCCCGAGTTGAGAAACGCCAGCTCGCGGTAGCGCAGTTCGAGGCGGGCGAAATCGAATTCGATTCCGGTGCGGAAGGTGTCGATCGATGGCAGGAAGGTGACGCTGGTGCCGCGCCGGTCGCCCTGGGGGCCGACGATCGCCAGCGGCGCTTCCGGGGTGCCATGGCGAAAGCGCATGAAATGTTCATGGCCATCGCGCCAGATCCGCAGATCGAGCCAGTCCGACAGGGCATTGACCACCGAGACTCCGACCCCGTGCAGACCGCCGGAAACCTTGTAGCTGTTGCCTTCCTCGTTGTTGAACTTGCCGCCGGCATGCAGCTGGGTCATCACCAGCTCGGCCGCCGAGACTCCTTCCACCGGATGGATGCCAGTCGGAATGCCGCGGCCGTTATCCTCGACCGTCACCGAGCCATCGGCGTTCAGGCGGATGTCGATCCGGTCGCAGTAACCGGCCAGCGCCTCGTCGATGGCATTGTCGGAGACCTCGAACACCATATGGTGCAGCCCCGAGCCATCGTCGGTGTCGCCGATATACATGCCCGGCCGCTTGCGGACGGCCTCCAGACCCTTCAATACCTGAATGGATTCCGCACCATAATTGCCAGTCGGCTGGCTGCTCGGCAGTTCATCGTTGCTCATGACAAGTCTATAGGGGATAGGCCCAACCAGCGCCACCTTTATCCCGAACGATTTCCCCCATTGGCCCACCGGACAAGTGCGGAAACGGTACGCCAGGTCTCCAGCAGACCGCGCCCGGTCTCGATCACCACGTCCGCTCGGCGGCGCTTTTCGGAATCGGGCATCTGTTTGCGGCGGATCTGCTCAAGCTTGTGCGCCGTCATGCCCGGACGGCGCATCACCCGGGCGCGCTGCACATGGGCGGGGGCGGAAACAACCGCAATCACATCCACTGCTTTCCAGCCATTGCCTTCCAGCAGCAGCGGCACATCCAGAACTACGGCCCGATGGCTGCGGTGACGACGCAGGAAGCGCGCCTGTTGCTGCTGCACCAGCGGATGCATGATGCCCTCAAGCCTCTTCAGGGCGGCGGCATTTCCAAATACCATGGCCCCCAGTCTGGCGCGATCGAGGCCGGCAACCGATGTGGTGCCGGGAAAGGCGGCCTCGATCAGCGGCAGGGCGCCCCCTTGCGGCCGTTGCAGCCAGTGCACGGCGGCATCGGCATCGAAGGTGGGAACATGCAGATGGCGAAACATCGCCGCCACCCGCGACTTTCCCATGCCGATCGATCCGGTAAGGCCGATGATCAACGGGCGCACCGGACTTCTGGTAAAGCGACGGTCGGGCAACCGCCTCATCCCAGCAGCCGCTGCCGCAATTCGTCATCATACAGACGCGGCGGCTCTGCCCCGAACAGCTGGCGGAAGGCGCTGGCCGCCTGTCCAACCAACATCACCAGCCCGTCGACGGCGCGCAAACCCCGCCGGCGCGCCGCACCAAGCAGCGGTGTTTCAATGGGCGCATACACCATGTCGAAGACGCTGGCGGATGGCGCCAGCCCGGCCAGCCCTTGCAATACCGTTGCCGGCATGGACTGAGCCCCTGTCATTCCCAGAGTCGTCGCATTCACCACGGCGTCGGCCCCGGCCAGAGCCTCGGCGGCGTGCGCGAACGGCCAGACCCGCCCCTCGATCGCGAACTCCTGCAACAGTGCCGCGCCCTTGGCAGGGTTGCGCACCACCAGTGCCACCTGTGCCACCTGCCGCCGGGAAAAGGCGGCCATGGCCGCCCGTGCCGCACCGCCGGCACCAATCAGACACACCCGGCCACCCGCCGGCAACTGCGCAGGCGGCAGCGCCTCCAGCACGCCATCGACATCGCTGTTGTCGCCTCTCAGCCGGCCGTCCTCGGTGACTGTCACCAGATTGACGGCGCCCACCTGCTGTGCGGCCGGAGACACGGAATCGAGAAGTGCAAGGATCGCCACCTTGTGGGGCACCGTCACATTGACGCCCGACAGCCCCAGCGCCTGCAGCCCCTGCATGGCCTGAGGCAGATGACCGGGCTCGACGGCAAAGCGGCTGTAATCACCATCGATCCCCAGCTTTTCCAGCCAGAAGTGATGAATGACCGGGCTTTTGGAATGGGCGATCGGCCAGCCGATCACACCGGCGGCGCGCATGGCATGGGCGCTCATGCCGGAAGCTCACCGATTTCGCGCAGCCATGCCAGTAAGGCCAGCAACGGCAGACCGCGGATGGTGAACTGGTCGCCAGCGATTTTCTCGAACAGCTGCACTCCCAACCCCTCGAGATGATAGCCACCGACACTGGACAGCATGGCCGCTCCGCAGGCGTCGATATAGGCGGCCAGCCAGGAATCGCTGAACGGCCGCACCTGCAAGGTCGCCCGCTCGCAGTGACGCCACAGAATCTGCCCGTTGCGGGCAACGACCGCCGCCGAAACAATCTGGTGACGGCGACCGCGCAACGCCAGCAACTGGTCGCGCAACCCGGCAATCGTTCCCGGCTTTTCCAGCCAGACGCCAGGGTCGGTCTCGAGGATCGAATCCGCCCCCAGCACCAGTGGTTCCCGGTCGAGAAGGGACACCTTCAACGCTTTCATTTCCGCAAGCCGGTCGGCGGCGTCGCGAACCGGCTGCCCCCGCATGGCTTCCAGAACCGCCGTTTCATCGATCCGTGCCGGACGGGTGGAAAACGCCACCCCGGCTGCGTCCAGCATGGCCATGCGGGCTGCTGATTGCGAGGCCAGAACCAGTGTCATGATCAGCGACTGCTCAGCATGTTCAGCACCTCGGCTGCGGTTTCCTCGATCGACCGGCGGGTCACGTCGATCATTGGCCATCCCCTGTCGGCAAACAACCGGCGGGCCGTGGCGATTTCGGCGGCTATGATATCAGGGTCGATATAGGCGGCGGAAAAATGGGCGTTCTCCTGACCGGCCATACGGGCGCGCCGCACCATAATCAGCCGTTCCGGCGAAACCGTCAGCCCCACCACCAGCGGCTTCTGCAGCGCCAGCAATTCGGGTGGCAGCGGCCGTCCCGGAACCAGCGGCATGTTGGCCACCTTGTACCCACGATTGGCAAGATAGACCGATGTCGGCGTTTTCGACGACCGCGATACGCCCACCAGCACGATATCGGCTTCCTCCCATTCGTCGGGCAGAACGCCATCGTCGTGCTCCATCGTCCAGCTTATCGCTTCGATCCGGTCGAAATATTCGGCATCCATGCGATGCTGCCCACCGGGGCGCGCCCGTGCCGGCATTCCGACCAGCCGCTCAAGCCCTGCCAGAATCGGGTCCATCACGGCAATCACCGGAATTCCGAGCGCTGCACAGCGCAGTTCCAGCCGTTCCCGAACGGACCGTTCCACCAGCGTGTATAAAACCAGCCCCGGCGCGCGGGCGACATCATCGATCACCCGGTCAAGGTGGCCTTGCGAGCGCACCATCGGCCAGTAATGCTTGACGGCATCCACCCCTTCGAACTGCGACAGTCCGGCTTTCAGCAATCCCTCCAGCGTCTCTCCCGTCGAATCCGATACCAGATGCAGATGGATCTTCATCATCGGCCGATCATCTCCTCAGACCGCGCTGTGCCGGAAATTCTGCGCGGAAATCTGCACGGTGAACATCCTGTGTCCATGGGCGATGGCTGTGGAAAACCCAAGGGAAAATTGCCGGGCAATCACCGGGACAAGCCCGTGGACAGCCTCCGGCCTGCCCCGTGCACGCCGCCACAAACGGCGTTCCTGACGGTTTCTTCCCTGTGGAAACCATGCTTCTGCCTGTCCACGGCCTCGGGATAACCGCCAGAAGCAGCCGTCTTCCCCCAAGGGTGCCGGGAAGCAAGCCTATGGAATGCCTGTGGATATCTTCGTGCACAGATTCTTATCCCCGGCATTCACACTGCAACCACAACTACAAAAATCTCTTTTATATTATCTGTAAGGGGTGGGAACCGGCGCGCCGGCAGGCTAACGGCTGAGCCATGAGCAACCCATTTCTGACCGTGCTGGCCGGCGAGGCCGTTCAGCCGCCGCCGGTATGGCTGATGCGCCAGGCCGGCCGCTATCTCCCGGAATATCGTGCCCTGCGCGAGCAGAAAGGCAGCTTCCTCAACCTGTGTTATGACCCGGAGGCGGCCGCGGAAATCACGTTGCAGCCGATCCGCCGCTTCGGTTTCGATGCCGCCATCCTGTTTTCCGATATCCTCATCGTTCCCCACGCCATAGGCCAGCAGTTGCGTTTCGTTGAAAACGAAGGCCCCAACCTGTCGCCGCCGCTGTTCGAGGCCCGGCTCGATCAACTGGTTGCCACACCAAGCCATCTCGATTCGATTGCCGAAACCGTCCGGCGGGTGCGTGCCGGCCTGACGCCGCAAACGGCGCTGATCGGCTTTGCCGGAAGCCCGTGGACGGTTGCCACCTACATGGTGGCGGGGCACGGCAGCCGCGATCAGGCGCTGGCGCGGCTGCTCGCCTATCAGGCGCCCGAGCGGTTTGCCGCCATCATCGACCGGATCGAAGCCGTGACGATCGCCTATCTCGATTCCCAGATTCAGGCCGGGGCAGATGCGGTGATGCTGTTCGACAGCTGGGCAGGGTCGCTGCCGCCTTCCCAGTTTGAACGCTGGGTGGTGGCGCCAACGGCGCGGATCGTCTCTGCCCTGCAGCGCCGGCATCACGGCGTTCCCATCCTCGGGTTCCCGCGCGGGGCCGGTGTGAAGGCACCGGCCTATGCCCGCGAAACCGGGGTTACCGCCCTGTGTGTCGATGAAACCAACGACATCGGCTGGGTGGCCTCGCAATTGCCCGATACCATGGCGGTGCAGGGCAATCTCGACCCGCTGGCCCTGAAAGCCGGCGGGGCCGCTCTAGATTGCGCCCTCGACCAGCTGCTTGGCCAGCTGGAAGGGCGGCCGCACATCCTCAACCTCGGGCATGGCATCGACCGCTTCACGCCGATCGCCCATGTGGAACAGCTGCTGGCGCGCCTGCGGCTTCCCCGGACAGCCTGAGAGCGGCGATGACGGGAAACGCCTATCTGTGGCTGAAGGCCGTGCATGTCATTTTCGCCTTTTTCTTCATGGCGGGGTTGTTTCTCCTTCCCCGCTATCTGGTGCACCAGGCGGCTGAAACGCCTGGCTCGGTGGAAGATGGCAGATGGACCGAACGCACCCGCCTGCTGCGGCGGATGATCCTCACGCCGTCGATCATCATGGTCTGGGCGCTGGGTCTGTGGCTGGCTGCCGATCTCGGCTTTGCCGGTGGCTGGCTGCATGTGAAGATTGCGCTGGTCCTGCTGCTGTCGCTGTACCATGGTTTCATGGTGCGGCTGTCGAAACTGATGGGCGAGGGCCGGCGGCCGCTGTCTCCGCGCCAGCTGCGCATCTGGAACGAGGTTCCGGCCCTGTTATTGGTCGCCATTGTCATTCTGGTTGTGGTAAAGCCATTCTGACCACGGGGATTGCCCCAGAGCGCCGGAAAGGGCGGATATGAAGTTCGAAGTGGAAATTGAAGCAACACCGGCGGAAGCGCGCGCTTTTCTGGGGCTTCCCGACCTCACGCCCCTGCACGATGCCTGGATCGAGCGGATGAAGCTGTTCACTTTTGATGGCGCCTCTGCCGAAGACTGGCAGAAGCTGGTTTCGGCATGGACCAAGGGGGTGCCGGGGATGAGCGAAGGCTTTGATGCCTGGCAGAAACTGTTTCGTTCAGCGATGATGCCGACTGTCACCCGGCCCGAGGAATGAGGCTTTGGAAGCGGTGACAGCCGTTGACCTTTGGGCGCTGCTGGTGTTTAGGCAGCGGCCACGATTGTGATGCACCCGTAGCTCAGCTGGATAGAGCGTTGCCCTCCGAAGGCAAAGGCCACACGTTCGAATCGTGTCGGGTGCGCCATTTCCAATCGACCTTATCGCAGACACGTCCGCCTTGGGATCGGATTGACCGGTCCTGAAGCGCAAGGCGCAGGGCGAGAATCCTGGTGCGCCCCTGGCCCCGTTTTCCAGACAGCAGAGGCTGTGAGGCCGTTCTGACCTATGGCCGACGGTTCAGGGAGGTGCGCCAGTGGTTGTCTGTTGTGCCAACCGCCGATACCACGCATACGGATAAGGGGACAGGTGATGCGGTTCGCGCAACGGGTGCAGCAGGGTCGGGCAATGTCGGCGGTGCATGTGATGCGTCAGCTTCAGGCAATCCGGTGATGCTTCGGTTTGGAACTTCAGGAATCGAAGGCGATGGCGGCTCGCTTGCCGGGCGCGGTGTCGTGTTGGCCGACACCATATTGCGCGGGCTGGGGCAGGTAATGTTCCAGAACAACAGCTACGCCGGGTTGCTGTTTCTTGCTGGCATCGCCGCCAACGCGTGGCTGTTCGCCGCCGCAGCACTTGTCGGCACCCTCGTGGCCACGCTGACTGCAATGGCGCTGGGGGCCGATCGTGCCATGGTGCGTTCTGGCATGTATGGCTTCAACGGTGCGCTGGTGGGCATTGCGCTTCTGTATTTCCTGGCGCCAACACCGCTCACATGGGTCCTGGTCGTGCTCGCCTCACTCTGCTCCACACTGGTGATGGCGGCAATGCTGGCGGCATTTCGCGAATGGAGACTGCCGGCGCTCACTGCCCCGTTCGTTGTCACCTCGCTGGTCTTCTTCCTGTCGGCGGCGCGCTTTGGCCGCCTGGAATCGACCGGGCAGTTGCCCACCGCCGGGCTTCCGGTGAAGGCCGCCGTCGAAGGCGTGGTGACGACGACAACAGTCAGTGAGGGGATGCTGACCGGAATCGGCCAGGTGTTCTTTCAGGGCAGTATGGCAAGCGGCGCGCTGTTTGCAGCGGGCCTTTTCGTCGCCTCGCGCCGGGCGTGTGCGGCCGCGCTCGTCGGCTCTGCCATCGGGTTGCTGGTCGCCTGGGGCATGGGGGCGGCGGAACCCGCAATCCGGGCCGGGGCCTTCGGCTTCAACAATGTGCTTACAGCGATTGCGCTTGCCAGCGTTTTCCTCAGTCCCGGCATGGCATCGTCCAGCTACGCCGTCCTTGGCGCCATTGTCACCCCGTTCGTGGCAGCTGCCTGCGCGGCGGCGCTGGAACCGTTCGGCCTTCCGGCACTGACTCTGCCGTTCGTGCTGACCACCTGGGTATTTCTGCTTGCAAGCCAGAAGTTTGCAAGGATCATCCCGCCGCAGCCCACGGGTCAATAAGATCAGGCGCCAGGTTCTCGGCCCGGGGATTGAAAGGCAAGTCAGGTCTGGCGGAAATCGGGCACCACGCGGCCCTGGCGCCAGTAGGAATCAAGCCCCATGTCGCGCACCAGCCCGGAAAAGCGCGGGTCAGCGCGCATGGTGGCGGCAGAGGGCACGAACAGCATGTTGGTCTTGCGGCGGCGCTGGTCACGCAGACTGAACTGCGACGGATTCCAGCTGACCGCCACGGTCAGCGGCCCGCGTTCGAGATAATAGGCGTTCGCGAGGTCGAACGCCGTATCGGTGGCGCCCATCAGGTTCAGAAGCATCAGGGCGTTGATGACGGCGGCGATCGAGCGCCCGGCCTGGCCAATCAACTGCCCGGATACCCGCTGCACATCGGCCGGGCGCCTGCTGCCGGCCGCCGCCATTGCGGTTTTCAGAGTGGCGAGTATCGGGCCGGGGATCGGTGGCCGCCGGGCCATGTCGTCGATCAGCGCCAGCGCCTTGTCGATACGGCCGGTGCCGGCCAGCACCCACAGGTGGCCGAACCAGATGCCGGCATGTTGCGGCCAGGTTTCAAGGCCGCGCCCTGCCACCTGATCGGATTCGGCAATGCGGCCAAGAAACCACAGCGCATAGATCAGCCGCTGCTGGTAATTGGCATTGTGTGGTTCCTGCTGGCAGACCGTCAGCCGTTCCTCGGCGCTTTCACGCATGCGGCCCACGGCCCCCAGCAGAAACGACAGGGAATCGCGGGCGGCGGTCTGGCCGGGGTGGCGGGCCAGTATGCGCCGCAGACGGGTTTCAGCGGCCAGCCAGTCTCCGTAATAGGGGCGCGACAACGCCATTGCGGTTTCTGCGTCACCGCTGGACTGGTCGAGCTGCAGGGCCCGGCGCGCTGCTTCCTCGACATGGGCGATGCGCGCGGTTTCCACGGGTGGCGGGGCGTGTTCATAGCTCTGCGCCAGAGCGAGCGCCAGCTTGCCCCAGGCCGTGGCGTTTCCGGGCTCCAGCGCAACCGCCTGTTCCAGATAGCCGATGGCCTGCTGGTCAGTGGCGTCGCTTCCCAGCCGCAGCGTCTGATCACTGGCGGTCAGCAGCGCCGCCACTTCATTCCGGGGCCGGCGACGGTGCCAGGCCCACCACAGGCCCGACCCGGCCACCAGTGAAACGCCCGCCCCGGCCAGCAGGGTACGCCGGCTGAAGGTTCGGGGTGGTGCAGGCGGAACAGCCGCTGGCTGGCCGGCATCTGCCAGGAGGTCGGCCCGGTCCTGCCCTTCGGCGGCCAGCATCCAGCGGTAACCCGAGCGCGGGATGGTCTCGATGGCCGGTTCGTCTAGGCCGGCATCGCGCAGGGCCCGCCGGGCGCTGCTGATCACCCGGTTCAGGGCATCGTCGCCCACGAACACCGCGCCCCAGCAGCGGTCGAACAGCTCTTCGCGCGAGACAACCCGGCCATCGGCGTCGCTCAGTACCACGATCACCTGCATCACCCGCGGCTCGACGGGCTGGCAGCCCAGCGGGCCTTCGATCTGGCGGATGGCAGGGCGGATCATCAGCGGCCCGGCAGCAAAATCCGCAAGGCCGGCAAGATCGAGGACTTCGGGGGCGTTGTCGGATCCGTGCAACTCACTGACCTTCCACAACAAAGGAAATCATCAGCAAATCATAAGCAGTTCATCATGGCATGATGGGCTGCTGTGAACAAGTCTGGCCGCATCCGCCACAACAGGTTCTGGCGGAAAGGAGGGTATCATGAACAGGTTGTTTCTTCCGGCTGTGGCATTGGTCAGCGCCCTGACTGCCAGTGTTCCGGCAACGGCCGCTTATGTGATCAGCGGCACCCGTATCAACATCGCTCCGGGAACGGTTCCCGGCCAGGGCCGTTGTGTGCCGCCCTATTTCAGCACCACGGTATTCACGCCCGGCCATTTCATCTCGGGCGGGTCCACCAATTTCGGCGACTATCAACTGTCCGCGTCGCACTGCAATCTCGGGCCAGGTCCGAGGGATTATGTCGACGGTATCGGAGATCTGATCTTCGACGATGGCGATGTTCTTTCCGGGGTCTATACCGGGACGGTTGTGCCGTCAGGAATGCCGGGTATTGTCGTCAGCACCTCGCAGTGGGTGATCACCGGCGGCACCGGGCGCTTCTATCAGGCTTCCGGCTTCATGACGCATACTGGCACCTTGCGCGTCATTGATTATCAGGGGGTCAGGTCCGGATTTTATGATGCCACCATCGAGGGTCTCCTCAATCTGCCGGCCGTGCCCGAACCGGCCGTCTGGGGCCTGATGATCGCCGGCTTCGGGCTGGTGGGGGCAGCCGTGCGGAACCGCCGGAACGGCCCGGCCATCGCCCGGCACAGCGCCTGAACCGGGCTTCGGCCAGCACCGGCCACCTAAATCACCGTCTTTGGTTCTGGGGCAATCGGGTGTAGGGTTGCCCCAGCCAGCCACGGGGGGTTTCGATGCGGGTGTGGGTGCTGCCCGGAAGCCTGATGACGGCCGCTGCCGCCATGGCGGAACCAGCGGTTCCTGCCGATATCATCGTGACGGGGGAACGGGTCGACCGCTCGATCATGGCAACGGCGTCGAGTGTCGCGGTCGTCGATGCCGATGCCCTTGCGCAACGCCTTGATACCGATGTCGACCAGTTGCTGGCCATGGTGCCCAATGTGCAAATCGGCTCGGGCGGTGAGGGGCCGGCGATACGCGGGCAGGATTCCACCGGGGTGCTGCGTGATCTCTCGGCATTTCTGGGGGGCACCCGCCCGCGCACCACGATCAGCATCGATGGCCGGGCGCTTGGCTATTACGAAGCGATCTTCGGCGTGACCTCGACGTGGGACATCGCGCGGGTGGAATTGTTCCGTGGCCCGCAGACCACCACCAACGGGCGCAACTCGATCGCTGGCGCCATCATGCTGACGACCACGCCCCCCGCCAACCGCTGGGAGGGCCGGGTTCAGGGGATGATCGGCGGCCGAGACCTGCGTCAGGGGTCGTTCAGCCTCAGTGGCCCGCTGATCGATGGCCAGATCGCCTTTCGCGCGGCGGCCGATATCCGGCGTAATGAGGCCGGAAGCCACATGGCCGACGGGATTGTCGGGGCCGACCCCAACGACCAGAACCATGCGCTGGTGCGCCTGCGTCTGCGGGTGGAACCATCGGCGCTGCCGGGGCTGCGGCTGGATACCATCTACACCAGGAACCATTCGCGGCGCGCCCAGTTCGATGCCATCGCTCCGCCGTTCGCGGCGCGCACCATGCCCACGCCGGAACGCACCAACGGCGTCTATCATATCGATGCCGACAGCCTGACGGCGATCCTGCAGGTGTCGCCATCACCCTACTGGCGGTGGACCACCACCCTTTCGTGGGGCGATGCCGATATCGAACGGTTCGGCCTGCCGGGGCTGGGTGCCGCCCGCACCAGCGCCGATGATTTCTCTGTTGAATCGCGGCTGAACTGGCAGGTCTCTCCGGCGGCTGAGCTGCTGGCCGGCGTGTCCGGACTGACGACCCGCCAGCGGCAGGAGATCGATATCAGCGGTCTGGGGCAGGGCTTCGGGCATTTCGACGATCACCAGCGCAGCGTCGGGCTGTTTGCCGAAGCAACCTGGCGGCCGTTGCCACGCCTTTCCCTCACCGCCGGATTGCGGTTCCAGCACGACAGCCAGCAACGGCAGGGGCAGGTGGGCCCACCCGGACGGGTGCTGCCGCTGGCCTATGACGGCCGTTTCCACGCCTGGCTGCCGCGGGTGTCTGTGGCCTATGAAGTGACAGACGCCCTGTCGGCGGGGCTGACGGTGCAACGGGGATACAACCCTGGTGGCGTCACACTCAACCTGTTCCGGGCGCAGGCTGACCCCTTTGATGCGGAATATCTGTGGAATGTCGAGGCGTTTGTGCGCGCCCGCTTCGATGAGGGCCGCGGGCTGTTGACGGCAAACGCCTTCCGCAGTTGGCACCGCTTCAGCCAGCGGGTGGCGTTCAGTCTGTTCCAGCCGCCGATGGGCGCACCAATTCAAGTGGCCGATATGGTGAACCAGCCGCGCGCCCGCAGTGCCGGGGCGGAACTTGCCGTGCAGTGGCAGCCGCGCGAGCCGCTGGCACTGGCTGTCAGCGCCGGGCTGCTGGATACCGGGATCACCGAGGCGTCAGGCCCCGCCGACCCGATGCAGGGGAAGGAGTTTGAGCGTGCGCCGGCGCTGACCGCCAGTGCCGCCATCAGCTGGCGGCCGACGCCGGCAATCACACTGTCCGCACAGGCGCGCACCGGAAGCGGCTATTTTTCCGATGATGTGAATACTCCCGCCCGGCGCATCCCCGGCTACACGGTGGTGAACCTGCGCGCTGCCGCCAGCTGGCGCGGCGTGACGGGCTTTGTCTATGCCCGCAACCTCTTCAATCGCTTCTATCTTACCTACCTGTTCAGCGAGCGGCTGGGAACCGCCGGCAGCCCGCGCGAACTGGGCGTCGGGCTTTCGGCGCGGTTCTAGGCCGCGGGTTCTCCCGGCGTTCAGTTCAGCAGCTGGAACACCGCCACCCCGAAGAAATTGGCGATCGCCTTGCCCAGCATGCCGGTGGCAATGGCCGGGGTCACCAGCGTCTTCCACCCCTTTGAAGTGGCGATACCGGCGGCAGCGGCGGCGCCGACGATATTGGCGCCCGAGCCGATGATCGCTTCGGCGAGGTCCGAGCGCAGCAGGCGCGCCACCACCAGCACGGTGGCGACATGGATCAGAATGATGACGAGCCCGAACAGGAAGAACAGCGGAGCGGCGGTGACGAAGGCGGTCATGTCGGTGGCGGCACCGATCATCGCAAAGAAAATATACATCACGAACATGCCTAGCTCGAAGTCGCCTTTCAGCGCCCGCATTGGCCCGGGAAACAGGTTGGCAATGGCAACGGCGATCAGCGTGACGATGAACAGGCTGTAGTGGGTGAAGCCGGTCACGTTGGCGACCCAGACGCTGGCCCAGCAGATCGCGGCACTGAGCGCAAGGCCGACGCTCAGGTGCACGAGATCGAGTTCGGCCTTCACATCCTCCACATGGCCTGCCGCTTCCGACTGGGAATTGATGATCGGCGACGGCAGCTGCCGGCGCACGAAGCGGATATTGGGCAGCGAGACCAGAATCATCAGCCCGATGATGCTGACCGGGGCGCTGGCGCTGACGGCGATCGCGAACACATCGGAGGGCAGGTGGGTGATTTCGGCCATCGCCACCATGTCGGTCATGCCGCCGATCCAGGCGGCGGCATAGATCGAGGCGATGTGGGGGCCATAGGGGCCGATGTCGACGAGGTAGCGGGCGGCAATCGCCCCAAGACACACGCCGATTGCGCCCACGAAAAACAAGGGCAGCACCCGGCCGCTTTCGCCCAGAATGCGGGTGAACGTCGCCTTGAACAGCAGCAGCGGAATGGCGATCGGCATGATCACCGAACCGACGATGTCGTAGATCGGCGCATGATGGGGAATGAGGTTGAGGTTGGACAGCAGTGCGCCGCCGCCCAGCACCCAGACAACCGCCGGTATCTTCGAGGCGATGCGGTTGCGCTCGCTCCACAGGCCCAGCGCCACCAGCGCCAGCAATATGGTAACCAGCGCGATATTGTTATCGGGCGCGATCAGCGACATGGTGCGTCTCCCTCGTGTGCCGGCCCGTTCTGCCATTGCCAGTCGCGGCCGGTGACAGCACGGACCACGGCCTCGGTCCGGTCGCCGCGGTCTATGCCGATACGCTGGAACAGCGCCACGGCATCGGCCCCGACGGGCGTGCGCAATGGCGCATCACCACCCAGTGTGGCCATGGCGATATCGGCTGCGGCATCGGCGGGGCCGAGGCCGCCCGTGGTTCCGGCAAAGCCGGTGGCGATGCGCCCCGGCTCGAACAGCATGACGCGCAGCCCTTTCGGGGCGAGTTCGCAAGCAAGGCTCTGGCTCATCCCTTCCAGCGCGAACTTGCTGGCGGCATAGGCGCCATCGTCGGGCAGGCCGACAAGGCCCGACAGCGACGAGATCATCGCAATGGTGCCGCCGGAGCGCATGTGGGGAACGGCGGCTTTCGTCAGGCGCCATACCCCCAGGAGATTGACATCGAGCGTTTCCTTGAAGCGATCCTGATCGAGCGACACCAGCGGCCCCGCCAGATGCATCCCGGCGTTGTTGACCAGTATGTCGATACCACCCGCCGCTGCCACCACGTCCCGAACGGCGCGCTCGCAACTGGGGACCGAACGCACGTTTAAAGTGATGTCGCCCGCTTTCGACGGGCTGCGGGTGCCGGCGAACGTCTGGCAGCCGGCCCGGCGATAGAAATCGACCAGCGCCGAGCCGAGCCCGCCCGACGCGCCACTGACGAAAATGGTCGGCAATCCGGTTCCCCTCCCTGGGCGCTGACGGCGCCTGAGCGCTACCTCATAAAACGTTGCGCGGCGAAAAACGGATGACAATTGCTAATCCCCCCCGTGAGCGAGCCTAATTTTTCACGAAGCCATGCAGGCATTACCTTTGCGCCAGGCCGCTGGATGACAGGCGGCACAGCTGAGGCAGGGCAAGAGACGATGGCGACTGGGATGGCGGCCGATAACGGCGCAGCAGCGGATTTTGATGTCGTGGTGGCTGGTGGCGGGGTGAACGGCCTTGCCTGTGCCGCAACGCTGGCACGCAAGGGGCTGCGGGTCTGTGTTGTCGAACGCAACCCGTGGGTTGGCGGTGGCGCGGTAACGCGCGAGGTGACCCTGCCCGGGTTCAAACACGATCTTTACGGATCGTCGCACGTGTGGATCCAGTGCAACCCCGACTTCCAGGAGATCCGCCCCGAGCTGGAGAAGATGGGCCTGAAATATATCGAGCCCGCTGATCATATCACCGGCCACCCCGACCGGAACGGCGGCCCCGGAATCGTCATCTACAAGTCGATCGACAAGACCTGTGCATCGATTGCCGCCTATTCGCAAAAGGATGCCGATCGCTATCGCGCCGTCTATGCCGATTTCGAGCAGGTGCGCGAAGGGTTCATCAAGGCGTTCTTTTCGCCTCCGGCCGCGCCATCGGCGCTGGCGAGCGCCCTTGAGACCAGCGAGATCGGCCTCAGGCGGCTGCGCGAATTCTCGATGTCGGCGCGCGCCTGGGTGGAAACCAATTTCGAGAATGATTTCGTGAAGGCGGTGATGCTGAACTGGGCGCTCGCCCCGCAGATCCTGCCCGATCAGGAAGGGGCGGGGCAATCGTTCTACATCATGATTCCGGCGATCCACTATTACGGGCAGGCAATTCCCGAAGGTGGCTCGATGGAACTGCCCAACGCCATGGTCCGCTACATCGAATCACAGGGGGGGGTGGTGCGCTGCGAGGCGCCGGTCAACGGCTTCGTCATCGAGAATGGCCGGGCCGCTGGCGTGCGCCTCGAAGATGGAAGTGTCGTTCGTGCCCGCCGCGCCGTGGTGTCGGCGCTCGAGCCCAAGCAGACGTTTCTGAACTTCGTTGGCGAACAGCATCTGGAACCGGGCTTCGTCGACATGGTGCGCAGCTTTTCGTTCGGCAAGATCAGCATCTGCCGGGCCCAGCTGGCGTTGTCGGAAGCGCCGGAGTTTCTGAACGGCGCCGACATGAGCGCCTGCCCCTTCCATCGCATCGTCGATTCGATGGAGCAGATGATCAACTTCTATGCCGAGATCGCCACCGGCAAGCCGCCGAGCGACCCTTTCCTGTGGTCGGCCTGCTGGACCAAGCTCGACCCGACGCGGGCGCCGCCCGGCAAGCACACGCTGATTGTCGATACCTATGTGTCGAACTGGCTGGCCGACGGGCGCACCTGGGAGGAGATCGGTGAGGCCTATGCCCGCGACGTGCTGATCCCCAAGCTGCAGCAATATGCCCCGAACATCAACGACCAGACTATCCTCGGCATGTATGTACAGCATCGCCACACGCTGGAAGCCGCCAACCCCAGCTTTGTCGATGGCACCACCAACGGCGGCGAACGCATCGCCGCGCAGCTTGGCGCCTTCCGGCCCTTTCCCGGCTATGCCCATTACCGCTCTCCGATCCGCGACCTCTATATGGCCGGTCCGCACTGCCACCCCGGCGGCGGCATTTCGGCCGCCGGCACCATCACCGCACGGGTGATGCTCGACGATATGGGCATCGAGCCCGCTGATTTCTGGTAACCCATTCAGGAGAAGGACCGGCCATGACCGCTTCGAAGAAAATCGACAAATATACCGCTCTGGTGATGCAGCCGCATGTCAGCGTTGCCGAAGATCGTGACGGCATCAGGAAGAACCTCGATCGTGCCCTCAACATGATCGATTTCGGAGTCGGCTATTTCTGGGAGCTTCCGGTGAAGCTGGCGGTGTTCCCCGAGTATTTCATGCAGGGCGTGACGACTCCGGGCAAGGGCGAGCACGGAATCGACGGGTTCATGAAGAAGGCGATCACCCTCGATGGCCCCGAGATGCAGCGGCTGGGTGACAAGGCCCGCGAATATGGCATGTATATCGCCGGTGGCGGTGTCATCGAGCAGGTGAAGGAATTCCCCGACCGCTGGTTCAACACCGCCTTCATCATCGGCCCCTCGGGCGATGTGGTTCTGAAATACCACAAATGGCACATCCCGGCTTCCATCGGCCTTGGCACCAGCCCGCACGACATTCTCGAGGAATACAGCGCGGTGTTCGGAGGCGACATCAAGACGCTGTTCCCGGTGATCGACACCGAGATCGGCAAGCTCGGCACCATGACCTGCCATGATGGCTGCACGCCGGAAGTATCGCGCGCGCTTGGCTATAACGGCGTAGAGGTGATCTGCCACCCGGTGGCGCTGCAGGAAGTGGAGGGCGTATCACAGCCGTGGGACTTCTGGGTGTTCACCCGTCGCACCCGCGCCCACGACAACATGGCCTATGTGCTGGGGTCGAACTGGGGCACTGTCGACTATGATTTCTATCCCCGCGCCTTCTGCCCCGGTGGCAGCTTCGCCATCGATTATACCGGCATGATGCTGCGCCACGCCCCCTATCCGCAGGAACAGGTGCTGGGCGTCACCATCGATATCGAGAGTCTGCGCGAACATCGCTCGCGCTGTAACCACAACACCTGGGTCGATGTGCGCACCGAGGGTTTCCGCCAGATCTATGAAAAGCCGATCTATCCCGCCAACCAGTTCCCCAGCGGCCGGCCGCCGCGCACCCTTGCCGACAAGATGGGCCCGGTGAAGGAAGTGTTCCGCGATCTGTATGGCCGTGGCCAGTTCACGCCGCCCGCCGGAATGACCGTCGATGACATGGCCGCGCTTCATGAACGGCGCGTCAAGGCGGCACAGGCCATCGGCACCCTGAAGCGCGACGACTGAGCCTGACAGGAGGAGACAGCCCATGCGCGTCGTCAGCTCACTCGCCGACATCGATTTCGCGATCGGCCACATCGCCCGGTCGGGGGCCGATCTGATCATCGAGAGCAGTGCCGACAGCACCATCGCCACCAGGGTGACGATCACGCCCCACGATGCCCGTCGCTCGATCAAGGCGTTGCTCACCAGCCCGTCGGTATGGAGGTTCGTTGCCGCCCTGCCGTTTGCCGGGCGGCGTGCAGCCACCGCTGCCAGCACCGAGGCCTGGGAGGAACGGCGCCACCGGATCGGGCTCAACAAGCCGTGGTAGGGGCGGGGGCCGTGGCATGACGGTTGTCTGCTTTGGCGAGATGCTGCTGCGCCTGTCCCCCGCAGCCGGGGCAACGCTGGCTGAGACCGACAGCTTGTCGCTGCATGTTGCCGGTGCCGAGGCCAATGTCGCCATTTCGCTCGCCGCGCTCGGAACACCTTCCCGCATGGCAACGGTGCTGCCCGACCAGGCGCTGGGGGATCGCGCCCTTGCCACCCTGCATCGGCACGGCGTCGATACTTCGGCCTGCCTGCGCCGCTCAGGCCGCATGGGCCTGTTCTATATCGAATCCCCCCGTGCCGGCCGCGAGGGCGGGTTTTTCTACGATCGCGCCTGGTCGGCCTTTGCCTGTGCGGCCGACAGCATCGATTGGAGCCAGGCACTGGACGGGGCCGGCTGGCTGCATGTTTCCGGGCTGACGCCGGCCCTTGGCGACACCGCCATTGCAGCACTACGCCGTGCGGTCGCCAGCGCCCGGCAGGCCGGGGTCTCGATTTCCTTCGATTGCAACTACCGTCCGCTGCTGTGGCAGGGCCGGGAACGACTGGGGGCCGAACTCATCCGCGAGTTTGCCGCATCTGCCCGCCTGCTGTTTGCAAGCGCTGTCGATGCCGCGCTGCTTCTGGGTACTGGCAGGGAAGCCAGCGCCACCGACCTGCTGGCAGCTCTCCCGGCCGTCGAGTGGCTTGCTACCACCCGGCGCGACCTGCGCAGCGACGGCGAGTATCTGGGCGCCATGCTGGTTCATGGCACGCAGCGCTACGACATCGCGCCCGTCCACATCATGCCCTTTGTCGATCGCATCGGTGCAGGCGATGCATTTGCAGCTGGCGTTCTCCACGCCATCAATCGGGGCTGGAGCGCCGAGCAGACCCTGAGCTTTGCCCATCGCGCCTGCGTGATGAAGCACGCGATCGCCGGTGATTTCAGCACCCTGAGCGAAGCGGAGGTGCAGGGGCAACCTGCGGGCCAGGCCTAGGATGGCGCATGGTCCGGGCGGTCTGGCTGCCAGCGCAGCATCGTCGCAGCACCGACCATGGCCACGGCGGCAATCAGCACCAGCATCAGCGGTTCGCCCCCCAGGGCGGTAACCGGCCCCAGCAGGGCGGCACCCAGCGACATCGCCATATTGCCGCACACCATGGTGAACGAGAACTGGGTGGCGGCGATCAGCGGCGCGCACTGCCGCATGGTGGCGGCAAAGAAGGTAATGAAAACAAAGACCATCAGCATCTCGAACGCTACCAGATAGCTGGTGGCGGCCCGGCCCTCCATGATCACGCCCAGAGCGATGTTGGCGGCGGCGATCAGAGCAAGGGCGGTTACCAGCACCACCTTGTGGCCCAGCCTGTCGATGAGGATGCCCCCCACCACCATGCCCGCCAGTCCGGAAACCAGCTTCAGGGTCGATCGCAACTGGGCATAGGCCTCCTGCGACCAGTCGAACTGGCTGACCAGCAGCATCGGCGCCAGCGCCCCGGTCATTCCAGAGATGAGGCCGATGGTCACCGACAGCAGGATCAGCCGCTGCGCTGCCGGGCGCCGCAGCGCCGCTGTCAGGGCGCCGATGATCGAGGCCCAGTTCTGCAGGTGGCAGGTGCCGGCGTCGGGTGCGGCTGCACCGCGCGTCCAGGGCAGCAGCCGTTCGCCCGGTCGCTCGCGCACCATGGCCACCAGGCACCCGACGGCAACCAGCATGGCACTTGCTGCCACAACCATCGCCTGAAACCCGTGAATCGCCAGGATCAGGGCGCCGGCACTTGCCGCGCCGGCTGTGCCAAGCGTTTTCGACCCCCACATGATGCCGTTGGCGCGCCCCTGTTCGGATGGCGGGATGAGATCCATCGCAGTGGCATCGCTTGCGACATCCTGAAACACCGTCGACAAGGTGATGGCGAATGCCCCGGCCGTGAACAGGCCGATGTCTTTTGCCGGGTCATCGAGCAGTGCCAGTGCGGCAAAGCTGCAGGCGATTCCCGCCTGCCCGGCCATCAGCCACGGCTTGCGCCGTCCCATCGGCCAGTAGGTGAGGCGATCGATCAGGGGCCCGACCAGCAACTTGGCGGCATTGGGCAGCATCGCGGTTGCCAGAAATGCCCCGATGACGGATGCACTGGCGCCACTGGCGGCAAGAAAGGCGGGAAAAACAATGAGCACCATCGCATCGGGAATGCCCTGGGCCGCGTAGAGCGTCCCGAACATCAGGAACCTCAGCCGGCGGTTATCGCGCAGCGACCAGGCAGTCATTGCGGGGGCGCCGCAGGTGCCGATGCTACCAGTGCCAGAGGGTGCCGTCCTCAAGCCGGTTCACGGGCAAATAGGCCGGCTTGTAGGGGAATCTGGCCGCTAGCGCCTCGTCGATCTCGACTCCGTGGCCGGGAACATCACCGGGGTAGAGCATCCCCTTGTCGAAATGATAGGCATGGGGGAAGACGGCATCGGTTTCTTCGGTGTGGCGCATATATTCCTGCACGCCGAAGTTGGGCACCCAGATATCGAAATGCAGCGCCGCCCCCATGCACGCCGGCGACAGGTCGGTGGCGCCGTGGCAGCCGGTGCGCACCTGATAGAGGGCGGCGAGGTCGGCGATCCGCCGCAGATGGGTGATGCCGCCGGCATGGACGACGGTGGCGCGGATATAGTCGATGAGCTGGTTCTGGATCAGATCCTTGCAATCCCAGATGGTGTTGAAGATCTCGCCCACCGCCAGCGGAGTGACCGTATGCTGGCGGATCAGCCGGAAGGCTTCCTGGTTCTCGGCTGGAGTCGAGTCTTCCATCCAGAACAGCCGGTAGGGCTCAAGCGCCTTGCCCAGCCGTCCGGCCTCGATCGGAGTCAGGCGGTGGTGGACATCGTGCAGCAGATGATGCTCGAACCCGAAGCGGTTGCGCAGGGCGTCGAACAGTTTCGGCGTATGATCGAGATATTTTTCTGTCGACCACATATTCTCGGTCGGAAGCGCCGCATCAGCGGGCTCGTAATACATTTTTTCCCTGGCGACGCCGTAGGTCGAGGCCAGGCCCGGTACCCCCGACTGGGCGCGGATCGCCTTGTAGCCCATGTCGATGTATTTGGCCACTTCGTCGCAGGTTTCGGCGATGTCACGGCCGTTGGCATGGCCGTAGACCATCACGCCCTCGCGGCTTTTGCCACCCAGAAGCTGATAGAGCGGCATCCCCGCCGCCTTGGCCTTGATGTCCCACAAGGCGGTATCGACGGCAGCAATCGCTGCCATGGTGATGGGGCCGCGCCGCCAGTAGGCGCCCCGGTACAGATAGGCCCAGATGTCTTCGATGGCATGGGCATCGCGCCCGATCAGGCAGGGGATCACATGATCCTGCAGATAGGATACCACCGCCAGCTCGCGGCCATTGACGGTGGCGTCACCGATGCCATGGATGCCGGCGTCGGTTTCGATCTTCAGAGTCACGAAGTTCCGTCCCGGGCAGGTGACGATGACACGGGCGCGCGTGATTTTCATGGATGCTCCCACCACCAGAGATATGCTAGGTAAGCCTATGAAGGGGCGGGGGCGCTGGCAAATGGCAGTTATTTATCGGGGCGATTAGCTCCCCTTATGGATGGTGGATCAGTGTCGAGAAAACTTCCTCCCCTGCTCGCACTGCGGGTGTTCGAATGTGCAGCCCGCCACCTGAGCTTCACGCGCGCCGCCGAGGAACTGTGTGTCACCCAGGCGGCCGTCAGCCACCAGATCCGGGCGCTCGAGGAATGGTTCCGCCAGCCGCTGTTTCGCCGCCTCAACCGGTCGCTGAAGCTTACCAGTGCCGGCGAGCGGCTGGCCAAACCGCTGACCATGGCGTTCGACATGATGGCCGATGTCACGTCGGATGTGGCGGCGGGCGAGGATCGCCAGGTGCTGAAAGTCGGTGTGCTTGACAGCTTCCTCAGCGCCTGGATCCTGCAACCGCTTGCCAGTTTCCATGCGCGCTTTCCCGATATCGATCTGCACTTCCTTGCCCGGCCGATCGAGGAGGATGCGCTGGCCGCTGGCGATGCCGACATCGAGATCCGCTATGGCCAGGGAGGCTGGCCGGGCATGCATGTCTATGAGTTCCTGCGCGAGGATATCTTCCCGGTGTGCAGTCCGGCTCTGATCGAGGGGCGAAGCGTGCCGCTGGCGCTCGCGGATATTGCCGACTTCGATCTCCTCCACGACGAGATGTCGATCGACTGGGAGCATTTCCTGGCCCGGTTCAACGTGACAGCGACCAACGTGCACCGCGGGTTCAGCTTCAGCCATTCGAATGTGGTGATGCAGGCCTGCATCGCCGGCAACGGCTTCGCGCTTGGCCGAGAGGCGCTGGTGAAGTGCTACCTTGAAACTGGCCAGCTGGTGCGCCCCTTCGCTGAGGTCATGCCGTCAGATCAGGCCTATTATTTCGTGTGTCGGCAGGAAGATGCCGACACGGCCGCAGTCAAGGCCTTTTCCTACTGGCTGATGGACGAGATAGAAACGCGGGGGCTGAAAGTGGTTACAGCCGAAGCATGACCGAACGCGGCTCGGTATAGGCCTTCAGGCCTTCCAGCCCGTGCTCGCGGCCAAGGCCCGACCGTTTCACGCCACCGATCGGCATCGCCAGCTCGGGGATGCCATGGTCGTTGATCCAGATGATCCCGGCCTCGACATCAGCGGCCAGCCGCAGCGCCTTGCTGGTGTCGCGCGTCCACAGGCTGGCTGCCAGGCCATAGCTGCTGTCATTGGCAAGGGCCAGCGCCTCGGCCTCGGTGTCGAACGGAGTCACAACCACCACCGGGCCGAACACCTCTTCCTGCACAATGGCGCTTTTCTGTGCCGCACCGACGATGACGGTCGGCGCATAGAAATAGCCCTCGTCGCCCACCGCATGGCCGCCGGCGACGATGTCGGCGCCATTGCCGCGTGCTTCGTCAACCATGGCCTCCACACGCCCGCGATGCACACGACTGATAAGCGGCCCCATGGTGCTGGCCGGATCGAGGCCGGGGCCGAGCCGGTGGGCAGCGGCGGTGGCGCGCAGGGACTCGACCACCTGGCGATAGATAGGCCGCTCGGCATAGATGCGTGACCCGGCAACGCACACCTGCCCGGCATTGGCGAAAATCGCCTCGGCTGCCGCGGGAAGCGCCAGATCGAGGTCGGCATCGGCAAAGATGATGAACGGGGATTTGCCCCCCAGCTCAAGTGACAGCCGCGTGATGTTGGCGGCGCTGTCGGCCAGCAGCTGACGCCCCACCGCCGTCGAACCGGTGAACGAGATCTTGGCGACATCGCCATGGCGCACCAGCGCGGCACCGACATCGCGCCCGGCTCCAGGCAGGATGTTGACGACTCCGTCAGGCACACCGGCTTCCTGCAGCAAGGCCCCCAGATAGAGAGTCGACAGTGGCGTGAGCTCGGCCGGCTTCAGAATGCAGGAACAGCCGGCGGCCAGCGCCGGGGCAAGCTTCCACGCCGCCGCCACCAGCGCCCCGTTCCACGGGGTGATGAGGGCTGCCACCCCGACCGGGTCTTCACGTACGAAGCCATGATACAGCCGCCCGGGCACCGAGGGTTCGAACAGGTGGCCGCCCAGTTTGGTGACCCATCCGGCATAATAGCGGAAGGTCTCGGCGGCATGGGGGATCTCGCCATGCAGGGCGCCATTGAACAGCTTGCCGCCGTTCACGGTTTCCAGCTCGGCAAGAACCTCGGCGTCGCGCAGCATCAGGTCGGCAACCTTCAGCAGGATCGCCTGCCGTTCGGCCGGAGTCTTGCCACGCCAGCGTCGGTCGACGAACGCCGCGCGTGCCGCTGCAACGGCGGCATCGACATCAGCGGCCGTTGCCAGCCGCACATCGCCGATCTGCGCGCCGTTTGCCGGGTCGAAGCAGGGCAGCACGCCGTCGTTACGGCCGCCCTGCCAGCGCCCGCCAACCAGAAACGGCCGAGTGGAGGCGAGGAACGTGCGTGTCGCTTCCGACAGAATGTGCATGATGGCTTACCTTTGCAGATAGTCTCGCACGGTGGCGATCACCCGGTCGTTCTGCTGCGGGCGTCCCACCGTCAGCCGCAGACAGCCAGCCGGCCCACCGGCCGATACGGGCCGCGGGATGATGCCATTGGCTTCGAGGAATGCCGCCGCGCCGTCGGCATCATGGCCGTTGCCGGCAAAGCGCAGCAGATAGAAATTGGCGGCAGACGCAATGAACTCGGCGTCGCTACCGGCAAAGGCGGCGGCGATGCGCGCCAGCTCGACATGGTTCTCGTGGCGCACCATTGCGGCATGGGCGACATCGCGCACTGCGGCCTCGCCGGCGGCCAGAGCGGCGGCATTGGCGTTGAAGGGCGTGCGGATGCGCTGCACCGAATCGATGATTCCCGGAGGCGCATACATCCAGCCGATGCGCAGTCCGGCAAGGCCATAGAGCTTCGAGAAGGTGCGGGTCATCACCACATTGTCGCCGGCCTCGACCAGCCGTTCCCCGGAATCGAAATCGTCCGCCTCGACATAGTCGGCATAGGCGCCGTCAAGCAGCAGGATGGCATTGGCAGGCAGGCCGGCGACCAGCCGGTAAAGCTCGGCTTTCGGCAGATACTGGCCAACCGGGTTGTTGGGGCTTGCGATGATCACCATGCGGGTGCGCGCGGTTACGGCCGCAAGGATGCGGTCGGTATCGGGGCGGAGATCGGGCTCGGCCGCGGTAACCAGCGTTGCTCCCTGCGCCGTGGCATGGGTGAAGGCCATGGCAAAGCTGTACTGGCTGAGTACCACCTCGTCGCCGGGGGTGATGTAGGCGCGGATAACCAGCTGGATCAGCTCTTCCGAGCCGTTGCCGCAGACGATCCGCTCCGGATCGAGGCCGTGCACTTCGCCGATCGCGGCCCGCAGCGCCCGCTGCGACCCGTCGGGATAGAGGGCAAGCCGCCCCGAGAGCGCCTGATAGGCGGCGATGGCAGCCGGGCTTGGCCCGATCATCGATTCGTTCGACGACAGTTTCAGGGGGTTGGCGACACCGACGATCGCCTGCTTGCCCTGCTGATAGGGCAAGAGGCTGGCAACCCCGGCGGTAGGCTGGGGGATGATCCGGTCGGTATTTTTCAGGGCGGTACTTGTCATGGCAGTTATCCGAAAACCGGTTGACGAATGATGAAGGGCCAGGGTGACGCCATGTCGGGCGTCGGCACCTCGATCAGCGCTGGCGCCCGGCGTTCGAGTGCGGCCTTGATCGCGCGTTCGAGATCGGTGGGGCTGGAGACCCGTTCGCCGCGGATCCCGAAGCTTTCGGCGAACCTGACGAAATCGGGGTTGGTAAGATCGGAGGCGATCAGCCGGCCACCGAACCACTCGGCCTGCTGGCGCTGGACGTTCTGGAACTTGTTGTTGTTGAAGAGCACGGTGACCAGCGGCAACTGGTATTGCGCGGCCGTCGCCATCTCGTTGGCAGTGAACATGAAGCCGCCATCGCCGGCGATGTTCACCACCGCCTTGTCGGGGTGTGCGGCCTGGACGCCAAGCGCCGTCGCATAGCCATAGCCCAGGGTGCCCTGATAGCCGCAGGTGATCAGTTTGCGTGGGGCATAGACCGGGAAAGTATACCACGACGCATAGCCGCACTGGGTGATTTCATCGACGAACAGGCCGTCGTCGGGCAGGGCGCGGCGAATGGCGTCCAGATAGTCGAACTGCGGCTGCACCTGCTTGGCGATTTCGCGCCGCACCCGCTGCTTCACGCCCATCAGCTCTTCCTCGCGGGAGGCGGCGGGCGTGGCGATCCGTTCCAGAGCAGCCAGCAGCGCCGGCACGGCATCGGCGGCATCGGCATGGATGCGGACATCGGGCGCTCTGATGCGCTCGAACTCGTCAGCGTCGATATCGATGCGGATGATCTTCATGTCGGGGCCGATGCCCCAGTAAAGATACTGCTGCTCCATCCGCGACCCCAGGCCGATAACGACGTCGGCGGTCTTCCACAGGTCGTTACCGGCCGGGAACATCTGCGACAGGTGGCTGCGATCGCTGACGATTCCGCGGCCATTGCGGAAGGTGACCACGGGCGCCTGCAGGAAGGTGGCCAGCCGTTCGACATCGGCACCCGCCGCCAGCGCTCCGCCGCCGGCGATGATCAGGGGGCGCCTGGCGCCGGCAAGCAGACGGGCGGCTGCCGTCACGGCATCCTGGTCGAGCGCGGGGCCGGCGGCAATCCCGGCGGGCGGCAGCACCTGCACCGGGCGCTCCTGCGCCATGATGTCCATCGGCATTTCCAGGCTGACCGGGCGTTGCCGGCCGCTCAGCATCTGGCGGAAGGCTTCGTTGACCAGTCGCGGGGCGTCTTCCGGAGTCATGGCGCGGTCGGCCCATTTGGTGAGCGTGCGCATGGTGGCCAGCTGATCGGGCAGTTCGTGCAGATAACCAATTCCCTTGCCAAGGCCGACCGAGGGAATCTGGCCGGTGAGGCACAGCACCGGGGCATTGGTGGCATAGGCCGAACACAACGCCGCCGTGCTGTTGAGAACGCCGGGGCCGGGAACCACGGTATAGACCCCGGGCCTGCCGGTCGCGCGGGCGTAGCCGAACGCCATGTAGGCGGCACCCTGTTCGTGGCGGGTGCAGAACAGGCGCAGCTGGTTGCCCGCCTGATACATGGCATCGAACAGATAATCGAGCTGGCCGCCGGGAAGCCCGAACATCGTGTCGACGCCGTTGGCGCGGATCTGGCTGAGAAGCGCTGCGGCGCCTGTCATGTTGGTCATGCTGGTTATCCATCCCGTTCGGTTACGGTCTTCCCGCATCGTGAACCGCTGCCGGGAGGCCTGTTTTGCCCCTTGTTTTCGGCAATTCCCCGGGCCCGGACAATTGAAACAAACTGCCCCTTCGGATTAGCCAGCCTAATTCGGATGTCGGGCGCATGCCCATTGGGCCGAGGGGGAACGGCCCCTCTGAAGCATTTTCAGATCACGGCCCCCAGAAACTGCACCACCGCTTCATTGAATTCGACGGGCCGTTCGAGGTTGGACAGGTGCGCGGCGGCAAGGCCGGCCAGCTGCGCACCGGCTATGGTATCGGCGAGAAAGCGGGCGTGGGGTGGTGGCGTTGCCGGGTCGTCAAGCCCGGCGATCACCAGGGTGGGAACCCTCACAAGGGCGGCGGTCGGACGCAGGTCCATGTCGCGGATGGCGGCACAGCAGCCGGCATAGCCGCCCGGATCGGTTGCCTTCAGCATGGCGCGGGCATGGTCGACCGGTGCCGGGTGGGACTGGCGGAAACCGGCCGTGAACCAGCGTTCGACCACGGCTTCGGCGATCGCTGCCATCCCCTGTGCGTGCACGGTGGCGATGCGCCCGGCCCAGCCGTCCGGCGGCCCCATGTAGGCCGAGGTATTGGCAAGCACCAGCCGCAGCAGCCGTTCGGGCGCCCGGTAGCCCAGCCACTGGCCGACCATCCCGCCCAGCGACACCCCGAGGAAATGCGCCCGGTCGATCGCCAGATGGTCGAGCAGCTCCACGACATCGCGGCCAAGCCGGTCCATCGCATAGCCGCCGGCCGGTACCGACGTGGCGCCATGGCCGCGCGGATCGTAACGCAACACCCCATAGTGCTGCCGGAATGCCGCGAGCTGTGGCTCGAACAGCGCCATGGCGGTGCCAAGCGATGGTGACAGCACCAACACCGGCCGCCCCGGCAGCGGCTGATAGTCGAAGGCGATGACGCAGCCATCATCGGTCGTGAAGGTGTCGCTCATGCCGGGCGCTCCCTGAGCGTCAGGTTTTCGATGCGGCGTTCATAGTTGGCCCCCTGAAAGATCCGGTCGACATAGATGCCAGGCGTATGGATCATGTCCGGGTCCAGCGTGCCAGGCTCGACCAGCTCCTCCACCTCGGCAACCGTCCGGTCGGCGGCGGTTGCCATCATCGGGTTGAAGTTGCGCGCCGTTTTGCGGAAAACCAGATTGCCGTGGGTGTCGCCCCGCCACGCCCGCACGATTGCAAGGTCGGCGCGCAACCAGCGTTCACGGACATAGAGCTTGCCGTCGAATGTCTCGACCGGCTTATCTTTGGCGACAATGGTGCCAACGCCGGTTGCGGTATAGAAGGCGGGGATGCCGGCCCCGCCGGCGCGGATCCGTTCGGCAAGCGTGCCCTGCGGGTTCAGTTCCAGCTCGAGCCTGCCCTCGAGATACAGGGTCTCGAACAGCTTGTTGCCGCCGATATAGGACGAGATCATCTTGCGGATCTGACCATTGGCGAGCAGCGCATAAAGCCCGAAACCCTCGGATCCGCAATTGTTCGACACCACCGTCAGGTCGCGGACGCCATGATCGCGGATGGCAACGATCAGGTTTTCGGGGTTGCCGACCAGCCCGAACCCTCCTGACATGATGGTCATGCCGTCGAACAGCAGCCCGTCAAGAGCTGCTGCCGCCGATGGTCTGACCTTGTTCATGCAGTGGCCCGCCGGCGCGCCGACAAGCCCTCGTGCTCGCCGGGCTGGGCGCGCTGCAACGCGAAATCGAAGGTGATGACGGCGTTGCCGCTGCTGCGGTCGGGCACTGGCAGAAGCCCCTCGCGGGTGCCGAAGGCAAAGTCGTCGTGGGCCCGCGGGTCGTCACCGAAATTGATCTGGGTTGTGAGGGTGCGATAGCCCGGCGCCTCGATGAAGAAGTGGACGTGGGCGGGGCGATCGCCATGGCGGCCCAGCGCCTTCATCAACCGGTCGGCGGCGCCATCGGGCGGCACGCTGTAGCCGCGCGGCATCTTCGAGTGGAAGGAATAGCGACCATCGTCGCCCAGACGGATACGCCGGCGGTTGTTGAACGGCGACTGCTCGCCAGTCGGGTCGAAATGCGAGTAGAAGCCCTTGGAGTTGGCATGCCAGACGTGAAGGATGGCGTGTTTCACCGGCTCGCCGTCGGGGCCGGTGATGCGCCCGGAAACCGTCAGCTCGACGGTGTCGTCGGGGTCGGTGGTCAGGTTGACATCGTTGGTTTTCGACAGGTCGCCATCCACGAGCGGCGCCCCCGCCACATAGAGGGGCCCTTCGATGGTGCGCGGCGTGCCGCCGCTGCGTCCTGCCTCGGCATCAAGGGCGTCGAGGTGCAGGTCGATGAAATGCTCGATCCCAAGCCCCGGCACGATCAGTCCGAACTCGCCGGCGCCCCGGGCCAGAAAATCAGTGGCCTGCCAGAATTCATCTTCGGTGATCTCGTGCCGCTCGATGATGACCATCAGCTGTTCAAGGATATCGCGCAGAATCTGCTTCAGGCGCGGGTTGCCGCCGGTTTCGGCAGCCCCTACGGCACGATCGAGCAACGACTGCACGGCAGCGGTCTGGACAATGTCGGTCATGGTCAATCTCCCGTTGGTTTCCGGTTTCAATCGGCGTTGATCGCCGAGGGGTGGTGGCACAGGGCCGTCACCTGCACATCCATGAAGGGATAGAGCGGCAGGGAGGTCATGATGTCGTGCAGTTCCGCTGCATCGGCGACGTCGAGGATACTGACGTTGGCGTAGCGCCCGGCCACCCGCCAGAGATGGCGCCACTTTCCCTCGCGCTGCAGATTCTGCGAAAAGGCCTTTTCGGCGGCCTTCAGAGCCTCGAAAGCCTGTTTGTCGATATCATGCGGCACATTGACCGTCATCTCGACCATGAACAGCATCTTCTTCCTCCCTCGATGTTCATTGGCGGGCAAACCGGCGCAGCTGCTTGCGGTCCACGCGAATGCCAAGGCCCGGACCATCCGGAACCCGTAACGAGAACGCCTCATACGCAAGTGGCTGTTCGAGGATGTCTTCGGCCAGCAGCAGCGGCCCGAACAGCTCGGTTCCCCATTCCATGTCGCCAAGGGTGGAAAACAGGTGTGCCGATGCCACGGTGCCCACCCCGCCCTCCAGCATGGTGCCACCATACAGCGCAACATGCGCGGCGCGGGCGATCGTGCCCACATTTCCGGCCGCCGTCAGCCCGCCCGACTGGGCGATCTTGATCGAGAAGACATCGGCTGACCCGGCGCGGGCGTGTCGCCAGGCGCTGGCCGGGCCGGTCAGAGCCTCGTCGGCCATGATCGCGCAGTCGAAGCGCCGGCACAGGTCGCGCATGCCGTCGATGTCGTCGCCGGCGATCGGCTGCTCGATCAGCGAGACTCCGGCGTCCTGCAGGCGTGCGATCCCGTCGCTGGCCTGCGCCCTTGTCCAGTGCTGGTTGACATCGACCCGGATCGAGGCGCGCCCGGCAAAGGCCCGGGCGATGGCCGCTACATGGGCGCAATCCTCGGCGACGCCTCGCTTGCCGATCTTGATCTTGAACAGCTGGTGGCGGCGCGCTGCCAGCATCGCCTCGCCCTCTGCGATATCGCGGCCGGTGTCGCCGCTGGCCAGAGTCCAGGCGACCGCCACCCGGTCGCTCCGGCGGCCGCCCAGCAGTTCCGATAGCGGCAGGGCGCGGGCCTGCCCGACGGCGTCGAGAAGGGCCGTCTCGATGGCGCAGCGGGCAAAGCGGTTGCCAACGATATGCCGGTCGATCAGGGCCATGGCAGCCGCCGGCCGATCAGCATCGCAGCCGATCAGCAGCGGCGCGAAATAGGTGTCGATAGCGACCTTGACGCCTTCAGGGCTTTCGGCTCCATAGGCCAGCCCGCCGATGGTGGTGGCCTCGCCAACGCCAATGATGCCGTCGTCGCGGTGCAGAAACACCAGTACCAGCGTCTGGGTGGTCATCGTCGCCATTGCCAGCACATGCTGACGAATCGTCGGAATGTCGGCGATCACCACTTCGATGCTGTCGATACGCGCCATCGCCTTCCTCTCCTGCAGCGCAAGGGTTTATCGCAAAGCGTTGGCCAAGCGGTCGAGAGAAGATTTCATGGGGGGTATTCGCCAGCCTAATCGTCCCGGCCCGGAAAGAACCCTGCCCTTCAGGCGCTCTTCATCCGCCTGTGCGCGGAATCCATTGACCGCCGCCCGGCCGGGTTTACAGTTGCACCTTGCGCCATCCCCCGGAAAGTTAGGGAAAAGCCATGGAAATCGCCTTCATCGGGTTGGGTCACATGGGGTCGGGCATGGCCGCCAATCTGGCGGCGGCCGGCCACCGGGTCCGCGCCTATGATCTCTCGGCGGCCGCCGTGGCCGATGCGGTGGCTGCGGGCTGCGACGCCAGCCCGTCGGCCATTGCCGCAGCCCAGGGGGCCGAGGCACTCGTCACCATGCTGCCGGCCGGGCAGCATGTGCGGCAGGTCTATGACGACCTGCTGCCCCACCTCGGCCCCGACATTCTGCTGATAGATTGCTCGACCATCGATGTGGCGACGGCCCGCGCCGTGATCGCCGATGCCGCCGTCGCCGGGATCGCCATGGTCGATGCGCCGGTATCGGGGGGGATCGCGGCGGCGCGCGCCCGTACGCTTACCTTCATGGTCGGGGGCGAACCGGCGGCTTTTGCTCGGGCGCAGCCGATACTGGCGCTCATGGGCAAGGCCGTGATCCACGCCGGAGCGGCCGGCGCCGGGCAGGCCGCGAAGATCTGCAACAACATGTTGCTTGGCGCCTCGATGATCGCCACCTGCGAGGCCTTCCTGCTGGCGCGCAACCTCGGGCTCGATCCTGCCACTTTCTATGCCATTGCCTCGCAGGCCTCAGGGCAGAACTGGTCGATGACCAGCTATTGCCCGGTGCCAGGTGTTGGCCCGCAGTCTCCGGCCGACAACGATTATCAGGGTGGCTTTGCCAGCGCATTGATGCTGAAAGACCTGAAGCTGGCGCTGGGGGCCGCCCTTGATGCCAACGCCAGCGTGCCGATGGGGGCGCTTGCGGAATCGCTCTATCAGGCGATGGCCAACGCCGGGTTGTCGGGCCAGGATTTCTCGGTGATGTACCGCTTCCTCGACAACTCCAGCCGCTGAACCGGCGTGTCGGGCTTTGTCGCCACCCCCTGCCTGCCCGACGGCACTGCGCCGGGTCGCTGAGGGGCAGCCGATGACCCGCATCCTGCAGCTTGATATCCCGCTGCTGCTGCCCGAGGTGGACGACGCTGCCGATGGCTGCGTGACGCGGCTGATCGCTGAACTCGATGGCCGGCCGGGGGTTGAACAGGCGCATGTGATCGAGGCCGGGCCCGAGAGCCCGGCGCGGCTCTGCATTCATTATGCCCCCGACATCGTGGCGCTGCCGCGCATCCGCGATCTGGTCACCGCAGCCGGGGCGCGCATCAGCGACCGCTTCGGCCACCTGTTGCTTGCGGTTGATGGCATTGGTTACCAGCGTCGCGCCCGCACCGTGGCTGCCCGGCTGCGGCAACTGCCCGGCGTGCTGGAAGCGCAGGCCAACATGGTGTCGATGCTGCGGGTAGAGTTCGACCGCCAGCAGATCAGCGCTGATGCCATTGTCGTGGCGCTTTCCGGCATGGGGGTCGGCGTGCGGGCAGACAGCGAGGCTGCCGGCCCGCCGGTTGCGCCGCCGCCCGCGCATGGCCACGCCCACGATCACGGGCCTGCGCGTGACCACGCCCACGATCACGCGCGCCCGTCGGCAGGCGTCGCCCCCCACGATCACAGCCACGGCAGTCGCCTCGGGCCGCACGGCGAGCTGATCTTTGCGCTTATGGCCGGGGTTTCGCTGTTGGCTGGGTTCGCCATCAGTCGTCTGGCGCCCGATGCGCCGCTGTGGCTATCGCGTTCCGCCTATGCCGCTGCCTATGGGTTCGGTGGCTTTTTCACGCTGCGCGAGGCGATCGACAACCTGAAGCTGCGGCGCTTTGAAATCGATACGCTGATGCTGGTGGCGGCCGTAGGGGCAGCCGTGATTGGCGCCTATGCCGAAGGGGCGCTGCTGCTGTTCCTGTTCAGCCTTGGCCATGCGCTAGAACATTTCGCCATGGGCCGCGCCCGCCACGCCATCGAGGCCCTGGGCCGGCTGGCGCCGGAAACGGCGCTTGTGGTGCAGGGCGACACGCTGGTGGAACGGCCGGTGGCAGAGCTGCGCATCGGCGACCGCATCCGCGTGCGGCCCGACAGCCGCATCGCCGCCGATGGGTTCGTGGTTGAAGGCGTCGGAAGCGTTGATCAGTCCCCCATTACTGGCGAGAGCATCGCCGTCGACAAGCAGGCTGTGGCCGACCCTGCCGTGGCCCGCATCGCCCCGCAGCGTCTGGCGGCCAACCACATCGTCTATGCCGGCACCATCAATGGCGCCACCGCCCTGGCCGTCGAGGTCACACGGGTGGCGGGCGACAGCATGCTGGCGCGCATGGTGCAGCTGGTGAGCGAGGCCGAGACCCAGAAATCGCCCACCCAGCGGCTGACCGAGCGGTTCGAGCGCTGGTTCGTGCCGCTGGTGCTGGTGCTGGCTGTGGCGCTGCTGCTGGCACCACTGGTGATCGACGAACCCTTTTCCGCCAGTTTCTACCGCGCCATGGCGGTGCTGGTGGCCGCCAGCCCCTGTGCGCTGGCCATCGCCACCCCCAGCGCCATTTTGTCCGGGGTGGCGCGCGCTGCCCGCGACGGCGTGCTGGTGAAAGGCGGCGGGCCGCTGGAAATGCTGGGGGCAATAAATGCTATCGCCTTCGACAAGACCGGCACCCTGACCCATGGCGAACCGCGCATCCGCGACATCTACCCGGCGCCGGGCATCACCACCCAAGAACTGATGACGGTTGCCATGGCCGTCGAGAGCCTGAGTGACCACCCGCTGGCCCGCGCCATCGTCCGCGATGGTGACGCCCATGCCGGTGGCCGGGCCTTGCCCCCGGTCACCCACATGCAGAGCCATGCGGGGCTTGGGGTATCGGCCACCATCGCTGGCGAAACGGTGCTGCTGGGCAAGTCCGAACTGTTCGAGCAGGTGGCAGGACAGCCCCCGTCGGCGGCAATGGCCGCTGCCAACCGGAAGCTGCATGCCGCCGGCCAGACCACCATGATGGTGCAGCTGGGCAGCCGCGCGCTTGGGGTCATCGGCCTCAGCGACACCCCCCGCCAGGATGCCCGCCAGACCATCGCTGAGCTGCACCGGCTGGGGATCAGCCGGCTGGTGATGCTGTCGGGCGATCACCAGCAGGTGGCCGACGCCATTGCCACCGATGTCGGCATCGACCTTTCCCGGGGCGGGCTGATGCCGGCCGACAAGGTGGCGGCGGTGCGGCAAATGCGCGGGCAGGGCACGGTTGCGATGGTGGGCGATGGCGTCAACGATGCCCCGGCAATGGCTGCTGCCGATGTCGGCATCGCCATGGGGGCGGCGGGCTCTGACGTGGCGCTGGAAACCGCCGATGTGGCGCTGATGGCCGATAATCTGGGCCGCTTGCCGTTCGCCATCGGCCTCGGGCGCCGCACCCGCGCCATCATCCGCCAGAACCTGGTGGTAAGCCTTGGCATGGTTGCCGTTCTGGTACCTGCCACCCTGTTCGGGCTGGGAATTGGTCCGGCGGTGGCGCTTCACGAAGGCTCGACCCTGCTGGTGGTGTTCAATGCCCTGAGGCTGCTGGCGTATCGCCATCCCGCTGCAACCCCTGCCCCCATCAACCCCACCAACCCGATCAATCCCGTCAATCCCGTCAATCCCATCAAGGAGAGTGCGCAATGAACCGGACGTGGCTGATTCTGGCGGCCCTGTTCGTCGGCCTTGGCGTCGGGATCGCCAGCGCCCGCCTCGGCTTTGCCGAACTGCACGCCGCCATCGCCGTTGCCGACAATATCGGCGGTCTGTGGCTCGATGGTCTGCGCATGACCATTCTTCCGCTGGTGATGGCACTGCTGATCACCGGCATTGCCAATGCGGTTGAAAGCGCCCGCGGCGACCGGGTGGCGTTGCGTGCGGTTCTTACCTTTCTGGTGCTGTTGTGGCTTTCCACCATCATCGCCGCCTTCCTGATCCCGGCGCTGCTGCAGCTGTGGCCGCTCCCTGCCGAAGCTGCGAAGGCCCTGTCGGCCAGCCTCTCGACATCTGCGAAGGTGGTCGAGGCGCCAGCGGTTGGCATTGCCGATTTCCTGCGCTCGATCGTGCCATCGAACCCGATCAGCGCCGCCGCCAACGACCAGTTGCTGCCGCTCATCCTGTTCACGGCGCTGTTTGCCGTGGCGCTCACCCACCTGCCGGCTGCCCAGCGTCAGCCGGTCACCGCCTTTTTCGGCGCAGTGGCGAGCGCGCTGCTGGTGATCATCGGCTGGGTGCTGGCGCTTGCCCCCATAGGTGTGGGGGCGCTGGCCTTCGTGGTGGGGTCGCGCGCCGGCACCTCGGCGGTGGGGGCACTTGCCCATTATATCGTCATTGTTTCAAGCGCCGGGCTGGCGGCCTGGGCAATGGCCTACCCGGTGGCGGTGCTGGCCGGCAAGGTGAAGCTGTTCGCCTTCATCGAGGCCGTGGCGCCGGCGCAGGCTGTGGCTCTCAGCACCCAGTCGTCGCTGGCCTCGCTGCCCGCCATGCTGGAAGGCTGCGAGGAACTGAAGGTTGACGAGGGGGTGGCGCGGGTGTCGTTGCCGATCGCCGTTGCCATCTTCCGGGTCACCAGCCCGGCGATGAACCTGGCGGTTGCCCTTTATGTCGCCCACTGGATGGGGATCGAGCTGACGGCAGCCGCCATCGCCGCCGGCGTTGCCGTGGCGGCCATCACCACCATCGGTTCGGTCAGCCTGCCGGGGCAGGTCAGCTTCCTGACATCGATTGCCCCCATCTGCATCGCCATGGGGGTGCCGATCGAACCACTGGCGCTGCTGATTGCCGTCGAGATGATCCCCGATCTGGTGCGCACCGTTGGCAATGTCACCATGGACGTGGCGGCCACCACTGCCATCGCCCATGCGGAACAGGGGCCAGCTGAACTGGCCCCTGCCAAAAGCACACCGGAAAACGAGGTGCCCGACCGGAGGTGATCCGGTCGGGACAGGCCCTCAGAACTCCTTGTTGATGTTGATGTACCAGTAGCGCCGATAGGGCAGGTAAAGGGTGCCGAGGAACCCGAACGAGCTGCCGGTGGCGATGGGCGGGCGGGCGTTGGTGAAGTTGCGCACCCCCAGCCGCACGCGGGTGCGGTCGAGGAAGCCCTCGTTGAAGGTATATTGCGCATAGAGGTTGGCAGTTACCTGGCTTTTCACCAGCCACATTTCGCCATCATTGGTACGCACGCTGTTGTCATAGACGCTACCGGCATACTGGCTGAACAGGCCGACCTGCACATTATCAAGTGTCCAGATCAGCGTTGCCGACCCTCGCCATTTGGGAAGCGGGTCGAAGCCCAGCAGGCTGCCACCTTCGGGAATGATCGTGCCCCTGTTGATGAGACCGGCATCGCGGGCATCGATGAGCGCCTGAATGCCCGGCGGCGGCGCCCGGTAGAATTCCAGCAGGCGGGCGGCATCGACGCGCAGGCTGAAGTCCCCCACTCCGGTGTCATAGACCGCGAGGTTGAAGGCGAGGTCGAGGCCGCGCACCGTCTGCGGGTTGAGGTTCTGGTAGAGATCATGGGCATATTGCGCCTGCCCGGCCGGTTCGAGCCCGGTGCCGGCGAAGCGGGCGATATCATCGGCGGTGATCGGCCGGCGGATGACATCGGGGTTGGTCTTGCCCTGGGTGCGCAGCAGATAGTCGAGGATCAGGGCGTTACCCTCGCCGAAGAGGCCGACGATCCCCTTCTGCTTCACGCTCCAGTAATCGACTGTGAAGGTGGTGCGGACATTGGCGGTGTTGGCGAATGTCGGTTGCAGCACCGCGCCCACAGACCAGGTCGTCGAGGTTTCCGGCTTGAGGTTGGGGTTGCCCGACCGCAGCGCCGTCACCACGCCCGAGGCATTGCAATCGGAGAACTGGGTGATGCGGCCGGCGCGCAGATCGGCCTCGCAGCGCACATAATCGACGCGGGTGTTGCCCCGGGTGATGATGGTGGCGTTGGTCTGTTCGAGGTTGGGGGCGCGGAAGCCTTGTGCCCACGAACCGCGCAGCCTCAGCCCTTCAACGACGTCCCAGGCGGCGGCCACCTTGGGCTTGGCGACACTTCCGAAATCGGAATAATGTTCGTAACGCCCGGCCACCTGCATATCGAGGCTGCGCACCAGCGGAATCTCCATTTCCGGAGAGACTATGGGCAGCGCGAACTCGAGATAGGCGGCCGCAACCGTGCGGGCGCCACGGGTGTCGGGTGTGGGGCTGACACCATAGAGATCACTCGGTTGTTCGATCTGGTTGACGGTGTCGAACCAGGTGATGGTGCCATCGACGTGCGGGTCGCGATCGTCGAGCTGGGTATCGCGGCGCACTTCGCCACCCAGCGCCACCCCGACATCGCCGGCCGGCAGAGCGAACAGATCGGCCTTCGAGGCCTTGAAGTCCCACATGGCAAGGGTGGTGCGGCCCTTGCGCTGCGAGATGATGTGGAAGGAATCGATGCCCGCCTGCGAGCTGGGGGTGCCGTCAGGCCCGGTGGTGTTGTTGACATCACCGCCATTGAAGGGGTTGTAGGCATCGGGTGTGGAAAGCGCCAGATTCTGCTGCAGCAAGGTGGCGCTGATCCCATCCTGCCGGTCGTCGACCGTGGCCTTGGAATAGAGCAGGGCGGTTTCCCACTTGAAGCCCAGGGCATCGCCGCGCAGGCCGCCGACGAACCGGTATTGCTGGGTGACGACGTCGACCGTCGTCGGCCCCGTGTCGAGGAAGCGATAGTTGGTGAGGCGGATCGGCACCCCTTCAACCGGGATGTTGAGGTTGGCGAGCCGGTTGGGGTTCACGGTGCCGTCGGCAAATGTCACCGGGCCGAACGGATTCCAGTAGTTGGAGGCCGGAATATACATCGAGATCGAGCCGATGCTGAAAACCGAATCCTGGATGCTTCTGGTCTTGGCATGGTAGAAACCCACTTCACCGAACAGCGTCAGGTTGTCGTTCAGGTCGTAATGGGCGGTGGAATAGAGGTTGATGCGGTCGAGCCGGGGTGAGATCGACAGCGGCCGGAACTGCTGCATGTCGGAGCGGGTGTTGCGGTCGGCGCCGCTGGTGGCGCGTGAGCCGCTGCGGATGCAGAACCCGCCGGCATATTCATAGCCGCAGTTGCCATTGGCCGAGGGGCGGATCGAGAAGCTGCCGCCGGCCGTCGTCAGCGCCTTGCTGCCCTGGCGGATCGGTCCGTTCACGCCGAGGGCCGACATATCGGCCCAGGCGGACAGGGTGCTGCGGCGGTCGAGGGTGCTCAGCCCTTCGAAGGGAGTGCCGATGAAATCGTCGCGGCGATCGCCGGTCGCGGTGAAATCCTGATCGTTGGTGGAGAGCGGCGTGCGGTGGGAGTAAGAGAAGAACAGGGTGACGTTGCCGCGATTTTCGTGGAAGTTGGTTCCGGCATAGCCGTTGACGCTGAACTCGCGCATGCCGGTGCCTTCGGCGCCGCCATATTGGAGGTCGATCGAGGCGCCGTTCACATTGTCGCGCAGCACCGTGTTCACCACGCCCGCCACCGCATCGGTGCCATAAAGGGCGGCGGCGCCGTCGCGCAGCACTTCCAGTCGCTGCACCCCTGCCGTCGGGATGGCGTTGGTGTTGTAGGTGAGCACCGGCACCAGGTCGGCATTGGCCTGCGAACTGGGGTGGCCGACGACGCGGCGTCCGTTCAGAAGCACCAGGGTATTGCCGATGCCGAGGTTGCGCAGGTTCACCGAGCCGACGTCGCCACGGGCGAAATTGCTGCTGCTCTGGCCGTTGGTGCTGTTGAAGACGCTGGCGCCCATCTGCGGAATAGAGCGGAACAGTTCGTCGCCGGAGACGGCAGCGGTCGCAGCGATATCGTCACTGGAAACCACGCTTACGGGCAGGGCCTCGGTGGTCTTGGCGCCGGCGATGCGGCTGCCGATCACCACGATCTCGGAGTCGGGCATCGCCGCTGCCTGTGGCTCGGGCGGAGGCAGCATGTCCTGGGCCAGCGCCGGGCAGGCAGCAACCAGCATGCTGCCAAGCGATACCGCCGTAAGCAGGCGGCTGTGGCGGCGTGCAGTCGAGATTTCCATGATATATCCCCTATGACCTTGATTTTTTTACTTTCAGAGGTGGCGAATCGCCATGAGCTTCGTATAAAGCCTAACCGGAAATAACAAGCATGCGGGATGTCATGAAATATTTTGCGCGGCAGGGGTGACATTTACGCCACATTAACCCTATGGCCGCAGGTGGTGGCGGTGCGCCAGGGGGCGCCGGGAGCGAAGGCGGGCGACCCGTTTGGCGGCCTGATGGAAAAGATACTGTCGAGACTATGGAGATGAACGTGACGCGACTCATTCAGGCAATGGCCGCCAGTGTGGCGCTTTCGCTGGCAGCTGGATCCGGCGCCGCAATCGCTGGCCCGCCGGTGGTGGCAATCACCGGCGCCACCATCTTCGATGCGACCGGCCGCGAACCCTTTACCGGCACGGTGCTGATTGCTGGAGAGCGCATCCTCGATGTCGGGCCGAAGCTGCGGATCCCGAAGGGCGCCACCGTCATCCGTGCGAAGGGCAAGGCGCTGCTGCCCGGGTTTCTTGATCTCCACACCCACTGGACTCCCGTTGGCAGCCCGGCAACCACCCCGCAGATCGCTTCTGCCTATATTGCGAACGGGGTGACGACGGTTGCCGATTTCCATCAGCAGCCCGAATCCTTCGCTCCGCGGCGGGCGTGGCTGCGCGATCTGTTCACCCCGCATGTGCGCTTTGTGGCGCGCATGAGCACGCCGGGCGGCCACGGCGCCGACTGGGGGGATACCAACACCACCAAATGGGTTTCGACCCCCGAGTCGGCCCGTCTGGCGGTGCGGGCGCTGCAACCCTATCAGCCCGATCACATCAAGGCGTTCACCGATGGCTGGCGTTATGGCACGCTGCCCGAGGAAACCTCGATGAACGTCGAGACCCTGTCCGCCCTCGTCGATGAGGCGCACCGCTTCAGGCAGCAGGTGCTGACCCATACGGTGACGGTGGCGCGCGGGCGCATTGCCGCCACAGCCGGTGTCGACGCCATCGCCCACAGCCTGCAGGACCAGTCGATCGATTCGGCAACAATTGCCATGCTGAAGCAGGCCGGCACCATCTATGCGCCGACCCTTGCCGTTTACGAGCCGGTGAAACCCGGGCAGGCCGCCCCGGCCGACCGCAACGACCCGGCGGTGCGCCAGCGCTTTGCCAAGTGGGAGTTTGCCCGCCAGAATCTGCGCGCCCTCTATGAAGCAGGGGTGACCGTCGCCCTCGGCACCGATGCGGGAATGCCGGGAACACCGCACGGCACATCGACCCTGCGCGAAATGGAGCTGATGGTGGATGCCGGCCTGCCCGCCAAGGCTGCTCTGCTGGCGGGAACGGCCAATACGGCGCTGGCGCTGGGGCTGGCCGACGATCGCGGCACCATAGCCAGGGGCAAGCGCGCCGATCTGGTGCTGATCGACGGCCGCCCGTGGCAGACCATCGCCGATGTCCACAAGATCGACCGGGTGTTCATCGATGGCCGGCTGGTGCATGGCGGTGGCGTCAAACTCCCGGCCGCCAACAGCGCCCGTTATCTGCCCGCCCTTCCGGCGGCGGCGCTGATCGATGATTTCGAACGGGGTGATGGCCGTTCCAGCCTTGATACCCTGCGCCTGCTCGACATGGATGGCGGCGTCGACCGCTCGGTGGTGGTCTCGACTCCGATTGCCAGGCCGGGGGGCGGCAATGCCCTGCTGATCTCCAGCCGCATGTCGCTTGAGGAAAAGCCGCAGGGCGGGGTGCTGGTGCCGTTGAGCCGTGGCTCGGTGCAGCCGGCCGATGCCCGGGCGTATCGGGGGGTACGTCTCAGCCTGCGTGGTGACGGACCCTATCAGCTTGTGGTCAACACCCTGTCAGGACAATGGACAGCCGATGTCAGCGGCAATGCCGACTGGCAGACCATCGAGGTGCCGTTCACCGCCTTCAGGCAGACACGCGGCCCGGCCGCGACCTGGTCGGGCGATGATTTGCTGCAGGTGGGCCTGCAGATGCGCCGCGAGGCTGCCGCCAGCGACTGGGCGGAGATCGACGACCTCGGGTTTTTCCGCTGATGCCGGCGTGTGCCGGCGGCGTCAGGGAATGATGACCGATGTCGCGTCCACCCCGGTGGCTCCGGTCAGGGTGTCGACGGCGCTGAGGGTGATCACATAGCTTCCCGAGCCAGCGGGCCGGAAGCGGCCGGTGAACAGGCCCGTGCGGCCGCCATAGGATAGCGGCACCGTGCCGGCGGGGCGGCCATCGTGGGTGATTGCCGCCTGCACGTCGAACCGGGTGGAATCCCACAGGCCACCCGGTTCAATAGGGCAGCCGCACATCAGCGCCACATTGACAGAGAGCGGGATGTCGGCGCCTGCCGTCATCCGCTGGTGGGCGGCCGGCGCCACCGCGTCGACCACCAGCCCCGGCAGCTCCATGACCCAGCCATCGCCATGGACCTGCTGGCCGGGCAGCAGCCAGCGTTGCGCCGTCACCCGCACGGCCGATTGCCGCTGGGCAAGCGGCCCCACTACCTCGATCTCGATCAGCCGGGGCGCGTCGATCTCCACCTGCGCCCGGAACGCCGCAGACTGGTCGTCGGCCAGCCGGGCCCCGCGCTTGCCGCTGTCCATGATGCGGCGGGTATCGCCAGTCGATCCTGCGGTAATCCCCTGGGCCAGCACCGCGCCGCTCAGGGCGTCGCGCACCACCACCGAAGCGCCACCCATCGAGGTGCCGACATATTTGCCGCCCTCGCTAAGCACCCTGACGACGATGTCCGCCGGGGCGGCGTTGGCGGCCACTGCCACGGCACTGGCGGCGGCCAGCATCGCCGTGGCGCCAAGCCACCCGGTCACGACGGCATCCCATCGAACGACGCTGGTGACGCCGGCGGCCCGAACCGCTGGCACAGCACGTCGATCAGCTGGTGAACATCCTCGTTGGCCAGCCGATAGAAGATGGTGGTGCCATCGCGGCGGGTTGCCACCAGCCCGCCGTCGCGCAGCCGCCCCAGATGCTGCGAGACGCTTGATTGCGACAGACCGCTGCGGTCCACCAGCTGGCCAACCGCCATCTCGCCCGCGGCGAGGTGGCACAGCAGCCGCAGACGTTGGGCGTTGGCCAGAATCTTCAGCACGCCGGCCGCGTGGGCGGCGTGAGCGGCCAGTCGGGCGGGCGGGGTATCGGGGGCAAGCATCCTGCGCGGTCTCTCCGTCATCGCGGGTCACAATGGGCAAAGCAGGATTAACCATTTCCCCCGCTCGCGTCGAGACGATGTAGAGACCCTTGGCAAGCCGGTCAGTCGGCTGGTGGCAGATCCCGGATGAGCTGGCGCAGATCCGCAGCCAGTTGCGCGAGGCTGTCTTCATCTTCGAAGATCGAATGCCCGGCGGGGTAGGCTTTCACGATCACCCGGTCAGGGGGAATCTGCGCCTGTTCCAGTGCGAACCGCCCGGCGCGCAGCGGGGTGGTGATATCGTAATAACCGCCGGCCATGAACAGGCGCATCGCCGGAGACTGTTTCAGTGCCCGCGCCAGCTGCGGCCCGAAATCCATCATCTGGTAGCTGCCGCCATAGTCCTTGTCCCAGGTCCAGCCGAAATTGATCCCGAGATTGAGGCTGCGATAGGGGCTGGGCAGCGTGTAGCCCAGCTGGTCGCGCAGATAGCGTTCGGCCATGGCCGGGCCATCGACCCCCAGAGTCATCGACGGGTCATCGAACGGCGGGCGCAGGTTCGAGGCGCTGATCGCCCGCGTCGCCCGGGCATCGAGCTGGCCGGTGCGCAACCCCTTGCCGGCCAGCAGCGACAGCATGAAGGGGTAATTGTCGAGGTGCAGGTCGACGGCTGCGATCTGCGCGGCGGGCAGGCCGATCAGCGCCGACAGACGCCCGGCCACCCGGGCCTTTTCGGCGGCGGACAGCCGGCTGCCCCTGGCGCGCGCCAGAACATAATCGGTTTCGGCAAACGCCTGTGCCTCGTCGAACACCTGGGCTACGGTGCGGCCGTTGCGCGGCACCGCCTGATGATACCAGGCCACAGCAGCAAAGGTGGGCAGTTTGTTGACGGCATCGAAGATGGCGCCGAAGTCGCCACCCAGCGACGGCGCCAGCAGGACCACGGCCTGCGGCAGGGGCCTGTCGGCCTTCAGCGCCTCGGTCAGCATGGCGGAGGCACGCATGGTGCCATAGCTTTCGCCGATGAGGATGGTGGGGGAACGGGTGCGGCCGTTGGCCTGTTTCCAGGCATCGATCATGGCCCACACCGCCCGGGCGTCGCCGCCGACACTGAAGAAGCCCGACGGATCGCCACCTTTCACCGGCATCGAGGCCCCGGTGCCCGGCGGGTCGATGAACACCAGATCCGCGACATCGAGCAGGCTGTGGGGGTTGCGCTCCATGTGGGCTGTGTCCCCGGTGCCGGCCTGCCTGACCGGGGCGAAGGCGTGCAGGTGCAGCGGTGACGACGACGCACCGGGGCCGCCGTTGAACACGAAGGCGACGGGGCGGGCAGCGGCATCGATTCCGGGAAGGTCGGCCACATAGCCATAGCTGACGGCGACGACCGCCGGCTGGCCCTTGGCATCGGCCAGTGGCGTTTCCGTGACGATCGCCCGGTAGGGGATGCCGCGGCCATTGATGCGGGTGTGATGACGGGTGACCACTACGGCGCTGGTTGCAGCATCGCGCGGCACCATCGGCTCCATCGCCCTAAGGAATGATGGCGGCATGGGGGCATCGGTCATGCTGCTGGTCTGGCCTGCGGCCGGAACAACAAGTGCGACGCTTGCGAGGGCGGCCAGCAGCAGCGGGCGCGCCCGACCGGCTGCCAGCATGGGGCCAAGCATCATGTGGTCTCTCCTGCGGGGGGAAGGGTGTCGAGCAGGTGGTCGATATCGTTCATGTCGTTGAACACCGATGGGGTGATGCGGAAGCGGTCGGCGGCCAGCATGATGCGGATACCGGCCTCTGACAGCCGCTTGTTCAGTCGCTGGCGCGCCCCGGGGAGCGCCACGGTAAGCAGCGGTGTGCGGCTGCCTTCCGGCGTTACGATGGTGTAGCCCCGGCGCCGCAATCCGTCGCGCAGACGGTCAAGTAGTGGCAGACGATAGGCGACCAGTCGTTCGACCCCCACCATGTTCAGCCAGTCGAGCGACCAGTCGAGCAGGGCGACTCCGGCATGGCAGCGGGTGCCGATGGCGAAGAACCCCTCGGCATCGTTGCTCTGGGTGACATGGGCGGCCTGCGACCCCAGCGGCCGCTCGGTATAGGGGGGAAGCTGCCACTGGAAATCCCTGATTCCATAATAGCCCCAGCGGGTGCGGTGCAGCCCGGCCAAGCGGTCGGCGCGGGCATAGAGGAAGCCGATTCCGAAATCCCCCATCAGCCATTTGTAGCTGGCAGTTGCGGCGAAATCGACACTGGTTGCCGCGAGATTGACGGGAACGGTGCCGGCGGCATGGATGATATCGGCATAGACCATCGCGCCCCGGGCATGGGCCAGTTCGCACACCCTGGTCAGGTCCTGCTCGAAGCCGTTGTAGGTGGACACCAGCGACAGCGACACCAGCCGGGTCTGCGCCGTGATGGCGCGGGCATAATCATCGATGGCGATGCGGTTCTGGCGCGGGGTCAGCCACACGACATCCATGCCCAGCTTCGACAGCCCTTCATAAAGCCCGAACGAGCCGAAGAAATGCAGGGTATCGGAAACGATGCGGCCGCCGGCGCGCGGCAAATCGAGTGCCGCGATCACCGCATGTTCGCCGGCCGTGGTGCTGGGAACCAGGGCGATTTCCGAAGGCGTGGCGCCGATCAGCCGCGCAAAATTGCGACGCACCCGGTCTTCGGTGTCGCCCATCGGGTGGCCCTGCCGGGTGCCCCGGTCGGTGAAATAGGCCTCGACCCGGCGTCTGGCGGCCAGCGACACCGGATGGGTGGTTCCGGAATCGAGATAGACTCCGGTGATGTCGGGAAAGGCGGCCCTGTCGGGTAGTGGAACGGGGTTGGCAGTGGCGGCCGGGGTGGCGACGGGGGCAGCCGCCGCCTGCGCTACGGCCGGCAGCGTGACCGCACCTGCCAGCAGGGCGCGGCGGCTGATGGCTGGCGGTTCGACGGCGTGGGTCATGCATGCACAATAGCCAGTATCTGCTGCATAGATTACCTGCATTTTTCCTTGGGGTAGCTAATGGGCTGGCCATTTCAGGGCAAAAGGGCACCGGCAAGCGACTAATAAATTCCGGAAGGTTCGCTTAAGCTGCGGCGATGATGATGCGCCCTGCCCTTGGTCTCCTGCTGCTGTCTCTGGCCCCGCCGGTTGCTGCCAGCCCCTCGTGCCCTCCCGGAGCGACGGTGACGCACCACCGGGCCATGCCGGAGGCGACGCCGGCTGGCTATACCGCCTGTGCCGGAACGCTCGACGTTGCCGGTGCCAACGGGGCGCGGGGGCACATCTTTTATACGGCCTATCTGCGGCCATCACCGCCAGGGTCGCCACGGCCGCTGGCATTCATCTGGAATGGCGGCCCCGGGGCCGATTCGCGGCTTCTGCAGTTCGGGGCGCTTGGGCCGATGCTGATCAGCAAGGGCCGATATCATGCCAACCCCGACAGCCCGCTGGCGGTCGCTGATCTGGTGTTCGTCGATCCGGTGGGCACCGGTTTCAGCCGCGCCGACCATGGCGAGGACGCCGGCGCATTCTATACCACCCTTGCCGATATCGCCGCCACGGCCGATTTCATCACCCGCTTCCGCGACGCCACCCGGCGTCAGGCAGCGCCGCTCTATCTGATTGGCGAAAGTTTCGGCACCTGGCGGGCGGGGGGTGCGGCGGTGCGCCTGATCGGGCACGGGGTGCCGGTTGCCGGGCTGGTGCTGGTGTCCGGGGGCATACCGCTTGGTGACCTTCCCGACAGGAACCGCATGCGCGCGCTGGCGCTTGTCAACCGGGCGGCCACGGCGCTGGCGCTTGGCAAACTGGCTGCCAGCGGCAGCGACGGGCGCGCGGCGCTGCTGCGACAGGTGCGCGACTTCGCCGAGCGTCTCTATGCCCCGGCACTTGCTGATCCGGCGGCCCTGAACGAACGCGAGCGCGCTTCGCTGGTGCAGGAACTGGCGCGGTGGCAGGGGCTGGACCCGGATGCGATTCCCCCGGACACCCTTTTTGTGACGCCCCGCGAATTTCGCCAGCGCCTGTTGGCTGCCGAGGGCCGGACCCTGGGGATTTTCGACATGCGGCAGAGCGTTCCGGCATCGGGGGGTGCAGCTGATGCGCGTGACGCGCCCTCTGCCGATGATTGGCTGGCCATCGACTGGTATCGCAACCATCTTGGCTATGCACAGGGCCAGTATGCCGGCATTGAAGTGCCGGCGCAGCCGGTTGGCAGGCGCTGGTCGTACGACCAGTCCCCAATCACGGCGGAATCGCTGGCCCGTGCGGTGGCCGGGGAAGGCCCGCCCAGCCCTTCGCAGCCATGGATCCTCGAGGCCATGCAGCAGGCGCCAGCCTTGCGCACCTTTGTGGCGACAGGTCTTTATGATTCGCTGAACAGCTGCGATGCCAACAGTGCCACCGTTGCGGCGCTGCCGCCTGCTGTGGCCCGGCGCTTCACGCTGCGCTGCTATGCCGGCGGCCACATGATGTATGAGGACAAGAACGTGGCCCCGGCGTTCAATGCCGATATCAGCGCATTCCTGACGGGAAGGATTGACGAATAGCCAAACCTTGTTACGGGCATTTTGCACACATGGTTATGCATGTGTCTTTGCTGAAGCCATGAGTTTGAACAGACTATGTGCTGATCCGGCATTATCATGCCCCCTGTCAGTTGGCCTTCAAGAGCCAGGGTGAACAGGAAGACGGGGATGCCTGCCATGCGGATGATGACCAGATTGTTGCTGACCGGGGCGCTTGTGATGCCGGTTGCGGCCCACGCCCAGCAGGCGGCTGACGCCGATTCCGAAGATATCGTCATCACCGGATCGCGCATTCGCCAGACCGGGGCCATGCAGGTGGCGCCGCTCGCCGAGCTGAGCCAGCAGGCGCTGATCGACCGTGGCTATGCAAGCGCGGCCTCGGTGATGAACGACCTGCCGTCCAACCTGCCGGCTCTGGCGCAGGCCGATGGCTCGGGCGATTCGAGTGGCAGCGGCCAGCAATTCCCCAACCTGTTCGGGATGGGGGCGGGCCGCACCCTGACGCTGGTGAACGGCCGCCGCATGGTGACCTCGTCGTCGGCGATCGGCGCGCCCGATGGCACCGGTGATTCCCAGGTTGATGCCAACATCATTCCGGTGGGCCTGCTGCAGCGCGTCGAGGTCTATCAGGGCGGCGGCGCCGCCGTTTACGGTTCTGACGCCATTGCCGGGGTGGTCAATTATATCCTGCGGCGCGATTTCAGCGGCGTCGAGATCGATGGTCAGGCCGGCATCGATTCGCGCGGCACCTATGGCACTCAGTCGCTGCGCTTGACCGCCGGCACCAATTTCGGCGGTGGGCGCGGCAATGTCGCTGTCGATTTCGGCTATTCCCGCTCGCCGATGCTGTTCTTTGCCGATCGGCCGCTGTCGAACCTCGGGCGGCTGACCGTCTCCAACCCCGAGGATACCGGCCCCAACGACGGCATTCCGTCGGTGCGGCCCATTTTCAACGCCCGCTTCTGGCCGTTCAACAGCAACGGCGTGATCTTCAATGCCCCGGCGCCGCCGCCGCAACTGCTGACCCGCTATAACGGCAGCCCCCTGCAATTCGCGCCCGATGGCCAGGTGGTGCCCTACGATACCGGTACCATCGCCGGCATTCCCTTTGCCTCGGGCGGCGAGGGCTATCGCTATCAGGATCTGGTGGGCCTGCGCACCGGGCTGGAACGCTATACCGCCAGCGCCATCGGCCATTACGATATCACGGATACGGTACGCCTCACCGGTGAATTCCTGTTCGCCCGCACCAGGGGCACGCAGATTCCGCAAGGCAACAGCCGCACCACCCTGAACGCCGGCAGCTATGCCGGGCCGATCGCCTTCACCATCGACAACCCCTTCCTCACCGAACAGGCCAAGGCGCTGCTGTCGGCGGCCCGCCCGTCATTCGCGGCTGGCGCGCCGTTGTTCCTGTCGAAATATTTCCTCGATCTGGTGCCCGACGCATCGGCAACCACCATCGCCAACACCTGGCGCGGGGTTCTGGGGCTGGAAGGTGATTTCACGGCGGGCCGGCGCGATTTCTACTGGAGCGTGTCGGCGAGTTATGGCCGGGTGGACGGCGAACAGCGCAGCTGGGAGGTTCTGAACGACCGCTACAAGAACGCCATCAATGCCGTGCGCGCGGGCGGCAGCATCGTCTGCGCCATCAATGCCGATGCCGACCCCACCAACGATGATCCGGCCTGCGCCCCCATCAACCCGTTCGGAACGGGCAATGTGTCGGAGGCGGCACGCGCCTATGTCAGCACCATCGCCGGGATGGACTGGACCAACGAGCAGACCAGCTTCCTTGCAACGCTGGGCGGCTCGCTGTTCCGTCTGCCGGGGGGTGATCTGAAATTCAGCGCCGCCTATGAGCACCGCAACGAGAAGGCGCGCTTCGCGCCGCTTGCCGCCAACCTCGAAGGCAGCTTCGGTTCTGGCGCGAAGCAATATGCCCAGTCGGGAAGCTACAATACCGACGAACTGTCGGCCGAATTGCTGGCGCCACTGGTTACTGCCGACATGGGGATCCCGCTCATTCATGCGCTGGAGCTGAAAGGGGCGTTCCGGTATGTTGATAACAGCCGCGCCGGCCATGCCAATGTGTGGGAGGTGGGCGCCCGCTTCGAGCCGGTGGAAGGCGTGGCGCTGCGGGTGTCGCGCAGCCGCAACTTCCGGGCGCCCTCGCTGACCCAGCTGCTGGCGCCTTCCAGCACCGCCATCGATTCAACCGGCTATGACCCGTGCGACGCCGACCGCATTTCCAGCGGGCCCAACCCGGCGGTGCGCCGCGCCAACTGCCTGGCGCTGTTTGCGGCCAACCCTGGCTATGGTGTTGATCCGGACGGAACCGGTGCTGGCCTGTCGGCTGCGGACCGGCTGGCCCGCTTCCAGAACCCGTCCGAGAATTTCCAGCGTGCGCTGGTGACATCGGGGGGCAACCCGTTCCTGCGCAATGAGATTTCCGACACCTGGTCATACGGGATCGTTCTGACCCCCAGCTTCGCCCCCGGCCTTACCTTCTCGGTCGACCGGGTGGAGATCGACCTGAAAGATGGCCTGTCACCCTTCACCACCGAGGATTTCGCTGCCGCCTGCTATGACAACGAAACCCCCGACCCGGCGGTGTGCGCGGCCTTCACCCGCCTTGCCAACCCGGATTCCATCAATCCGGGTGGTGCCATTATTACCGGCACCACCACTACCTTCAATGCCGGGGTGGTGCGCTACCGGGGCGAGGTGTTCGCACTGAACTACGGGTTCGGCATCGCCGATCTTGCCGGCGGCGCCGACAAGGGTGACCTGACGATCAATGTCTCGGCCATTCACAATGCCCTGCTGGAAACCTCGGTGACCGGCGAGACCTTCGTGCGGACCGACGATACCTGGCAGTCACCCAAATGGGCGGGGACTCTCAATATCGCCTGGCACAAGGGGCCACTGCGCCTCAGCTATCAGGGGGAATTTCTCGGCGCTACCCGCGCCGGGCCCGACGTCACCATCGAAAACAACCCCAATCCGCGCCTTGGTGCCAACTATGTGCAGAGCATTTCGGCCCAGTACGAGATCGGCGGCTTCACCATTCGCGCCGGGGTCAACAACCTGACGGATCGCGGCCCATCCTACCCGCAGATCGGTTATGGCGACATCCTCGGCCGCCGCTACTTCGTCGGCGCCCGGGTGCGGTTCTTCTGATTTCTCTCGGCGCGCCCGCGCTTCCCCCCGGCGGGCGCGCCAACCTTTTAAAAAGGCAGGACTGACAGACGACGTGACCGCCAACGGGCAAATTCCCACTTCGGCACCAGCTGCCTCCTACAGCCATTGGGTGCGCAAGATGTTGCGGCACAATGCCCGGAACCAAACGCAGGTGGCCCTGTTCGAAAGCGCGGTTCCCGAGCCGGTCGAGCTGTTGCGGCAGACCATCAGCGCCGCCTTTGCCGACAAGATCAGCAGCCGCTATGTGAGCGCCTTTGCCGATGGCAACCCCTTTGTGGTTGCCGCACTGGCGCGGCGGCTGGGGGTGGAGGAAGGGCAGATTCTGTGCACCACCGGGGCAACCGGGGCGCTGTCGCTGATCTGCCGGGCGCTGCTGAAGCCGGGCCAGCGGCTGCTGGTGGAAACCCCGGCCTTCGATCTCTTTCACCGCATCGCCCGGTCGCTTGACCGACCGGTCGATTATTTCAGCCGGCGCGGGCCGCGATATGAAATCGACCCGGACGAGGTGCGCAAGGCGCTGACGCCCGACACCCGCATCATCCTGCTGTCGAACCTGCACAACCCGTCGGGCATGGCGCTTGACCGCGAGACGCTGGTGGCCATCGGCCGGGTGGCTGAAGATCATGGGGCGGTGGTGGTCGTCGACGAGGTGTATGCCGACTATGGCGGCCCCGGCTTTGTGACGGCGTCGCCCGGCCTGTCACCGGCGTTCATCCGTGTCGGCAGCCTCACCAAGGGATTCGGGCTAAGCACCCTGCGCTGCGGCTGGATCACGGCCGATCAGGCGGTGCTTGCCCCCATCCGCGCCCTCAGCGAGGAGGTGGAGTTCGGCGTTTCGCGGCTGGCGCATGCCGTGGCGGCGCTGGTGCTTGAAAATCCGCAGCCGTTCGATCGCTGGCGCGCCGACATGATGGCTTCGGCCCGCCCGATCATCGAGAGCTGGCATGGCCGCTGGCTGGCCGATGGGCTGATGGCCGGCGATCTGCCGCCCCATGGCTGCATTACTTTCCCGCGGCCAATCGGCATCGACAGCTGCATCCGGTTCGCGCAATGGCTGGCCGATCGCAGCGGCGTGGTGGTGGCGCCGGGCGCTTATTTTGGCGCGCCCGGCCATATCCGTATCGGCTTTGCCCTGCCCGCCGCCGAACTGGACGCCGGGTTGCAGGCGTTGACCGATGGCCTGCAACTATATCGGGCGCAATTCGCGGGCAAAAGGGACAGGGAGGAGACGTAACCATGCGGGGATTTCTGCTGAGCGCGCTGCTGGCGGCCGTGATGGCGACATCCGCATGGGCTGCACCACGCTTTTCCGCCCGGCTTCCCGACGGCACGGCGATGGAAATTGCTGAATTTGCCGTAACCAGCAACCCGGACTCCCCCGCTGATGCCAGTGTCGGCACCATTGCCTATGTCGGTACCGCCAACAGCCCGGATCAGCACACCGCCCGGCCGCTGCTGTTCGCTTTCAACGGCGGCCCCGGCTCGTCGTCGGCCTATCTGCACATGGGGCTGCTGGGGCCGTTACGCGCCGCCATCCCCCAGAACCCGCGGGACGCGCTGCCCGACCGGGCGCCACTGGTTGCCAACGCGGAAAGCCTGCTGGGAGTCGCGGATGTCGTTCTGCTCGACCCGCCGGGCACCGGCTATGCGCGGCTGCAACCGGGGGCCGACCGGGCCCGCCTTCAAAGCGTGAAGGGCGACGCTGCGGCAATGGCCCAGGCGGTTGTGGCCTGGCTTGATGCCCACGGCCGCCGCGAAGCGCCAGTCTATCTGCTGGGGGAAAGCTATGGCACCATTCGTGCAGCCGCCATGATTGCCGAGCTGAAGACGCGGGCGCCATGGCTGCAGTTGCGCGGGGTTCTGCTGCTGGGGCAGGCGCTCAACATGATCGAAACCTCGCAGCGGCCCGCCAATGTCGTGACCTGGCCCGTCAACCTGCCGACTCTGGCAGCCGTTGCCTGCTGGCACGCCGTGCCCACCCGGTGCGACCCCGGGGCAGCCGCCGATGCCGCCCGGGCGTTCGGGCCCGACTATCTCGATGGTCTGTATCGTGGCCGCGATCTTGACCCCGAACGCCAGCAGGCACTGGCACACCGGCTGCAGGCGCTGACCGGGCTTGCCGCCGACGGCTGGGTGCAGCGCCGCCTGACGCTTTCGAAAGAGGATTTTCGGCTGGAACTGCTGAAAGGGCGCGGCGAGGTGCTGGCCCGTTATGACGCCCGCTATACCGGCGGCGATGCCGGGTCCGACGCCTTTGCGCCGGTGGCCGGACTATATGGCAAGGCGGTGGTCGACCGCCTCACGCAACTGGGCGTTCCCGGAGACTACCGGCTGATGGCGCGCCCCGAAGGGCCGTGGGCCTATGGCGGCGGCGATTCCCCCTTTGCCGACTGGCCGTTCATGGCGATGGTCGAAAAGGCGATGGCCGACGACCCGCAGTTCCGGCTGTTCATCGGCACCGGCCTTTACGACCTGACCACCACGGTGGGCGCTGCCGATTATCTGGTGGCACACACCCGCGCGGACCGTGCACGCATCGTCAACCGCCGCTACGAAGCCGGCCACATGACCTATTCCGATGATACCGCGCGCAAGGCCCTCAGTGCCGACATCCGCGCCTTCCTTGCCGGGGCTGCACGATGAGTGACGCCGATCTGCGGCGCAACATCGATCTGTGGGGCGTGGTGGCGCTGGGCCTTGGAACGGCGGTTGGCGTCTCGATCTTCTCGGTGATTTCGCCGGCTGCGGAACTGGCGGGCCCGGGAATGCTGATTTCGGTGCTGGTGGCGGCGCTGCCGATGTACCTGATTGCCGTCAGCTATGCCTATCTTGGTTCGGCCGTGCCGGTTTCCGGGGCGTCGTTTGCCTGGCCTGCCCGCTTTCTGCACCCGGCTGTCGGCTTCTTCATTGCCTGGGCGCGGATCGTTGCCAACATGGGGGCGATGGCGGTGCTGTCGCTGGTGCTGGTGCGCTATGGCGCCATGCTGGTGCCGCTGCCCACCCGGCCCACCATGTTCGCGGTGCTGGTGGCGGTGCTGGCCGCCAACTGGTTCGGCATATTGGTGGCGGCGCGCGTGCAGAAGGTGCTGCTGGCCGCCGTCTTGCTGCTGTTTGCCGTCTATGTGCTGTGGGGCGGCGCCACCGCGTTCGAGGCCGCGCGCCTGCAGCCGCTGATGCCCCACGGCTGGCACGGCGTCATCATCACCGCGCCGCTGCTGATGGGCCTGTTCTTCGGGATAGAGGCCGCGACCGAAGCCGGGGCGGAAGTGCGCGACAGCAAGCGCAACATCCCGCTGGGCATTGCCCTCTCGATCGGGTCGGCCACGCTTTTGTATCTGGCGGTGGGGTTCGTGTCGCTGGGGCTGCTGGGGGCGCCGGGGCTGGCTGCCAGCGAGGCCCCCATTCTCGATGCCGCCCGCCGGTTCATGGGCCCGGCAGCCGTTCCGGTGATCGCACTGGCGGCGGTGCTGTCGATAGGCAAGTCGCTGAACGCCATTTTCGCCATGTTCAGCCGCAGCCTGTTCGCCATGGGCGAGGCCGGGGCGCTGCCGCGGGTGCTGGCACGCGTGCACCCCCGCTGGCATACCCCGCATATCGCGTTGCTGGCGGTGTTCGCCATCGGCTGTGTCGGCCTGCTTCTGCCCATGGAGCTGACGTTCCTGTTTCTGGCCGTCAACATCCCCAACCTGCTGAAATATGCCAGCATCTGCCTGTCGGCGGTGGTGGTCAGCCGTCGTCACCCCGATCTCGACTGCGAAGCCGGGTTCCGCCCGCGCCGCATGCCGCTGATCGGCGCCGCCGGGGTGGTGTGTGCGCTGGGGCTGCTGTTCGTCGGTGTCGAGGCCGACTGGCGCCCCTATGCGCTTCTGGGCGGCTGGATGCTTATCGGGCTTGGCTATTGGTGGTGGCAGCAGCGTTCGGCTGCGGCAGCCCGCTGATTTCGGGTGGCTGGGCGAAGGGCCTGATTCCCATGGCCCTGTGGATGGCGGCCGGGAACCAGATGGTGCCGCCCTTTACCACCATGGCGATCCGGTGCAGCTGGCGCAGATCCGCAAGCGGATTGCCGGGTAGCAGCAGAAAATCGGCAAGGGCACCGCGGCTGATGCGCCCCAGCTGCTGGTCGCGGCCCAGATACTGTTCCGGGCCAAGGGTGGCAAGTTGCAGCACCTCGGCCGCCGGGATTCCCGCCTCGCCATAGATCTGCAACTCGCGGTGCACGGAAAGGCCGGTGCCGTCGTCGGTGCCGGGCAATAGCCGGATGCCCTTGTCGTGCATGCGCTTCAGCAGGTCCTTCACCTTGGCGAAGGCCGCGTCATATTCGGCGGCCTCGGCCGCTGATGCCGTGGGCGCGATTGCCTGCCGGCGGCGGCGCTGCAGCCCGATGGGCAGATGGTCGATATAGGCGGCCACCGCCGGGCTGGGGGTGCCGTTGCGGCTCAGCATCAGCAGTTCGAGCGTCACGGCCGTCGGGTCGTGGGCGATGTGCTGTTCCGCCATGGTGGAGAGCGTGCGGGTAACCTTGGGGCTGGCGAGGTCGAGGCCCGCCACCCGCTTCATGGCGGTGAGGCGCAGCGGTGTTCGGGTATCCTCGCCGGGTTGCAGCACCCAGCCCAGCATCAGCTGGTTGATGTGGGTGATCTCGTCGTAACCGGCGGCGATCATGTGGTCGGCATCGGTGAAGGCGGGGATGTGGCCAGTTACCCCCATGCCCAGCCGGTGGGCCTCGGCGGCGATTGCCGGCACAAAGGCGGGGTTCATGCTGTTGTAGATCTTCACCTGCCAGTAGCCGCGTGCCGCATACCAGCGCACGGCGTCGATGGCGGCGGCCCCGGAATCGACGATGATGCCGTTGCGGGCGGAATAATTGCTGCGTCCTTCGAGGAAGCCATTGGGAACGATGCGTGGACCGGCAATGCGCCCGGCCTTGATATCGGCAATCAGGCCGGCAAGCACGGCGTTGTCGTTGCCCATGTCGCGCACCGAGGTAACGCCGGCCGCCAGATAGAGCAGCGCTGATTCCGGAGTGACATGGGCGTGCATGTCGTGAAGGCCGGGAAGGATGGTGCCGCCCTTGCCGTCGATCAATGCCTCGCCGGGGGTGGCGGGGGCGTCGGCTGGCTGGATTCCGGTGATCCGCTCGCCAGCGATCACCAGCGACACCGGCTCGCCCAGTTGCCCGCTTGCCGGGTCGAAGATGCGGACATTGCGGATGCGCAGCGGCCGGTCGGGGTGGATCGCCAGGCGCTTGTACAGGTCGGCAAAGCGGGCGGAATCGAGCTTTTCCGCAAGTGCCGTCAGTTCGGGCAGGGTACCTTCATGGCCCGCGCGCACCACGGCACCGCTGCTGCTGAAAGTGGCGAACAGTTCGCCGGCGTCATCGAGCAGCAGCAGGTCCGGGGTCAGGTCGATTCCGGAAAGCGCGAACGCCCGGTAGGATTGCCCGCCCACTGTCGCCCGGCCAAGCGGCTGCAACGACAGGGTGCCACCGGGAAGCGACGGCATGGCATGGTCGGCATCGGCAAGCAGTGCGCGTGCATAGATGCCAAGCGCCAGGGGGCTGGCGTTCTGACCCACATAAAGGGCGGGGCCGCTGACGGTGGCTGACCCGGCCCCTGTCGAATCGCGCCAGCTGGCCTTTGCGCCGTCATGGCTGAACCATTCATCCACAATGCCGCCGAAGGTTGAGGTGCCTTTCAGCGACCATTGGCGCGGCAGCCCGTCGTCGCCCAGCACGATCTCTTCGGTCATGGTCGGGCCGCGGCCATTGTTCTTGACATCATGGCGGATGCGCAGCTGCCGGCCATCGGCATCGGAATCGGCCTCGGCGAACCCCACCTTCTCGCCTCCGGCCAGCACCGTCCAGCGGCTGATGGTGGCAAGCGCCGCGCCGCTGGTCGCAAGCAGGGTGGCGCCAAGCAGCACGGGAATCAATCGCATCAGGAGGCACTCCGAACCAGAAGGGCAGCGGCCGCCAGATCCTGAACGGCATGCCCCAGGGATTTGTAGATGGTGATGTCGGTGTCGTGGCGGCGGGCGGGCACCTGCCCCAGAAGCACCTCACCGATTTCGCCGGCGATATGGCGGTCGTCGATCAGCCCGGCGGCGCGGGCGACGAGAAACTCAGCGGCGGCTGCCAGCGCCGTGGTGCGGCTTTCCACGAAATAGCGGCCACGCACCACCAGTTCGTTATCGACTTCCACCGGGCCGGGGATGCTGGAGCCTACCAGGTTGATGTGCGTGCCGGGGCTGAGCCAGGCGCCGTGAACGACAGGAGTCGCGGCGCAGGTCACGGTGCAGATCACATCGGCTTCGCCACAGGAGGCCTTCAGGTCGGTTACTGCCTCAGCGCCGAATTCCGCGGCCAGCGCCTGCGCCTTGGCGTCATCGCGGCCCCAGACAAGGATGCGCTGAAACGGCCGCACCAGCGGCAGGGCCTGCAGATGGCTTTGCGCCTGACCGCCGGTGCCGACGATCAGCAGGGTCTGCGCCCCGGGGCGGGCGAGCGCGTCGGTGGCCATGGCGGTGGCGGCGGCCGTGCGGATATGGGTGATTTCCTCGGCGTCGACGACGGCGACCGGGCGGCCTTCTGCCGGCTCGAACAGCACCACGACCCCGCGATGGCGCTGCCGGCCGGGACGCGACGGGTCGGTAAAGACGCTGATCAGCTTGGCGCCGAACAGGCCGTCATCGGCCAGAGCGCCGGGCATCTGGGCAAAGAGCCGCCCTTCGCCCATGGTGATCAGGCTGCGCGGCAATTGCCGGGTGGTGCCGGCCGAAAGCGCCGCCATCGCCGTTCGCATGGCAGCAATGCACGAGGGGAGATCCAGCCTTTGCCGCACCTCGTCGGAGTCGATCACCTGCATGCTCCCGGGCTCCCTCACTATACCGCGACGGACACTATAGCTGCCTGATGGCGATATTTCTGTTGATTTTACCGGCAATCAGGCAAAACAATGGAAAATTGATCTATCAATAGCCGCGAAAGTGCATAACCATGGCGTCTGCCCTCGATCGTCTCGACTACAAGATTCTCGACCGTCTGCAGATCGACGCCTCGGAATCCTCGAGCGAGATCGCTGACCGGGTGGGGTTGTCGCAGTCGCCGTGCTGGCGGCGCATGCAGCGGCTGAAGGATGAGGGCTATGTGAAGGCGCAAGTGGCGATCCTCGACCGCGAGAAGCTGGGCGACAACATGTATATCTTCGCCCAGCTGAAGATCGGCCGCCTGTCTGAGGAGGAACGCGAGCGCTTCACCTATGCGATCGGGAACATACCGGAAATTACCGAAGCCTATACCATTTTCGGGGAAATGGACGTGATGATCAAGGTTCTGGCCCCCAATATGGACTGGTACCAGAAGTTCACCTTCCATACGTTGTTGCGGCTGCCCGGGGTGGTCGATGTCCGCTCGACGGCCACCCTCTCTGAGATCAAGTGCACCCATCGGTTGCCGCTGCCCTCCCCCTGATGGGGATAGGTTATGCGCCTGGCGTGGCAGGCCGGGCCATTGCGAACAGCGGTATGCGCGCCGGCCATGCTAGGGGTGCCACCAGGGCAGGAGCAGTTCATGCGGATATGGCTGGCAGCGGTTGCAGCATTCGGATTGGGTACGTCGGGGGCGGCGGAGCCGGCGCTCGACATCAGCATCACCCCCGCCGCTGCGGATGCCGCCGGCCATGTTCCGTGGCTTGATATCGATATCCGCGCCGAAGGCCTCGAGGCCGCCGCCGGCGACACTGTGCTGCGGCTGCCGGTGCGCGCCAACAATGTGCCGACCAGCGCCAATGACATCACCGGCCTTGTTGTCAGCGACGACAGAGGGCCGCTGGCGCTGACCGCCGGCGACAAATCGGAAGACGACAGCAATCAGCTGCGGCAATGGCAGGCGCAGCGCGCCGTTTCGGGCACGGTTTCCATCCGTTACCGGGTTTCGATCGATTCCGGCCTGCCGCTGCTGAACCTGCCGCAGTATGAGTTGCGCACCGGTGACGGCGCCTTTTCAGGGGCGGGGAATGCCTTTCTGATTCTGCCCGACGACAAGGTGGCGCGAGAAACCAGCATCCGCTGGAACCTCGCCGCCATGGATCCGGGGGCGACGGCAGCCTCCAGCCTGGGCATCGGGGCTGCCACATCGTCGCAGCCACTGACCAGCGACCGCCTGTCGGCCAGTTATTTTGCCGCCGGGAAGCTGCGGCTTCATCGTGGTGACGACGGGTTTTTTGCCGTGCTGACCGGCAGCCCGCCCTTTGATGCAGCCGCTGTCATGGACTGGGCCGGGCGGCTGCACCGCTATTACGGGCAGGTCTTTCAGGAATCGGCCCCGCGTTTCGGGGTGTTTGGCCGCCCCAATCCGCAAAACCCCGGCAGCGGTATCGGGCTGACCGACAGTTTCGCCTTCACTTATGGCCCGCAGTCGACGGCTGACGATCTGAAGGGCCTGCTGGCGCATGAAATGCTGCATTCCTGGGTGCGGTCGCTCGATGAATCGATGGACAAACCCGGAGGGCTGGACCGCAGCTGGTTTGGCGAGGGGCTCGCGGTTTATTATCAGCGGCTGCTGCCATGGCGGGCGGGGCTGATCGATGATCAGGCGTTCCTCGACGATCTGAACCAGACGGCCGGGCGCTATTACACCAACATCATGATCGGCCTTCCCAACCGCGACATTCCCACCGGTTTCTGGCGCGATACCCGGATTCGCGTGCTGCCCTACGATCGCGGCTCGCTGTATTTTGCGGTGCTCGACGCCCGCATCCGCAAGGCCAGCGGCGGCAAACGATCAGTCGATGATCTGGTACGCGCCATGCTGGCCGCCCGCCGTTCCGGAAAGCCGATGAACGAGGCGCTGTGGCGCCAGTTGCTGCGCGCCGAGCTTGGGGAAGCTGGTGAGCGCGATTTTGACGCCATGCTGACGGGGGCGGTGATGCTTCCGCCATCTGACGCCTTCGGGCCCTGTTTCGAGCGGGTGGCAAAGCCCTTGCGGCGCTTTGATCTGGGGTTTGACCCGGACAGCCTGCTGGCGCGGCCGCGGTTGGTGAAGGGCGTGAAACCTGGTTCCGAGGCAGCCAGAGCCGGCCTGCGCGACGGCGATGTGATCACCACCGGTTTTTCCCAGGATGGGATGCAGGGCGATCAGCAGGCGGTTCTGAAGCTGGCGATCCGGCGTGACGGCCGGACGCTGGAAATCGCCTACCAGCCACGGGGCGAGACAGTCTCGGCCTGGCAGTGGCAGGCAAAGCCGGGGTGCACGACAGCGCCTGAAACCCCCGGCAGCTCACCTTGGGCCCCCGTCAGCGCAGGTACAGCCCGCCGTTGACATCGAAGGTGGCGCCAATGGCCGACACCGCCTGTGGCGATGCCAGCAACGACACCAGTCGGGCGATATAATCCGGGTCGCCAAGGGTGCCAGCCGGGATGGTTCCGATCACTGCCTGCAGACGCTCGGGCGGCAGCAGGGCACGTACGGAATCGAGGTCGAGCGGACCCGGCGAGATGGCGTTGACGGTCACTCCATCGGCTGCGAGATCACGGGCAAACACCTTGGTGAGGGTGAGGATACCCCCCTTGGCCGCCGCATAATGGGCCCCGGTGGCGGCGCCGCCGTTCTGGCCGGCCAGCGATGCGATGTTGATGATGCGGCCATAGCGGCGGGCGCGCATGTGCCGCCCGGCGACCTGACAGCCCAGAAAACAGCCCTTCAGCGCCACCGCAGTGACGGCGTCGAATTCTTCGGGCGAGATATCGAACAGGGGCGTGGTGCGGGTGAGGGCGGCATTGTTGACCAGCACCCCAACCCCCCCCCAGTGCTCGGTTGCAAAGGCAAAGGCCTTCTCGAACCCGTCGCGGGTGCGCACGTCGATCGCCAGCGCCGCAGCCTCGCCCGGCATTCCGGCGGCCGCTGCGGTGGCGGCCTCGGCGTCGATGTCGGTGAGCAATACGCGATAGCCGTCTGTTGCCAGCCTCTGCGAGATGGCGCGCCCCAGGCCGCCCGCCGCCCCGGTGACGATGGCGACGTTGTGCACGGCCGGAATGCTCATGGCAGGAAGCTCATTCCGGCGAGGGCATCGGCGGAATTGATCAGTCGCACCACTTTCTCAACCAGACGCAGGCCCTGGCTGTCGCGGCGCAGCCGGTAGGTGACATTGGCGGCATAGGTGCGGAAATTGTCGTGCCGGTATTCCACCAGATGCTGGGCGCAGCGGATCTGCAGTTCGGTGGCGCTTTCGTCGCCAAGCAGCCGGAACCGCGACAGGCTGCGCAGCGTCGTCGAGGCATCGCGCGCCGATGTCGATTCGCCGCTGGTCAGCCGCGCCACCCGCATGCGGCGCATGGCCTTGTCGTCGTAGGCGTAGTTCAGCGTCGCGGCGAAATCGTCGGCATCGTGGTCGATCGGGACGACATAGATCCCGTCGTCGGCCCACAGATCGAGCCAGCCGGCGTAATCACGATGATCGAGGCAATCGGCCTCTGTCGAGATGAAACGCACGGCTTCGTCGAAGGTGATCGTTTCTTGTGTCGGGGTCATGCCGTCATCATCCTCTTCCACATCTGATAGGCAGCGCGCATTCCGGTTTCGGATGTTACATCGCCTGCATTGGCTGCGGTCTTGTCTTCGCCGCGGTTGAGCATGATCCACGCCGGTTCGGCCGTTCCCGCCGAGCCGCGCTGCACCCGCTCCCATACGGCGGCGTCATCTGGGGTGCCAAAGCCCATCGGACCCTGGAAATGTTCATGCAGCCGCAGTCGGGCGCGATTGGCGATTTCCGGGCCGCCGTCCATGCCGATGGCGATGTGGCGGATCTCGGTCTTGTCGACGGCAAGCGGCCTGAGCACGCGGAAGAAGGCCATTGAACAGGCGAGGTTGGGGAACAGGTTGAGGTTGAACCCTGAGCCGCCGATGGCGCGGACGATCCGCCTGACCTGCTGTTCGGGATAGTCCCGGCGCAGGTCGTCGGCGATGGCTGCGAATCGCTCCGGGATGTCGGCGTCGAGATTCTCCTCGAGATCGACCAGTTCGGGGATCATCACCATGACGCTGTGGCCGTTGCCCAGCGCCTCGACATAGCCGCCGGAATCCATGAACGAGAACAGGTCTTCGGTGGCATCGTCGAGCGAGGTGAGGAAGCTCTTGTGGACGATCGGGAAGTGATAGGCGTCGGTGGTGTTCTCCAGCTGGATTTTCCAGTTGCCGGGAAAGGTGAAGCGATGTTCCCCCATCGTCTTTACCGGAAAGCCGCCTCCCTGTTTCATGAACAGGTCGATCCACGGTCTGGCGCGGCCAAGCCAGCTGTCGAGCGGCTCGATGTCGTGATTGAAGGTTGCGAAGATCAATCCGGCATAGCGTTCGACCCTCAGCCCGACGAGGCCATAGTCCGACTTGTCGAAATTCTTGTAGCCCTTGGGCAGGGGAACGCCGCGCAGGCTGCCGTCCTGACCGTAGGTCCAGGCGTGATAGGGGCAGACGAAGCCGGCGGCATTGCCGTGGCGCGCTTCGCAGACCGTGGCGCCGCGATGGCGGCAACGGTTCACCATGACCCTGATCTCGCCCTTGCGGTCGCGGTTGACGATGACCGGCTGGCGCCCGACATGAGTGGTGACGAAATCACCGGCTTTCAGGATCTGGCTTTCGTGGGCGACCCACACCCAGCAGCGGTTGAAGATGCGATCGAGTTCCTCTTCGAAGATGTCGGGATCGCGGTACAGCGAGGCATGGACGCGGTCGGGCAGGACGAGCGAATCGAGATCATGGGTGGTCATCAGCGGTCTCCAGGTCTGGCCGGGTCGGGCACGGGGATGTCTGCGGTATCGTTCCAGTGGTCGACGCGGCGCGAAAACAGGTTGCGGGTGTAAAAGGCGGCGATCCGCCAGCGATCATCGGCACAGGCGAAGTCGAGTGTCAGTGCGGCGCTGCGCAGATCGGCGCTGCCGTCGGCGTAGGTCGATGTCTGCAGCATCATCCACCGGCCCCGCGCCTGCAGCCCCGCTACCGCGATATCTTCGGCCGAGAAGAAGTGGGCAGTCATGGCGAAATGCGGTGTGGGCAGGCAATAGCCGCGGATCATGGCGACGATGGCCTCGCGGCCCTGATACTGGCCGAACGCCTGCCGGTAACGGCCCACGCCCTCCCAGCGGGCATCGGCTGTGAACAGGTCGGCCAGTTCGTCGAATGGGGTGTCGGGCCCGAGGTCGTCGCAGATATGGAAATACTGCGCCACCAGCCGGCGGATCGCGCTTTCCGCCTCGAGGCTTGCAAGCCGGGCCGCGATGCCGGGGCCGGTCATTCCGGCATCACCAGTTCGCGGCCGAGACGGGCTTCCACCCGCATGTATTTCCACAAACGGTGCTCACCGACCTCGATGCTGCGGAACAGCCCGCAGATGGCAACGGCCGTGGCGCGATCGGGCACATCGGCCAGAATATAAAAGGTCCACGGCCAGCCGGCGGGCGACGTGCCAACCATGGTTTCATCGTCATCGAAGGTGCCGAGCACCTCGACTCCGGGCATCTCGCGGATCTGGCGCAGCAGGCCGCCGGTGGCCTTCAGCACCATCGGAATATCCTTGCCGGGCAGGTCGAAAAACCCCTGGAGCACGGCACCGCAGAACAGCGCGCGGATTTTGGGTTTCTGGTCGGTCATGATCGCTCCTCACACGGGTTCAGGGGTATCGGTTCAGGGGTATCCGGGCGGTGGGGTCTTGCCCAGCAGCACGGCGCCGCCGGATTGCCAGGTGCCATCGTTCATGAAGGCATGCTGCGCCACCACCATGGCATCGAGCAGCAGCCGCGACAGCGGGTGGCTGTTGAAGATACCGGTGGTGCCGGCGGCCTCGAAAGCATGGCGTGCCACGTCGGCGCCGGCCCGGGCGATGTTGGTCGAGGCGATCCGCACTCTCGCCACCTGTTCGAGCGGCACCGGGTCGCCGCGCACCACCTGGTCCCAGATGGCAGCGGTTTCTTCGTAGAACCAGGCGCGTGCTGACAGCAGTTGCGCTTCCATGCGGGCAAGCATGGTCTGGAAAACGGGGCGGTCGGCCATTGATGGCGCACCGGTGATGGAGTTCTTGCGGGTCGCCAGCTTCACCACCTCGCTGATCGCCTCGCGCGCGACCCCGGCGCCGACGATCGCCAGCACCTGGGTGGCCATGGCCATCGTCGGATAGCGATAGGCGGCGGTGTCGATCGACGGGGCCGAGCCACGGATCAGGGTCCATTCCTGAGGGACCAGCACATCTTCGACCACCAGATCATGGCTGCCGGTGGCGAACATGCCGATGGTGTCCCAGTTCTCGACGATCTTCACCTGGGCGCGTGGCATCACCGCCATGCGCGGCAGGCCGCCGCTTTCCCCCTCGACCCGGATACCGACGCCGATGACCGAGGCCCCCATGCAGCCGGAGCCGAAGCCCCAGCGCCCGTGCACCCGGTAGCCGTCCGCTTCCGGGGCAGCCGGCTGCGGCGGGAAGATGGCGCCGGCAAAGACGATATCAGGGCTTTCGCGGTAGAGCTCGGCGAGCGTGGCGGCCGGCAGCGAGGCGAGATATTTGGTGGCAAACCCGAAGCTCGCCACCCAGCCGGCCGAGCCGTCGGCGGCCGAGATGGCCTCGATCAGCTGCAGGAACCGGGTGGGAGACATGCCGCTGCCGCCGAACTGCTCGGGGACGAAGGCGCGATACAGACCAAGCTTCTGGAACTGCCCGATCAGATCCTGCGGGATATGGCCAAGCCTGTGCAGTTCAGCGCGTCGGGCACGGATGTCATCGAGCAGTGGCGTCAGCAGCGGGCTGGCAGGCCCCGCGATCTGGCTCTGGGTCATGCAGGCTCTCCTTTCAGGAACAGGGGAATGCAGCGGGCGATGGCGCACAGGCCTTCGTCACCGCCCTTGCGGCCGACCAGCTGCAGCGACACCGGGGTATCGGCGACCTCACCGACCGGCAGGGCGATCGCCGGGTGCCCCGACAGGTTGAAGGGGCGGCACAGGCTGGTGATCGCCAGCGCCGCGGCCGGATCGGTGGCGGCCAGAAGCGTCGGCGGCGCAACTGGAAGCGTTGGCAGCGCGACGCAATCGAACTCGGCCAGCAGCGCATCGACCTCGGCCGTAAACTGCTGGCGGATCTGCTCGGCAGCGGCCAGGTCGGAGTCGGTCACCCTGGCGGCCGCCAGAAGTCGGTCGTGGACATCGCGCCCCACCAGTCCGCTGGCGGTCAGCGGCCCGAACGCCTGCCAGCATTCGCGGGCGATGATGTGCAGGCCGGCCAGCTGCGCACGTTCGAGCCCGGGCAGGGGGCGATGGGTGATCACCGTGGCAGCGTCGGCAGCGCCAAGCCGGGCGCGCGCGACCTGTCCGCCGGGCGTGGTGAGCGTGTCGCTGACAAAGGCGATGCGCAGCGCCGGGGGGGTGGGCTCAGGAGTCCAGTCAGGCGCCAGCATCGCCATGATTTGCTCGATCATGGCAACCGAGCGTGCGAACGGGCCTACGCAATCAAGGCTGCTGTTGGCAGGAACCAGCCCGTCACGGCTCAGCCGGCCGAATGTCGGTTTGAGGCCGACGATTCCGCAGCAGGCCGCCGGAATGCGGATCGAGCCGCCGGTATCGGTGCCAAGGGAGGCCTCGACGAGCCCCGCTGCCACAGCGGCAGCCGACCCGCTCGACGAGCCGCCGGGCACCAGCTGCGGATAGCAGGGGTTGAGCGGCGTTCCGGTCCAGGCGTTCAGGCCGGTCACGCCATAGGCCAGTTCGTGCATCGTCACCCGCCCGGCGATGGTGCAGCCGGCGTTGCGAAGCTGTGCGACGACCGCGGCATCACGCACCGCCCGGGGGTGGGTAGCCAGTGCGCGGCTGCCGGCGGTCGTCGCTTCGCCGGCGACATCGATGCAATCCTTGATGGCCACCCGCACCCCGTCGCCTGATGGCGAACCGGTATACGGACCGGTCAGGAAGATTGCCCGATGGCCCGGCGAAAGGGTCATGGCCTGAGGTCCGCCCGGTCGTTGCGGAACACCTGCCCGTCTTTCATGACGAAACTGACATGCTGGAGCGCCGTGATATCGGCCAGCGGGTCGGCGCCAACGGCGATGATATCGGCAAGCTTGCCCGGTTCCAGAGTGCCCAGTTCCCGTTCGCGACCGATCAGGCTGGCAGCGTTGACGGTGGCTGTCTTGATGGCGTCGGCGGCCGGCATGCCCTCTTTCACATAATATTCCAGCTCGCGGGCGTTATGGCCATGCACCGAGACACCGGCATCGGTGCCGGCGGCGACCTTCACGCCGGCGCGCCAGGCGGCCATCATCCGCGGCCCATGCTTGTCGAGGAAGTTCTGCATGACGGCGCGCATCGGTCCGTCCGCCGTCTTGATGTCCTCTTCGATATTGTCGTGCACCGACATGGTCGGAACCAGAAAGGCCCCCGACTTGCGGAAGGTCTCGTAGGTGTCGGGCGGTGTGTAGGAACCATGCTCGACGGAATTGACACCGGCGCGCAGCGCCGCGCGCACCCCTTCCTCGCCGTGGGCGTGGGCGGCGACGCGTAACTGTCGGCTGTGGGCCACCTCGACGATGGCCTTCAGCTCGTCATCGAGAAACACCGGCGGCGCGAACTGCAGGCCGCACGGCAGGCTGCCGCTGCACGTCGCGTAGATCTTGATCAGGTCGGCGCCCATGTCGATCTGTTCGCGGGTCTGGCGGCGGCACCCCTCCACACCGGAGCAGGCGCCTGGCCCATTGCCACCGCCGGGGCGGACGATGGTAACCGCCGTCAGGATGCGCGGACCGGGGAACAGCCCCTGCGCCACGGCGTCGCGCAGCGCCACCATGTTCCATCCGGCGCCACCAAGGTCGCGAACCGTAGTGAAGCCGGCCATCAGGGTCTTGCGGGCATTGCCGATGGCATCGACGAGCCGGGTGACATCGTTGCGCTGCGCGACGCTGGCGTCGGGTAGATCATCGGCGGCGTAGCGGATCTTGAACGGCGGGGTGTCGCGCGAATTGGAAGCGAGGTGGACGTGCATGTCCATCAGCCCCGGAAGCACGAACCGGTCGCGCAGATCGATGCGCTCGACGTCGGCTCCGGTGATCGAGCCGGGATCGGTATAGCCGGTGTCGATGCGGTCGATACGATCGTTGCGCACGACGATGGTGCGTTGGCGCAGCGGCGGCTGGCCGGGAACCGCCAGCAGCCACCCGGCCTCGATCAGCTTGACCTTGTCGCGGGCAACCGCTGGTGTGGTGGTTGCTGGGGTTGGCGTATCGTTGCCGGCAAGGGCCGGAACGGCGAGACTGGCCGTTACCACCAGCGCCAGCAGCATCCGCTTGATCATCGGGTTTCCTTCCTTCGGGCCGGGTTCCAGTCGTCTTTTCCGGGGAAGGCCGGAACCGCCACCGGCTTCATGCCCTGCACGGCGTTCATCATCAGGGCGATCGTCGCATCGAGCTGCTGATCGATGCCGCGCGCCAGCTGCCCCGGGTCGTTGTCGATTTCGATGTCGGGTTGGACACCCTCATTGCCCTCGGCCCACTGACCGCTGGTGGTATAAACCCGCTGCGGCGCCGGCGAGATGAAACCGCCGTTGACGAGCGGCAGCGACAGCCCCGGCCCGATCAGCCCGCCCCAGGTGCGGGTGCCAACCAGCGGCCCGACTCGGGCCGTCTTGAACAGCAACGGAAAGCCATCGCCTCCGGAATAGCTCCAGCCGTTGGTGATCATCGCCTTGGGGCCGCGATGCGCCAGTTCGGGCAGCGGATAATCGCGGCTGTTGCGGGCGCGGAAATAGACAAGCGGGGGCCGGTTCAGAAGCTCCACCAGCCGGTCGCCCAGCGCCCCGCCGGTGTTGAACCGCTCGTCGATGATCAGCCCATCCTTGTTGAACTGCGAACGATACTGGATCATCAGCTCGTTCTGGCCTTCGCGGCTGGTGTTGGGCACATAGATATAGCCAAGACGGCCGCCCGATGCGGTTTCGACCTTGCGCCGGTTGTCTTCAACCCAGGCGAGCTCGCGCAGCTTGCGTTCGCTGGTCAGCGTTTTCACCACGATGGTGCGCGGCACCCCATCGGCAGCAGCAATAGTGAGGCGGACCTCTTTATCGGCAAGGCCGGTCAGCGCCTGCCACGGGTCGGAATAGTTGCTGAGGGGCCTGTCGTTGACTGCCAGCAGGGCATCGCCTTCCTGCACGCCAAGCGAAACATCGGCGAGCGGCGAGCGCACGTCATAGGTGCGCGCTCCGGTCTGATAGATTCGGGCGATGCGCCATTGACCGTCGCTCAAGGCATAATCGACCCCGAGCAGACCGACAGTAGCGGCGTCGCCACGCGGTTGCGGCGGGCTTGCCGAGGCATAGACATGGCCACCGTTCAGCTCTCCCATCAGCTCGCGCAGGATGAATGTCAGGTCGTTGTTGCCGCGCACATACGGAACCAGCGGCGCGAGGCGCTCTCGCACCTGCTCCCAGTCGACCCCGTGCAGGCCGGGGTCGTAATAGAAATCGCGGCCATAGCGCCAGGCGTCGTTGAACATCTGCCGGGCTTCGGCGCGGTCATCCACCTGCGCCCTGAAGCGGGCCTTGTCGATCTTCTGCGTTCGACCGTTGCCGGCATCGACGAGATAGAGCTGCGCTTCGGAGCGGGTCAGCACCCGGCGCTGGTCGGCATCGGCCAGTACCAGCTTCTTTTCCTCCTGCAGCAGGCGGCCATCGCCCGTGCGGTACTCATGGCGCCACAACTGGTCGGGGTCGTCGTCTGAGGCACCGTTGCGCATCACCACATAGCCACCTTCGACAGCGCGAATGTCAGACAACAAGCCCGGTTTGGCGGGCAGCAGCCGCAGCCGCTGCTCGGCGCCGGCGAAGTCGATGCTGACGTGTTTCTGTCGGGCAGGCATGACCCAGCCAGGAGTGTCGGGCGTTGCCGTGCCGGCGCGCAGGGGGAGGATTCCCGCCACTGCGCCGTTGGTATAGGTCCAGGTGGCGTCGATGGCGATATCGCCGAATGTCGGTTCGAAGTGACGATGCGACAGCAAAAGCAGGTAGTTGCCGCCGGGTTCGAACACCGGGCTGAAGTCGTTGAAGGCGCCCGAAGTCAGCTGGTGGCGCTCGCCGCTTTGTGTGTCGTAAAGGAAGACGGCGTTGTTGCGATTGTCGAGCCCGCGCGCATAGGCAAGCCAGCGGCCGTCGGGCGACCACGATACGCTGGCCGCCACCAGGTCGGGGTGATAGCCCCATTTGCCCTGATCGATGCGGGTTTTCGCGCCGCTGGCGACATCGACGATCCACAACACCTGCTGGTTGTCGAAGATGGCGATACGCTGGCCATCGGGCGACCAGAAGGGCTTGTAGCGGAAGCCCGGCCCGAAATCTGCAATCTTGCGGGCTGTCGTTGTGCCGGCCGGCCTGACATAGAGGGCATATTCCCCATCGGCGTCACTCAGCCAGGCGATATCGCCACGGGAGTTGGCGCGGGGGAACCGTTCGGCTTCTCCCGAGGTGGCCGTGAGGTTGTCGGCGCGGTGCGTTCTGTCCGAATGGAAAAACACATCGCCGCGCGCTTCGACGGTGATCCCGTCACGGGCAAGGGCCGCATCCGCGATCTGGTCGCCAACAACCAGGTCCCGAGGCGCGGGGGACGCTTCGTCGATGTTGACGACAATCGCGGTGGTTGCGCCGGTCGCCGGGTCGTAGATGGCAAGCCGGCCATCGATTTCGTAGATGATGCGGGTGCCATCGGTTGCCGGGCGGCGGACATCGAAACCGCTATAGGTGGTGACGGCGGTATCGGGCGCGCCGTTCTGTCCCAGGCGCCACAGGTTGGAACGGCCAGCTTTATCACGTTCCGAAAGAAAATAAACCTGATTGCCGATCATCATCGGCATGGAATCGGATGTCGGGTGGCTGGTGAGCCTGCGAGTGGCGCCAGTGGCGAAATCAAATCGCCAGATATCGGGGGCGCGGCCGCCATAATAGCGCTTCCACGCTTCTTCCTGGAAATCGCGCAGATAGGTGAACAGCAACGCCTTGCCATCGCTGCTGTAGGTGGCGGTTTCACCGTAGGGAAGCGGCAGGCGCTGCGGCAGGCCGCCCGTCACATCGATGGTGTGCAGCTGGTTGTAGGTGGCGCGCGGGCTGGTCATGGTGGAGGCGAACAGCACCGCCTTGCCATCGGGGCGCCAGTCGACCACCAGATCAGCGGCCGGGTGATGGGTCAGCCGCCGGGCCGGTGAGCCGCCATCGGCCTCGACGATATAGACATCGGCGTTGCCGTCTACCCTGGCCGTCACGGCGATCCACCGCCCGTCAGGAGAGAAACGGACGCGGCTGAGATCGGTTCCCGGAACAGCGAGCCTGCGGGCGTTGCGGCCATCGTCGTCGGCGACCCACAGCTGATCGCCATGGATGAAGCCGATCTGCCGGCCGCTGATGTCGGGATAGCGCAGAAGGCGGGCTTCGGCGGAACGGGCAGGCGCCGGCAGTGCCGCCAGTGCAGCCGATACCACCAGCCCCGCCAACACGCCCTTCCCGGATTTCTGCATTGTCTGCCGACCTCCCGCCTCTCCCCGGTGGTATCGTGCGGCGTGTAGTCCCGCCTGCGACGATCACTTCCTCAGGGGAAAAATAGGAGAGAGGGGCTTCCGGACAATCAAATGCTGCTCACGGGGGGCATGATCGTTTCTAATCCGGCCTGCAATCGGATGCCATGAGCCACGCTCATGAGGTGTGCAAATTAATCTAGTTTGTGACGAAACAAGGCGATCCAATAGCTTTCTCGTCGCGTAATGGCCTGATTGGGCTAATTTTCTTACCATATCGTGCAACATAATGCATGAATGGGAAGGGGGAGCCACCCTGACAGCGGGCCAGGCAAGACATGTGGGAGGTCATGATATGACGGGTATTGGCAAGCCTCTTGGGGACAGGTGTGCGCGGTTGCGCTGGGCAGAGGTGCTGGGCGTTTCGACACTGGCCCTGGCCCTGGCAACGCCGGCTCTGGCGCAGAATGTCGCCACACCGGCCCAGCAGGCGGAAGCGGGGGAAGGGGTCATCGTCGTGACCGCCCAGCGGCGGTTGCAAACCATCCTCGACGTTCCGGTCAGCGCCAGTGTCTTTTCGGCCGAAACGATCGAAGACCGCAACTACAGCGACGCCAAGGACTATCTGCTGCAGACGCCCAACGTCTCGTTCCAGCAGGGCGGGCGTAACGGCGCGCGCGAGATCGTCATCTCGATCCGTGGCATTGCCGACCTGAAGGGTGGTGAAAAGGTGCTGACGCAGAGCGCCTTTGCCACCTATATCGATGAATTCTCGGCCGGAACGCTGGCCTCGGGGCAGGCCAACCCCAACATCTACGATATCGACTCGGTCGAAATCCTGCGGGGGCCGCAAGGGGTGTTCTTTGGCCGCAACTCGGAAGGCGGGGCAATCAACATCCGCACCAAGAAACCAACCGAGGAGTTCTACGGCCGGATCGACGCCGGGTTCGGACGCTTCAACACCTTCAGCCTCGCCGGGGTGATCAACGGCCAGGTTGCCGAGGGGCTGGCGGCGCGATTGTCGGTGCAGGGCGAGACCACCAAGGGGCCGCTGCGCAACCGTCACCCGATCGGTGGCGGCACAGATGCCGATTACCTCAATATCCGGGGCCAGGTGCGCTGGCAGCCCGACAGCGCCACCACTATCGATTTCCAGGTCAACCACACCCTCGACAATTCCGACATGCAGCCAAAAATCGGCAGCTGCATCAACCAGGGGGCCTTCGGGCTGCCCTACAACCTGGCAACGCCCGAACTGCTGGGCGGGATCGGCTGCTATGATGCCAAGGGCGAGTTCCGCAAATGGGTGGAATCAGGCCCCGGCGGCACCCGGCCGCAGCTGGGCGGCCTTGATGTGAACACGATCCGCAACAACCAAGATTCGCTCTATCAGGACACCCGCGACCATACCAACAACAGTGCGACGCTGCTCATCGGCCGGGCCTATCGGGAATTCGGTGACGACATGGCGCTGACCGTGGTTGGCGGCTATGCCAAATCGAACCAGGACCAGTTCCTCGATCTCGATCGTTCGGGTATCCGCGCCATCAACCGCTTCGGCGAATTCGCTACCGAATCGTACAGCGTTGAAGGCCGTCTGTCGTCGATCGGGGAAGGCAACACCATCGACTGGACCGTGGGCGGCATTGGCTACCATGAAAAATTCTCGGCCGTGAACCAGATCCTGATCGAGGCGGTTGTCGGACCGTGGGTTCCCGGAGACAAGGCCAACGAGAACCGCATCACCAATACCCTGCGCGGCTGGGCGATGTTCGGCAACATCGAATGGCACGTCAACGACCAGCTGTCGCTGATTCTGGGCGGCCGCTATTCGTTCGATCGCGGCACCAACGAGTGGACCGATGTCTATGCCGCCTGCTCGCGGCGCCTGGTGGGCGACCCGCTCGACACCTCGACCGCCGTCGACGGCAACGGCCCATGCGAGCTGACCCCCGAACAGGCATTGCTGGAGTCGCAGGGGCTGCTGCCGGTTTTCAATGGCTATGTAACCGGTGGTCGTTATGAACAGCGTACCGGCCGCTACGCAACGGGTGCCGCGCATGATTTCTCACCGCGGATCGCTCTCAACTGGAAGCCCAATGACGACACTTCAATCTATGCCAGCGTGTCGAAGGGCTACAAGCCGGCCGGCGGCCAGGCCAACCCCGACAGCGGGTTAGGCGGATCGTCCAGCTTCGGGCGCGAGCAGCTGTGGAACTACGAGATCGGTGGCAACGCCTATCTTCTTGATCGCCGGCTGCTGATTCAGGGGGCACTATTCTATATGGACTGGAAAGACTTCCAGTTCACATCGCGCCAGACCCTGTGCGTTCTGGCTGCTACCGGTGAAATCGTCATCGTGACGCCCGGTCTCGACCTCAGCCTCTGCTCGCGTCAGCTGCAGGCCGATTCGGTTACCAACCTGCCCAAGGCGCGCTCGAAGGGGTTCGAACTGGGGGTGACGGCGCGGGTGACCAACGACCTCACCGTTGGTGGATCGGTTGGCTATCTCGATGCCAAGTACATCGAGGGGGAAGGCCTGGTTGGCGGGCAACTCGTGTCGCTCGATGGCCGGCGCATCGGCAACTCGCCGCGCTGGACAGCCTCGGCCAATATCGAGCAGCGATTCGGATTGGCCGGAGGCGAAGCCGCGATCGCCCTCAACTGGAGCTATCGTTCGCGGACCGAGCTCGGCGTCGTCGAGCAGGCAAGCATGACCTTCCCGGCATCCGTTGACCCGGTCAGCCTGTTCAACCTGCGCTTCACCCAGGACTGGGGGCGGAACAAGGTGTCGTTCAACATCACCAACCTGTTCAACAGCGAATATTATACCGCCAGCGAGGGGTTCAGCTTTGTTGGCCCACAGCTCAGCTACAATCCTCGCACCTGGTCGGTGAAGTGGACGACCGAGTTCTGAGGAGCGGGCGTTCCAGGATCGGGATGTTCCGCAAAGCCGCGAACTGCAGGAAAGGCCATCGCCGGGCAGGTTACCTGTCGGTGGCTGATCCTCAGGTAGAACGGCTGGTGGAACGGCTGGTGGAGACGAGGGGGATCGAACCCCTGACCTCAGCAGTGCGATTGCTGCGCTCTCCCATCTGAGCTACGTCCCCGACAAGCCGGATCAATGGGAAGGCGGCAATAGCGAAGGCGGGGCCTCAAGGTCAAGGGTTGATCGGGGGATGTTCGGGGGGCAGATGGGCTCTTGACGTGTCGCCGCGATTGGAGATGCTGTGGGGCGTGAACAAGAGCGTCGCCCTCCTGTTGTTGCTGGTCGGTTGCGGGAACGGCAGCCAGCCTGCGGCCGATACGCCGGCAGTTGCACAAGCGGTCCAGCGCTTTCCCCGGCCAGACCGGCCAGTGGCGCCCATTGCCGGCGCCCTGTGGTCTGATGAAGCAACCCGCGACCATGCCGGCGAATCATCAACGGTGTTCCGCCTGCTGCATATCGGCCCCGGCAGCCGCGTCGCCGATATCGGGGCGGGCAGCGGCTATTATACCCAACGCTTGTCTGAGCAGGTGGGGCGCACCGGGCATGTCTTTGCCAACGATCTCATGCCCGACCATCTCGAACGGCTGCGGCGCCGGGTTCTGGAACAGAAACTCTCCAACGTCAGTCTGGTGCTCGGAGACCCGGGTGACGCCCGGCTCGACCCCCATAGTGTCGATGTGGCGCTGATGGCCCACATGTATCACGAGATCGCCGACCCGTTTTCGCTGTTGTGGCACCTGCACGACAGTCTGCGCCCCGGCGGGCGGGTGGCGGTGGTCGATGCCGATCGTTCGCCGGCCCGTCATGGCACCCCGCCTGACCTGCTGATCTGCGAGATGTCGGCTTCCGGCTTTGAATTGCAGGAACGTTATCAGCTGCCCGCCGGCAATTATCTGGCGGTGTTCACCCCGGTGGCGCGCCCCGCACCGGAAACCATTCGCCCGTGCCGCTGGCAGGGCGGCAGAAGCCTTCCCAAGCCGATCCTGACAACCGGCCGCCCCGAGCCGGTTTCACCTCCCGGAGATCACTGACCGCCAGTGGGGCCAACGGCGCGCACAGGCCCAGAGCGCGAGGCTGGTAACAGAGAGAATGGCGCAGATTCGGGTGACCAGTGGGGTTGGTCAGCCCTGCAGGCGGGCGATGATGGCATCCAGCTGATCGAGATCAGAGAAGCGGATGGTAAGGCAGCCTTTTCCGCCTTCGGCCTCGATGGCCACTGGCAGACCCAGGGTGTCGGACAGCTGGTATTCCAGCGCCTCGGTATCGGCATCCTTGCGGGCAGGCGGCCGCGCGGTGGCGGCGGGCCCCGCGGCAGCGCCTTCGGGCTGGTGGCTGCGCCGGGCGGCAGCTTCGGTCTGGCGAACCGTCCAGCCGCGCGCTACGGCATCGACAGCCAGCGCCTGCGGGTCGGCCGCTGCGAGAATGGCCTTGGCATGGCCAAGGGTCAGGCTGCCATCGCGGATGAGGTCGAGCACTGGTTCGGGAAGTTCGATCAGCCGCAGCAGGTTGGCGATGTGGCTGCGTGATTTGCCGACCAGCTCTGACACCCGCTGCTGGGTCAGCCGATATTCCGTGCTAAGTCTATGATAACCCTCTGCTTCCTCAACAGGGTTCAGGTCCTGCCGCTGCACATTCTCGATCAGCGCCACTTCGAAGCTGTCACTTTCGCTGAACGGGCGCAGCAACACCGGGATTTCGTGCAGTCCCGCCAGCTGGCTGGCGCGCCAGCGGCGCTCGCCGGCAACGATCTCGTGGCGGCCGTCACCCAGCGAGCGCACCAGTATCGGTTGCAGAACGCCGCGCTGGCGGATCGATTCCGCCAGTTCAGCGAGCGCCTGCTCGTCGAAGTGGCGACGCGGCTGATGAAGGTTGGGGGTGATGGCGGCAATGGGCAGCATGCGGGCGTCGCTGTGGCTTTCGCCAGAGGGGGAACCCATTTCCTCCATCAGCGCGGACAGTCCGCGACCCAGACCGGCTTTTCTGGCCATCGTCAGTCCTTTCTCGTCAGGCGATCAGTTCGCGGGCCAGCGCCATATAGGCCTCAGACCCGGGGCAGCGCAGATCATAAAGCAATGCCGGCACCCCGTGGCTTGGTGCTTCCGACAGCCGCACGTTGCGGGGGATAACGGCGCGGAACACCTTATCGCCAAGGGCGGCCCGCACATCGGCCGCCACCTGTTCCGACAGATTGTTGCGGCGATCATACATGGTGAGCACGACACCGGCGATATCGAGCCGGGGATTCTGGCGACTGCGCACCTGTTCGATGGTGCGCAGAAGCTGGGTCAGCCCTTCCAGAGCGTAGAATTCGGTCTGCAAGGGGATGATCACGCCGTCAGCCGCCACCAGCCCGTTGAGGGTGAGCAGGGACAGCGATGGCGGACAGTCGATGAAGATCAGATCGGCATCGGTGACAGTCTGCAGGGCGGCCTTCAGGCGGCCGGCAGCATTGCTTTCCCCCACCAGTTCGACTTCGGCGCCGGCCAGTGCCTCGCTCGCCGGGATAAGGCGCAGCCCCGGCACCATGGTGTCGCGCAGAGCCTCGGTGGTGCGTTCCGGGGCGTGCAGCAAGTGGTAGCTTGATGGGTCGCGCTGGCCGCGGTCAAGGCCGAAGCCGGTGGAGGCATTACCCTGCGGATCAAAATCAACCAGCACCACCCGCTTCCCTGACGCCGCCAGAGCGGTGGCGAGATTGACGGCGGTTGTGGTTTTGCCCACCCCGCCCTTCTGATTTGCCAGTGCCAGAACCCGCATGTCTGCCCCTTGCTCAGCGTCTTTTGAGGTTGTGCGCAATGAGGATTCGCGCGTCTGCATCTGTCATACTGGCCACGTCTTCGAGATCGAAGCGGAATTTTTGTCGCGCCGCCATCACTTCATCGCGCCAGCGGCGGCCTTTCGGGAAAATCAGGGTGCCGCCGGGGCGGACATGGCGGATCGACCAGTCAAATAACTGGCTGAGGTCGGCAGTGGCGCGCGCCGTTACCACTTCGGCCCCCAGCGTTGGCAACTGCTCGATGCGGGTGGCGAGAATGGCAACCTTGTTGTCCAGGCCCAGCTCGGTACGCAAGGCCTCGAGAAACCGGCATTTTTTCCCCACCGAATCCACCAGGGTGAATTGTCCCCACCCCAGCGTGGCCAGCACCATTCCGGGAAAGCCGCCACCGGCACCGATATCAAGCCAGTGGCGTCCGGAAGGAATGAGCCGGCTGAGCTGGGCGGAATCGGCAAAATGGCGCTGCCAGATGTCGCCAAGAGTGGCTGGCCCCACCAGATTCATCCGGAGCTGCCATTCGTTCAACAGCTGGGCGTAGCGGTCGAACTTGTCCAGTGTTCCACGTGGAACATCGAAATCAGCCGCGAACGAGTCCCGGTCGTAAACGGTCATTCAGGCGGCCCGGTTGTGCCTGTTGCTGTGCGACTTGCGCACATAGGCAAGCAGGGCTGTCAGTGCGGCCGGGGTCACGCCACGAATGCGCGCCGCTTGTCCGAGCGTTTCCGGCTGACTTTGCATCATGCGCTCAGCCATTTCCGCCGACAGGCCGGGCACGGCAGTGAAATTGGTGCCAGGCGGGATACGGACAGCTTCATCCTGCTGAACCCGGGCGATTTCGTCATCCTGTCGTTCGATATAGACGGCATAACGGGCATCGGTCAGCACCGTTTCGATGATATCGGGGGAAGCATCCGGGAGTGCTGGCGCCGCAGCCTTCAGTGCTTGCCAGTCGATTCCGGGGAATCGCGCCCATTCCCATGCTGATCGCGCCAGACCATCCCCATGCACCCCCGGCAAACAGGAGGCGGCAATGCGGGATTGCTGAAGCGCTGCGGTCAGTGCTGCCACAGCCGCGCGCCGCTGCGCATGGTAGTTGCGACGCTCCGCCCCGATACAGCCAAGCTGCATGCCGGTGTCTGTAAGACGCATGTCGGCGTTATCGGCACGCAGCCGCAATCGATACTCGGCCCGCGAGGTGAACATGCGGTAGGGTTCTGAAACGCCGTGGGTAATCAGATCATCGATCATCACCCCCAGATAGGAACTATGGCGTTCCGGTATCCAGCTGGCGCCCGCTGCGTTGAGCCCGGCAACCAGCCCTTGCGCGCCGGCTTCTTCATAACCGGTGGTGCCATTGATCTGCCCGGCCAGCCACAGGCCGGGCAGTGCCCGCACCTGCAGGGTTGAATCAAGGGCGCGTGGGTCGATGTGATCATATTCAACCGCATAGCCCGGTTGGGCGATGCGGCATCGTTCCAGACCGGGGATCGAGTGGACCAGCGCCAGTTGCACATCGAGCGGGAGGCTGGTGGAAATGCCATTGGGGTAGATCAGTGGATCGTCGAGGCCTTCGGGCTCGAGGAAGATCTGATGACCATCGCGATCCCCGAACCGCATCACCTTGTCTTCGATCGAGGGGCAATAGCGCGGCCCCACCCCTTCGATGCGCCCGGAATAGAGCGGCGAGCGATCCAGATTGCCGCGAATGGCGGCATGGGTTGCCGCTGTGGTGCGGGTGATAAAGCAATCCACCTGCGGCGGCAGGGGCTGGGTAGACAGCGGCGACAGGCGTGCCGGTTCGGAATCACCCGGCTGCCGATCGAGCCCTGACCAGTCGATGGTGCGACCGTCGAGGCGCGGTGGCGTTCCGGTCTTCAGGCGCGCCAGCGGCAGACCAAGGTGGCGAAGGCGGCGGGCAAGGGCGTTGGCAGCCGCTCCGCCTGCCCGTCCACCGGGGCGGGTTTCCATGCCGAAATGCAGCACGCTCCCCAGGAATGTTCCCGTAGTCAGCACCGTTCCGCCAGCGCGAATAGGCCCCTTGCTGGTGAGGGCGCCATGGCAGCGATCCCCAACGACCAGCAGATCGATGGCTTCGGCTTCCACCAGTTCCACACTGGTTTCGGACAAGAGGGAGCGGACAGCCCGGGCATAGAGGCGGCGATCGGCCTGCGCGCGGGGCCCCTGCACGGCCGGGCCGCGACTGCGATTCAGAAGGCGATAGTGGATCCCGGCCATGTCGGCGGCACGGCCCATCAGCCCGTCCATGGCGTCGATCTCGCGCACCAGATGGCCCTTGCCTAGACCGCCAATCGCCGGGTTGCAGCTCATCTGGCCGATATCATCCAGGCGGAAGGTCACCAGCTTGACATGAGCGCCCAGACGCGCCGCAGCTGCAGCGGCTTCAACGCCAGCATGGCCGCCACCAATGACCAGAACATCGCAATCGAACATGCCGCGCTCTTTAGCAGCCTGTTCCACGTGGAACAATGGAGAGACGACTGGCTATTTGCCGATGCAAAAGCGGGAAAAGATGGCGCCGAGCACCTGTTCTGGGTCGATCTGCCCGGTCAGGCGGCCAAGGTGATGGGCGGCAGTCCGCAGGGCTTCGGCCTGCAGCAGGGAATCTTGTGGCGGTGCAGCAAGGGCTTTGACCGTTTGTTGCAGCAAAGCCAGCTGGCGGCCCGTGGTGACCAGTGGCAGCTCGTGCCGTGGCAGCTGTGACGCGGCCCAGGCCAGAAGCCAGTGTTCCAGCTCGGCAAAGCCGGCGCCGGTGGCCGCTGACACATAGATCATGCCATTGCGCACGCCCGGTTGTTCGCCACTTTCGTCGATGCGGTTGGTGACATTCTGGGTTGGGGAAGGCCCCAGATCGAGTATGAGGTCGGCACGGGCGGCGCGCTGGCGGGCGCGGGCAATGCCTTCGGCCTCGACCGGGTCGCTGGTGTCGCGCAGACCGGCGGTATCGAGCAGAACGGCGGCACGCCCGCCAAGGTCGAGATGGACTTCGATCACATCGCGGGTGGTGCCGGCATGGGGCGTGACGATAGCGACATCCCGGTTGGCCAGCCGATTGACAATGCTGGATTTTCCGCGATTGGGGGCGCCAATCACGGCAATGGTCAGCCCATGGCGCACCCGCTCGCCGATGGCGGCACCGGCCAGTGCGGCCGAGATGTCGGCTGCAAGATTCTGCATGGCCGGGGCGATATCGACAGCAGCGACGTCGGGCTCGTCGGAGAAATCAAGGTCGGCCTCGACGGCGGCCATCATGTCGAGCAGTTGCGATCGCCAGCGGCCAGCCTGATCGCGCAGCCGGCCGCCGGCATTGGCCATTGCCTGCTCGCGTTGCAGATCCGTCTCGGCCGCCAGAAGATCAGACAGGGCTTCGGCCTGGGTGAGATCCATGCGGCCATGCAGAAAGGCGCGGCGGGTGAATTCCCCGGCCTCTGCCAGCCGCGCACCCAGCGCCAGCAGTTCATGCTGCACCGCTGCCACCACTGCCACGCTGCCGTGCAGATGCAGTTCGACACAATCTTCACCGGTGAAGCTGCCAGGTGCCGGAAAGACGATTACCAGTGCTGAATCAATGAGTTGACCGGTAGATGGCCGAAAAATGCTGCGCAGCATTGCCATGCGTGGCGCTGGCAGGTCCGGTACCAGCTGGCGAGCGTGGGCCAAGGCATCGGGGCCCGAGATGCGCAGCACTGCCACCCCGCTGGGTAGAGCGCCCGATGACAGGGCAAAGATGGTGTCGGCAGCCGGGGGCACCATGTGGCGTTCAGTCCAGCTCGGGGCGGCGCCCCGCCTTTATGGCGCTGCGGCGGCGCTTGCCTTCCAGCCGTCGTTCGACGGCCCCCTTGCCGGGACGTGTGGGACGCCGGTGAATCGGGGCGGGAATGGCCGCAACCAGCAGATCGATAAGCCGCTGGGTGACATCGCGGCGGTTGGCGGCCTGGGTGCGGAATCGCTCTCCAAACAGCAGAATATCGCCGCCATCTGTAAGGCGCTGCCCGGCAAGGACGGCGGCGCGCTGCTTGATGGCAACAGGAAGCGATGGCGAACGCGCGAGGTCGAACCGCAGTTCAACGGCGGTTGAGACCTTGTTGACGTTCTGCCCGCCCGGCCCTGACGCCCGCACGAACCGGTAACGCAGTTCGTCGCTGTCGAGGCTGAGCCCGTGGAGCAACGGGATGCGGTGGGCCATGTCAGTGCCAGCGCGGCCCGTGGCCGTCGACGATGAGGACGAGGGCAGCGATCGAGGCGCCAAGCCCGATGACCAGCGCTCCGGCAAGCGTTGCCGGGCCGCCCGTGACCAGCGGTGCCGTGACGATGGTGGCAACTGCCCCGAACAGATAGGAGCCTGACCCCAGCAGCGCCGACACCACCCCGGCGCGTGCCGGCATTTCGCCCAGCGCCAGCGCCGACAGATTGGCGCCGACGAACCCGTAGCTTGCGAGGATGAGGAAGATCATGGTGATGGTGAGCAGCATCGGCAGTTCGGGAAGGATGAGCGCGAGGGCAAGCAGGATGGACGAGAACAGGAACGCCAGCACTGAGGCATTGCGGGCGATGGGGCCGGGGCCGAACCGGCGCAGAAGCACCCGGTTGACCTGGGTGGCAGCCACCAGCCCCAGGGCATTGAACGTGAAGATGAAGCCGAACTGCTGGGCGCTCTGGTGGTAATGATCCATGAACAGGGCGGGCGAGGTGGCAAGGTAGGTAAACAGGGCCGAGCCATTGAGGCCGCCGGCCAGCACATAGCCCAGCACCCGCCGGTGGGAGAGGGCGGCCACATAGCTTTGCAGCGTGTTTTCGCTGGCGGCCTGCCGGGCGGTTTCAGCGCTGCGGCTTTCGGGGATGAGGGCGAAGGTGGCAATGCCGGCCATCAGCCCGAAGGCGGCCAGCAGCCAGAAGATCATGTGCCAGTTCGACCATTTCAGAAGCAGTGCGCCAATGCTGGGAGCGATCAGCGGGGCAACTCCGATGATCAGGAAGGTGAGGCTGAAGAAGCGGGCGGTTTCCGTGGTGCTGAAGCGGTCGCGGACGATGGCGCGGCCGATGACGAGGCCGGCACAGGCGCCGACGGCCTGCACGAAGCGCCCGGCGATCAGCAGGTCGAGGGTGGGAACCAGGGTGAGGGCCGCCGACGACAGGGTGTAAAGGAGGATTCCCGCCAGGAGCGGCGGGCGGCGGCCGATGCGATCGGACAGGGGCCCCAGCACCAGCTGGCCGACCGCAAGGCCAATAAGGAACGAGGCCATGGTGCCCTGCACCGCCCCCAGCGTGGCGTTGAAATCAGCGGCGATGGCGGGAAGGGCGGGCAGGTAGAGATCAATGGAAAATGCGGCGAAGGCCGTGAGCATTCCGATCAGCACCACGTCGCGCACCGAGGCCCGGGGTTCTTCGGCTGGCAGGGGGTGGGGTTCGGTCATGAGCGCGGCTCTAGGCGAAATGCGGCGCCGATGACAACCGGAGACGGCGGCGCAGTGCGGATCATGGTTGGCAGATGCGTCGGCGACCGCTACCGCGGCATGCCGGAACCCACCGGCAGCACACAGGAACAGGCTTTGGCAGCTATCGACAGGACAGCCCCCGATTCGGGCGGAACACAGACCGCCTCACACCGCCGCCCGCGGGTGCTGGCGTTATCCTCGACGGGCGGCCACTGGGTGCAGTTGCTGCGGCTCTACCCGGTGTTCGACGGCTGCGAGCTGCATCTGGCGACCACCACCGGCGATTTCCGGCAACGGGTGACGCAGATGTCGCAGGCGCGCGGCGAGCCGGTGCCCGGCTATCATGTCTTTACGGACGCCAACCGCTGGCAGAAAATGCGGCTGGTGCGGCAGATGCTGGAGATTGCTGCCCTGGTGCTGAGGGTGCGGCCCGATGTCATCATCACCACCGGGGCGTCGTGCGGCTATTTTGCCCTGCGTGCCGGCCGGCTGGTGGGGGCGCGCGGCTGCTGGCTTGACAGTATCGCCAATGCCCAGGTGCTGTCGCTTTCGGGGATCAAGAGCGGACCATACGCCGACCTGTGGCTGACCCAGTGGCCCGAGCTGGCGCAGGACGGCGGGCCGCTGTTCAAGGGGGCAGTGCTGTGACCAAGGTTGCTGACCAGCTCACGGCCGACCTGTTCCTCACCATCGGCACCCAGGAACCGTTCGACCGGCTGACCCGGGCCATGGACGACTGGGCGGCCGCCCACCCCGAGGTCAGCATCTTCGGGCAACTGGGGAGGCTGGCGCCCGACAGTTACCGCCCGAGCCGCTTTACATGGGCCGAGTTCATCGACGCCGACCGCTATCAGCAGCTGGTCGGGAACTGTGTGGCGATCGTCGCCCATGCGGGCATGGGGTCGATCATCTCGGCCCTTACCTATGGCAAGCCACTGCTGATCATGCCGCGCCGGGCGTCGCTTGGCGAGCACCGCAACGAACATCAGTGGGCGACGGCGGAGAAATTTGCCGGTCGGCCGGGGGTGGCGATTGCCTGGGAGGAATCGGAGGTGGCGCCGCTTCTGGACCGCATCATCGCTGGTGGCAGCACAGGCGGAACAGTATCACCCCATGCCGACCCCGGACTGCTGGCCGCCTTGCGGGCGTTCATCCACGGCGAAGCGGTGTGACGACAGCAGGGCCAGAGGCTCAGGCCTTGTAGGCGAGCAGCAGACGCCCCGGCCCCAGCCGTTCCAGCACCCGGGCAATATCGGCCTGGGCAAAGGCGAAACAGCCGAAGCTGCGGCCGATGGGGCCGGAGGCGGCACGGGCGCTGCTTACATAGTCTGCGCCATGAATGACGATGGCGCGTTGCAGGGCGGCGTCATTCTCGGGGTCGAGGCCGATCAGCCGCCGGCTGTTGCCGTGCTGGCCGACATAGCTGTTGGACGTGACATAGGCGCCTTCCGAGCTGGCGTTCGAACCTTCACGATTGGAAAAGCGCTGGACGAAGCCGGTGTGGTCCGGATCAGAGCCGCGGCCATGGGCGACCAGCAGACTGTCGAGTCGGCCGCTTTCCATGTCGAGCAGGTGAAAGCGCCGGGTGGCGGAATGGCGGCTGAAATCCGCAATTCCGACGATATCGTGACGGGGAATGGCACTGCCGTGCCGGGCAAAGGCGGTGCGTACCCGCGCCAGCAGATCGGCAGTGGCGACCGGGCGGGCAGCCAGGTCGGGGGCAGTGGCAGCGAGCGCCCTGACGGGAAGTAGCGCGGCCCCGGCCACCAGTCCGCCCAGCCCGAGGAAATGACGGCGGTTCATGCCGAGGCTCGGGCCAGTCGGCGGAACAATGCAGACATAGAGGAAGCCATGGGCCAGGTCCTTGTTGTGGTTCAGCTTGTGACTCGACGCGCCCCCAGCCCGCTTTATGAGCCGGAGCGGGCGCGGCATGCAAGAAACCCGCCCGGCTGACACCGATTGTCGCGACCAGTGGTGGTGTGGCTGCGCCGGGCTGAACCGTGCCGGACCGGAGCTGACCCCCGGCCGTCAGCCGAAGTGCAGGCGCCGGTAGCGGCCGCGAAAGAACAGCAGCGGGTCGCGACGTGGCTCGAAGGTGGCTTTCAGCACTTCCCCGACGACGATCTGGTGGTCGCCGCCTTCGTGGATGGCGTGGCGGCGGCATTCGAAGACGGCGAGCGAGCCGGAGATGAGCGGTGACCCGTATTCGCCCTTGTGCCAGCCTACGGTGCTGAAGCGGTCTTCGGTGGTGCGGGCGGCAAAGCGTGCCGATGTGGGCTGCTGGCCGATGTGCAGCACGTTGACGGAGAAATGGCTGCTGGCACGCAACGCCTCGAGCGACTGGGCGCGGTTGTCGATGCAGGCGAGCAGCAGCGGCGGGTCGAGCGAGACCGAGGTGAAGCTGTTGGCCGTGAGCCCCACCGGCCGACCATCGGCGGCACAACAGGTGATGATGGTGACTCCGGTTGCAAAGCAGCCCAACGCATCGCGCAATGTGCGCGGGTCAGATCCGGAGCGATAGGCCAGCGGTTCGCGCGGGGCGCGGCGTTCGAGAAACTCGAGCAGCAGGGCCGAAAAGCCGTCACTGCTCTCGAAGCCGTCGTCGGCGCCGTGGTCGAGAATCCGGATCTCGCAATCGGGCAGGGACTGGAGGATGGCGAGCGTGTCGGCGAGCGGCGCCGACAGCTGCGGGCCGCGCACCACCAGGGTGGGAAGGGCGATGGCCGGGCCGCGGGTTTGCAGCCAGTCACAGGCCTCGGCGGCCGAGAAGCCGTTGCGGATGCGCGGATCCCAGTTGCCGGTGACGGTATCGCCGCAGGCGCCGCAATCGAGGGGTGAGGGAATATCGGCGAGCACCAGCGCCGAGGCGAGGTGGGCTCCGTTATCGGCCAAGGCCACCAGCGCCGACCAGGCGCCCAGCGAGGTGGCGACAACCACCGGTCGCGCGGCCATCTGCGACAGGACGGCGCGGATGTCTTCGGCACAGGCTTCGCGGTCGTAGCGGCCGTCGGCCGGGCGGTCAGAGGCCCCATGTCCCCGCAAGTCGAGCCTGACCACCGATCGCCCGGCCATCACCAGCGCCTCGGCGGCTTCATCCCACATCGCCCGGGTCTGGCCGCTACCGTGCAGCAACAGCACCGCCGGGGCGTCGGGCATTCCCAGCTGATCGGCTTCGAGCCGGATGCCGGCAAACCCCCGGAACGTGATGACAGCCATCGGCATTCTATCCTTTCTGTTGCCGCCCCGCCCGCTTGCTGATCGATGGCGTTGGCCGCTGGTTCGCATTTCTGCATATGGCAGCGGCGAGCGTGGTCAAATGAATTCCACTTTGCCGCAGCATGAGACGCTTCTATCGTCGGGCGATGGACGTCCGCCGCATTCGTCACCCCGAACGTATCGTGCCGCTGGCTTTTCTGGTCGGCATCGGCTTCGGGACCCTGCTGCTGCTGATGCCGGTTGCCCGTGCCGACGGGCTGGTAACCCATCATGGCGCGCCGTTCATGGTGGCCCTGTTCACGGCCACTTCGGCCTTCTGTGTCACCGGCCTTACCGTTGTGGATACCGCCAGCTACTGGTCGGGCTTCGGCCATGTCGTGCTGATCCTGCTGGCGCAGATCGGCGGGCTTGGCATCATGACCGGGGCGACGCTGCTGGGGCTCCTGGTGTCGCGGCAGCTGCCGTTGCGGGGCAAGCTGATGGCGTCGGAGGAATTGCGCAGCCTCGATCTCGGTGATGTCACCAACGTGCTGCTGCTGGTGCTGGTGACGGTGCTGGCCACCGAACTGGTGGTGGCGGTGATGTTGTGGCTGCGGCTGTGGCTGGGTGACGGCATGGCGGTGGCGACAGCGGCGTGGTTCGGATTGTTCCACGGGGTGTCGGCGGTGATGAACCTCGGGTTCACCATTCTGCCCGACGGCCTTGCGCCCTACCGCAACGACTGGCTGCTGACGGCGCCGCTGATGCTGGGGGTGATCGTTGGCGGATTCGGCTTTCCGGTGCTGTATGAATTGCAGAAGGAATGGCGCAATCCCCGGCGCTGGTCGATCCATACCAAGCTGACCTTGTGGGGGTCACTGGGCCTGATCGTGCTGGGGGCCGTGGTGGTGCTGGCGTGGGAATGGAACAACCCGGCGACACTTGAGAATGCCGGCTGGTCGGAAAAGCTGCTGGGGGCGCTGTTTCATTCCGTGATGACCCGTTCGGCCGGCTTTTCCGTCCACGATACCTCGGCCATGCATACCAACAGCATTCTCGGCTCGATCGCCCTGATGATGATCGGGGGTGGCAGCGCCTCGACGGCCGGGGGCATCCGGGTCACCACCTTTCTGCTGCTGGGCTATGTGGTGTGGTCGGAGATTCGCGGCTGGCCGGAAACCGTGGCGTTCGGGCGGCGCATCGGCCTCGAGTCGCAGCGTCAGGCGGTGACGGTGACCCTGCTGGCGATCGGCGTTGTTGCCATCGGGCTGTTTACGCTGGCGGCCATTTCGACCCTTCCGGTCGAGCGGCTGCTGTTCGAGGCGGTATCGGCCTTTGCAACCGTCGGCCTGTCGACCGGGGTTTCGCAAGAGCTGCCGCCATCAGGGCAGCTGGTGCTGGCGGTGCTGATGTTTATCGGCCGGGTGGGCATCGTGTCGATCGCCGCAGCAGTGGCCTTGCGGCAGAAGGTGGTGCCGTGGCGCTATCCGGAGGAGAGGGTGATTGTCGGCTAGAAAAACAGCGGGATCGGTGGTGGTGGTGGGGCTGGGGCGCTTTGGAACCTCGGTGGCGCGCACCCTGACGGCAATTGGCCACGAGGTGCTGGGAATCGATGAGGATATCGATCTGGTGCAGAAGATGTCGGAGGAGCTTACCCACGTGGTGAAGGCCGACGCCACGGATGCGCAGGCGCTGCGGCGGCTGGGGGTCGGCGACATGTCGCATGCCGTTGTCGGCATCGGCTCGGATGTCGAGGCCAGCATCCTGACGGTGGTGGCACTCATCGATGCCGGGTGCCCGGATATCTGGGCCAAGGCGGTGAATGTCAGCCATGGCCGTATCCTCGAAAAGGTGGGGGCGCGCCATGTCGTCTATCCGGAAGCCGATATCGGTGAGCGGGTGGCCCACCAGGTATCCGGGCGCATGATCGACTTTGTAGAGATTGGCCGGGGCTATGCCATCGTCACCACCCGGGCACCCGCTGCCGCTGCCGGCAAACAGGTTGCCGGGCTGCAGCAATCCTTGCTGCAAGGCCTGCACCTTCTGGGGGTGCGGCGCACGCACGAACCGTTCGTTCCGGCAACGCCTGACATGGTGATCGGGGTGGTTGATCTGCTGGTTCTGGCAGGTCCGGTCGAGGCGCTGGAGCATTTTGCTGCAGCGACCTGAGGTTCAGTCCCCATCTGGTGATTAACGGGCAATGGTGGCAAAGCGTATCTGGGGGAAGACGGAAGCAGCCGGTACGGAGGGATTTCGGCGTGACGCCTGTTTTTGACAAGCGGATAGATTTGGATCAGTTCATTGCGTCGCTGCGCGACGGAATGACGATCGGAGTTGGTGGCTGGGGCCCGCGCCGCAAGCCGATGGCGCTGGTGCGCGCCATTCTGCGCTCGTCGCTGAAAGACCTGACCATCGTGTGCTATGGCGGCCCCGAGGCCGGCATGCTGTGTGCCGCCGGCAAGGTGAAGAAGCTGATCTTCGGCTTCGTCTCGCTCGATGCCATTCCGCTGGAGCCGTGGTTCCGCAAGGTGCGCGAGACCGTGGGGCAGGATATCCTCGAACTCGACGAGGGGATGCTGCAGTGGGGCCTGAAGGCGGCGGCCATGGGCCTGCCGTTCCTGCCCACCCGGGTGGGGTTGGGAACCGATGTGACGACCTATGGCGATTTCCGCATGGTGACATCGCCCTATGACGATGGCGAGGTGCTGCTGGCAATGCCGGCGATCCCGCTCGATGCCGCCTTGCTGCACGTGCATCGCGCCGATGCGCGCGGCAACATCCAGGCGCTGGGGCCTGATACCTATTACGACGAATGGTTCGCGCGGGCGGCAAAGCGCACCTTCGTTTCAGCCGAGGAGGTGGTGGAACGCATGGACCTTGCCTATCCCGATGACGCGCGCGCCAATATCGTCGAGCGCTGTTTCGTGCACGCAGTGATCGAGGCCCCGTATGGCGCCCACCCGACGTCGCTGCCCCCAAGCTATGGCTGGGACATGGCGGCATTGAAGGCCTATGCGGCAGCAGCCGGCGCCGAGGGCGGCTGGCCGGCCTATCAGCAGGCGGTGATCGGTGCCGATGAGGCCAACTATCTGGCGGGCGCTGGCGGAGCGGAGGCGGTGGCGGCGTTGCCGCTGCCGATCTTCTGATGGCGACGCTTGCGGAACTGTGCATCCTTGCCTGCGCGGAGGCGTTTCGCGGCAGCGGCGAGGTGATTGCAACCGGTATCGGCCCGGTGCCGCGGCTGGGGGCGGGGCTTGCCAAGAGCACCCACTCGCCCGAGCTGATGATGACCGACGGCGAGGCGTTCCTGGTGGAAGACCCGGTGCCGATCGGCCCGCGCGGCTATGACGACCGCAAGGCGGCCGGCTATCTGCCCTTCTCGCGCTTTTTCGATGCGGCGGTGTGGACGGGACGGCGGCATGCCATCGTCACCCCCACCCAGATCGACCGCTTCGGCCAGACCAACCTTTCGTATCTGGGCGGCAGCCACGACAAGCCCAAGGTGCAGATGTTGGGCGTCCGGGGCTTTCCCGGCAATTCCATTTATCACATCAACTCGATGTTCATTCCCGCCCACAGCCAGCGGGTATTTGTTCCGGGTGAAGTCGATATGGTGTCGAGTGTCGGCTATAATCCGGAGCGGCGGGTGAAGGGCGGCAATTTCAGCGGCGTCGATCTGCGGCGCATCATCACCAACCTCTGCGTCATGGATTTCGGCGGCACGAACAATGCCATCCGCATCATCTCGCTGCACCCCGGAGTGACGGTGGGGATGGTGCAGGAGGCAACCGGCTTTGCCCTCGAAGTGGCCGACGACCTGACCGAGACGGCGATCCCCGATGCTGCGCAGCTGGCGATCATCGCCCGGCTCGATCCGCACAACATCAGGGCATCGGTCATCAAGGGCAACCCGCCGGCCCGTGCCGAGGGAGACGGGCAATGAGCATGGATGATCTCGTCGAGCCAAAGGCGGTCGAGATCGTCTATGAAACCGATACCCCGGTTCGGTATGAAACCGACGGGGCCGTCGCCTATGTGACGATGGACCGGCCGCAGTTTCACAACGCCCAGAACAGCCAGATGACCTATGCGCTCGACGCCGCCTTCCAGCGGGCCGTCGATGACGATGCGGTAAAGGTGATCGTGCTGCGCGGTGCCGGCAAGCATTTCTCGGCCGGGCACGACATTGGCACGCCGGGCCGCGACCTGCACAAAAGCTTCAGGCGCGCCCACCTGCTGGCCGACCATGTGAACAAGCCGGCGGCCGAACTGCTCTATACCCGCGAGCAGGAAGTGTATCTGGGCATGTGCCGGCGCTGGCGCGATATCCCCAAGCCGACGATCGCTGCCGTGCAGGGCGGGTGCATTGCCGGCGGGCTGATGCTGGCCTGGGTGTGCGACCTGATCATCGCCACCGACGATGCCTTCTTTCAGGATCCGGTGGCGCGCATGGGCATTCCCGGTGTGGAATATTTCGCCCATGGCTTCGAGTTGCCGCCGCGCGTCGCCAAGGAGTTTCTCTATCTGGGGCGGCGGATGCCGGCCGAGCGCGCCTATCAGTTCGGTATGGTAAACCAGTTGTCGACCCGTGAGCGGCTGGATGCCGACGTGAAGGCGGTGGCCGACGAGATCGCCAGCCGGCCGCGCCTGGGCAACTGGCTGATCAAGCAGGCGCTGAACCATGTAGAGGAACTGCGCGGCAAGCGCACCGCCATGGACGCGGTGTTCCACATGCACCATTTCGCCCATGCCCAGAACGACCTGACCACCGGCAACGTGCTGGGTGGCATGGACGGCAAGGCGATGGCCGAGGCCAACCGCCAGCAGGCGCAGGCAGCCGACAAGGCCGCTGCAAAGAACAAAGACAAGGGCAAGGGCCCGGCATGAGCGACCCGCTGCGCACCATCCTGACCGAGCGTCTGGGCTGCCGGCTGCCGGTGATCCAGACGGCGATGGGCTGGATCGCCACCCCGCCACTGGTCATTGCCTCAAGCAATGCCGGCGCCTTCGGCTTTCTGGCAGGCGCGGTGATGACTCCGGCGGAACTGACGACGGCAATTGCAGCGGTGCGCGAGGGCACGGCGCAGCCGTTCGGGGTGAATTTCCACATGTTCCAGCCGGGGGCGGCCGAGATTGTCGAGATCATTCTTGGCAATCGTGACCGGGTGCGGGCGGTATCCTTCGGGCGTGGCCCCGACGCGAAGATGATCGGCCGTTTCCGCGATGCCGGAATTCTGTGCATCCCGACGGTGGGGGCAGTGAAGCACGCCCGCAAGATGGCGGAGCTGGGCTGCGACATGGTGGTGGTGCAGGGCGGTGAAGGCGGCGGCCACACCGGCTCGGTGCCGTCAACTATCCTGCTGCCGCAGGTGCTCGATGCCGTGCAGCTGCCGGTGGTGGCAGCGGGCGGGTTCGGTGACGGGCGCGGGCTGGCGGCGGCGCTTGCCTATGGCGCCGTGGGTATTGCCATGGGCAGCCGCTTCCTGATGACCGCCGAAAGCCCACCGCCGGCCGCCGTAAAGGCCCGCTATGTGAAGGCCGGCACCGACGACATTCTGGTTTCCACCCGTATCGACGGCATGCCGCAGCGGATGATCCGCAACCGCGCCGTCGACCGTATTGAACGCTCGGGCCGCATCGCCATGTGGCGGCGCGCCATCGAGGCGGGGCTGGCAATGAAGCGCGCCTCTGGAGCCTCGTGGAGCGAGATCATCGCCACCGCCCGGGGAATGACTTCGCACGGCGGGCTGTCGCTGCCGCAGGCGATGATGGCGGCGGCTGCGCCGATGATGATCCGCCGCGCCGTGGTGGAAGGCGACGCCGACAATGGCGTGATGGCCACCGGGATGGTGGCGGGCCGCCTGGGCGACCTGCCGACGTGCGCCAGCCTGCTCGCAGAGATCGAGGCAGGGGCGCGGGCGCGGCTTTCCGCGCTGGCGGCAACAGCGGGAACAACGCAGACACCGGGGGAAAGGGTCGCCTGATGCCGATCACGACGACAGTTGCCAACCGCATCGCTGAAATCGTCTTCGACGTGCCGCCAGTGAATGCCTTCGACAGCACCACGTGGAACAGCCTGCCGGCGATCATCGCCGACGCCGGGCGCAACCCCGAGGTCAATGTGGTGCTGATCCGCGCCGAGGGGCGGGGGTTCTGCGGCGGCGTCGACATCAAGGAGATGCAGGCCCACCCCGAGCGGATCACCCTGCTGAACCGTGGCAACTACCTGACCTTCAAGGCCATCCGGGACTGCGAGGTGCCGGTGGTAAGCGCCGTGCACAAGTTCGTGATCGGTGGCGGTATCGGCATCTGCGGTGCCTCGGATACCATCATCGCCGCCGACGACGCCTATTTCTCGCTGCCCGAAGTCGATCGCGGGGCGATGGGCGGGGCGAGCCACCTGTCGCGGATGCTGCCGCTGCACAAGGTGCGCGCTGCCTTTTTCACCGGCGGCAATATTCCCGCTGCCGAGGCCTATCGGCTGGGAGCGGTAGAGAAAGTGGTTCCGCGCGACGAGCTGGAGGCGCAGGCGCGGGCTTTTTGTGGGGTGGTCGCCGGCAAGAGCCGCAAGGCACTTGTGATCGCCAAGGAGGCGCTGAACGGCCTTGAGCCGCGCGATGTCGATCGCGGCTATCGCTGGGAACAGGGCTTTACCCTTGAAATGTACATGCACGAAGATTCGCAGAAGGCGCGCGACGCCTTCGTGGCAACCGGCAAGGCGGCGGAATTCTGATGGATATTGGCTATACAGCGGAACAACAGGCCTTCCGCGCCGAGGTGCGGGCGTGGCTGAAGGCCAACCTGCCCGAGGGCCCCCTTGTTACGCTTGAGTGCGAGGAAGGGTTCCACCAGCATGTGGCGTGGGAGCGCAAGCTGGCAAGCGGCAACTGGGGGATGGTGACCTGGCCAGTGGACTATGGCGGCCGCGGCCTCGACCTTATCCAGTGGCTGATCTTCGAGGAGGAATATTGGGCCGCCGGGGCGCCATTGCGCGCCAACCAGAACGGCATCTTCCTGCTTGGCCCCACCATCATGGAGTTCGGAACCGACGAGCAGAAGGCGCGCTTCCTGCCGCCGATGGCGCGCGGCGAAGTGATCTGGGCGCAGGCCTGGTCAGAGCCGAACGCCGGCTCGGACATGGCCGCCATCACTGCCAGGGCCACCCGCGACGGCGATCATTATGTGCTGTCGGGGCAGAAAACCTGGTCGAGCCGTGCCGCCTTTGCCGACTGGGGGTTCGGGCTGTTCCGCACCGACCCGGAGTCGAGCCGCCACAAGGGCCTGTCGTTCATTCTGTTCGACCTGAACAGCCCCGGCGTTACCCGCCGGCCGATCCGCCAGCTGCATGGCGACCCCGGCTTTGCCGAGCTGTTCTTCGATGACGTGCGGGTGCCGGTTGCCAATCGCATCGCCGGCGAGGGCGAGGGCTGGAACGTGGCGATGGCGACGGCGGGTTTTGAAAGGGGGTTGATGCTGCGCTCTCCGGGGCGGTTCCAGGCGACGGCTGCCCGGCTGGTGGCGTTGTTCAACCAGCACCGCGACAGTCTTGCCCCCGCTGTCGAGGAGGCAGTGACGCAGGCGTGGATGGATGCGCAGGCCTATGCCTACAATACCTATGCCGTGGCGTCGCGCATCATGGCCGGCGGCCACATCGGCGCCGAGGCCAGCCTCAACAAGATCTTCTGGTCGGAGCTCGATCGTGCCATGCACCGCACCGCCATGCAGATTCTGGGGGCGGGGGCGGAACTGCGCCAGCTTGGCGATGGCGCCGTCAACAGCTGGCTCGATGGCTATATCTTCTCGCTGTCGGGCCCGATCTATGCCGGGTCGAACGAGATCCAGCGCAACATCATCGCCGAGCGGCTGCTCGGCCTGCCGAGGTAATGGCGATGGACTTTCGTATCTCTGCCGACCAGCAGGCGCTGATCGACGGCATCCGCGACTTTCTTGGCGCCGAACATGGCGTCGAGACGGTGCGCCAGCTCGATGGCAACCCAAGGCCCGAGGCGCTGCGGCGCAAGCTGGTGGAAATGGGTCTGCCGGCGCTGCTGGTGCCCGAGGCCGACGGCGGGCTGGGCCTTGATCTGGTGACGGGCGCACTGGTGGCGATGGAGCTGGGGCGCGCCTGTGTCGCCGACCCGGTTGCCGACACGGCGCTGATTGCCGCCCCGTGGCTGGCATCGCACCCGGCGGTAGCCGGTGACTGGCTGGCCCGAATTGCCGCCGGAGACGCACTGGTGGCGCTTGCCCACCCTGCCAACCCATGGGTGGCCGACCTTGATCTGGCCGATGCGCTGATCGGGGGTGGTGGCGTGAAAGACGTGCCGCCGGCACCGGCGGCGATTGCCTCGGTCGATCCGCTGCGGCGGTTGTTTGCGACGCCGGCGGTGGCTGCCGACGACCGGCTGCTCGACCTCGGGGTGCTGATGACGGCCGGGCAGTTGATCGGCCTTGCCGACACCATGCTGAAGATGGCGGTGGACTATGCCACCCAGCGCCGCCAGTTCGGCCAGCCGATCGGCAGCTTCCAGGCCGTGAAGCATCATCTGGCAACGGCGGCGGTGCGCATCGAGTTTGCAAAGCCGGTTCTGCTGCGGGCGGCCCAGGCGCAGCAAGATGGCCTCGCCACGGCAGCTTTCCATGTCAGCCACGCCAAGCTGGCGGCAACCGATGCCGCCATCGCCACTGCGGAAACCGCCATTCAGGTGCACGGGGCGATGGGCTATACCTATGAAGTCGACCTGCACTTCTGGATGAAGCGCAGCTGGGCGCTGGCGGGCGCCTGGGGAGACCGCAACTTCCACCTGCGCCGCATCAGCGCCGGCGTGACGGGCGGAACCCTGCCGATCGGCCCCTCCAACACCTTCACCCCCGATTGAACGCACAGCAGCAGGACCGACCATGCCCGAAGCCTATATCATCGATGCCGTCCGCAGCCCGATCGGCCGCAAGAAGGGAAGCCTTGCCGCCATTCACCCGGCTGACCTTGCCGCCCACCCGATCAAGGCGCTGATCGCGCGCTCCGGCATCGACCCGGCGCTGGTTGATGATGTGGTGTGGGGCTGCTGCGATACCATCGGCCCGCAGGCCGGCGATATCGGCCGCACCGCCTGGCTGGTGGCGGGCCTGCCCCAGCATGTGCCGGGCACCACCATCGACCGTCAGTGCGGATCATCGCAGCAGGCCGTGCATTTTGCCGCGCAGGGCGTGATGTCGGGCACCCAGGATCTGGTGGTGGCGGGCGGCAGCCAGGCGATGAACGCCATTCCGATTTCGGCGGCAATGACCGCCGGTGAGCCCTATGGCTTTGGCGATCCGTTCACCGGGTCACAAGGGTGGAGGGACCGCTATGGCGACGGGTTGCTGAACCAGATCAACTCGGCCGAGATGATTGCCGGAAAGTGGCAGATCAGCCGCGAGGCGATGGAGGCTTTCGCTCTGGAAAGCCACCAGCGCGCTCAGGCGGCCACCGATGCCGGCTGGTTCAGCAACGAGATCGCGCCGCTGGCCGGGCTGTCACACGATGAAACCATCCGCCCCACCACCACGCTGGAAGGGCTGGCGGCCCTGAAGACGGTGCAGGAAGGTGGCGTGGTGACGGCTGGAGTCGCCAGCCAGAACTGCGATGGGGCGGCCGCGATGCTGATCGCCTCGGAACGGGCCGTGCGCGAACACGGCCTGAAGCCGCGCGCCCGGGTGCACCACATGTCGGTGCGCGCAGATGATCCTGTGTGGATGCTGACCGCCCCCATTCCCGCCACCCGCCACGCCCTGCAGCGCGCCGGCATGACGGTGGCCGACATCGACCTGTTCGAGTGCAACGAGGCCTTTGCCAGCATCCCCATGGCATGGATGAAGGAACTGGGGATTCCCCATGAGAAGGTGAATGTGCATGGCGGCGCCATCGCCCTTGGTCACCCGCTGGGCGCCACCGGGGCGCGCCTGATGACGACTCTGCTCAACGCCCTTGAACGCACCGGCGGCCGCTATGGCCTGCAGACCATGTGCGAAGGGGGCGGCCAGGCCAATGTAACGATCATCGAGCGGCTCTGACCGGCGTGATGCCCAACCCCTCCATCGCCATTCCCAACCTGCTGTATCGCTATGCCGAGGCGTTCGATCAGGGCGATTTCGCAGCGGCTGCCGCGCTGTTCGGCCATGGCGCGCTGATCGCCGGCGGGCAGCGGGTGGCCGGTACGGAGGCGATCACCGCCATGTGGCGGCAATGGGTGCGGCTCTATGACGGGCGGCCACTGACCCGGCATGTGACTACCAACCCGATCATCACGCTGGCCGATGATGGTCTGACGGCCAGCTGCCGGTCGACCTGGACCCTGCTGCAGGCTGCCCCGGGCCTGCCGCTGCAGGTCATCGCCAGTGGCACCTACCATGATCGCTTCGCCGTGATCGACGGGGCATGGCATTTCACCGAGCGTGCCTACGGACCCATCGACCTGATGGGCGATACCCGCGCGCACCTGCTGCAAACGCCCGAGAACGAGGAACAGTAAATGGGAATCTGCGACAACCGCACCGTTATCATCACCGGGGCCGCACGCGGCCTTGGCCGCAGCTATGCGCTGGCCTTTGCCCGCGAAGGCGCCAATGTGGTGGTGAACGATATCGGCACCTCGCTGGCGGGCGAAGGGCGTGACACCTCGGCCGCCGAGGCCGTGGTTGCGGAAATCATCGCGGGCGGCGGCCGTGCCGTCGCCAATGCCGACGACATCACCGACTGGGAAGCGGCAAAGCTCATCGTCGCCACCGCCATCGACTCGTTCGGCGGGCTCGATGTGGTGGTGAACAATGCCGGCATCGTGCGCGACCGCATGTTCGTATCAGCCACCCCTGAGGAATGGGACGCCACCATGCATGTGCACCTGCGCGGACACTTCTGTGTCAGCCGCCATGCCGTCGATTACTGGCGGGCGCAGCAGAAGGCCGGCAAGCCCGTCGATGCCCGCATCATCAACACCACCTCGGGCGCCGGGTTGCAGGGGTCGATCGGCCAGTCGGCCTACGCGACGGCCAAGGGCGGCATTGCGGCGCTGACGCTGGTGCAGGCCGCCGAACTGGGCCGCTACGGGATCACCGCCAATGCCCTGGCGCCCGCTGCCCGCACCCGCATGACCGAGCAGGCCTTTGCCGACAAGATGGCCAAGGTGGAAGGCGGCTTTGACGCGCAGGACCCCGACAATATCGCCCCCACCGTGGTGTGGCTGGGGTCGCCGCTGTCGCGCGATGTGACCGGCTGCGTGTTCGAACTGGAAGGCGGGCGCATCACCATCGAGCAGGGGTGGGATCTTGGCCCCACCATCGAGCGCCAGCAACGCTGGGCGCCCGCGGACGTGGGCGATGCCGTTGCCGGCCTGCTCGCCGAACGCAAGCCGCCGCGCCGTGTCTGGGGAAGCTGAGGAGCCATCAGCGGACCATTGCAACCATCGAGGAGGACCCATGCCGCAATTGCCCCCGCCCTATCCGCAAGGCCGCGCCCTGCTGGCCGGCAAGACCTTTCTCATCACCGCGGCTGCCGGCTCGGGAATCGGCGGGGCAGCGGCCCTGCGGGCGGCCGAGGAAGGGGCCACGCTGTTCCTGTCTGACACCCATGAACGGCGGCTCGAGGAAACCGCCGATCGCATTGCTGCGGCCGGCTTTGCCCGCCCGGCTGTGAAGACCTGCGATGTCACCAGCGAGGACCAGGTGCGGGCATTGATCGCCGCCGCCATCGACAAGCTCGGCCATGTCGACATTCTGGTGAACAATGCCGGGCTGGGCGGCGCTGCCCCCGTCGTCGAGATGACCGACGAGCAATGGTCGAAGGTGATCGATGTGAGCCTGACCAGCGTGTTCCGCATGACGCGCGCCATCCTTCCCCACATGATGGAGCGGCGCAGCGGCGTCATCGTCAACAACGCCTCGGTGCTGGGCTGGCGGGCTCAGAAGCTGCAGGCCCATTATGCCGCCGCCAAGGCCGGGGTGATGGCCTTCACCCGCTGTTCGGCGCTGGAAGCCGCCGAACATGGCATCCGCATCAACGCCGTCGCCCCCAGCCTTGCCATGCATGCGGCGCTGGGCAAGGTGACACCGCCGGGACTGCTGGAGGAACTGACCAGCCGCGAGGCCTTCGGCCGCTATGCCGAGCCCTGGGAAGTGGCCAATGTCATGCTGTTCCTGGCAAGCGACCTCAGTTCCTACATGACCGGCGAAGTGCTGGCCGTATCGAGCCAGCAGGCATGAGCGCCCGGGTCTTTGCCTCGCCGCACGATCTGGCGGCAGCCGTGGGTGCGCAGTTCGGCCCGACGCCCTGGGTGACGATCGAACAGCCGCGTGTCGACATGTTCGCTGACGCCACCGACGACCATCAGTGGATCCATGTCGACCCGGTGCGGGCCAAGGATGGTCCGTTCGGTGCCACCATCGCCCACGGCTACCTGACGCTAAGCCTGGTGAACCGCTTCCTGCCGCAACTGATCGACGTGCAGGGCATTTCCATGGGGGTCAATGTGGGGGCCGACAGCCTGCGGTTCCTCAATCCGGTGAAAGTGGGCAAGCGCCTGCGCGGACGCGGGGAACTCGTCAGGGTTGAAACCATCAAGGGCGCCGTGCAATCTGTCTTCAGAGTGACTGTCGAGATCGAAGGCGAAACCAGACCGGCCCTCGTTGTCGATACCATCAGCCGTTATTATCCGGAGAGCCAGCCATGAGCCGCGAAGCCGTCATCGTTTCCACTGCCCGCACCGGAATCGGCCGCGCCTATCGCGGCGCTTTCAACGATACCGATGCGCCGGTGCTGTCAGGGCATGTGGTGCGTGCCGCCGTTGAACGCTCGGGGATCGACCCGGCCCTGATCGACGACATCTTTCTGGGTGTCGGAACCCAGTCGGGCACCCAGAGCTACAATCTGGGGCGCCTGACGGCGGCGACCTCCGGGCTACGCCATCTGCCGGGCTTTGCCCTCGATCGCAAATGCGCCTCGGGGCTGACGGCGATTGCCCTTGCCGCGCGCTCGATCATTGCCGACGATATCGATGCCGCAGTGGCGGGCGGTGTCGAATCGATCTCGCTGACACTAAACAAGCATGCCATGACCTATCGCAACCGCGCGCCTTCGGTGATTGCCGCCGAGCCGCACGCCTATATGGCGATGATCGAGACTGCCGAAGTGGTGGCCGACCGTTATGGCATCAGCCGTGAGGCGCAGGACCGGTATTCGGTGGAGAGCCATGCACGGGCCGCCCGCGCCCAAAGCGAAGGGCGCTTTGCTGATGAGATCGTGCCGATCACCGTCACCAAGGTGCTGACCGACAAGAGCGGCGCGGTAACCGGCCACGAGGAGGTGACGCTCGACCGCGATGAAGGGGTGCGCGCTGACACCAGTTACGAGGGGGTAGCAGCCCTGAAGCCGGTGTTTCGCGACGGCGCGCTGGTGAAGGAAGGCCGGCACATCACCGCCGGCAACGCCAGCCAGCTGTCGGATGGCGCCTCGGCACAGGTGGTGGTTGAGCGCAAGCTGGCCGAATCGCAGGGATTGCCAATTCTCGGCATCTATCGCGGGTTTCAGGTGGCCACCTGCGCGCCCGAGGAAATGGGCATCGGCCCGGTGTTTGCCATTCCCAAGCTGCTGGCGCGCGCCGGGCTCAAGGTCTCGGACATCGATTTGTGGGAAATCAACGAGGCGTTCGCCAGCCAGCTGCTCTATTGCCGCGACACGCTGGGAATCGACCCGGAACGCCTGAATGTGAATGGCGGCGGTATCGCCGTTGGCCACCCCTTCGGAATGACCGGCAGCCGCATTGCCGGGCACGCCCTCCTGGAAGGGGCGCGGCGCGGCGCCCGCTATGTGGTGGCCTCGATGTGCGTGGCGGGCGGCATGGGGGCAGCGGGCCTGTTCGAACTGCCGCAATAAGCCGCAGATCAGCGGTCAGGCGCCGGCGGGTGTTTGCAGCCGTGCGCAGATCGGGCATGATGGCCGCATGGTCAATGCCTCGATCCTCGACGCGCCCTATCTCGACGATCTGCCGTCGCGCGATGAACTGATCCGGCTGATCTATCAGGGGGCGCTCGACAAGGTGCCCTTTCAGGCTTTTTTGCGCACCCTTGCCGAGCGAATCGGCTGCCTTAATGCCGGTATCATTCTGCGGCTGTCGCGCCATGGCACCCCGCCCATCGCCATCTGGGCCTTCAAGCCCGGCCTCAGCGACGAGGAAGCGCGCCGCATCCACGAGGTGCATGCCAGCGTCGGCCATCTCGATCCGCTACGCAATGTGCTTGCCAAGAAGGGGGCGATCCAGACCCTCGATGAAGTGATGCCGCGCGCCGAGCTGGAGCAGAACCGCTTTTACCGCGAAGTGCTTGCGCCCTATGGCTTCTATCGGATGCTGGGCATGTATGTGCGCGAGCCCGGTGGCTGGGAGGGCAATATCGGCGTGGTGAACGGCCCCGGCACTGCCGATTTCGGCGAGCGCGAGCGGCAGTTGCTGGTCGATCTGCGCCCGCACATCGAACAGGCCCTGCAGATCTTCGCCCGCCTGCGCCACGAAGAATCGGAAGTGCAGGCGCTGATCGAGACGTTCGATCGCCTGACCATTGCCACCTACATTCTCGATGGCGATGGCGCGGTGCTGCGCACCAACAGCGCCGGACGGCAATTGCTGTCGGCAGCCGATATCGTCACCACCCGCGATTCCCGGCTGGCGCTGATCGACCGTCATGCCGACAGCGACCTGCAGGATACCCTGGTGGCGGCCCGACACCATCGCGACAGCGGGACGGCGGGGCCGTTCGTTCATGCGGTACGGGTCGATGCCGACAGCGAGCGCCATGTCGGGCTGCTGGTCCGCTCGATCGACAGCGGCGCCTTGCAGGGCGGCGGGTCGATGCCGGCGACGGTCGTCTATGTATCGTTGGGACGATCGACGCAGCCACTTGAGCGGCTGGTCATGCAGCTGTTCGAGCTGACCCCTTCAGAGGCGCATCTGGCAACCCTGCTTGCTACCGGCTTCTCGCTGGCCGAGGCCGCCGGCAAGCTCGGCCTTACGGAAAACACCGTGCGGACCTATTGCAAGACCATCATGAGCAAGGTGGGCGTCGGCCGCCAGGCCGACCTGGTGGCGCTGATCCTGCGCAGTGTCGCGGTGTTGGGCTGAGCGTACAGCGCTTCAGTTGGCGGCGGCTTCCTTGACGATGTTGAGAAACGGCGGGCGCTCACCGCCGCCATCGACGTTGAGAGTGGAACCCGTGATGTAGCTGGCGGCATCCGACCCCAGGAACAGCACCGCTTCGGCGATCTCCCGGGCGTGCGCCAACCGGCGGGCGGCGATATTGGCGCCAATAGCCTGCTGGGTGGCTGTGTCGCCATAGGTGGCCTCGGTCGTTTCGGTCTCGACATAGCCGACGGCAATGGCGTTCACCCGCACCTCGGGGCCCCATTCATGAGCGACGCTGCGGCCATAGGCGACCAGCCCGGCCTTGGCGGCTGCATAGGCGGCGGTGCCCGGCGAGGCCCGCTGCGCGGAAACGCTGGCGATGTTGACGACGCTGCCACCGGTGGCGCGCAGGTGCGGGTAGGCCAGCCGCGCCAGTTCGATGGGGGCCAGCAGGTTGAGGGCGATAATCCGCTCGGTGAAGCGGGCCGACGCCGTGGCGGCCACGGCCTCCGGCGATCCTCCAGCGTTGTTGACCAACAGATCGAGCCGGCCATTGCGGGCGATGACGGCGTCGATCAGCGCCGCGCACTGGGCGGGATCACGGATGTCGGCGACGATATGGCTGTCGTTCTGGCCGCTGCTGTCGGCGGAGCGGCCACAGGTGATGACGGCATAGCCAGCCTCGCGCAGACGATTGCTGATGGCAAGGCCGATGCCGCGATTTCCCCCGGTAACCAAAGCGGATTTTGCAACCATGATCATCTCCCGTTTGCGGGCTTATAGCTGCCTGCGCGCGGCTTTGCAGTCCCATTTGGTAGGGCGTAACAGCGTGGCGGAAATTCCTCCCCCCATTTGGGGATGGTGCCGGCCGGGGCAGCGCCGGAAGCTGCCAACAAATCAACGGGAGACGAGCCATGAGGGACCTGAATCGCTTCTATATTGATGGCGCCTGGGTCGAGCCGGACGGCAGGCAGGTGCTGGACGTGATCGACCCGCGCACCGAGCAGGCCAATGGCCGGGTGCGGCTGGCATCGACAGCCGATGTGAACCATGCCGTTGATGCCGCAGCGCGGGCGTTCGACACTTTCGGCTGGTCGCCGGTGGCCGATCGCATTGCCCTGCTCGAAGCCATTTGCGCCCGGTATCTGGCGCGGATCGGCGATGTTGCGGATGCCATCGCCGCCGAAATGGGGGCGCCGCAAAAGCTGGCCATGGAAGCGCAGGCGCCCATTGGCCTGCTGCATTTCCAGACGGCGTTGCAGGTGCTGAAGGACTATCGCTTCACCGAGTCGGAGGGGAGCCTGCAGGTGGTGCGAGAGCCGATCGGCGTGTGTGCGCTGATCACGCCGTGGAACTGGCCGGCCAACCAGATCGCCTGCAAGGTGGCGCCGGCGCTGGCTGTTGGCTGCACCATGGTGCTGAAGCCCTCGGAAATTGCGCCGTTTTCGGCGCAAGTGATCGCCGAGATCCTCGATGAAGCCGGCGTGCCTGCCGGCGTTTTCAACCTGATTCATGGCGATGGCCCCCATGTGGGGGCAGCGCTGAGTGCCCACCCCATGGTCGACCTGGTGTCGTTCACCGGATCGACCCGTGGCGGCATCGCCGTAGCCGAAAACGCCGCAGCCACCGTGAAGCGGGTGCATCAGGAACTGGGGGGCAAATCCCCCAATATTGTGCTCTCCGACGCCGATTTTGCCGAGGCCGTCAGCCGGGGCGTGAAGGCAGTGATGGTGAACAGCGGCCAGTCGTGCAATGCCCCCACCCGCTTGCTGGTGCCGCAACAGCGCATGGCGGAAGCCCGCGCCATTGCCGCCACGGCTGCCGCCGCGGTGACGGCGGGCAACGGCCCCGGAGATATCGGCCCGGTGGTCTCGGAAGTGCAGTGGAACAAGGTGCAGGGGTTGATCGAGAAAGGGATTGCCGAGGGGGCAACGCTGGTGGCCGGCGGGCCTGGACGACCGGAGGGTGTGACCAAGGGCTATTTCGTGCGTCCGACGGTATTTGCCGATGTGCAACCGGGCATGGCCATCGAGCGCGAGGAGATTTTCGGGCCTGTCGTATCGATCATCGGCTATGCCGACGAGGCCGACGCCATCCGCATCGCCAACGATACCGATTATGGCCTGGCGGCTTATGTCGAATCCGGCGACCTTGACCATGCCCGCCGGGTGGGGAGCCGGTTGCGCGCCGGGCAGGTGCGCATCAATGGTGCCGGGCTGCATCCGATGGCGCCTTTCGGAGGCTACAAGCAATCGGGCAATGGCCGCGAATGGGGCAGCCACGCCTTTGCCGAGTTTACCGAGATCAAGGCGGTGCTGATTCCGGCATGAGCGCCGACGATCTTGCCGCCGCCATCGTCGGCAGCTGGTCGCTGATTGCCTACAGCCGCCGGCAGCACGGCACGATCATCTGGCCGTTCGGCGAGGATGCGCAGGGCTATCTGCAATATGGGGCCGATGGCCGGGTATCGGCAACGCTGGCGCGCCGTCAGCGCCCGGCCTTTGCCACTGCCCCGGCGGCTGACTGGCGGGGCGATGCAATCGCATGGGCCGAGGCGGCAATGAGCTATGTCGCCTATACCGGCCGTTATGCCGTTGACGGGGCGCGGGTATCGCATCTCGTCGATCTCAGCCTCTACCCGAACTGGACGGGGACGACACTGCTGCGCTGGGCATCGCTTGAGGGAACAGGGGCTGAGCAGCAGCTGCGGCTGGAAACAGCGCCGCCGGGGGCGCACCCGCCGGACTTGCTGGTGAGCAGCCTGTTGTGGCGGCGCGCCTGATCTGAGGCCGGACACACGGCCCGGAAAGCGGCCGGAGATGTGGCCGGACGGAGCATGCCAGGGCAGTCCGTCCGGCCAGTATGGTATCAGTGGGCTTTTTCCATCGCTTGCAGGGCCTTGCGGTAGCGGCCCATGCCGGTTGCCAGCAGCAGCACCATGATTGGCAGCATGATGGCGCCGGTAATGGAAATGGCATAGCGCAGCGCCCCTTCGTCGCCGAAGCCGAAATCGGTGATTCCGGCGATCAGGCTGGAGCCAAGGCCCAGACCGATGAGGTTGACGGCAAGCAGGGTGAGGGCAGTAACCTGCCCGCGCAGGCGGTTGGGGGTGACATCCTGGATGGCTGTCAGCACCACACCCTGCGACGCCTGCCCCACCAGCGTTCCCACCGCCATGAACGACAGGGCGAGCGCTGCGCTTGGCATCAGCGGGCCGATGATCAGCGGCACGGCTTTCAGGATGGTGGCATAGAGCATGATGCGCAGGTTGGCGTCGGACCTGCCGCGACGGATCAGCACGCCCGAGAGCCAGCCGCCGCCCAGCGTGCCCAGGGTGCCGCAGGCCAGCATCAGCATCCCGTAATAGAGGCCCACCTGCCCGACGCTGAGGCCGTAGGTGCGCATCAGGAAGGTGGGATACCAGAGGCTGGTGCCGATCGACAGCAGGCCCGAAAGGGCGGTAACGCCGATCAGCATGCCATAGAGCTTCCAGCGGCTGAAGATGAAGGCCACCACTTCGCGGATTGGCAGTGATTTGCCGAGCCCGGCGGTTTCCTGACGTGCCGGTTCACGGATGGTGGCGATGAGGGCAGCGATGATGATGCCGGGCGCACCCACCGTCACGAACACCATCTGCCAGGGCTCTAGTGTTCCGAAGATTCCGAGATCGGTCGGGCCCTGCCGCGTGAAATAGCCCAGCAGCACGCCGCCGATGATGAGCGCGAGACCGCCGCCGATCGGGTAGCCGATGGCGTAGAAGCTGATGGCAAGGGCACGCCGCTGCTTTTCGAAATAGTCGCTGATCAGCGAATAGGCGCTGGGGCTGAGGGTGGCCTCACCGACACCGACTCCAACGCGGGTGAAGAACAGACCACCGAAGCTGCGGGCAAGGCCGCAGGCCATGGTCATCGCCGACCACACCAGAACGCCGACGATTACCAGTGGTGTGCGGCGTTTGGCGCTGTCGACGTAGCGGCCGATGGGCAGCGCCGCCACCGAATAGAGCAGTGCAAAGGCAAAGCCCTGCAACAGGCTGATTTCGAAATCGGACAGGCCGAGGCTTTTCTTGATGTCCTCGACCAGCAGCGTGAGGACGCGGGAATCGATGGCACTGAAGGCATAGGCGGCGAACAGCACCGCGACGACATACCAACGGTAAACCCCGCCACCCGTTTGGGCGGCGGGGGATGCTGCTGCATCGCTGGTCGGCAACGATCCGGTTGCCGGCGGAACGACCGATGCCACGGGTTACCAGGCCGAAGGCGGGTTGACCCGCGCCAGGATGTTTTCGGATCTGGCCCGGAACATGTTGTCTCCCTGTTCACTCTCGGGGAGAAGCCAGAAGCAGCCGCGCTTCAGCGAGTCAATCGCGAAATCAGCCACTTCCCACGGCTCGGTCAGGGCCAGTTTCAGCCCCGTTGCCTTCACCAGATCCTGCATGGTGCGGTAGGCTACGGCATCGGCCGGTGTGTCGCCGGCGTAATCGGCCGGGCGCACCAGATTCGAGGCCATGATCGCGGTGTTGACAGTGTTGGGTCCGGGGAACAGCACGGCGGCGCGCACCTTGTCGCCGGCGCGCAGCAACTGCTGGTGCAACACTTCCGACATGCTGGTGACAGCAGCCTTGGTGGCGGCATAGATGGGGGTGTTGGGAAGCGACCGCAGGCCGCCATTGGCCGACGAGGTGTTGATCACCACCCCTTCCTCGCCGCTGGCCAGCATGCGTGGCACGAAAGCCTTGATGCCATGGACGACGCCGAGGATGTTGACATCGATCCCCCAGCGCCAGTCGTTCAGAGGCAGAGTCCACATCTCGCGCCGGGCTTCGCCAAGACCGACTCCGGCGTTGTTGAAGACCAGGTGAGCAGCTCCGAAGCGGCTGAACACCGCTTCGGCCAGCGCGTCGACCGAGGCTTCCTTGGTGACGTCGACGACGATGCCGGCACTGGCACCGATTTCTGTGGCAACCGTATCGAGCCGGGCCTGATCGATATCGGCGAGAACGACCCGTGCGCCTTCGCGCACGAGCCTTTCCGCGATAGCCCTGCCGACCCCACTGGCGCCGCCGGTAATGACGGCGACCTTGCCGGTGAAATCTTCCATCAGGCCGCCTTCCCGGCCAGAGCCGCCAGTTCGACACCGACATTGCCGGGCTCATCGAAGCGACCGACCCACTGGTCGGCGATCCATTCACCCGGCACGGTGCGCAGGATACGGCCGCCGGTAACGCTGGCGCCTTCGACATATTCCATCGACACCAGTTTGCGCACCGGGATGTCGACGAGCGGATCGTAAGGGGATTCGGCCAGAGTGATCGTGCCGGTCATGTCGGCGCGCGAAGTGTAGTTGCGCTTCCAGTCGAGGCGGGTGAGATAGACATCGCCATCGAAGGTCGTCGGGTCGGCAATGCCCACCAGCGCCTTGTAGCAATAGATATATTCCTCGAAGTTGAGCGGGTTGCTGTTGGCGGCGCCGATATCGCCCTCGATGGTGAAATAGGCAATGCCATGACGCGAGCAGGTTGCCTTCACATGGTTGCCGTTCTTTTCGAAGGTGGTGGTGGCGATCTTCTTCGGCTCGCCGAAGCGTTCGCGACCGCTGGTGACCACCGATTCGCCTTCCATCGCCATGTGGAAGCAATAGGCGCCGCGCTGGCCTTCATAGTCACACACCACGCCCATGGTCAGCGCGCCGATTTCCACCGTGCGCTCGGGAGTCACGTGCATGGCGACATGGGCCATCTGCAGGAAGATTTCCGGGCGGGCCACAGCCGTCAGCGGCTTCGGCAACATGGCCGCATAGACATCCGGATCGGTCTCGTAGGTGGCGCGGATCGAGCGCACCGTGTTGTTGAGACCACCCGTCGTGCGGGTGGCTACCGGGCCTCGCAGGTAACGCAGACGTGTCATGCTCATTCTCCTCCCTTGCGGCCCGGACGGATTCCGGCGCCGTTGCTGCTTGTTATGGGTTGCTGTCGGTTGGCCTGCCGCCGGGGGATATGACGGCAGGCCGGTCTGTTATTCGGCTGCTGCTGCCAGGGCGCCACCGCCTTCGGGGGCGTAAAACTGGCTGAAATACTTGCGGAAACGCAGAATCTGGCCATCGCCGTCGCACAGCAGCGGCCGCGGTGCGTGAATCTTGTTGTCCCAGATCGGGATGTCGCCTTCGACGCCTGACTGACCAATGGTTGATTGGATGGCGGCCTTGATCGCCTGATCTTCGAACGAACCGGGCTCGACTTTCGGGTGGGTGAAGCAGAAGCGCAGTTCGCATTCGTCGGCTTCGATCGGAGTCACCAGCACCTGCAGGGCGATGGTGGTGAGACCGGTGAGGTGGGTGGTTTTCTGGCCGGCGCCCACCTGAACCACCTTGACCGTCGACTTGATGGTTTTCACTTCCCCCGTGGGGGTCTGCATGGTGCGCTCGCCCAGTGCCGTCGAGCGGCGGATGTGGCCGTCGTATTCGCTCTTGCCTTCGGGCACTTCGTCCATGCGGTGCACATAGCGGAAGTGGGCGACGTCAACGCCGTTCTCGGCGATTTCCTGCGGGTTGCTGCGGAACTTCCAGTAGAAGCGCTGCTGATCTGCCCAGCCGGGTTCGGAGAATTCCGGCACGGCCATCACATCGAACATGGGTGCCACCCGTTGCGGGTGATACCAGACCCAGATCACGCCGTTCACCTCGGTGACCGGATAGGGGCCGGCGATCGCCTCGCGCTTGCAGATGGGTGGAAAGGCCTTGGCGTAGGGAATGTCGACGCAGAAGCCTTCGGGGTTGAAGGCCCAGCTGTGGAACGGGCAGCGCAGGTTGTCACCATCGACGACACCGCCATGCCCGAGATGGGCGCCCATGTGCGGGCAGTAGGCATCAAGCACTCCGGCCTTGCCGGATTCGTTGCGGAACAGCACCAGATCACGGCCGAAATAGTGCAGCGGCTTCACATCTCCGGGCTTCAGTTCGTCGGAATAGGAAACGAAGAACCACCCGAATGGAATATCCATGGGAAAACGTTTGATCTGCGGCATGTCGTGCTCCCTCCAGAGCCAAATTCAGATGGCGAACGCAGGTATCCTAACAATTGCCGGCAACAGCGAAAGGGCGTGTGGCGCAACGAACTGTTCACCAGCAGCCGCCAATCAGCCGGTCTGGATCACTGTCGTGGCGGCGATGTGCAGATCGTCGGGGTCGAGCCGGCCGACCATCCAGGGGCGGATGCGCTGATGCGAAAAGCGGCTGGTGAGAAAATCGAGGAAAGCGCGGGTGGCTGTTGGCATGATGCCCGGCGGGAACACCGCGCGCACCTCGCGATCGTCGAATGTCCATTCCTCACTGGCGTAAACCAGTTCGCCATTGGTAACTTCCTGGCGCACCACGGTGATCGGCAGGTGGGCGATGCCAAGCCCCCGTCGCGCCGCCCAGCGCAGGGCGACTCCGGAATTGCTCATCCACGGGCCGCTGACGTTCACCACCCGGTCGTCGTTGAAGTGGAACTGGCCGGTCATGTCGGTGAGGCAGGCATGGTGGACGAGATCGTCGGGGCTTTGTGGCCAGCCATGGGCGCGCACATAGTCGGGCGAGGCCACCAGGCAGTAGGAAAGATAGCCGAACATCCGCGCCCTGAGCGAGGAATCGCCAAGCTGGCCGTAGCGGATGGCGACATCGAAGGTTTCGGGAACCAGATCCGATTCGTTGAGATAGGCGATGGCCTGAATCGAGATATCCGGGTGGGCGGCCGAGAAGTCGGCAAGCAGCGCCGACATGAAATCCGACCCGAAGGTATCGCTGAGGCCGATGCGCAGCCGCCCCACCGGGCGTGACTGGAACTGCGCCATCGCGCGTTCGAGGTCGGTCAGTTCGTTGCGCATCACCAGACAGCGCTGGTGGAACAGCTCGCCGGCGGCGGTCAGCGCCAGACGGCGGGTGGTGCGGACGATGAGCTGGGCGCCGATCCGGGCTTCCAGCTCGACAACCATTTTCGAGACGTAAGACTTGGAAACACCCAGACGTTCGGCAGCGCCGGTGAAGCTGCCGGAAGCGATTACCGCCAGAAATTCATCAATACCACGCCATGCCGACATCCGCTTCTCCTGCCCGGTGTGGCCAGCATAGGCGCTGGCCGGCCGGAACGGAAGCGGATGCACGGCAGCGAGGTGGGCAGTTATTCGGCGGCCTGCTTGATGAACACGTCCTTGCGGGGGCCGATACGCGCGGCAATGTCCCACAGGGCCTTTTCATCGACATCATAGGCCTTCAGCGCATTGGTGCCGAGCATCTTCTGGATATCGGCTTCGGGCAGGCCGCCAAGGCTGGCGATCATCTTTTCCAGCGTTCCCGGCCAGGTGCCTTCGGGGTGCGGGTAATCCGTTCCCCACAACACCCGGTCGACCCCGATCTTGTAGTAGGATTCGGTGGTTTCCTCGTCGGGAAGCGCCGAGCAGCCGACATGGAAGTTGCGGGCGAAATATTCGCTCGGCTTCATGGTCATGTTGGCGTTGTAGTCGCCGAGCTTGCCCGAGGTGTGCTTGACCGAGGCGCGGATATCCATCAGCTCGATCATCCACGGGAACCAGAATTCCCCACCGGCTTCCACGAACATCACCTGCAGGTCGGGGTATTCCTCGAACACGCCACCGAAGATCATCGACCACATCGGCCTGGTAAGCCAGAAGGCGAATTCACACAGATAGGTGCCGATCCAGCCCGGCTGGCTGACATCATAGGCAGGCGCCGCCCCTGAGTGGAAGTGCAGCGGCAGTTTGTAGTCCTGCAGCAACTGCCACACCGGGTAATATTTCTGGTGATTGTAGAGGGCATAACCATCGGTAAGCGCCGGGAAGAACACGCCCTTCATGTTGTTCTTCTTGGCCCAGTGAATTTCCTTGATGGTTTCATCGATATCATAGAGCGCCGGAATCACGGCAAGGCCCAGGCGGCGATGCGGGTCTTCGGCGCAAAAATCGGCCAGCCAGCGGTTGTGGGCACGGGCCCCCGCCCACTGGAATTCGGCGTTGGCAGCATTGGGGCGCAGCCCGATGTCGGCGCCAAAGGGCGGGGCGTTTCTTTCGGTGATGCCGTCGGGGAACAGCACTTCGGCAGCGACGCCGTCGCCATCGAGCACACGGTTGCGGATTTTCCCGTCCCATGCGCCTTCGAGGCCGTCGCCGACCCGTGCCCGCCACTTGGTGTTGAAATCGTCGATCAGGAACAGCTTTTCATGTTCCTGGCGGGCGGCAATCTCCTTGGCCACAACTTCATCGAAGCGCTCATGGTATTTCGATTCGAGATAGTTGCGATATTGCTCGGGCGGCAGGCCGACATGGCCGTCCGATGAAATAACCAGATAACGGTCCACCATTTCTCTCCACGTTGTGGTGCGTGTCGCACTCTGTTGACCGATGCGACTCTGTGCTTTTTGCGCGCGGCCAACAAGCCGGTGGTGGTGAACGATCAGTCGTTCTGGGGAAACATTCGCTGGGCTGCCGGCAGGCCTGCCCAGGCCACCCATGCCGAACCGAGGGCGGCCAGAACGAAGGGGGCACTCCACCAGTATTGGTAGAGGGCAACGGCAATGATGGGGGGAACAGCGATCGATGCCCCGGCGATCGACGACACGGCACCTGCCACCGCACCCTGCCGTTCCGGCCCGACGGCGATCGAGGCGCCGGCGGTGAACCCGGGGCGGGCCAGTCCGTAGCCGAACGACGCCAGCACGAAGCCGCCGATGGGCGCCCATACGCCCAAAGGCGCCAGCGCCAGCATGTTGCCGGCAAGGGCGAGTGCGGCGCCGCCATGCAGCATCAGCCGCGGGCTGGGGGAAATCAGGTTGACGAACCCCACCTGGGCCACAAGGCTGCTGGCTGCCCCCAGCGCCATGGCAATGCCGATCAGGGATTGCGCCTGTTCGAGCGGCCGGTTGGCGGCATCGATGAGGGCGAAGCCCAGCGTATAGATGTTGATGGCCTGAGCCGAGGAAATGACGAAGCCGGCGATCAGCAGTGGCCGCATCGCCGGGTCGCGCCACAGGCCGGGCGATGCGGCCGCTGCCGCTTCGGCAGTGGGGCGGTCACGCGGCAGCATCACCACCACCAGCGCCAGCAGCGCCAGCCCCATCATCCCGAAGGCAAAGGGTGGCCCCCCGAGGCCGGCGGGTTCAGCCAGAAACAGCGGGGCGATGGCCGGGCCAAAGATGGTGCCGAGACTGAGCGCCCCGGCCATGCCCGCCAGCGCCCGCACCCGCGTGGCGCCGTGGGTGGTGTCGGCCACCAGCGCCTGGGCTGCCGTGGTGGCCGCCGAACCGAACAGGCCATAGCTTGAGCGGACGATGGCGAAGGCGGCGAAGATGAGGAGGGCGGGAAGGGTGTCGATCAGCCCCACCCAGACGACGACGGCGCAGCCGACCATCGAAAAGGTGAAGCCGCCAAGGCCGATCAGCAGCATCGGCTTGCGGCCCTGCCGATCTGACCGGTGGGCCCAGAACGGTGAGGACAGCATCCAGGCAAGGGCCGAGAGCGAGAAGGTGCTGGCGATCAGTGCGTCGGGGATGGCGAGAGCGCGGCCGATGGTCGGCATCACCGAGACCAGCCCGAGATTACCGACGGCTGTTGCAAAAGTGATCACCAGCAGGAGCAGGAAGGATGTGCGGCTCATGGTGATATCTTTCCTGCCTGCCCCGCGCTGGTTGTCTGTTGCCTCGGGATCAGAACCGCAGCCGCGCTTCCACCCCCATGGTGCGCGGATCCGCCCATTGCCGCACCGACATGATCACCAGATTGATGCCCGAATTCCAGTATCTGGTATCGGTGAGGTTCTTGCCCCAAACTGCAAATTCCAGCTTGCCGAAATCACCGGCATCGATGTCGGTGAGGGCAATGCGGGCATCAAGCGTGCCGTAGGAGCGGCGCGTTGCCAGCAGATCGGGGGTGATGGTGCCCCACTGCATTGACCGCCACGACCAGTTGGCCGCCAGTTCAAGCGTCGAAGCGCCCAGCGGCAACTGGTAGAAGCCGCCCAGCGTATAGTTCCACCTGGGCGCCAGCGGGATCTTGTAGTCGTCGGTGACGTCGACTCCGGTTGGCAGCACGAAATCGGTGTAGCGGGCGTTCAGGTGGCCGCCACCGAAGCTGAAGGTCAGGCCCTCGACCGGGCTCAGGCGGCCTTCAACCTCGATACCGGTGAATTTGGCCTGTCCGGCGTTGATGATGTTGGTGGTGACGAGGTCGGGCACGAACACGCCGGCCTGGAAATCCTTGTAGATCGAGTGGTAGGCGGCAAGATTGACGCTGAACCGGCGATCAGGGGTGGCGAACTTGGTGCCCACCTCGAACGACAGCAGATGCTCGGGGTCGTAGGGGCTGTTGAAGGCGGCGTTGGTGGCAGCGGTGTCGTTGATCCCGCCGGATTTGAACCCGGTCGCCACCCGGCCATAGACCGACCAGTCGTCTTCGATCCGGTAGACGATGTTGAATTCCGGATTGAATTGCGACCAGGTGTCGGAGCGGCTGATGGGGATGAGATCGCTGGGGCCACGACCACCGGCCCCCGGCCGTGCCCCGGCGGCAGGGTCGCCGCTGCGGGTGATCGGGTTGCCGAGTGCGTCGCGCAGGAACACCCCGGCCAGCGCGCTTGCCGGATCCTTGGCGAAGTTGGAGTTCGAGAGGAACAGGGATGTCGCCTTCTTGCGATCGGAGGTGTAGCGCAGGCCCACCGACAGATCGAGGCGGCGGTCGGCGAAATCAGGGGTCCAGGTGAACTGGCCGTAGCCGGCGATCGAGCGGTTGCCGCCGCTGCGTTCCGAAAGGTCGAACTTGTTGCCGCCGAACTGGAAGTTCCACCGCGGGTTCCACACGTAGTAATCATCGTTCATGTAGAAAGCGCCCAGCGTATAGCGGACGGTATCGCCGGAACCGATGAGCTGCACTTCCTGGCTCCACGCCTTGTAGTCGTTGTTGAGCGTGAAGTGGAGGAAATCGGTGGGGGTGCCGTCGAAATCGGACTGGCTGCGCGATTTCATGGTGCGGCGCGCCGTGATCGAGCGCAGGGTGATGTCGCCTAGGGCGGTTTCGCCGACATCCCAGTTGATGGTGAGCGCGTGTCCGGCCACCCGGAAATCCGACTGGCGCATGCTGTCGGCCGACACGCCATCAGGGCCGGGGCGATCTTCGTACACATAGGGAAGCGCCAGCGGCCTCAGAGCCGCCGGGAAGCCGGCGCCAAGCGCATTGAGCGCCAGCATCGATGGCGTGCCCTTGGTGTCGGTGATGTCATAGACATAGCGGATCGACAAGCTGTCGGAGGGTTCCCACAGCACGTCGGCGCGGCCGGCGATCATGTCGGTTTCGGCGAAATCGCGGCCGGTCGAGGCGTTGTGCCAATAGCCGTTGCCGTGATTGGTCGACCAGCCGAGCTTGACCTTGAAATCGCCGATGGCGGGCAGATCGACGCTGAGGCGGGTGCGCAGCCGCTCCCACTGGCCATAGCTGATCCAGGCCTGTCCGCCGAATTCGCCGGTGGGGCGCTGGGAAATGAGGTTGATGGCGCCGCCGATGGTGTTCTTGCCGTACAGGGTGCCTTGCGGGCCGCGCAGCACTTCGATGCGCTGGAGATCGACGGTGTCGAAGGCGGCGCCCGTCGACTTGGCGATCGGCACGCCATCGAGATAGAGGCCGACCGGCTGGTCGCGGGCGAGGCTGGTGTCGGCCGAGGGGGCAAGGCCGCGAATCGAGAACAGCGGGCTGAAACCGTTACCCACCGTCTGGTTCACCTGCATGTTGGGGATGAAGTTCTGCACGTCGTTGATGGTCTGCACCGCCGCACGTTCCAGAGTTACCGTCGAGACCGCGGTGACGGCGATCGGAACGTCGACCAGGCGCTCGTCGCGGTGCTGGGCGGTGACGACGATATCGAAGCCGATGGCGGCTGCCGGGTCTTCAGCCGGGGCCGTTTGTGCGACAGCCGCCGGTACCCAAGCCACGACCGCAGCAACCGAAGCCAGCAGCCATGCTGACACCGAGGTGGTTCTGTTCATTCCGATTTTCCTCCCATGAGCCCTGGCGCAGACCAGCAGGCAATATTGATTTTGACGCATGTTCAGGCGGGGAATCGGTCCAGACAATCACCAAATGGGGACGGGGCAGAAATTGCCGGGAACAAGCGCCGCGGGACAAGGCCGCGAACGTTGGCCGCGAACGATGGCCGCGAGCCGTAGGTGCGCGCAGCTCTTGCAGCGCGCGGCTGTTACCCGCACCATCGGGAAGTGTCTGGTGTCAGGCAGAGGGGGCGTCGGCCGCCAGGGCCTTCAGTTCATAGACAAGATCGAGCGCTTCGCGCGGGCTGAGAAGATCTGGGTGGGTGGCGGCCAGCCGCTGGCGCAGCGGATCGGCGGCCGGGGCTGGCGGCGCGGTGGCGGCCGCAAACAGCGGCAGATCGGCAAGGGCAGCGCGTGCCCGTCCGCCGGCATCGCCGCTTTCCAGTCGGTGGAGGATTCCGGCAGCGCGGTTCAGCACCGGGTCGCCCACCCCGGCGAGGCGCGCCACGTCGAGCCCGAAGCTCCCCGGCGCTGCCCCTTCACCCACTTCGTGCAGCAGCACCAGGCTTCCCTGCCACTGGCGGGCCTTCATGGTGTGGAGGCTGAGCGCGTCGAGGCGTTCGTCGAGGGCCGCCAGTTCGTGATAGTGGGTGGCGAACAGGCAGCGGGCGCCGATCCGGTCGTGAATATCTTCAAGGATGGCCCAAGCGAGGGCGAGACCGTCCCAGGTGGCGGTGCCGCGCCCCACTTCATCTAGGAGCAGCAGCGACTGGCCGGTGGCACCGTTCAGGATGGCTGCCGTTTCGGTCATCTCGACCATGAAGGTGGACCGGCCCTCGGCGAGATTGTCGGCAGCGCCCACCCGGCTGTAGAGACGGTCGATGATGCCGATGGTCGCCTCGGCGGCGGGCACGAAGCTTCCGGCCTGCGCCAGTATGGCAATCAGGGCGTTCTGGCGCAGTAAGGTGGATTTGCCGCCCATGTTGGGGCCGCTTAACAGCCACAGCCGGCCGCTGCCTTCCAGCCGGCAGTCGTTGGGGACAAACGGGTCGCCGCTGCGGGCCAGCGCTTCCTCGACCACCGGGTGGCGGCCGGCAACGATATGGAAATCGCGCCCGCTGGTGAGGCGCGGCCGCACCCAGCCATGCCGGGCGGCATGGCAGGCAAGGGCGGCGTGGCGATCGAGTGCTGCCAGCGTATCCGCCAGTTGGCCAAGAATGGCTGTGCTCTCGAGAATCGTCGCCTCGAGTTCCTCGACGTGGGCGGCTTCGGCGGCAAGGGCGTGCGATTCGGCCGTGAGGATACGGGTGGCGAGATCGCGCAGCGCCGCGGTATCGAACCGCATGGCGCTTCCCAGCGTCTGGCGGTGCTGGAACTGCGGGTCAGCCATCAGGGCATCGGCATGGCGGCTGGCGACTTCGACATGGTAGCCGAGCACATTGTTGTGACGGATGCGCAGCGTGGCGATCGCGGTGACTGCCCGCAACTGCGCCTCGAGTGCGAGGATGGCCGAGCGGCTGTCGTGCTGAAGGGCGCGCAATTCGTCGAGGCGGGGATCAAAGCCACTGGCAATGACGCCTGCGACATTGCGCATTGCCGGCACCTCGTCGGCAAGCGCGCGGTTCAGCAGGTCGCCAAGACTTTCCGGTATCCGGAACCCGCTGCCGAGCAGGTGTTGCAGGGCTTCGGGGGCGCCGCTGGCGGCGGCATCCCCAAGAAGGGCCTGCAGGGCGGCAGCCTGATTGAGCACCTGCCGCACGGCCAGCAGATCACGCGGCAGGCCGCGCCGCGCGGCAATGCGCCCGAGGGCGCGCCCCAGATCGGGGGTGGCGGCCAGCAGTGACCGGGCGGAGTCGCACAGGCGGGAATCGCTGGTGAACCATTGCACCAGATCGAGGCGGGCATTGATGGCAGTGATGTCTCTGAGGGGAGACCCGAGGTCGGCGGCCAGCCGGCGGCTGCCGGCCGCAGTGACGCAGCGATCGATGGTGGCCAAGAGGCTGCTTTTGCCGTCGATCAGCTCGAGACTGCGGCGCGTCGCGCCATCGATCTCCATTCGGTCGGCCGCCGCCGCTGTCTGCGGCGGCAGAAGAAGCACCGGTTCGCCACGCGCCGTCTCGTCCAGCCTTCCCAGAAGGCCGCCGGCGGCAGCCAGCGCCGGGCGCTGGAACGTTCCGAAACCATCGAGCGTTCCGACCCGGAAGCGCTGTTGCAGGGCACGGTTCGCGGAGTCGCTGTCGAACAGCCGCCGGGGCAGTCGCACGGTGGCGGCCGGAAGGGGTGCGGGGCTGTCCCCCTCGGGGGCGATGATTTCCGCCGGGGCGATGCGGGCGATTTCGTCGGCAAGCGTGGCAGGGTCGACGGTTGCCATGAGGAAGGCTCCGGTCGAGATGTCGGCCCAGGCAAGTCCGGCAGCGCCGGGCCCGGGGAAAACGGCCAGCAGCCAGTTGGCCCGTCGGCCATCAAGCAGGCGGTCCTCGGTGAGGGTTCCCGGCGTGATCACCCGGACGATGGCGCGCCTTACCACCGCCTTGGCGCCGCGTTTGCGGGCGGCGGCCGGATCTTCGGTCTGTTCGGCGATGGCGACGGCATGGCCGGCCTTCACCAGCCGGGCGACATAGGCTTCGTGGGCATGGACCGGAACCCCGCACATCGGCAGCGGCTCGCCCAGATGCTGGCCGCGATGGGTAAGGGCGATGTCGAGTGCCGCAGCGGCAATGGCGGCATCTTCGAGGAAAAGCTCGTAGAAATCGCCCATGCGGAACAGCAGCAGCGCATCGGCCACCTCGCCCTTCAGAGCCAGATATTGCTGCATCATCGGCGTGACAGATGGCGAGGGCGTCAAAGTTGAGATTGCCGCAGTCATCCAAGCCGCTTATCAGTAGTGGAGAGCGGGGGCAAAGGGGGGATGGCGCGTGCGAAAGGCGGGTGAACAATGAGCGACGAAGCGGAGTTTCAGGCAGAGCGGCCGCAGTTCTCGGACCGGGAGGCCCTGCATTACCACGCGGTGCGCCGGCCGGGTAAGATCGAGATCGTCGCCACCAAGCCGATGGCCACCCAGCGCGACCTGTCGCTTGCCTATTCGCCCGGCGTTGCCGTGCCGGTGCAGGCCATTGCCGACGACCCTGACGCTGCTTTCGATTATACTGCCAAGGGCAATCTGGTGGCGGTGATCACCAACGGCACCGCCATTCTGGGGCTGGGTAATCTCGGGGCGCTGGCCTCAAAACCGGTGATGGAAGGCAAGGCCGTCCTGTTCAAGCGCTTTGCCGATGTCGATTCGATCGACATCGAGCTGGCGACCGAGGATGTGAACCGCTTCATCGAGGCGGTCGAGCTGATGGAGCCGAGTTTCGGCGGCATCAACCTCGAGGATGTGAAAGCGCCCGAGTGCTTCATCATCGAGCAGACGCTGCGCGAACGCATGAACATCCCGGTGTTTCACGACGACCAGCATGGCACCGCCATCATAACGGCGGCCGGTCTCATCAATGCCTGCCACCTGACGGGGCGCAATCTTGCCGATATCAAGGTGGTGGTGAACGGCGCCGGAGCAGCCGCCATTGCCTGCACCGAACTGGTGAAGGCCATGGGGGTGCGCCACGACAATGTCATCATGTGCGACCGTGAGGGCGTCATCTATCAGGGGCGCACCACCGGTCTCGATCAGTGGAAATCGGCCCACGCTGCCGTCACCGACCGCCGCACTCTGAAAGAGGCGCTGGTGGGGGCCGATGTGTTCCTGGGTCTGTCGGCCGCCAAGGTGCTGACCGGCGAGGATGTGGCGACGATGGCGCCCTCGCCCATCATCTTCGCCATGGCCAACCCCGAGCCCGAGATTCGCCCCGAACTGGTGAAAGCGGTGCGGCCCGATGCCATCGTCGCCACCGGCCGCTCTGATTACCCCAACCAGGTCAACAATGTGATCGGCTTTCCGTTCATCTTTCGGGGCGCCCTCGATGTGCGCGCCACCAAGATCAACGAGGAAATGAAAATCGCCGCCGCTCACGCCATTGCCGAACTGGCGCGCGAATCGGTGCCCGATGAAGTGGCTTCGGCCTATGGTGCCAACCAGGTGTTCGGCCCGGAATATATCATCCCGGCGCCGTTCGATCCGCGCCTGATCGAGCGGGTGCCTACGGCTGTTGCCAAGGCGGCGATGGGGTCGGGGGTGGCGAGGCGACCGCTCGAGGACATCGAGGCCTATCAGGCGCAGCTGCGCGCCCGGCTCAATCCGGCGGCCACTGCTCTGGCCGCCACCTTCGAGCGTGCCCGCGAGGTTTCGCGGCGGGTCGTGTTCGCCGAAGGCGAGCAGGAGGTGGTGCTGCGTGCTGCCGTAGCCTTCCGCACCGAAGGCTACGGACAGCCGATTTTGATCGGCCGCGAGGAACCTATTCTGGAAGCCTTCCATCGGATCGGAGTAACCGACGTCGAAAATTATCCGATCCACAACAGCGCCAACAGCCCGCTGGTGGCCACCATGGTCGAGCGTCTGTATGCGCGCTTGCAGCGCAAGGGCTACCTGATGCGCGACGTGCAGCGCATGGTGAACAACGAGCGCAATGTCTTTGGCGCGCTGATGCTGGAGCTGGGCGAGGCCGATGCCATGGTGTCGGGCGTGACCCGGCATTTCCACCAGGTGATGGCGCAGGTGCGGCTGGTGATCGACCCGCAAGAGGGACAGACTCCGTTTGGCTTCCACGTGCTGGCGGGCCGCAGCGGCACCTTCCTGATTGGCGATACCGCCGTCACCGAGCGCCCGACCGGCGCCATTTTTGCCGACATCGCCACCAAGATGGCGGGGGCAGCCCGTCGGCTGGGGCTGGAACCGCGGGTGGCCTTTCTGTCCTATTCCAATTTCGGCAATCCGCCGGGTGCCTATCTTGGCAATATCCAGGAGGCGGTGCGCATTCTCGATGAAGCCCGTCCTGATTTTGAATATGAGGGCGAGATTTCCGTCGACGTGGCCCTCAACCCCAACATGCGTAAGGTCTATCCGTTCCAGCGGCTGACGGGGCCGGCCAACGTACTGGTGATGCCGGGCCTGCAATCAGCCAACATTGCCGCCAAGCTGCTGAAACAGCTGGGTGGCGGCCGGGTGGTGGGGCCGGTGCTGATGAACATGTCGCAGGCGGTGCAGATCGTGCCGATGACGTCATCGGCTTCTGATCTTGTGGCGACGGCGGCACTGGCCGCCGCAGGGGTGGTCAAATAGCACATTGATGCCGCCGCTGTTCTTCATCCACGGCATGTGGAGCCGCCCCACGGTCTTTGCGACTCTGCGGCAGGAACTGGCGGCGGCCGGCTGTGCGAGCTTTGCCCCCACCCTGCCCGGTCATGACGTGCCACCCGGCAGTCCGCCCCCTGCGGGCCTCGGACGGCTGCGGCTGCAGGAGTATGTCGGGTCGTTGCGGCGTGATTTCGAAGCGCTCGGGACTCCGGCCATCCTTGTCGGCCATTCACTGGGAGGGCTGCTGGCGCAACTGCTGGCTGCCGATATCGGTACCGAGCGGGTGCGTGGCATGGTGCTGTTGGCCACGGCTCCGTCGGCACAGGCACATTTTCAGGCATCAAGCCTGTCGTCGGTCAAGGCGGTGATCGGCATGATGTGCCGCTGGGGCTGGTGGTCAGAACCCACGAAGCCGTCGCCGGAGGTTGTCAGGGAATCCGTGTTCAACGGAGTGAACGAGGAGGAAGCCCGTCAAGGCATCGCTGAAATCACCTGGGATTCGGGCGCCGTTCTTGCGCAGATCTCTGCGCCTTTTCTCGACCTGTCAAACGGCAGCCGGGTGGCTTATGGCCGCTGCCGGCAGCCGGCGCTGGTGATCGCTGGCAGCGAAGACCGCATCGTTCCCGCCACGGTGTCGCGGGCCACTGCCCGGATGCTGGCGGCCGCTGGTGCCCAGGTTGATTTCGAGATGTGGCCGGGGGTGGGGCACTGGCTGTTCCATGACGCCGTGCGGCCGCGACTGGCAGCGGCGTTGACGCGGTTTGCCGCCAGCCTCGGCTGATCTTCGCCATTCAGGTGCCCGGCCGGCGGTCCGTCCCGGAATGGAACGACTGCTCAGTCGTCGAGGTGGGAGGCCTCGGAATCGGCGCCACTACTGTGGGAGAAAAACACCAGCCCCATCAGGATGGCGGCCAGCGCCATCGATCCGACGACAGCAAGAACAGCTGCTGCCACGACATGCAGGGTCATCGGCGTATCGGTGGCGCGGAGCCAGATCAGGGCGGCGGCAACCGCAACGACGGTGACGATCGCCATGATTCGCAGCAGCCGGACGAATCGGCGCCGGGCATCGTCACGCGACAGGGGTTGCGTATTCGACTCGTGGGGGGCTCTCATGGCTTCTCTTGTCCGGCATTTCCTGTAACATTCAACCTCTATGGGAGCCTGGAGGAGAGGTTGGGCATGATTACAGCCATTTTACGCGTCAAGGGGAGTGAGGTGGCCTGTGTGACAGCGCAAACCCCGGTCAGCGCCATCGTCGATGTGCTGGTGAAGAAGCGAATCGGCGCGGTTCTGGTGATGGATGGCGAATCGATTCTGGGGGTGGTTTCCGAGCGCGACATCGTGCGGTCGCTGGCGTCGTTCGGCGGCCAGGCCCTCGAACACGAGGCGCGCGACATCATGACGAGCCCGGTGGTGACAATTCCCCCTACGGAAACCCTTTCGCAAGCGATGCAGCTGATGACCGGGCGGCGCGTTCGTCACCTGCCGGTGGTCGATTCGGGCCATCTGATTGGCATCGTTTCAATCGGCGACCTGGTGAAACGCCGAATCGAGGATGCCGAGCGTGAGGCGAGCGCTTTGAAGGATTACATTTCGAACGCTTGAAACAGGCTGATTATTGCGTATAATCGGCAGTTCGGGTTTCGACCGCTGTGTCGCCAGGGTTTTTTGGCCTTGCAGCCGGAAATCCGAAAAATAGTTGTTGACGGGTCGGGCGGCCGTCGCCATAAGCCGCCCCACAGTCAACGCCGACAGCGACGGCAGGCACTTCGGAGCCTCGCCGGGCTTTCCTTTCCCGGAAAGCTTCCTATATGGAACCGCTGATGGTGTTGAGCCTTCAACAAGCCGAGAGGTTTGGCCGGAAAATAAACCGTCCGGTGAGGGTTTGTGCGCTCTTTCTCATGGTTGTTTATATGAAGGGACATGTGGACGGCGGTTCCACGCCCCGGGCTTCAAGGCCGGGTGTCGTGTAATGAAGCTTGTCTATATGTCTCAACGCATACGCTTGTGAGGCCAGTCTTTGATTGGTCTTTATACAAAGTCAGTAGACGTTGTGCAGAGATGAAGCTCCTTGAAACGGGCGTCATGGTGGATATTCCTCCGCTGTGATGTCTGGAAATGAACTTGAGAGTTTGATCCTGGCTCAGAACGAACGCTGGCGGCATGCCTAACACATGCAAGTCGAACGAGACCTTCGG